>NZ_JAXHPZ010000001.1:2925000-3059092 GCF_042466435.1 Paracoccus sp. R86501
AAAGGTACGCTGGGGATAACAGGCTGATGATGCCCAAGAGTCCATATCGACGGCATCGTTTGGCACCTCGATGTCGGCTCATCTCATCCTGGGGCTGGAGCAGGTCCCAAGGGTACGGCTGTTCGCCGTTTAAAGAGGTACGTGAGCTGGGTTTAGAACGTCGTGAGACAGTTCGGTCCCTATCTGCCGTGGGTGTTGGAGACTTGAGAGGAGCTGCCCCTAGTACGAGAGGACCGGGGTGGACGAACCACTGGTGGACCAGTTGTCGTGCCAACGGCAGTGCTGGGTAGCTATGTTCGGACAGGATAAACGCTGAAGGCATCTAAGCGTGAAGCCCCCCTCAAAACAAGGTCTCCCTTGAGAGCCGTGGAAGACCACCACGTCGATAGGCCGGAGATGTAAGTGCAGCAATGCATTCAGTTGACCGGTACTAATGGCTCGATAGGCTTGATTTGATCCGGAAGAAGACAGACTTCAAAGTCTTCCTCCAAATGCATCCTTGGACAACATGGGCAATAGCCCACGCTGAGCGTCTCTTTCCTGGTCTGGTGGCCCTAGCGCGAGCAAAACACCCGATCCCATCCCGAACTCGGCCGTTAAGTGCCGCTGCGCCGATGGTACTGCGTCTCAAGACGTGGGAGAGTAGGTCACCGCCAGACCTGGAAAGAGACGCATATCCCTCTGAAACGATGAAAAAACACGATCAGGACAAACTTGGCGCGGGGTAGAGCAGCCCGGTAGCTCGTCAGGCTCATAACCTGAAGGTCGCAGGTTCAAATCCTGCCCCCGCAACCAAAAATATACCGAAGTTACAATGCCCCGCTCGAAAAGCGGGGCTTCCTGACGTTCCGCCCTGCGCAAGAACAACCAGCGCAGACAAAGCTTCGGTAAGATATGACGTGAACCCGTCAGAGGTGACGTAGACGGTGGCCGCCTCATTGATTCCACAGATGGTATCCAAGGACGGCGTCCGGATCGGTCAACGTGGCTGCTAGTTCGGCACCTTATGGCGATGCAAAATGCGACGACCGATAGTTCTCCTACCGGGCAGTTTGCTTCATATGCCAGCGCGGGTGTCAGGCAATGGATCTTGTAACCTTACCAGCCCTGAAAGTGATGGTCCTGTACCGTGTCGTTTTTACCTATAGTCCCGGCACACTCGCTTCACATCAGCGATTCCAGCATCACCGATGATCCCGTTTCCATTGACCTCTGTGCCGCCAGACCCATCAGGACGGCCCAACGGCCGTCGGCAAGGCTGACCTCGGCTTGGCTTCGGCTGCTACGTAGCAGCTCCAGAAACCGCTTGTGCTGGTAATATGTCGAACCGTTGTGATCTCCTGCCTCCAGCAGGACGGAATCGACGGGCACGGGTTCCAGACGTGGGCCTTTGGGGTGGCGGGGTGACAAGACGACTTCGGGGGTTGGCGCGGGGCCCAGATCCTCGGGCCAGAAACGGCCGGGGCCGGGCACGAAGGCTTCGATCTTGCCCAAAGGCCCGATGGCCGAGATCTGTTCCTGAAAACGCGCGCCTTCGGCAAACATGCACAGCTCCAGCATGGCCCGGGCGCCGTTGGCGAATTCGACGATGACGTAACCGTGGTCGAAGATGTCGGGTCGGCGGCCGTCCTGTTCCTCGTCCAAGTGATTGACCGCCTGTCCTCCCGAAGCCATCACCCGTACCGGGTCGGATTGCAGCAAAACCCGCATCAGGTCGAAGAAATGGCAGCATTTCTCGACGAAGGTGCCCCCGGTCTGATCGTTGAAGCGGTTCCAGCCGCCGACCTTGTCCAAGAACGGAAATCGGTGTTCCTGGATGGTCAGCATCTTGATACCGCCGGTGACAGCCTGCGCCTGCTGGATCAGCTTGGCGACGGGCGGCATGTAGCGATATTCCATCGCGACCCAGACCGGCGCAGGATAGCTGGCGGCAAAGGCATCGATCTGGGCCAGTTGCGACAGGTCGGTGAACAGCGGCTTTTCGACCAGAACGGGCAGGGGCCGCCGGGCGGCGATCGCCTGCAACTGTTCCAGGTGGCGAAAATTGGGGCTGGCGATCAGCAGGCAATCAAGGTCGGGGACCTGCAGCAGCGCTTCGATGCTGTTGACGAATTGCGCCTTGGGGGCCAGCAGGCGGGCGGCTGCGCGCATCCCGGCATCAGGCTCGAAGATCGCGCCGATGGCCGTGTCGTCCAACAGGGCGATGTTGCGCAGATGCTCCTGCCCCATCATGCCGCAGCCGATGATGCCATAGGTGACGGTCCGGGTCTTGGCGGGGACCAAGGTCTGGGTGGTCATGCGGATCTCCTCAGATCAGACGCTGCACATAGAGCGCCCTGTCGGTGTCGTACCAGGTTCGGGAAAATTCGACCGCATGGGGGCATTGGGCCCAAGACAGTCGCTGGATATGGGCAGTGATGGTTCCCGGGCGCGGACCAAAGCGGTCGTGCGCCCAATCGGGGACCGGGGCGATGCCCACGCGGTCCTCGGCGCGGGTAATCCACAGCTTCAGCGCCCGCTTGTAGGTCAGGTAAAGCGAATCCTGCAGTTTGTCGCGCGGCACCCGGCCCGCACCGCCATCCAGCCAGATCTCCTCGATGGCGATGGGGATATCGTCCAGAAACCGCAGGCGTCGAAAGCGCGTGGCATGGTCGGACGTGCCGTAATCGGGCTGTCCGGCATCCTTGGGCAGGTAATCCACGGACAGAATGTCGGCATTGGGCAGCCCACCACCGCCTATCGCATGTTCCAACCTGAACATCGAATAGACCGAGGCGACCTGCTGTCCCGCCCTGATATAATTGCCCGACCCCTGCCGACGCTCGATCAGTCCCTTGTCCTGCAGTTGGGCCAGAGCCTTGCGCAGGGTGCGAACCGTCGTGTCATGCGCCGCGGCCATGTCGCGTTCGGGGGGCAGGCGCTGGCCATCGACCAGTCGGCCCGCCGCGATGTCGCGGATGACCAGTTCCTCGATCTGCAGATGGATCGGCAGCGCGTCGGGGCGCGCAGGTGATGTACGGCGGCTGGAGTTCAATCCCCGACCTCCCCATCGGATAATTGATGCACCATTGATTTACACCCGGGGCGCGGCTATGCAAGTGGAAAGTTGGGATGACCCTGCGGAGGAAATCATGACCGTCGTTCCCGTCACATCGGCCGATCTGGACCGCGTCGAGGTCGCGTGGTTCTCCGCGCTCTGTTCGGATGATTTCCGCCATCTGGGGGTTCCCGACGATGACCTGCGGTCGTCATGGGCGCATTGTTCCGACATCGTGAAAACCGCCGAGGCGCAGGGGTTCGGCAACATCCTGTGCCCGTCGTCCTATCAGGTGGGGCAGGACACGCTGTCCTTTGTCGCGGGCTGCGCGCCGATCACCGACCGCATCAATATGCTGGCCGCGGTGCGATGCGGGGAAATGCAGCCGATTATGCTGGCCCGCACGGTCGCCACGCTGGACCACATGATGCAGGGGCGGCTGACCCTGAACATCATCTCGTCCGATTTTCCGGGTGAAAAAGCCGACAGCGAGTTTCGGTACCAACGCTCGCGCGAGGTGGTGCAGATCCTGAAGCAGGCATGGACGCAGGACAAAATCGAGTTCCACGGTCAGGTCTATGATTTCAGCGACGTGTCCACAGACCCCGCCAAGCCCTATCAGACGGGCGGGCCGATGCTGTATTTCGGTGGCTATTCCCCCGCAGCGCTGGATCTCTGCGGCGAACATTGCGACGTTTATCTGATGTGGCCCGAAAAAACCGAAGACATCGCCGACCGCATGAAGGCCGCCCATGCTGCGGCCGAACGTCACGGGCGGGTGCTGGATTACGGCTTCCGGTCGCATGTCATCGTCCGCGATACCGAAGCCGAGGCCCGCGAATATGCCCGTGAACTCGTGTCGAAGCTGGACGACGAACAGGGGCGGCTGATCCGCGAACGTGCGCTGGACGCAGGCTCTCTGGGCGTCAGCCGACAGGCGCGCAACCGCGAATTGGCCGATCTGGAAGGTTACATCGAACCGAACCTCTGGACCGGCGTTGGGCGGGCAAGGTCGGGCTGCGGCGCGGCCATCGTCGGATCGACCGATCAGGTGCTTTCCAAGCTGGAGGAGTTGCAGAAGATGGGCATCCGGTCCTTTATCCTGTCAGGCTATCCGCATATCGATGAGGCCGAACATTTCGGAACCCGCGTGCTGCCGCAGATGAAGACCTGCCAGTTGAACCGGGAATGGGGCCGCGTCCCCGCCACCACGCCGCAGACGCCACTTGGCGCAGGAGAACGTCGCTGAATGGAACGCGTCACGATTGCCGAAGGTCTGTCCCTGTCCCGCCTTGTCTATGGCATGTGGCGGGTGGGCGATGATGCCGACACCTCGGTCGCACATGTCCGCGCCAAGATCGATGCCTGTCTGGATCAGGGCATTACCACGCTGGATCAGGCCGACATCTATGGCGATTACACCGCCGAAGCCATCCTTGGTGCCGCGCTGAAGGCCGACCCCGGCCTGCGCAGCAAGGTCGAGCTGGTCAGCAAATGCGATATCGTCGCGCCCTGCGGAAAATATGCTGATGTGTCGTGCAAGCATTACGACACCTCTGAGGCGCATATCC
Organism: Paracoccus sp. R86501; assembly: GCF_042466435.1. Taxonomy (NCBI): domain Bacteria; kingdom Pseudomonadati; phylum Pseudomonadota; class Alphaproteobacteria; order Rhodobacterales; family Paracoccaceae; genus Paracoccus; species Paracoccus sp. R86501. Next base: position 2,929,609 of record NZ_JAXHPZ010000001.1, read on the forward strand.
GCGCCTCGGTCGAAAGCTCGCTGCGCGATTTCGGCACCGACCATCTGGACCTGCTGCTGATCCACCGCCCCGATCCGCTGATGGATCACCATGAAACCGGCGGCGTGCTGGATGCGCTGGTGCGCGAGGGCAAGCTGCGCGCGGTCGGCGTGTCGAATTTCCGCCCTTGGGACGTGGAACTGCTGCAATCGGCGATGAACACCAGGCTGGCCACCAACCAGATCGAGCTGTCGCTGGCCAGCATTGCGCCCTTTGCCAATGGTGATCTGGCTTTCCACCAGAAGCGTGGCGATGCCGTGATGGCCTGGTCGCCCCTAGGTGGCGGCAGCCTGATGACCGGCGAAGGCCCGGTGCAGGCGGTGCTGGACGAATTGGCTGGCGAATTCGGCGTTGATCGTGCGGCGGTGGCCGTGGCCTTTCTGCTGCGCCATCCGGCGACGATCCTGCCGGTGCTGGGCACAAATTCGCTGCCGCGCGTCGCGGCCATTTCCGATGCCGCCAAGGTCGGGCTGGATCGCCAGCAGTGGTTCCGGCTCTATCAGGCCGCATTGGGCCATGAGGTCGCGTGATGCAGCATGGCGCGGCCACCAGCTTCGTTCCCACCGCCGACAACAGCCGCGACCTGCGCGACGCCTTCGGGCGCTTCGCCACGGGCGTGACCATCGTGACGGCGCAGGGGCGGGACGGCTGCGTGGCGATGACGGCGAACAGCTTCACCTCGGTTTCGATGCAGCCGCCCTTGGTGCTGTGGTCGCCGGGGCGGGCCTCGTCGCGTTATCCGGCCTTTGTGGGCGCGCAGCATTACGCCATCCACGTGCTGGGCGCGGAACAGGAATCGCTGGCATTCGCAGTGGCGCGTGATCAGGCGGCGCTGCCTGCCGACAAGCTGACGTTGAACGAACAGGGCGTGCCGGTCCTGTCGAACTGCCTTGCACGTTTCGACTGCGCCCGCCACGCTGTCCACGAGGCCGGCGATCATGCCATCATCGTAGGGCAGGTCCTGCGTGCCGAAATGCGCGCGGGCGATCCGCTGGCATTCTTCGGCGGCAGGGTATCGCGGCTGGACTGCAAATAGGCGTCGCCGCATCCCGCCGAGGAGACGGGTCACGGCATCGGGCGTAGGGGGAATGATGGGTTTTCTAAGCGGGCTGATCAGGCCCTTGTCGCGGCTGAACGACCACGTCCTGCGTGTCGGCCGCGCCATCGGTATCACCGCCGTCGCGATCATGGTCACCGTGACCCTGTTGCAAGTCTTCAGCCGCTATGTCCTGAACAGTGCCCTTGCCTGGCCAGACGAGGCCGCGCGTTTCTGCATGCTGTGGATGACCGGGCTGATGGCGCCCACTGCCTTCCGCACCGGTGGTTTCGTGGCCATCGACGTTCTGCCCGAAATGCTGCCCGCCACCGTCGCGCGCATCCTGAACCTGATCCTGCTGTGCCTGTCGCTGCTGGTGCTCTATGTCGCCATTCCCATCGCATGGGCCGAGGTGACGGGCATCGGCGGCCGCTTTGCCAGCGCCTCGCTGCATTTGCCGATCTCGCTTGATTTCAGCCAGTGGTACCGCGTGCCGCGCAGCTGGATGATGGCGTCGCTGTTGGTGGGGTCGGTGATGCTGATCATCGTCAATATCGAACTTTTGTTGCGCAACATCGCGCTGCTGCTGGGGGTGACCGATCTTCCGGCGATCCCCAAAACCGACACGCAAGGGGCCGAATGATGCTGGTGTGGTTTCTTCCGGTCTTTCTGGTCTTTTTGCTGGTCGGCCTGCCGGTCTTCTTTGCACTGCTGGCCGCGCCGGGGCTGCTACTGTTCCTGAACGGTCAGGAACGCGACCTGACGCTGCTGTACCGCAACCTCTATAACGGCATCGACAGCTTTCCGCTGATGGCCATCCCCTTCTTCATGCTGGCGGGCGAGATCATGAACCGCGGCGGGATCACCCTGCGGTTGGTCGAATTCAGCCAGGCGCTGATTGGGCATCTGCGCGGCGGGTTGGCGCATGTGAACGTGCTTTCATCCATGCTGTTCGCGGGTCTGTCGGGCAGCGCCGTGGCCGATACATCCGCCTTGGGGTCCATGCTGATCCCCGCGATGGAGAAACAGGGCTATACCCGCAAGTTCGCCGCCGCCATCACGGCGGCCAGTTCGGTCATCGGGCCGATCATCCCGCCATCGGGGATCATGATCATCTATGCCTATGTCATGGGCGAAAGCGTCGCCGCGCTGTTTCTGGCAGGTCTGGTGCCGGGGGTGCTGGTCGGCGTCGGGCTGATGCTGCTGATCAAGCTGATGGCCGACAAATACGATTTCCCGGTCGCGTCGCGCAAATACACATGGCCCGAACGCGGTCAGGCCAGCCTCAAGGCGTTCTTCCCGCTGATGACACCGGTGATCATCCTCGGCGGCATCCTGTTCGGCATCTTCACGCCCACCGAGGCTGCCGCCGTCGCCGTCCTTTATGCGCTGGTCATCAGCCTGTTCGTCCTGCGCACGCTGCGCATCCGCGAACTGCCGGATGTGTTGGGCAAGGCGGGGCTGACCTCGGCGGTGGTGCTGTTGCTGGTGGGTGCGGCGATGTCATTCAAGACGGTCGTGTCGCTTAGCCATGCACCCCAGCAGCTGGCGGAATTCATCCTGCTGCTGACCGACAACCCGTTGCTGTTGCTGTTCCTGATCAACATCCTGCTGTTCATTGTCGGGATGTTCTTGGACGCGGGTCCGGCCATCATCATTCTTGGCCCGATCCTGGGTCCGGTTTTTACCGGCATGGGCGTGGACAGTATCCATTTTGCCATGATCATGTGCGTTAATCTGACGGTGGGTCTGGCGACACCGCCGATGGGGCTGGTGCTGTTCGTGGCCTCGGCAGTGTCGGGGGAAAGGGTGTCGACCATATCGCGGGCCATTCTGCCCTTCCTTGCGGTCGAGATCCTGGTGATCTTCCTGATCACCTATTTCCCCGCCATCTCGCTGACGATTCCGCGCCTGACCGGCTTTGCAAACTGACTGAATTCTGTGGGAGGAATATGATGAAGACGACACTGACACTGGCCGCCGCGCTGGCACTGGGCACGGCGATGGCCCTGCCTGCCATGGCACAGGATTTCACCATCCGCGCCGTCGCCAATTCGAACGAAAGCGATGAGGATTACGATGGCCTGCAGGTCTTCAAATCCTATGTCGAGGCCGCCTCGAACGGCGCCATCGCGGTCGAGATCTATATGGGTACCCAGCTGTGTTCCAATGGCGCGGAATGCCTGCAGGGCGTCGCGGATGGTTCGATCGACGTCTATATCTCGACCTCGGACGGGGCGGCGGGGCTGTTCCCCTATGTGCAGGTTCTTGACCTGCCCTATATCCTGCCCAACGACCGCGTGGCCGAGGCCGTGCTGTCGGGCGATTTCACCCGTGATCTGCGCGAACGCATGCTGGCGGATTCGGGCGATACAATGCGGCTGATGACCATCGGCAACACCGGCGGCTGGCGCAACTTTGCCAATACCAAGAAGCAGGTCACCACGCCTGACGATCTGAACGGCATGAAGCTGCGCAGCGTCGTGGCCGACCTGCCGCAGGAACTGGTCCGCGCGATGGGCGCATCGCCCACGCCGATCCCCTGGCCGGAACTGTTCACCTCGTTGCAGACGGGCGTCGTGGAAGGGACGCAGAACGGCATCACCGACATCATGTCGATGAAATTCCCCGATGCCGGTCTGAAATACATCACGCTGGACGGGCATGCCTATATGGGCGCGCTGTGGTGGATGTCGAACCAGACCTTCATGTCGCTGCCCGAAGATCTGCGCGTCATCGTCAACGACGGCTTCTATCAGCTGCAACAGGCGACCTTCGCCTCGCCCAAGCGCAAATCCATCCCGGCATACGAGGAATTCACCCAAGCCGGCGGCCAGATCTATGTCCCCTCGGAGGAGGAGAAACAGGCCTTCGCCGATGCCGCCCAGCCCGTCTATGACTGGTTCACCCAGAATGTCGACGGCGGCGCCGAGATCCTGGAAACCCTGCGCGCCGAGGTTTCGGCCGTGCAGGGCCAGATGGATGAAAACCGCACCCGCGACATCCAGTAAGACCGCAAGGGGGGCCTTCGGGCCCCCTTCTGCCCCATGCAGGACCCCCTTATCATGCAGATGACATCCGCCCGCCATTCGGCGCAGGCATTGCGACGGCTGTTTCCCGGCATTGCGCTGGCGCTGATCGTGGCGATGGCCGCGCAGTTCCTGTCGGACCATTACGGCGCGCCGGTGATGCTGATGGCGATCCTGCTGGGCATCGCCTTTAACTTCCTGTCCGAACACGACCGCACCGGCCCCGGCATCGGTTTTGCCGCGCGGGTCTTCCTGCGCGCCGGGGTCGCGCTGCTTGGCCTGCGGGTGTCGCTGGACATGGTGCGTGACATCGGCTGGGGCTTCGTGCTGGTCATGGTCGCCTGCGTGGCGGTGGTGATTCTGGCGTCGGTGCTGCTGGCGCGGCTGATGGGGCGCGACCGGGCCTTCGGGTTCCTGACCGGTGGATCGGTCGCCATCTGCGGCGCATCGGCGGCAATGGCCATCGCATCCATCCTGCCGCAGCGCGAGACGTCGGAACGCGATCTGGCCTTCACGGTCATCTCGGTCACGGCGTTTTCGACGGTGGCCATGATCCTTTACCCGATCGTCGCGGGGGCGTTGGGGCTAAGCGACCACCAGACGGGGCTGTTTCTGGGCGGCACCATCCATGACGTCGCGCAGGTGGTCGGCGCGGGCTATTCGGTCAACGACGAAACCGGCGATATCGCCACGGTCGTCAAGTTGATCCGCGTGACATTGCTGGCGCCGACGGTGCTGATCGGCGCGTTGGTTCTGCGCCGCCATCACCCGGCGACGGGCAAGCGCCCCCCGCTGATGCCGGGCTTTGTCGTGGCCTTCCTGCTGCTGGCGGCGCTGAATTCGCTGCATCTGGTGCCGCAGGCGATGACCGACCCGGCCTCGACCTTGTCGCGTTCGCTTCTGGTGACGGCGGTGGCGGCGGTGGGGATGAAGACATCTCTGGGGCGGCTGGTCGATGTGGGCGGTGCGGCCTTCGCCATGCTGACCCTGCAGACGCTGGCGCTGGCCTGTCTGGTGCTGGTGCCCCTGTTGTTCGGGCTGGTTTAGCGGCCCCAAGACCGGATGACGGATCCGGCGGTGCGACGTCAGGACACTTGCTAAAAGCATCCCCCGGCGGCTAGTTTTCATCAAACGAAGCCGCCCGCAGCGTGATCCCGCAAGGGCACGCCGGACAGGGTCTTTGCCGCGAGGTTCCTGATGTTCGAAACCGTCGATGCCGTTCTGCTGGCCCGCATCCAATTCGCCTTTACGGTCAGCTTCCACTTCCTGTTTCCCGCCTTCACCATCGGTCTGGCCAGTTTTCTGGCGGTCCTGAACGGGCTGTGGTTGTGGACCAATGACACGAAATACCTCGATCTGTTCCGTTACTGGGTCAAGATCTTCGCGCTGGCCTTTGCGATGGGCGTCGTGTCGGGCATCGTCATGTCCTATCAGTTCGGCACCAACTGGTCGGTGTTCTCCGACAAGGCGGGCCCGGTGATCGGCGCGCCCATGGCCTATGAGGTGCTGTCGGCCTTCTTCCTGGAGGCGGGCTTCCTTGGCATCATGCTGTTTGGCCGCGACCGTGTCGGCCCGACCTTGCACATGATCGGCTGTCTGGCGGTGGCGGTGGGGACGGCCATATCGGCATTCTGGATCCTGTCGGTGAACAGCTGGATGCACACCCCCGCGGGCTTCGAGATCGACCCCGAAACCGGGCAGTTCCTGCCCACCGACTTCTGGCAGGTCATCTTCAACCCGTCGTTCCCGTTCCGTCTGATGCATACGGTGACGGCGGCCTATCTGACGACGGCCTTCATCGTCGGTGGCGTGGCCGCGCTGCATCTGCTGCGCAACCGGCACCGCCCCGACCTGATCAGCCCTGCCACGCGCACGATGTTTTCCATGGCGATGTGGATGGCTGCGGTCTTTGCGCCGGTCCAGATCTTCCTTGGCGACATGCACGGGCTGAACACGCTGGAACACCAGCCCGCCAAGATCATGGCGATGGAGGGTCACTTCGAGAGCCACCCCGACGGCGCGCCGCTGTATCTGTTCGGCATCCCCAATCAGGACGAACAGCGGCTGGATTACGCCATCGGCATCCCCAAACTGTCCTCGCTGGTGCTGAAGCACGATCTGAACGCGCCGCTGGACGGGCTGGACACCATCCCGCGCGAAGATCAGCCACCTGTCGCCATCGTCTTCTGGTCGTTCCGCATCATGATCGCGCTGGGCTTTGCCATGCTGGGCGTCGGGCTGTGGTCGTTGCTGGCACGGGTGCGGGGACGGCTGTTCGAATGGGCGATGCTGCACCGTGCGGCGGTCGCCATGGCGCCTTCCGGCCTGATCGCCGTCCTGGCCGGTTGGGTCACCACCGAGGTCGGCCGCCAGCCCTTTACGGTCTATGGCTTCCTGCGCACCTCGGACAGTGCCGCGCCGCTTGATGCGGCCGCGGTGGGTGCATCGTTGGTGGCCTTCGTCATCGTCTATTTCGCGGTCTTCGGGGCCGGCACCTATTACATCCTGCGCCTGATGAACCGTGCACCCGCACGCGCCGAACCGCGCCTCAAGGATGTCACCAACAGCCCGACGCGCACGGCAGGCACCACGCCCGCCCAGCAGCACATGACCCGCAAGCACAACCCCGTCCAACCTGGAGAGTGACCATGACCATTGCAGAAGGCGTTTCCTTCGATCTGACCGTGATCTGGGCATTCGTGATTGCCTTTGCGGTTCTTGTCTATGTCGTGCTGGACGGCTTCGATCTGGGCCTTGGCATGCTGTTCGCGACCGAGGACGACAGCGAGGATCGCGATGTCATGATGAACTCGGTCGCCCCGGTCTGGGACGGGAACGAGACCTGGCTGGTCCTTGGCGGTGGCGGGCTGTTCGCGGCCTTTCCGCTTGCCTATGCGCTGATCCTGCCCGCGCTTTACGCGCCGATCATCGCCATGCTGCTGGCGTTGATCTTCCGCGGGGTGGCCTTTGAATTCCGCTGGCGCACCACCCGCTGGCGTCCAGTCTGGGACGTGGCCTTCATCGGCGGTTCCGCCATGGCAGCGCTGGCGCAGGGCGTAACGCTGGGCGGGCTGTTGCAGGGCATCGACATCGACAAGCCCGGTCGTGCCTATGCCGGCGGCTGGTGGGATTGGCTGACGCCCTTCACGCTGATGGTCGGCGTGGCCGTCATGGCGGGCTATATGCTGTTGGGCGCAACGTGGCTGGTGATGAAGACCGAAGGGCCGTTGCAGGAGCGCATGCGCCGCAAGGCCTGGGTTTTGGGCATCGCCACGGTGATCTTCATCGGCATCGTCAGCCTGTGGACGCCCTTCCTGCAGGACGGATACTACAGCCGCTGGTTCGGAGGCTGGAACATCGCCCTTGCCGCCTGCGTCGGCGTCGCCGTACTGGCGCTGGCCTTCGGCATGTTCCGCACGCTGACCGTGCGCCACCACGATTACTGGCCGTTCTTCTTTGCGCTGGGCCTGTTCATCCTTGGCTTCGCGGGACTGGGCTTCTCGATGTTCCCCTACATCGTCCCCGTCGAGATCACCATCTGGGAGGCCGCCGCCCCCCGCAACAGCCAGATCTTCATGCTGGTCGGCGCTGCGATCCTGATCCCGATCATCCTGACCTATACGGCGTTTTCCTATTGGGTGTTCCGCGGCAAGATCATCCCCGGTGAGGGGTATCACTGATGCGGCAGGGCTTCGGAAAGTTCGCGTGGTTCGTGGGCATCTGGCTGGCCAGTGTCGCCTGCATCGGGACGGTGGCCTTTCTGATCCGGCTGTGGATTGTCTAGGGCTGGGTGCAATCGGGGGCGGACCACAGATGCAGTGGATCGCCCCCTTCCGGCAGGGCGTGACACTGGCCGCCCGCACATAACTGCCAGCCGCCGACCGTCGCCCCAGATGCGCCCAGCCAGATATCACGCTGTGGCGGAACGGTCGGCGTAAATTCCCAGACTCCATCACGCAGAACAGCATCGGGCGGGGGTTCCATCCCCGCACCCGACGCCGTTATCCGCGCCGCGACGGGGGCCAGCCCCGCATCGGTAATCTGCCAGCGTTCCCACCAGACGGTGTGTTCGACCGAATGCTGCCAATCCAGCGTGAATTCCGCCGTGGCCAGCGACAGCAAAAACGCCCCGCTGGCCACGCACAACATCAGGCCACGACCTTGCGTAGCCGCAGCCAGTGCATCGCGCCGAAGACCAGCGCCAGCGCAAAGCCCAATTCGTCCGACAGCGGCATCGCCACAATCAGCGCCACCCCTGCGGCAAAGGCCAGCGTGCGTTCCACGACATTGGTGCGGTCAAGAAAATACCCGACCATCGCCACGCCCCACAGCCCGACGCCCAGCACCGTTTTCAGCAGGATATAGGCGACCTCGACCGGATAGCCCCAGGCTTCGGCGATCGGGCCGCCATCCTGCAGCATCAGCGATGGCGTATAGACCGCCATGAACGGGATGATGAACCCCGCCGCTGCCAGCCGGATCGCCTGCATGGAAATCTTCAGCCCCGAGGTCTTGGCAATTGGCCCCGCCGCAAAGCAGGCCAGTGCCACGGGCGGCGTCAGATCGGCCATGATCCCGAAGTAGAAGACGAACATATGGCTGACCAGCAGTGGAACCCCAAGCTCCATCAACGCCGGACCCGCAAGGGACGAGGTGATGATATAGTTCGGGATCGTCGGAATCCCCATGCCCAGAACAAGGCAGGTCAGCATGGTCAGGAACAGCGACAGGAACAGGTTGTCCTGACCGATGGCAATAATCGCCCCGATAAAGGTCGATGCGATGCCGGTCAGCGTCAGCGTGCCGATGACAACGCCGACAATGGCACAGGCCATGCCGACGGGCAGGGCGTTGCGCGCCCCTTGGGCCAGCGCATCACGGATGATGCCGATGGTCGGGCGGGCGCCTTTGGACATCGCGCAGGCCAGCACCAATGCAGCGATCACCGCGACCAGCAGGTTGATCCCGTATTTCAGGAACAGCGCCGAGGCGACCCCAAGCGCCAGCCAGAAGATGACGCGGAAGGCATATGGTCCGATCATCGCCGCCAGCGGCGCGCCAAGGATCAGCACCGTCACCAGCGCCAGACCCATCGTGCCCGCAAAGATCGGCGTATAGCCCGCGAACAGCAGATAGACCAAGGCCGCCAGCGGCAGCACCAGCGGCCATTGATCGCGCACGGCGTGCCACGGGTTCGGCAGGCTGGCACGGGGCAGGCCCTTCAGGTTGTCGCGTCCGGCCTGCAGCCAGACCATCCAGAAGACCACGCCGAAATAGAGCAGCGCCGGAATGATCGCCGCCTTGACCACGGATGCATAGGGGACGTTCAGCGTCTCGGCCATGATGAAGGCCACGGCACCCATGACGGGGGGCATGATCTGGCCGCCCATGGATGCCGTCGCCTCGACCCCGCCGGCAAAGGCCGGTTTGAAGCCGGATTTCTTCATCATCGGAATGGTGAACTGGCCGGATGCGACGACATTGGCCACCCCCGACCCCGAAATCGTCCCCATCAGCGCCGATGACAGCACGGCCACCTGCGCAGGCCCGCCGCGCACGCCACCGACCAGCCCAAGGGCGAAATCATTGAACAGGTTCAGCATGCCTGCGCGTTCAAGAAACGCCGCGAAAACCACGAAAATGAAGATATAGGCGCTGCTGACATAGATTGGGCTGCCATAGATGCCCTCGGTCCCGAAGGCGAAATGTTCGACGATCTGCTCGAACCCATAGCCGCGATGGATGAAGGGCGGCGGCAAATGCTGGCCAAGGAAGCAATAGGCGAGGAATATCCCCGCGATGGCAGCCAGGGGCCAGCCCATCAGGCGGCGCGCACCCTCGAACACCAGAACGACAAGGATGGTGCCCATCACCAGATCCATCTGCGTCAGGAAGCCGGTGCGGCGGATCAGGTCGTTGTATTCGACCCAGTTGTAGATGCCGGTGGAGAACCCCAACAGCCCAAGCGCCCAAAAGAAGGCCTGCCCACGCTGCGTCTTAGCGACGAGGTTGCCGACAAGGCCAAAGCCCAGCAGCAGCAGGAACCCCACATGCATGGCGCGGACAACCTGACTTGGCAGGCTGCCGTAACCCGCGGCCCACAGTTGGAACAGGGAAAACACGACCGCCAGCCAGAAGGCGACGCGGCCCATGATGCCGGTGCCGAAACCGGGGGGCAGGCCCTCGCTGAATTCGGCCTCGGCGGTGGGATCAAGCGTGGCGGGCCCGCTTGCGGGGGGATGGGATGCGGACATCGGGGACCTTTCGTGGGGGATCGGCCCGCAGCCTGTGCCGCGGGCCAAGAGTCGCTTACTCGATCAGGCCGATTTCGCGGTAATAGCGTTCCGCGCCCGGATGCAGCGGGATGGAGATTCCGTCCATCGCAGTCTCTGCCGAGATGCCCCCCGCCGCTGCATGGGCCGAGGTCATGCGGTCCAGATTTTCAAACAGCAGCTTGGTCATCTGATATGCGGTTTCCTCGCTGACGCCGTCATGGCTGATCAGCATGTTGCCGACGGCTGCGGTCGGCACGTCCTGATCCTGGCCGGTATAGGTGCCTGCCGGGATCACGCTTGGCACAAAGGGCGCGCCGATGGTCTGGACGGTTTCTTCGGGGATGGCGACGATGCTGATGTCATGGGTGGATGACAGGTCCTTGATGAACGCGACCCCCAGCCCTGATGATTGCAGCGTCGCCTCAAGCTGGCGGTTCTTGATCAGCTCGCCCGATTCCGCGAAGGGCAGGTATTCGACCTTGCCCAGATCATCATAGCTCATGCCGGCGGCGGCAAAGATGGCGCGGGCGTTCAGTTCGGTGCCGGATGCGGGGGCGCCCACGGACATGGTCTTGCCGCGCAGATCCTCCAGCGTGGTCACACCTGCCGAGGCATCGGCCACGATCTGGATATAGTTGGGATAGATGGCGGCGATGGCGCGCAGTTCCTCCAGCTTGCGGGGGAAGCCGGCCTCCTCGTTTCCTTCCCATGCGGCCTGAACACTGTCGCCAAGGGCGAAGGCAATCTCGCCGCGGCCTTGGGCCAGCAGGTTCAGGTTCTCGACGCTGGCCTTGGTGGCCTGCACCTGCGTGCGCGACCCTTCGATGCCCTCGGCATAGATTTCCGACAGGGCGACCCCAAGCGGGTAATAGACGCCCGAGGTGCCGCCGGTCAGCACGTTGATGAAGTCCTGCGCCTGTGCCATGGGCGCGGTGGCCATCAGCCCGCCCAGGGCTGCGATCGGAACGGCGGTGGCGATGCGATGGAACATGTGGTCTCCTCCCATGATGTTCTGGGGCGGAGCGTAGCAAGCTATCTGCGTTGCGGGAACATGATGTTTTGCAGGGCGCGAACTTATCCCAGATAGGCGCGCAGACCGGGGGGCGGGTTGTCCAGCAGCGGGCCTGTGTCGCGTGGTGGATGGGCGCGGCCATCCTCGACCAGAATGGTCTGGGGGGAAAAGACGCGGGCATCCTGCGGGTTATGGGTGACCATCAGGACGGTGGCGTCCGTCCTGTCGGCAATGCCTGTCAGCAGGGACAGCATCTCGGACTTGAGGGCGGGGCCAAGGGCGGCGAAGGGTTCGTCCAGCAGCAGTACGGGCCGCGCCCGCAGCAGCACGCGAGCCAGCGCGACGCGGCTTTGCTGGCCACCCGACAATGCAGCGGGGCGGCGGTCGCCCGTGCCGGACAGCCCGACCTGATCCAGCACTTGCGTCACGCGGTCCTTCTGATCAGTGTCCAGTCGTAGATCAGCTCGCAGTCCCATGCCTATATTTCGTTTCACTGTAAGGTGTGGAAACAAATTGTGGTGTTGAAAGAGGGTCGAAATAGGCCGATCCCCCGGTGCCATCTGCGTCATATCCTGCCCGTCCCACAGGATGCGCCCCTGATTGGGTGCCAGAAATCCACCAATCAAAGACAGCAGCGTGGATTTGCCGGACCCCGAGGCTCCGATCACCGCAAATCGTCCGCCCTTGGGCAGGGACAGGTCGGCGGTCAGGCTGAAATCGTCATGTCGGATTGCGATATCCCGAAGTTCAAGCATCCAAGCGGCCCCCTTTGTCGAACATCCAGAACAGCCCGAAGCTGAGCGCCATCAGCAGTACCGCCGCGCCTGCCGCATCCGCCATGCGATAGCTATTCATTAACTGATACAGCTTCAGCGGCAATGTCGGCTGGTCGCTGGCGAACAGTGTGATCACACCCAGATCGCCCATCGCCAAAGCCGCAGCCAGGCCTGCGGCAAAGCCCAAGGGGCGCGCCAGACGCGGAAGGGTCAGGTATCGCAGCCGCGCCCAGCCTCTCAGGTCCAATGATGCCGCAAGCTGGCCATAATCATCCTGCAGGCTGCGTGCCGCCGGGATCAGCGCCCGCAGCCCGAAGGGCAGGGCCATGGCGGCGTTGATCGCCACCGTCACTGGCAGGGCCATCTGCTGCGGGCCGGCCACGTCGCGCAGCAGGATGAACAGCCCCGTCCCCAGAACCAGAGGCGATGCGATCAGGGGCAGCATACCCGCCGCCTCGACCCAACGGCCCGCGCCGCGTGCGATGGCCAGGGCCAGCATCAGGCACAGCGCCACCGCCAACAGGGCCGAGGTGACGGCCATCACCACCGACCGCCCCGCCGCCCACCAGACGTCAGGCGCCAGCGCAGGCAGGCGCGGCACGCCCACCGCCAGAACCGCCACCAAGGGCCACAGCAGGAACCCCGCCGCCAGTGCGATGATTGCCGCATCGGAACAGACACGCCAGCCGCGCGGCCCGACCGGCCCTTGGCCTGCATCCATGCCCACGCCAAAGCCCGCCGGAATGGCGATCCAGCGCGCCGCCAGCATCGCGGCAATGCACAACCCGATCTGCACCAAGCCCAGCGTCGCCGCCCGTCCCAAGTCGAAATCAAAGCGGAACGCCTGATAGATCGCCAGCTCGACCGTGGTGGCACGCGGGCCGCCGCCAAGGGCCAAAGCGACGGTGAAAGACGTCAGGCAGACCAGAAAAACCGCCAGCCAGACGCCGGGCAGGGCCGCACGCAGCATCGGGCGTTCCAGATGGCGGGCGACATCGGCGGGGGCAAAGCCAAGGCTGGATGCCAGACGGAAGCGTTCGGAAGGGATCGCCTGCCAGCCTTGCAGGATCAGCCGCACCGACAGTGGCAGGTTGAAAAACACATGCGCCAGAATCACGCCCTGCCAGCCATAGATGCCCAGTTCGGGCAGGCCCAGGGCACGCAGGCCCTCGTTCAGCGCGCCGTTGCGCCCGAAGACCGAGATCAGTCCCATGATCGCCACGATCACCGGCAGGATGAAGGGCGCGCCCAGCAGCGTGACCAGCAACCCGCGCCCGCGAAAGCGCCGCCGCGCCAGCGCCCGCGCGACGGGCACCGCCAGCGCCGCCGACAGCGTGGCCGACAGCGCCGCCTGCCAGACGGTGAAGCGCACCGCGCGCCAGTCCCATTCTCCCAAGCCCGACAACCCGCCCGCCTGCCATGCGACAGCGGCCAGCGTGCCAAGGATCAGGGCCGCAAGACCGGCGGCGACGATGCGACCGGATATCACCCCGCGAAGGCGCGCAGCCATTCGTCCAGCGCCGGCTGGCGCAGGGCTTCGGCCTCGTCCTCGGAATAGAACAGCGTTTTTTCGGGGCGGGGCAGGTCGCGCATGACCTGCGGCCAGTCGTCCTGCGGCAGCTTGGCGGGCAGGGACCAATTGGCCAGCGGGATGGTCTTCTGGAATTCCGGCGTCAGGATCCAGTCCATGAATTGCTGTGCCAGTTCGGGCTGATCGGTCGATGCGACCTGCGCTGCCAGTTCGGCCATGAAGTAATGACCTTCGGGGAAGATGGCGGCCTTTTTGGTCAGGTCGTCTTCCGCTGCAATGTGATAGGCGGGCGAGGTGGTGTAGGAGAGGACCATATCCGCCTCTCCGTCCGTGAACATGCCATAGGATTCCGACCAGCCGCGCGTCACGGTCAGCACCTTGGGGGCCAGCTTGGCCCAAGCCTCGGGCGCGTCATCGCCATAGACCTGCTTGACCCACAACAGTAGCGCTAGGCCGGAAATGGACGACCGCGGGTCCTGGATCACGATCTTCAGATCATCGGGCGCGTCCAGCAATTCCTGAAAGCTGGCGGGCGGGTTTTCCAGCCGCGTTTCGTCATAGATGAACGCCGTTTCGCCCCAGTTATAGGGCAGGAAGATGTCATCGCTCCACTCCACCGGCAGCGACATGTCGGAGGTGTCCTGCCCGTGGGGCGCAAACAGGCCCGACGCGCGGGCGCGGGCGGTGACATCGGTGTTCAGGCCGAAGACGATGTCGGCGTCCGTCCCCTCACCCTCCATCAGCAGGCGGGGCAGGATGTCGCCGGTGACGAAGTCCAGGGTGCAATCGCAGAAGGCCTCGAATTCGGATTTGATCGTCGGGCCGGGGCCCCATTCGCTGGCGATGTAATCGCTGGCATAGACGGTCAGCGCGCGGTCCTGCGCCAAGGCGGGGGTCGCGGCCAGCAGGGCGGTGGCGATGAACAGGGGTTTCAAGGCAGTCTCCTCTCAAACGGGTTTCGAAAGAAAGGACAGCCGTCACCTTCCCTCCGCCGGGTGTCAGCCGGATCAGGTTCAACGGGTCCGCAATTGCGTCTCATCCCATGCAGGGCACCCCGAGGTTGGCCTGAATGTAATGGTTTAACCGCAGCACGCAAGCGGCTAGATACGGGGCCGGATGACAGTGACGGAATACCCATGACCGACCAGCCCACCCCGATGATGGCGCAATATCTGGCGATCCGCGAGGCGAACCCCGGTGCGCTGCTGTTCTATCGCATGGGCGACTTCTACGAGATGTTCTTCGACGATGCCGTGCAGGCCGCAGCCGCATTGGACATCGCGCTGACCAAACGCGGCACGCATCAGGGCGAACCGATCCCGATGTGCGGCGTGCCTGTCCATGCGTCGGAAAGCTATCTGTTGCAGCTGATCCGCAAGGGCTTCCGCGTCGCCATCGCCGAACAGATGGAGGACCCTGCCGAGGCCAAGAAACGCGGTAGCAAGTCCGTCGTGGCCCGCGATGTCGTTCGCCTTGTCACCCCCGGCACCCTGACCGAGGAATTGCTGCTGGAGGCGCGCCGCCACAACTACCTTGCCGCCTATGCGCAGGTCCGTGACGAAGGCGCGCTGGCGTGGGTCGATATTTCGACCGGTGCCTTTCAGGTGATGGAATGCCCGCCCGCGCGGCTGGCCCCCGAACTGGCCCGCCTGACCCCGCGCGAGGTTCTGGCCGCAGGCTATGAATTCGAGGAGCTGGTGCAGGATGCCGGTGCCGCCCTGACCGATCTGCATGCCGGTGCCTTTGACAGCAGCGCGGGCGTGCGGCGGCTATGCGCGCTTTATGGCGTGGAAACGCTGGACGGGTTCGGCAGTTTCACCCGCGCCGAACAGGGCGCGATGGGCGCAATCGTCGATTATCTGGACATGACGCAAAAGGGCAAGCTGCCGCTGCTGCGCCACCCGATCCGCGAAAAGGCCGGCGGCGCGATGCAGATCGATGCTGCCACCCGCCGCAATCTGGAACTGACCCAAGCCCTGTCCGGTGGTCGCGAAGGGTCCCTGCTGGCCGCCATCGACCGCACGGTAACCGCGCCGGGGGCGCGTCTGCTGGAACGACGCGTCAGCGCCCCCAGCCGTGATCTGGCGCTGATCCGTGCACGTCAGGACAGTGTGGCGATGCTGGTCGATGATCCGCGCCTGCTGACCGATCTGCGCAGCGCGCTGGCACGCGTGCCCGATATGGACCGCGCCCTGTCACGTCTGGCGCTGGAACGCGGTGGTCCGCGCGATCTTGCCGCGATCCGCGCTGGGTTGACCCAAGGGGCCGCCATTGCCGAACGCCTGCCCGATGACGCCGCGCCGGTGCTGCGCGATGCGGTGGCCGATCTGACCGGCCATGACGACCTGATCGACCTGCTGGACGATGCGCTGGTGGCGGAACCACCCCTGCTGGCCCGTGACGGCGGGTTTGTAGCAGAAACCTATGACGAAGATTTGGACCAGACCCGCCGTCTGCGTGACGAAGGGCGCGGGGTCATTGCCGGAATGCAGGCCGAATATGCAGCCATGGCGGGTGTCAGCGCACTGAAGATCAAGCATAACAATGTTCTGGGCTATTTCATCGAAACCACGACCACCCATGCCGAACGCATGATGGCCGCGCCGCTGAACCAGACCTTCATCCATCGCCAGACCACTGCCAACCAGATCCGCTTTACCACCGTCGAACTGTCCGAACTGGAAACCCGCATCCTGAATGCCCGCGACCGTGCGCTGGAGATCGAGCGCGGCATCTATGACCGCCTGCGGGCCGCCGTGCTGGACCGCGCTGGACCCATCGGACAGGCGGCGCGGGCGCTGGCCGAGATTGATCTGGCCGGGGCCTTTGCCGATATCGCCTCCGGCGAAGGTTGGACGCGCCCGCAGGTCGATGACAGCCGCGCCTTTTCCATCACCGGCGGGCGGCATCCGGTGGTGGAACGCGCGCTGAAGCGCAAGGCCGAAAGCTTTGTCGCCAACGACTGCGACCTGACAAAGGGCGCGACCCCTGCAATCTGGTTGCTGACCGGTCCCAACATGGCGGGTAAATCGACCTTTCTGCGCCAGAACGCCCTGATCGCGGTCTTGGCGCAGGCGGGCGGTTTCGTGCCCGCCAGCCACGCCCATATCGGCATCGTCAGCCAGTTGTTCAGCCGCGTTGGTGCCGCCGATGATCTGGCGCGGGGCCGTTCGACCTTCATGGTGGAAATGGTGGAAACCGCCGCCATCCTGAACCAAGCCGACGACCACGCGCTGGTCATCCTGGACGAGATCGGACGCGGCACGGCCACTTGGGACGGGCTGTCCATCGCATGGGCGGTGATGGAGCATCTGCATGCTGCCAACCGCTGCCGCGCGCTGTTTGCCACGCATTACCACGAAATGACCGCCCTGACCGCGCGGCTGGAGGGTGTGGAAAACGCCACTGTCGCCGTGCGCGAATGGGAAGGCGACGTGATCTTCCTGCATGAGGTCCGCAAGGGCGCCGCCGACCGCAGCTATGGTGTGCAGGTGGCGCGTCTGGCCGGTCTGCCCGCGTCCGTTGTCGACCGCGCAAGGCAGGTTCTGGACGCGCTGGAATCGGGCGAACGCCAAGGTGCCGCCCGTCCCGCCGCGCTGATCGACGACCTGCCGTTGTTCCGCGCGGCCCCGCCAGCCCCCGCACCCGCCAAGGCATCCCCGCTGGACGCGGCGCTGAAAGCGGTGCATCCCGACAGCCTGACCCCGCGCGAGGCGCTGGATCTGGTCTATCAATTGAAAGCCCTGACCGAGGACGCCCGAACATGAGCTACAACACTTTCGGCCGCGAATTCCGTTTCACCACCTGGGGTGAAAGCCACGGCCCCGCGCTGGGCGCGACCGTCGATGGCGTCCCCCCCGGCGTCCCGCTGTCCGAGGATTACATCCAGCGCTTCATGGACCGCCGCCGCCCCGGTACCAGCAAACACACCACCCAACGGCGCGAGGCCGATCAGGTCCGCATCCTTTCGGGCGTGTTCGAAGGCGTGACGACCGGTACCTCGATCCAGCTGATGATCGAGAATACCGACCAGCGGTCCAAGGATTACGGCGATATCGCCACCAGTTTTCGCCCCGGTCATGCCGATATCAGCTATCACCTGAAATACGGCGTGCGCGATTATCGCGGCGGCGGTCGGTCATCTGCGCGCGAAACGGCGGCGCGGGTGGCGGCAGGGGCGGCGGCCCATGCGGTGCTGGCGCAGCTGGCGCCCGACATGCAGATCATCGGATATATGGTGCAGATGGGCGACATGCATCTGGACCGCGACCGCTTTGACGCGGATGCCATCGACACCAACCCGTTTTTCCTGCCCGATGCGGGCGCGGTCGATGCATGGTCCGATTATCTGGATGGCATCCGCATGGACCAGAACAGCGTCGGCGCCGCGATCGAGGTTCTGGTGCGGCACTGCCCGCCGGGCCTCGGTGCGCCGGTCTATGCGAAACTGGACACCGATCTGGCCGCGGCAATGATGTCGATCAACGCCGTCAAAGGCGTCGAGATCGGCGAGGGCATGGCTGCGGCCAGCCTGACCGGCGTGTCGAATGCGGACGAAATCCGCATGGGCGAAAACGGCCCCGAGTTCCTGTCGAACCATGCGGGCGGAATCTTGGGCGGTATTTCCACCGGTCAGGACATCGTGGTGCGGTTCTCGATCAAGCCGACCAGCTCGATCACGACGCCTCGCCGGTCGATCAATTCGCGTGGCGAGGAAATCGAGGTCATCACCAAGGGCCGCCACGACCCTTGTGTTGGCATTCGCGCTGTACCTGTGGCCGAGGCAATGGCCGCTTGCGTCTTGCTGGACCATCTGCTGATGGACCGCGCGCAGACCGGTGGCCTGCGCGGGCGCATCGGTCAGGACTGATCGGCCAGAAAGGCGTCGACCTCGGCGGCGGAAGGGATGGCATCGCCCGCCCCCTGCCGCGTGACCTGCAGCGCCGCCGCCGCCGATGCGCGGCGCAGCGCGTCGGGGATCGCCAACCCCGCGTCCAGACCGGCGGCGAAATAACCCGCGAAGGTGTCGCCCGCCCCGGTCGTATCGACTGGCGTCACCTTGAAGGACGCCTGTTCATGCGTCTGGCCGGTGGTCAGATCGCGATACTCAGCCCCCTTCGATCCGCGCGTGATCAGCAGACCCTGCACCGGCAGATCGCCGGGCATGGCAGCGAACAACTGCGCGGCCTCGCCTTCGTTCATGGCCAGAATGGTGACATGCGGCAGGATCTGGCGCACGGCCTCCAGATCGAAGGGCGCGGCGGAATAGATCACGCGCGCGCCCGCGACCTGCGCGGCTTGTGCGGCAGCGACCTGACCGCTGGTTTCGTTCTGGATCAGAAGCGTATCGGATGCCCCGATCCCTGCCAGCGCCTGCCGCAGACGGTCGTCGCCAATGGCGCGGTTCGCACCGGAGTGGATGACAATGGCGTTTTCGGCGTGACTGTCGACCATGATGATGGCGTGACCGGTGACCTGATCGGCCATCCGCGCGACATGATCGGTGCCGACGCCTTTTTCGGCCAGCCGCTCGATCACCCAATCATCGCCCGACCCCATCGCGCCCAGATGATGCGTCACGGCCCCCGCCTGCGCGGCGGCGACCGATTGGTTCGCGCCCTTGCCACCCAGCCCCGATGCATGGCTGCGCGAGGTCAGCGTCTCCCCCGGCTCGGGCAGGCTGTCCAGCCGATAGACCCGGTCGATATTGATGGACCCCAGATTCCAGATCGCCATGGCCGTCTCCTCCGTTCAACGGGCGACATGTGACCGGGCGGGCGGGCCCTTGTCCAGCCAAGAAAAAACGCGCCCGTTGCGGGGCGCGTTCGTTCAGATCGTCATGATCGCGGGCGATCAGTGCTTGAGCTTGCCCTTGTGGGGTGCCCACAGACGCTTGTTCACCAGATACAGCAGCGCGCTGAGGATGATCAGGAACAGCACGGCGACCAAACCGACGGACTTGCGGTCCATCATCTTGGGCTCGGCGGTCCACATCAGGAAGGCCGACACGTCGGTCGCCATCTGATCCACGGTGGCAGGGGTGCCATCGGCATAGGTGACGCGGTCTTCCGACAGCGGGGGCGGCATGCCGATCCAGCCGCCGGGGAAGGCGCTGTTTCCGTAAAGCACGGATCCGGCCTGTTCCTGTTCTTCACCGGTATAACCGGTCAGGACGGCGTGGATGTATTCCGGTCCGCCGATACCCTTGACGAACTGGTTGATCCCCAGCCCGACGGGGCCGTGGAAACCGGCCCGTGCCTTGGCCATCAGCGACAGGTCGGGACCCATGCCCATGCCCGAGACGGTCGGGAAGTGGTCGGTCGCAACGCGGTCGCGTTCCTCGCCGGTGGCATCATCCATGATCGGCAGCAGATCCGCGGCATAGGCGCGGACCTGATCCTCGGGCAGGCCGGGGCCGCCGTCGTCGGACAGGGTGCGGATCGGGACGAACTTCATGCCGTGGCAGGCGGCGCAGACCTCGGTATAGACCTGAAGGCCGCGCTGCAGCTGGAACTGGTCATAGCTGCCGAAGGGACCTTCGAAGCTGAAGTCGATGTCCTCGATATGGGCGGCGTCATGTCCGCCGCCGTGATCATCCTCGCCCTCGGCATGGCCGGCATCGGCATGCTCGGTGTCGCCATGATCGGCCTCGGTCTCACCGTGGTCGGCCTCGGCCTGCGCCTCGGGTTCCGCTGCGGCGGGTTCTTCCGCAGCAGCTTCCTCGGTGGCGGCATCGGCCGGGGTGGCGACGAAGGTCGTGCCCTCGGCGGGCGCGTCCTGCGCGCTGTCCGCCTGCTGCATCGGCACCGTGGTCGTGGTGGCCTCCTGCGCCAGCGCGAAGCCGGTCGCAGAGATCGTCAGGGCCAATGCGGCCGTGAGCGTCTTGGTTCTCAGGGTCATTCCTTGGCTCTCCTTACTCGGCCGGTGTCGCCTTGGCGCTGTAATGCGCGTTGAAGTCTTCCTCGATCGTGGCCGGCATGGGCTCGGGCTTCTCGATGACGCCCAGAAGCGGCAGGATGACCAGGAAGTAGGCGAACCAATAGGTCGAGGCCAGCAGCGCGATGTAGGGATAGGGACCCTCGGTCGGCATGGCGCCAACCCACATCAGCACGACAAAATCGACGGCCAGCAGCCAGAACCACCACTTGAACTGCGGACGGTAACGGCCCGAGCGCACGCGCGAGGTGTCCAGCCAGGGCACCAGCGCCATGACGATGATCGCACCGAACATCGCCAGAACGCCGAAGAACTTGGCGTTGACGATGCCGAAGGACAGGAACTGCACCAGTTGCACGGCCCAGACATCGCCGTCGAAGGCGCGCAGGATCGCGTAGAAGGGCAGGAAGTACCATTCGGGAACGATATGGGCAGGCGTCGCCAGCGCATTCGCTTCGATATAGTTGTCGGGGTGGCCAAGATAGTTCGGCATGAAGCCTACGATCGCGAAGAAGACGACCAGGATCACGACCAGCGCCAGCAGGTCCTTGATGACGAAATAGGGCCAGAAGGGCAGCGTGTCCTTTTGTGCTTCCTCTTTCGAGCCGCGACGCACTTCGATGCCCGTCGGGTTGTTGTTGCCGGTCGAATGGAAGGCCCAGATGTGGACGATCACCAGACCCGCGATGACGAAGGGCAGCAGATAGTGCAGCGAGAAGAAGCGGTTCAGCGTCGCATTGCCGACGGCAGGTCCGCCCAGCAGCCAGGTCTGCAGCGATTCACCGATGCCGGGAATGGCGCCGAACAGGCCGGTGATGACGGTCGCGCCCCAGAAGGACATCTGACCCCAAGGCAGCACATAGCCCATGAAGGCCGTTGCCATCATCAGCAGATAGATCAGCATGCCGACGATCCAGGTGACCTCGCGCGGGGCCTTGTAGCTGCCGTAATACAGGCTGCGGAAGATGTGCAGATAGACCGCGACGAAGAACAGCGATGCGCCGTTGGCGTGCAGATACCGCAGCATATAGCCGCCGTTGACGTTGCGCATGATGTGTTCGACGCTTGCGAAGGCCAGGTTGACATGCGGGGTGTAATGCATGACCAGCACGATGCCGGTGATGATCTGAAGCGCCAGACAGAAGGTCAGGACGATGCCCCAGATCCACATCCAGTTCAGGTTCTTCGGCGTCGGGATGACAAGCGTGTCATAGAGCAGTCCGGCCACCGGCAGACGGCGGTGCAGCCAGCGTTCGAAGCCCGTTTTGGGCTGATAATGGTCGTGCGGTATTCCGGCCATGAGAACCCTCCTCAGCCCAACTGGATGGTGGTGTCGTTGATGAACGACGCCACGGGAATGTGCATGTTCTGAGGCGCGGGGCCCCGGCGGATACGGCCTGCCGTGTCATAGTGGCTGCCGTGGCAGGGGCAGAACCAGCCGCCGAAGTCACCGGCACCGTCACCGATCGGCACGCAACCCAGGTGGGTGCAGACGCCGACCTGAACCAGCCATTCGCCGGCTTCGTCCAGGGTGCGGTTTTCATCGGTGGCAGGCGAACCGGCAGGCAGGTTCGGGTTTTCGGCGTTCTGATCGACCAGATCGCTCAGTTTGACGGCGCGTCCGGCCTCGATTTCCTCGGGGGTGCGGCGGCGGATGAAGACCGGCTTGCCCAGGAACAGGACGGTGATCTGGGATCCTTCGGCCACGCCGCTGACATCGACCGGAATCGAGGCAAGGGCCTGAACATCAGCCGAGGGGTTCATCTGGTTCACAAGCGTCCAGGCGGCGGCACCGGCGGCCACCGTGCCTGCGCCCGCCGCGGCATAATAGAGGAAATCCCTCCGGGTGCCTACGTGGTCATCTGCGTGGGACACGGGTCATACTCCAATTCGGGCCGAAATTCAGGCCGATACGACATTCCGGGCCACGTCCGAGACGTAGCCTTCGCGTCGCGGTTCTACCGTTCAAATTACCGTCAGTCCAGACTGTAAGCCCGATCCATGCTGCGCATTTCGACGCATCTGTCGCAAATGCACAACGTTCCCGTTACAGCAAACCTTCGGAACGGAAACTCAGTTCGCGCGATTTGCCGATGATCAGGTGGTCGTGGATGGTAATGGACATGCTTTCGGCGGCCTGCGCGATGCGGGCGGTCATCGCAATGTCGGCATCCGAGGGCGTGGGATCGCCCGAGGGGTGGTTGTGCACCAGGATCAGCGCCGACGCGTTCAGTTCCAGCGCCCGGCGGATGATCTCGCGCGGATAGACGGGGACGTGGTCGACCGTGCCGCGGGCCTGTTCCTCATCGGCGATCAGCACGTTCTTGCGGTCCATGAACAGGACACGGAACTGCTCGACCTCGCGGTGGGCCATGGCGGTGTGGCAATAATCCAGCAGATCCTGCCAGCTGGACAGGACGGGGCGGTGCATGACACGGGCGCGGGCCAGACGTTGGGCAGCGGCTTCGACGATCTTCAGTTCGGTGACAACGGCAGGACCGACGCCGTCGATGGATTGCAGGCGGGCAGGCGTGGCCGTCAGGACGCGATTGAAGTCGCCGAAGGTCTCGATCAGGCGACGGGCCAGTGGTTTGAGGTCCTGTCGGGGAATGGCGCGGAACAGGACCAGCTCGAGCATCTCGTAATCGGGCATGGCAGCGGCACCGCCCTGCATGAAGCGGTCACGCAGGCGCGCGCGATGATCGGCCAGATAAGAGGGGGCAGTCTTGCCGCGTGTCGGAACCACCGGCGCCACGTCGTCGGGCGCGGGGTCGAACAAGGATTGGGGCATTTCGCCAAAGGAACGATTCGGGTCCATGCCCGCAAGCATGGGCCCGATCAGTAAACAAAGGGTTAAACCGCGATCAGCGGGTCATCCCGTCCCAGAAGCTGCGGACCTTGTCGAAGAAACCGTCGGACTGAGGGCTGTTGTCGGCCTTCACTTCCTCGAATTCCCTCAGAAGTTCGCGCTGGCGGGTGGTCAGGTTGACGGGGGTTTCCACCGTCAGCTCGATCAGCATGTCGCCCAGCTCGCCGCCCGCTCCGGCGCCGTGACGCAGGGGGGGCATGC
Organism: Paracoccus sp. R86501; assembly: GCF_042466435.1. Classification (NCBI taxonomy): domain Bacteria; kingdom Pseudomonadati; phylum Pseudomonadota; class Alphaproteobacteria; order Rhodobacterales; family Paracoccaceae; genus Paracoccus; species Paracoccus sp. R86501. The sequence continues at coordinate 2,953,313 of NZ_JAXHPZ010000001.1, forward strand.
CCTTGCCGCGCAGGCGCATCTGGCGTCCGGTCTGACTGCCCGCGGGCACCTTGACCCTTGCGCGTCCACCGTCGATCGTCGGCACCTCGACCTCGCCGCCAAGGGCGGCGGTCGCCATGCTGACGGGCACCTGACAGGCCAGCATCTTGCCGTCGCGCAGGAAGATCGAATGTTCCTGAACCTCGACGAAGATGTACAGATCGCCCGCCGGACCACCGCGCAGGCCAGCCTCGCCTTCGCCCGCAAGGCGGATGCGGGTGCCGGTTTCGACGCCTGCCGGGATGTTCACCGACAGCGTGCGTTCGCGTTCGGTACGTCCCGCACCGTGGCAGGATTTGCAGGGGTTCTTGATGATCTGACCGGCACCACCACAGGTCGGGCATGCGCGTTCGACGGTAAAGAAACCCTGCTGCGCACGGACCTTGCCCATGCCTGCACAGGTCGGGCAGGCGGCGGGCTGGGTCGCGCCCTCGGCGCCGGTGCCGTCGCATTCGTCGCAGGCGGCCGATCCGTTGACGGTGATCGGCTTCTGCACGCCGACATAGGCGTCTTCCAGCGACACCCGCAGGTTATAGCGCAGATCCTGACCGCGCTGTGCGCGCGACCGTCCGCCACCGCCCCCACCGCGGCGTCCGCCCATCATGTCGCCGAAGAGATCCTCGAAGACATCGGCAAAGGCCGAACCGAAGTCGCCCTGCGGACCCGCGCCGCCGCGACCGCCGCCGAAACCACCGCCGCCGCCTTCGAAGGCCGCATGGCCAAAGCGGTCATAGGCCGATTTCTTCTGATCGTCCTTCAGGCAGTCATAGGCCTCGTTCGCTTCCTTGAAGCGGGTCTCGGCTGTCGCGTCATTCGGGTTGCGGTCGGGATGCAGTTCCTTGGCCTTGGTACGATAGGCCTTCTTGATCTCGTCGGCCGAAGCCCCGCGGCTGACCCCGAGCACCTCGTAATAGCAACGCTTGCTCATGTGTCGTCCTGTTCGTTTGTCTCAAAAAAAGCGGGCCGGTCCGCATCAGAATGCAGACCGGCCCTTTCCTGAGAGTTGGCCTCGATCAGCCGCGCTTCTTGTCTTCGCCCAGATCTTCGAAATCGGCATCCACGATGTCTTCGTCGACTTCGCGCTCGGAGTCCTCGGAGGAAGCGGCTTCTTCGCTGCCTTCCTGAGCCTTGTAGATGGCTTCGCCCAGACGCATGGATGCGTCCATGACGTTCTGGATGCCCGAACGGATCTTGCCCGCGTCTTCCGACTTCAGGGCCTCTTCCAAGGCGCCGATGGCCAGTTCGATCGCTTCCACGGTCGAGCTGTTGACCTTGTCGCCATGATCGGCCAGCGACTTCTTGGTCGAGTGGATCAGGCTTTCAGCCTGGTTGCGGGCCTCGACCAGATCGCGGCGGCCCTTGTCGGCCTCCGCGTTGGTTTCGGCATCATCGACCATGCGCTGGATGTCTTCGTCGGTCAGACCGCCGGACGCCTGGATGGTGATGTTATGCTCTTTGCCGGTACCCTTGTCCTTGGCCGAAACCGAGACGATGCCGTTGGCGTCGATGTCGAAGGTCACCTCGATCTGGGGCATGCCGCGCGGTGCGGGCGGGATGTCCTCAAGATTGAACTGGCCCAACATCTTGTTGTCGGCAGCCATCTCGCGCTCGCCCTGGAAGACCCGGATCGTCACGGCGTTCTGGTTGTCTTCGGCGGTCGAGAAGATCTGACCTTTCTTGGTCGGGATCGTCGTGTTGCGGTCGATCAGGCGGGTAAAGACACCACCAAGGGTCTCGATGCCCATCGACAACGGGGTCACGTCCAGCAGAACCACGTCCTTGACGTCACCCTGCAGAACGCCGGCCTGAATGGCGGCACCCAGTGCAACGACTTCGTCCGGGTTCACACCCTTGTGGGGTTCCTTGCCGAAGAAGTCGGTGACTTCCTGAACAACCTTGGGCATGCGGGTCATGCCGCCGACCAGAACGATCTCGTCGATTTCGCCCTTGGCGCAACCGGCGTCCTTCAGGGCTTCCTGAACGGGCTTCATGGTGCGCTTGATCAGATCGGCAACCAGGCTTTCCAGCTTGGCGCGGGTCAGCTTCATGACCATGTGCAGCGGCTGGCCGTTGCTGCCCATGCTGATGAAGGGCTGGTTGATCTCGGTCTGGCTGCTGCTGGACAGTTCGATCTTGGCTTTTTCAGCGGCTTCCTTCAGGCGCTGAAGGGCCATCTTGTCACCAGTCAGATCGACGCCGTGTTCTTTTTTGAACTCGTCGGCCAGATAGTTTACGATGCGCATGTCGAAATCTTCGCCACCCAGGAAGGTGTCGCCGTTCGTCGATTTCACTTCGAACAGGCCGTCGTCGATCTCCAGGATGGTGATGTCGAAGGTGCCGCCGCCAAGGTCGTAGACCGCGATGGTTTTGGTTTCTTTCTTGTCCAGACCGTAAGCCAGTGCGGCTGCGGTCGGCTCGTTGATGATGCGCAGGACTTCAAGGCCGGCGATCTTGCCCGCATCCTTGGTGGCCTGACGCTGGGCGTCGTTGAAATAGGCCGGAACGGTGATCACGGCCTGGGTCACGGTTTCGCCCAGATAGGATTCGGCGGTTTCCTTCATCTTCTGAAGGATCATCGCGCTGACCTGCGAAGGAGAGTAATTCTCATCCTTGACCTGGACCCATGCGTCGCCATTGCCGCCATCGACAATGTTGTAGGGAACCAGCTTGCGGTCCTTTTCGACGGCTTCGTCACCGATGCGACGGCCGATCAGGCGCTTGACGGCAAACACGGTGTTGCTGGGGTTCGTCACGGCCTGACGCTTGGCGGGCTGGCCGACCAGACGTTCGCCATCCGTGAAACCCACGATCGAGGGCGTCGTGCGGGCGCCTTCGCTGTTTTCGATGACCTTGGGCTGGCTGCCGTCCATGATGGCCACGCAGCTGTTGGTGGTGCCAAGGTCGATGCCGATGACTTTAGACATGTGGATATAACCTCTCTTGCGGCGATATTTTGAGCTACGGGTCCGTTTTGGCCCCCGTGGCCCGATCCCTTGCTTGAATTAGACCCGGTACGAACCGGGCTGCTTCGGGGGTGTATATAGGGATGCAATTCAGCCCCGCAAGCACCGCGGGGCCGCAAAATCGGCCCTGCGTGACGCCTTTTGCAGCTTTGCGCGGGATGAAATTACTGCGTAGCGGCCCAGCTGATCGATTCGTGCTTGCGGGTCGTGAAGTTGATCAGCAGTCCGATCATCAGCATCGCGATGGAAAACCACAGCGGGTAAAGCAGGATCGTCTTGTTGGGCGAATAGTTGATGAACAGGAAGCCGCGTTCCTGATCGATCAGGTGGAACAGCGGGTTCCAGAAGAACCACGGCATGATGAAGGTCGGCATGGTGTTGGCCACGAAGAACTTGCCGGAGGCGAACATGTTCACGCGCTGGTACAGCGTTGTCAGCATCTTGGCGGTGGCCGGTGACCAAGGCCTGATGCCAAGAAAGACCAGCCCCACGCAGCACCCCGAGAACCATGACAGCAGGAACAACGCCCCCGCCCCAAGCGGATCATAGATGGTGATGGGCGTGAACAGCGCGTGATAGGCCAGCAGCAGCACGATGATGCTGATCGCCTGCTTGTAGAGGATCGCCAGCGCCGCCCCCGAGATCAGCACCGCCGCATTCAGCGGTTCGTGCTTGATGATCCCCGATGACACCGAATGACTGGCCGATACCGCCCCCACCGATTGCACATGCAGCATGAAGACGAAGATGCCGGACATGATGTACAGCAGGAAATCCCCGCGCAGCGGCGCCGTCTTGATGCCGACCAGCGCGTAAAGCGCCAGAAACACCAGCATGAACAGCGAGGTCTGCACGATGGTCAGCAGCAGGCCGACGGCGGCATTGCGGTGTTCGGTCCGCAGGTTGTAGACTGTCTGGTGATAGATCAGCGCCAGCGTCGTGAAGGCCGCCTGGACCATGTTCCGGCTTTGACGTTGCTTGAACAGCATTCCGACACCTCTGGCAAAGAATTGATGCGGGATTGTCGCAGCATCGGGGCTGCCATGGTGGCGGTGCTTGCCGATATCCCTTGGGGGCATCATAAGGATTGCAGGACCCTCACACAATCCGGCATGGCCGGACCGGCCCCGCCACGTAAAGGAAAGTGAATGCAATTCGACCGATTGACCACCGAAATGCGCCGCCTTGCCCTGCTGGCAGGCGAGCGGATCATGGAAATCTATCAGTCCGATGATTTCGAAACGCGCACCAAGGCCGACGATTCGCCCGTGACCGAGGCCGATGAGGCCGCAGATGCCATCATCTCGGCCGGCCTGCGCGAGGCTTTCCCGGATATCCCGCTGGTCACCGAGGAACAGGCCGACACCCACGGACAGACGCTGTCGACCTTCCTGATCGTCGATCCGCTGGACGGCACCAAGGAATTCGTCAAGCGCCGCGGCGATTTCACCGTCAACATCGCCTATGTCGAAAACGGCGTGCCGGTGCGTGGCGTGGTCTATGCCCCCGCCAAGGACCGCCTGTTCTATACCAGCGCCGACGGCATGTCGGTCGAGGAAAAGGCACCCTTCGGCGATGCCCCCGGCAAGGTCGAACCGATCGGCGTGAATGCCACCCCCGACAACCGCGGCCTGATGGTCGTGGCCTCCAAGTCGCACCGCGATGCCGCGACCGACGCCTATATCGGGCAATACGGCGTGCGAGACATGACCAGCGCCGGTTCGTCGCTGAAGTTCTGTCTGGTCGCGACGGGCGAGGCCGATCTCTATCCGCGACTGGGTCGCACGATGGAATGGGACACCGCCGCCGGCGATGCCGTCCTGCGCGGTGCGGGCGGCGAGGTCGTGCGCTTTGATGACCACAGCACCTTCGTCTATGGCAAGCCGGGCTTCGAAAACCCGTTCTTCATCGCCTATGCCCCCGGTGTTCTGCTGGTGAAGCCGTAAGATGTCGGTCGTCATCGTCATCCCCGCGCGCCATGCCTCGACGCGCTATCCGGGCAAGCCGCTGGTCGAACTGCGCGGCGCAGGCGGGCAGGCACGCAGCCTGATCCGCCGCAGCTGGGACGCGGCCATGGCGGTCTCGGGCGTGGACCGGGTCGTGGTGGCCACTGATGACGACCGCATCCGCGACCATGCCAAAGGTTTCGGCGCCGAGGTCGTCATGACCAGCACCGAATGCCGCAATGGCACCGAACGCTGCGCCGAGGCGATCGCCAATCTGGGCATCACCCCCGAAATCGTCGTGAACCTGCAGGGCGATGCGCCCCTGACCCCCGCCTGGTTCGTCGAAGATCTGGTCGCCGGTCTGCGCGCCGCCCCCGATGCGCAGGTTGCCACGCCGGTGCTGCGCTGTTCGGGCCGGATGCGCGCCGATCTGATCGCCGACCGCCATGCCGGTCGCGTCGGCGGAACCACGGCTGTTTTCGGGCATGACGGGCAAGCGCTCTATTTCTCGAAAGAGGTCATCCCTTTCGTGCCAGGCGAAGTGGCGGACGATGCCGACAGCCCGGTTTTCCATCACGTCGGCGTCTATGCCTATCGCCCCGCGGCGCTGGGCGAATACGCCACCTGGCCCGAAGGTTCGCTTGAAAAGCTGGAAGGGTTGGAGCAATTGCGCTTCCTGGAACGGGGACGTCACGTCCTTTGCGTTCAGGTTCAGGCGCGGGGGCGTCAATTCTGGGAACTGAACAACCCCCAGGATGTTGAGCGCCTTGAACAGATGATGTCCGAAATGGGTCTTCACTGATCGTCCCGACATCATCGGTGCTGCCGACTTGGGCGGAAACTGTGAACAATTCGCAACATTACAGTGGAACGGCTTGGCGGTTAACTGCCTAGAATATAGTCTGTCTATTGAAATCCAAGCCGCTGCGTGTAGGCAGAGGCGAAAATTGAAGGTGGTCCAAGGGGCCGCCGTGTTATCAGAGGTAGTTGAAATGGGTCGCAAGGTTACAAAAGCCATCTTTCCGGTTGCAGGTTTGGGAACGCGTTTCCTGCCAGCCACCAAAAGCATCCCGAAGGAAATCCTGTCCCTTGTCGATAAGCCGCTGATTCAATACGCGATCGACGAAGCGCGCGCTGCGGGCATCAAGGAATTCATCTTCGTCACCTCGCGTGGCAAGGGTGCGCTGGAAGATTACTTCGACCATTCGCACGAACTGGAATCGAACCTGAAGAAGGCCGGCAAGGACAAGTTGCTGGAAACGCTTCGCCAGACCAACATGGATTCGGGCGCCATCGCCTATATCCGCCAGCACAAGGCCTTGGGTCTGGGTCACGCCGTGTGGTGCGCCCGTCGTCTGCTGTCCGACGACGAACCCTTCGCCGTCGTTCTGACCGATGACGTCATTCAGGGTGAGCCGCCCTGCCTGCAGCAGATGATCGAAGCCTATGGCGAAACCGGCGGCAGCATGGTCGCCACGATGGAAGTCGCCCCTGAAAAGGCCTCCTCCTACGGCGTGCTGGACGTGGCCGAAGACATGGGCGCGATCGTCCGTGCCAAGGGCATGGTCGAAAAGCCCGCGATGGGCACGCAGCCGTCGAACCTGGCCGTGATCGGACGCTATATCCTGGCTCCGACCGTCATGAAGAACCTGAACAAGCTGAAGCAGGGTGCCGGTGGTGAGATCCAGCTGACCGACGCCATCGCCGAGGAAATCGAAGCCGGGCGCGACGTGTTCGGCCTGCGTTTCCGTGGCCAGCGCTTCGATTGCGGTTCCAAGGCGGGCTTCCTGCAGGCGACCGTGGCCTTCGGCCTCGAGCGTGAAGAACTGCGCGAGGAATTCGCCGACTATCTGAACCACGTCATGTTGACGAACCGCGCGGCCGAGTAATCCTGATGACGAAGAACGTGCTGGTCACGGGCGGTGCGGGCTATATCGGCTCGCACGCCTGCAAGGCCCTTTCGAAGGCGGGATATACCCCTGTCACGCTGGACAACCTGACGACCGGCTGGCGCGATGCCGTCAAGTTCGGCCCGCTGGTGCAGGCCGATCTGATGGATCGCGCGGCATTGGATGCGGCATTCGCTGAATATCAGCCTGTAGCCGTGCTGCATTTCGCAGCGCTGTCGCAGGTGGGCGAAGCCATGGCCGAGCCGGGGAAATACTGGCGCAACAACGTCTCGGGGTCGCTGAACCTGATCGAGGCGGCGGTTGCGGCAGGCTGCATGAACTTCGTCTTCAGCTCGACCTGCGCCACCTATGGTGACCGCGACGGCGAGATTCTGGACGAAGATACTCCGCAGGCGCCCCTGAACGCCTATGGCGCCAGCAAGCGCGCGATCGAGGATATGTTGATCGACTTCGGCTCGGCCCATGGGCTGAACCACGTCATCTTCCGCTATTTCAACGTCGCGGGCGCGGACCCCGAAGGTGAGATCGGCGAATTCCACCGCCCGGAAACCCATCTGATTCCGCTGATTCTGGATGCGGTCGATGGAAAGCGTTCGGCGCTGACCATTCACGGCACGGATTATCCGACGCCCGACGGCACCTGCATTCGCGATTATGTCCATGTGATGGATCTGGTCGATGCGCATGTGAAGGGGCTGGAGTGGCTTCAGGCCGACAAGGGCAGCCGTGTCTTCTGTCTGGGCACCGGCGACGGGTTCTCGGTCCGTGAGGTGGTCGATGCCACCCGCCATGTGACCAACCGGCAGGTGCCGATGGTTGATGGCCCGCGTCGCGGCGGTGATGCCGTCAAGCTGGTCTGCGGCAGCCAGCGTGCCAAGACCGACCTTGGCTGGACGCCCGACCGTTCGACCATGAAGCAGATGATCGCGGATGCGTGGCGCTGGCATCAGGCGGGCGATTACCAACAGTGAGCTTCGGCCCCGTTCGCAACGCCTGGCAGGCCTATCGTGCCAGGTGGAAGCGACGCGAACTGCTGTGGCGCGCCATCAAGGCGCGCCGCAGTCTGCAGCCCATCATCGATCGCACCGGCATGATCGATCCCGACGACATTCTGGTCGTCACCACGCTGCGCAACGAACTGTCCCATCTGCCGGGTTTTCTTGATCACTACCGCCAGCTTGGCGTCGCGCATTTCCTGATGGTGGACAATGCCAGCGACGACGGCTCGGACCGCTATCTTGCCGCGCAGCCCGACGTGTCGCTGTGGCGCTGTGATGCCAGCTATCGTCAGGCGCGCTTTGGTCTGGACTGGGCGAACGCCCTGCTGATGCGACATGGCAACGGCCATTGGTGCGTCACCGTCGATGCGGACGAATTGCTGATCTATCCGCATCATGACACGCGCCCGTTGCCGCGACTGGTCGCCCATCTGGACGCCCGTGGCATCGCGGGCATGGGCGCGCTGATGCTGGATCTTGCCCCCAGTGGGCCGGTGGGCGGCGCCGATGCCCCCGCAGGTGCGCCGCTGGCGCAGCGGCTGCCGTGGTTCGATGCCGGTCCCTATCGCGTGCGGCGGATGATGCCGCGCCGCAACCTGTGGGTGCAGGGCGGTTTGCGTGAGCGGGTGTTTTTTGCCGATGATCCGGCCCGCTCTCCGACCCTGAACAAGCTGCCGCTGATGCGCTGGAACTGGCGGCAGGTTTATGTGAATTCCACCCATTCGGTGCTGCCGCGGGACCTGAACGACCTTTACGACGGGCCGTCCGATCCACGGCTGTCAGGGGTGCTGCTGCACGGCAAGTTCCTGCCCGATATCGTCGCGAAATCGACCGAGGAACTGACCCGCCGCCAGCACTTCGTCCGCCCCGAAGCCTATGCCGATTATCATCGGGCGGTGGCGCAGGGGCCGGTCCTGCGCGACGCGAATTCACAACGCTTTACGGGGTGGCCTCAACTGGTGCAGCTGGGCCTGATGGGCACAGGCGATTGGCCGCCTGATCCGGATTCCTGAAAAACCCTTGCCAATCGGGGACATGCAGCACATTGCTTGGACCTATGCGATTGTTGTCCAATTCCCGATATCCGGCCGGCGGTGGCGATGCGTATCACTAGACTGCCCATCTCGGACCGGCTGAGCAGGCGGATCGAACGCCAGTACCTGATCGCGCGCGCATTCAACCGACGTCGCGCCCTGAAATGCATCGTCAATCGCACCGCCCAGATCCGCAAGGACGACGTGCTGGCCTTTGTCACGCTGCGCAACGAACGTGTGCGGCTGCCGTATTTTCTGGATTACTATCGCAACCTTGGCGTGAAGCATTTCCTGTTCGTCAACAACAACAGCCATGACGGCAGCGGGAACTATCTGTCCGAACAGCCCGACGTGTCGCTGTGGTGGACCAATGCCGGCTACAAGCGGTCGCGGTTCGGCATGGATTGGATCAACCGACTGCTGATGAAATACGGGGACGGCCATTGGTGCCTGACCGTCGATCCCGATGAATTCCTGATCTATCCGCACAGCGACACGCGGCCATTGCAGGCGTTGACGAACTGGCTGGAGGCTTCGGGACGGCGGTCATTTCCCGCGATGCTGCTGGACATGTATCCACGCGGCAACATCGAGGACGAGATCTATGAGGAGGGCGCCGATCCCTTCACCATCGCCCGGTGGTTCGATCCGGCGAATTACACGATCACCAAGAACCCCTATTACGGCAACCTGTGGATTCAAGGGGGGCCGCGGACGCGCAATTTCTTCACCTCGGATCCGATCTCGGGACCGGCGCTGAACAAGACGCCGCTGGTGAAATGGTCGTGGCGCTATGCCTATGTCAGTTCGACCCACATGCTGCTGCCCAAGTCGCTGAACCAGGTCTATGACGAGGACGGCGGCGAACAGGCCTCGGGGTGTCTGCTGCATGCCAAGTTCCTGTCCACCTTCGCCGATAAATCCGCCGAGGAGCTGGACCGCCGCCAGCATTATGCCAACAGCAAGGAATACAAGGCCTATCACGCCGGGCTGACCAGCGGCACCGACCTGTGGTGCAGCGAATTGCGCGAATATCAGGACTGGCGCCAGCTGGAGGATCTGGGGCTGATGTCGCGGGGGAACTGGGCATGACCGAAGCCTGCGACATCCGCCTTGGCGTCATCCTGCTGTGCCACGCGCAGCTGGACGTGGCCGCGCATATGGCGCGCATCTGGGTCAAGGGCGGTGCCCGTGTTGTCATCCACATCGATGCCAAGGCCCCGGCCAAAGCGGTGGCCGCGATGAAGGACAGCCTGCAGGACCTGCCCGACATCGCCTACTCGCGGCGGATGTCGTGCGATTGGGGGCGGTTCTCGCTGATCCAGGCGACGCAGGATGCCGCGCAGCTGCTGCTGGAGAAGCATCCCGATCTGACGCATGTCTATCTGGCATCGGGGTCGTGCCTGCCGCTGCGCCCCGTCTCGGAACTGTGCAGCTATCTAGGGATGGATCCGGAACGCGACCACATCGAAAGCGTCAGCGCCAATGATGTCGGCTGGACCGTCGGCGGCCTGAACGAGGAACGCTTTACCCTGTATTACCCGCTGGACTGGCGGCGGCAGCGCTGGTTGTTCGACCGGCTGGTCGACTGGCAGCGGCGGATGAAGATCAGGCGGCAGCCCCCCAAGGGCCTTGTTCCCTATCTGGGATCGCAATGGTGGTGCCTGACCGCATCCACCCTGCGCGCCATTCTGGACGACCCGCGGCGCGAGGAATTCGACCGTTACTTCCGTCTGACCTGGATTCCGGACGAAAGCTATTTCCAGACGCTGGCCCGCCGCCACGCGATGCGCATCGAGAGCCATACGTTGACGCTGGCCAAGTTCGATCAGGACGGGCGGCCCTATCAGCTGTACGACGATCACGCCCGCATGCTGGAGGAGTTGCATTGCTTCGTGGCGCGCAAGATATGGCCGGGGGCACGGCTGCTGCTGGACCACTTCCCCGTCGCACGATCGGGCGACGGCGGATTGCGCCCGCCGCAGCCGCAGCGGTTCGAACGCATGATCAGCCGCACGGTGCGCCGCCGCACACAGGGGCGGCCGGGCCTCTACATGCAAAGCCGCTATCCTCGCAAGGACAGCGAAAACGGCAAGACCTCGGCGCCCTATGCGGTCTTCCAAGGGTTCACCGACATCTTTCCCGGCTTCGAGGACTGGCTGGCGGGCATCATCGACGCCGACATCCACGGGCATCTGTTTGCCCCACAGATGGTGGAATTCGCGGGCCGTCCCGATATCGGGCCCGGGGCGATATCGTCGAACCCGCAGATCCGCGACCGTGATCCGCAGGGCTTTCTGACGGCCCTGATCCGCATCGCGCCGCGGATGCAGGTCTTCCAGACCAGCCCGCGCGACAATCAGGCACTGAACTGGTTCATGGCCACCGATCCCAACGCGCATATCCACGTCGTCACCGGCGCCTGGATGCTGCCATTGCTGGAATCGGAAATGCCCTTCGACGACATCCGCCGCGTTACCGCCATCCTGCAGCGTGCGGAAACGGACCACCTCGAGGTGCTGAATTCGGTCTGGGTCAAGGCGCGGGTGCAGGTGCACGAACTGAACGATTTCCTGGCGCGCCCCCAAGGCGTCATCATGCAGGCCCTGCAGCAGATGCCCGTCGCGCCAAGCGTGCTGGACAGCATGCCGCGGATGCGCAATCTGGACGGTCTGTCCGAACTGTTGCGCCGCCTGCGCAATTCCGGGCTGCGGCCGCGCCTGTCGGGCGATGGCCTGCCGCTTGTCGATACCCCTCTGCCTGAAAGGACGGCCGCCGAATGACCGAACCATTTCGCAGCTTCGTGATCTTTGCCGAGATGCGGACCGGCTCGAACCTGCTGGAAGCGACCCTGAACGGGCTACGCGGCGTCACCTGCTTTGGCGAGGCGTTCAACCCCTATATGATGGGCTGGCCCGACAAGGACGAGCTGGAAGGCGTCACCCGGGCCGAGCGAGAGGCCGACCCGTTGGTCCTGCTGAACCGGCTGATCGACAAGCCGGGGCATATGTCGGGCTTCCGCTATTTCCACGATCACGACCCGCGCGTCTTCGATGCCATCATGACCGACGCCAGCTGCGCCAAGATCATCCTGACGCGCAATCCGCTGGACAGCTATGTCTCGACGCGGCTGGCATGGGATACCAACCAGTGGAAGCTGAACGAGACCGAGACCCCGATCCCCGCGACCATCACCTATGACGGCCCCGAGTTCCGCCAGATGCTGGATGCGGTCGAACGCTTTCAGGCGCGGGTGCTGCACCGGATGCAGGTGTCGGGTCAGACCGGTTTCTGGCTGGGCTACGAGGATCTGCGCGATGCCGACGTGATGACCGGATTGGCGCATTGGCTGGGGCGCAGCGACGTGGCCCGACTGGAGCCTGCCCGCGACCAGGTCCCGCAGAACCCGCGCGAACTGGCCGAAAAGGTGAAGAACTTCGACCAGATGCAGCAGGACCTGCAGCAGGTCGATCCCTTCATCCTGCGCCGCATCCCGAACTTCGAACCGCGCCGGGGGCCTTCCGTCCCCAGCTTCACCGCCGTCGAGGCGGGGCAGGGGCTGCTCTACATGCCGGTGCGTTGCGGTCCGGGCCCGCAGGTGCGCGACTGGATGGACAAGCTGGGCGATCTGGGGCAGGATTTCACCCAATCCAGCCTGCGGCAATGGAAGCGCAAGCACCCCGGCCATCGCAGCTTCACCGTGCTGCGCCACCCGCTGTATCGGGCGTGGCATGCCTTCCAGCAGGTTCTGACCGACGGTCCGGTCGAATTGCGCCAACTGCTGCGCCAGGTCCAGCGGGTGCCGCTGCCCGATGACAACGACCTGAGTGGTCTGTCGCAGGATCAGCAGCTGGACCTGTTCAAGCCGTTCCTGAACTTCCTGCGCCGCAATCTGAACGGCCAGACGACGCTGCCGACCTATGCCGCATGGGCCAGCCAGTCCGAGGTGATCTCGGGCTTTGCGCGTTTCGCCACGCCCGACATGCTGATCCGCGAGGATCGGCTGGCGCAGGACATGGAACTGCTGGCGGGGGCGGCGGGGATCGGCAACGCCAAGCTGCGACACCTGCAGGTCGATGCGATACCCGAATTTCTGCTGCGCCAGCCGCTGATCGACGCGGCGCGGGCGGCCTATCTGCGCGACTACATCGCCTTCGGGTTCGAAGACCCGGCGTAAAGGAAAAGGGGCCGCATCGGGATGATGCGGCCCCCCTTCGGGATCAGGCTTTCAGCAGGGCTGCCAGCTCGGCCTGCTTTTCGCGGACCAGGGCGGCATCGCCATCGGCCTCGACGTTCAGGCGAACGACCGGTTCGGTGTTCGACTTGCGCAGGTTGAAGCGCCAGTTGCCGAAGTTCAGCGACACACCGTCCAGATCGTCACGGCTGTCGGCTTTCGCCTCATAGGTGTCGATCAGGCGCGCGATGGCTGCATCGGGATCGGCGATGGTATAGTTGGTTTCCCCCGACGACGGGTAAAGCCGCATCCGCTCTTCCAGCAGTTCTGCCAGCGTCTTGCCCTTGCGCGACAGCAATTCGATCATCAGCAACCACGGGATCATGCCGCTGTCGCAGTAATAGAAGTCGCGGAAGTAATGGTGGGCCGACATCTCGCCGCCATAGATGGCGCTGACGTCGCGCATCTTGCGCTTGATGAAGGCGTGACCGGTCTTGCTGACCACAGCCTCGCCGCCGGCTTCCTCGATCATGGCGCGGGTGTTCATGATGACGCGGGGGTCATGCACGATCTTCTCGCCCGGCGATTTCTCAAGGAAGGCAGCGCCCAGAAGGCCGACGATATATTCGCCGGGAATGAAGCGGCCGTTTTCGTCGAAGAAGAAGCAGCGGTCGAAATCGCCGTCCCATGCGACGCCCAGATCGGCCTTTTCGGCGATCATTCGTTCGACGGTGGGGGGCTGGTTTTCGTCCAGCAGCGGGTTCGGGATGCCGTTCGGGAAGCTGCTGTCGACATTGTGGTGCATGCGCACGAAGGTCAGCGGCGCGCCGCGGCGTTCCAGTTCGGCGGCGATGGCGTCGAAGGTCGGGCCCGCGGTGCCATTGCCAGCGTTGACCAGGATCTTCATCGGGCGCAGCGCGTCGATGTCGACGAAATCGGCCATGCGGCTGGCGTATTCGGCGCGGGCATCGCTGAAATCGGTGACGCTGCCCTTGGTGGCCGGGGCGAAATCGCCATTGGTCGCCAGTTCGACGATGGGCGGCAGTTCCGTCGCAGGGTCCAGCGGCGCCGAGCCACGGCCCACGATCTTCATGCCGTTGTAGTTGATGGGGTTATGCGAGGCCGTAACCTCGATCCCGCCATCGGTATCCTGGTTGCCGGTGTGGAAATACACCTCCTCGGTGCCGGCCAGACCCAGGTCCAGCACGTCTGCGCCGCCATCGGTCAACCCTTCGATCAGGGCTGCGGCCAGTTCGGGCGAGGTTTCGCGGCTGTCGCGGCCCACGACCACACGCTTGGCGCTGCGGGCCTGCGCAAAGGCGCGACCGATGCGATAGGCGACATCGGGGTCAAGGTTCTTGCCCAGTTCGCCGCGCACGTCATAGGCTTTGAAGCAGGTAATCTCGCGCCTGCCAAGCTGATCATTTCCGGTCATTCCGGATCCTCCGATGCTATTGTTGCTATCAGCGCTAACAGGTTCGACCTTAAATTCAAGCACCCGGCTTGGCGAGGGCCGGAAAAGTCAACCTGCAACCTTGGGATCAGGTGACGTCGCCCGTCCATGACGCTAGATTCCCGTCAAACCGACCGGAGGATACCGATGCAAGCCACCGCCCTGATCCAAGCCTATTACGACGCCTTCAACGCCGGACAGACTGATCGAATGCTGGACCTGCTGCATGACGATGTCGAACACCATGTCAACGAAGGACAGGTCCGCAAGGGGCGCGATCTGTTCGCGGCCTTCAACGCCCATATGACCGACAGCTACCGCGAGGAACTGACCGATATGGTCATCATGGCGAATGGCGACCGTGCTGCGGCGGAATTCGTGGTGAACGGCACTTATCTGAAAACCGACGAAGGCCTGCCGCCCGCCAATGGCCAGACATACCGCCTGCCCGCGGGCGCGTTCTTCACCGTCAGGGACGGCAAGATCGCCCGCGTCACCACCTATTACAACCTTGCCGACTGGATGCGGCAGGTCAGTCAATGAGCGTGACCACCCGCGTCCTGACCGGGCAGGCGCTGGCCGATGCGCTGGACGATGTGGCGCGGTTGCGGATGGCGGTGTTTCGCGACTGGCCCTATGTCTATGACGGAGACGCGGATTACGAACGCGAATATCTGCAGGCCTATCTGTCGCCCGGTGCGGTGGTCGTGGCCGCGCTGGATGGCGACCGGATCGTGGGGGCGGCCACGGGCGCACCGATGGCCGATCACGCCGCCGATTTCGCCGCAGCCTTCCAGAACCGCCCCGAGGATTTGGGCGACATCTTCTATTGCGCGGAATCGGCGCTGCTGCCGCAATATCGCGGGCAGGGCATCGGGCATGCCTTCTTCGATGCGCGCGAAGAACACGCCCGCAGCCTTGGCCACCGCTATAGCGCCTTTTGCAGCGTGATCCGCCCCGACGACCATCCCGCCCGTCCTGCCGATTACCGCCCGCTGGACCCCTTCTGGCGCAAGCGGGGCTATGAACCGCAGCCCGATGTCGTGGCCCGGTTCGCATGGAAGGATCTGGGTCAGGCCGAGGAAACCGACAAGCCGCTGCAATTCTGGATGAGGGCTTTGTGAAGATCGCGACCGCCGCCTATCCCATCGACTGGTTCGACAGCTTCGACGACTATCGCGCCAAGATCAGTCGCTGGGTGGCGGATGCCCAAGGCGCCGACCTGCTGGTCTTTCCCGAATATGCCGCGATGGAGCTGGCATCGCTGGGCGGGCGCGACGTGGCAGGCGATCTTGAGGCAAGCCTGCATCAGGTCGCCCGCCATGCCGATGCCGTGCGCGACCTGCATCTGGAACTGGCGGCGGCGCATGGCTGCCACATCCTTGGCGGATCAGGGCCGGTTTTCGACGGGCCGCGGCCGGTGAACCGCGCCGTGCTTTATAGCCCACACGGCGTCATCGGGCATCAGGACAAACAGATCATGACCCGGTTCGAGCGTGAGGATTGGGACGTGACCGGCGCGCCGGGGCTGCGGGTCTTCGACACGGCGCTGGGCCGCATCGGCATCCTGATCTGCTATGACAGCGAATTTCCCCTGCTGGGGCGGGTGCTGGCCGAGGCGGGGGCCGAACTGCTGCTGGTGCCCAGCTGCACCGATACGGTTGCAGGCTTTCACCGGGTACGTATCGGGGCGATGGCGCGGGCGCTGGAAAGCCAATGCATCGTGGTGCAGGCCCCGACCGTGGGTGATTGCAACTGGATGCCGGCGCTGGATGAAAACCGTGGGCGTGCGGCGATTTACGGTCCGCCGGACGGATTTTGGCCGGAAACGGGCATCATCGCCGAAGGTCCGATGAACGCAACAGGCTGGGTCCAAGCAGATGTCGATCTGACCCGCGTGCGTCAAAGCCGCGCCGAGGGGGCCGTTCTGCCCTTTGCCCATTGGCCCGAGCAGGCCCGCAGCCGTCTGTTGACCGATTAGTGTTGGGATTTACACCAAATTAACTGGATTGCGCTTTAATCGCGACATCAATGCGCCATATCCTGCAGTCATGCTTTATGTCACCGACACTCTCTCCATCGAGGAATGGGAACTTTCCGAACAGTTCACCCGATCGCAAGGTCCGGGTGGGCAGAACGTGAACAAGGTCGAAACCGCCGTCGAACTGCAATTCGAGGCGGAAAGGTCGCCCAATCTCTCGGATACCGTGAAACGCCGGCTGCAGAGGCTGGCCGGTCGCCGTTGGACATCCGAAGGCGCGCTGTTGATACTGGCGCAGGAAACCCGCAGCCAGGCACGCAACCGCGAACTGGCCCGCGAACGGCTGGCCGAACTGATCCGTCAGGCCCTGACCGCCCCCAAACGCCGCATCGCGACCCGCCCGACCCTTGGCAGCCAGCGCCGCCGCCTGAAGGCCAAGACGGTGCGGTCCGGCGTCAAAGCAATGCGCGGCAAGGTGGATGACAGCGAATGAGCCGTCTGGCCCGGGCCCTGAACATGCTGTTGGGACGCAGGCCGGTTGCCATGCAGGTGGGCGCGATCTGCTGCGATCCTGCCGCGCGCAAGGTGCTGCTGGTGACCAGCCGCGACACCGGTCGGTGGGTCATCCCCAAGGGCTGGCCGATGGCCGGTCGCAGCCTGTCCGAGGCCGCAGCGCAGGAAGCATGGGAGGAAGCGGGCGTTCGTGGCCGGATCGAGGCGCGCGAACACGGGCGATTTAGCTATGACAAGGGGCAGGATCGGGGCTTTGCCGTCCCGGTCGAGGTGCGTGTCTTTCTGCTGTCGGTCCAGAAGCTGCACGATGATTTCCCCGAGGCGGACCAACGCAAGCGCCGTTGGTTTTCCCCCGCCGAGGCCGCCCGCATGGTGATCGAACCGGAACTGAAGACGCTGCTTGAGAATTTGGAAGATCATGATCTTCAGCTTTGACCCCCGACCCGCGCCATGAGCGATCGCCCCAGTTTCCGGACGCTCGACAAGGATCTTGGCCGCATCACCCATGCCGAGGTCGCACAGATGCACGCCTTCCGTCCCGTCTGGCGGCTTGGGCTGACAGTGCTGGCTCTTGTCGGGCTGCTGCTGATCTTTCTGGCGCTGTCGGGGGCCGCGCCGGGGGTGCTGGCGACGGGGGCGGGGCTGGTCGTGGCGGCCTGGCTGGGCGTGGCCATCGGGTCGAACGATGTCGCGAACTCGCTTGGACCGGCGGTCGGGGCGGGGGCGATCAAGCTGTTGCCGGGGCTGATGCTGGTGGCTGCGGCGGGTCTGCTGGGTGCGTTTCTGGCGGGCGGCGCGGTGTCGGACCGGCTGGCGGGGGGGATCATCGATCTGGCACCGCTAAGTCGGGGGATCCGCGGGCCGATGGTGATGGTGGCGGCACTGATCGGGGCGGCATCATGGATCACGCTGGCAACGGGGATAGGCCTGCCGGTCAGCACGTCGCATTCCATCGTCGGCGGGATCGCGGGCGCGGGGGCGGTGGCCCTTGGGGTGTCTGCGGTGGCATGGTCAACGGTGCTGATGATCGCCCTTGTCTGGGTGGCGACGCCGCTTGTGGCGGGCAGTCTGGCGGCGATGCTGCTGGTCTTTCTGCGCGCCAATGTGGTCGATGCGCCTGACCGGGGGGCTGCCGCGTTGCGCTGGCTGCCGTGGATGGTGGCGACGATGTGCGCTTCATTCGCGGTCTATGTCGTGGTGCTGACCTTCGACGGCGCGCAACTGATCCTGTTGCAGCCCGCCGCCGCCGCGCTTTGCGGGGCTGCCGGTTACGGCATCACCCATCGCGGCGTATTGCGCGAATTGCAGGACCATCCGAAAAAGCCCAGCACCAAGCGTCTGCTGCGTCCTGCGCTGCTGATTGCGGTGGTCATCATGGGCTTTGCGCATGGCGCCAATGATGTCGGCAACATCGCGGGTCCCCTGTCGGTCATCCTGCAGGGGCATGCGGTCAGCGGGCAAATCGGCGCAGTGCCCTCGGCCATTCTGGTCGGGGCGGGGTTGGCCATCGCTGCGGGGACGCTGCTGTTCGGCAGGCGGCTGGTCAATATGGTCGGCAGCGGCATCACCAAGCTGAACGCGGGTCGCGCCTTCTGTGTGTCGCTGGCGACGGCTGTGACGGTGCTTTTCGCCTCCAGCTTCGGGCTGCCGGTGTCAACGACGCATGTCGCGGTGGGCGGCATCTTTGGTGTGGGTTTCGCCCGCGAATGGCTGGACCGCCGCCGCGACGCCAGCCATGACGCCATGCCCGTCGAGGAGACCCGCCGTCGCATGCTGGTGCGCCGCAGCCACGTCGTCACCATCACCGCCGCATGGCTGGTGACGCTGCCGATCACTGCGGGCCTTGGGGCGCTGGCCTGCGCGCTGGTCCTGCGCGCGACCGGGGTCTAGACCGTGACGGCCTGCGTTTCCTGCGCGCCGACGCCGAAGACCCGCTTGTAGCGTTCGATCTCGGCTGCGGGGCCGGTGGCCTTTGCGGGGTTGTCCGACAGCTTGACGGTCGGCCTGCCGTTGGCCGCGACCGCCTTGCAGACCAGACTGAAGGGCGCCAGCCCGTCGCCCGGCACCAGCCCGCGGAAGTCGTTGGTCAAGAGCGTACCCCAGCCGAAGCTGACCTTGACCCGCCCGTGGAACTGCTTGTGCAGCGCCACGATGCGGTCCTGATCCAGCCCGTCGGAAAAGATGATCAGCTTCTGGCGCGGATCCTCGCCCCGGTCCTTCCACCACTGGATGGCGGTTTCCGCGCCCGTCGCGGGATCGCCGCTGTCGATGCGGATGCCGGTCCAGCCGGCCAGCCAGTCGGGGGCATCGTTCAGGAAGCCCGCGCTGCCATAGGTGTCGGGCAGGATCATGCGGAGGTTGCCCTCGTGCTCCTCGTGCCAGTCGGCCAAGACGTCATAGGGGGCCTGCTTCAGCGCCGCGTCGGTTTCGGCCAGCGCGGCATAGACCATGGGCAGCTCATGGGCGTTGGTGCCGATAGCCTCGATGTCGCGGTGCATGGCGATCAGACAGTTCGAGGTGCCGATGAAACGGTCGCCCAACCCCTCGATCATGGCCTGCACGGCCCAATCCTGCCACAGGAAGCTGTGGCGCCGCCGCGTGCCGAAATCTGCGATGCGCAGGTCGTCCAGCTTGCGCAATGTCTCGATCTTTTCCCACAGGCGCGTCATGGCGCGGGCATAGAGCACCTGCAGCTCGAACCGGCCCATGTCCTTCAGGACGGCGCGGGATCGCAGCTCCATCAGGATCGACAGGGCGGGAATTTCCCACAGCATCACCTCGGGCCATTTGCCTTCGAAGGTCAGCTCGTATTGGCCGTCGCGTTTCTGCAGGTGATAGGCAGGCAGACGCAGTCCTTCCAGAAACTCCATGAAGTCGGGGCGGAACATCTGGCGCTTGCCATAGAAGGTGTTGCCGCGCAGCCAAGTGCTTTCGCCCCGCGTCAGCGACAGGTCGCGCACATGGTCCAGCTGTTCGCGCAGCTCGCCCTCGTCGATGATATCGGCCATGCGGACCGATTTGCTGCGGTTGATCAGGCTGAAGGTGACATTGGTTTCGGGGTTGTTGCGAAACACCGACTGGCACATCAGCAGCTTGTAGAAATCGGTGTCGATCAGGGACCGCACGATGGGGTCGATCTTCCACTTGTGGTTATAGACGCGCGTGGCGATATCGACCATGACCGCTTTCCTTATGGCATTTCGTCTTTCGTGCCCGTTCCGACCGCAGGGTGCAAGCCCGCGTCAGACCAGCGCCACCCCCGCGTCGCGCATGGCTGTGCGGGCGGTGGCAAGGCTGCCGTCCATGTCGATGGCACGGCAGGCATCCTCGATCACCCGCGTTTCAAAGCCCAGTTTGGCGGCGTCGATCGCGCTCCAGGCGACGCAGAAGTCATGGGCCAGACCGACCAGCGACAGCTGCGTGATGCCGCGTTCGCGCAGATAGCCCGCAAGCCCCGTCTGCGTCCGGTGGTCGTTTTCATGAAAGGCCGAATAGCTGTCGATCCCCGCGCGGAACCCCTTCCGCAGCACCATATCCGCCCGTCTGACGTCCAGATCGCGGTGAAAAGCGGCGCCCGGCGTGCCGATGACGCAATGGCGCGGCCACAGAACCTGCGGGCCATAGGGCATCTGCACCACGTCGAAGGGGGCCGCACCGTCGTGGTTGTCGGCAAAGCTGGTGTGGTCAGCGGGATGCCAGTCCTGCGTCAGGATGACGGTCCCGAACCCCTCCATCAGCTTGTTGATCGGCGCGACGATCTGGTCGCCATGGGGCACGGCAAGGTTGCCCCCCGGGCAGAAGTCGTTCTGCATGTCGATCACGATCAGCGCGTTTGTCATGGACCACCTGTGCAATTCCCTGGGTGCGCAGTAAGCCGAAGGCATGCCGTCAGCGTCAACCCCCGATGCGTCCCCCGATGCGATGGCGACCCTTGCCCCGACCCGCGCCGCTGTCTAAATCACGGCCATGCTGATCGTTGCCGCCCTATATCATTTCGCCAAACTGCCCGACCCTGCGGTCAGGCAGGAACCGCTTCTGGACCTGTGCCGCGCGCAGGGGCTGTGCGGCACGCTGCTGCTGGCGCGTGAAGGCATCAACGGCACCATCGCCGGCCCGCGCGACGGGATCGATGCGGTGCTGGCGCATATCCGCGACTGGCCGGGTTTCGGTGGGCTGGAATGCAAGGAAAGCACCGCCGCGACGCCGCCCTTCGCCCGTATGAAGGTGCGCCTGAAGTCCGAGATCGTGACCATGGGCCAACCGGACGTGGACCCGACGGCGGCTGTCGGCAACTATGTCAGTGCGCAGGACTGGAACGAGCTGATCAGCGCCCCCGATGTGGCCGTCATCGACACCCGCAACGAATACGAGGTGCAGATCGGCACCTTCAAGGGTGCGGTCGATCCCGGCACCACCAGCTTCCGCGATTTTCCTGCATGGTGGGAAGAAAACGCCCATCGCTTCCACAACAAGCGGATCGCGATGTTCTGCACCGGCGGCATCCGCTGCGAGAAATCGACCAACTACCTGATGTCGCAGGGCGTCAAAGACGTCTTTCACCTGAAGGGCGGCATCCTGAAGTATCTGGAAGAGGTCCCGCAGGACGACAGCCTGTGGCAAGGCGAATGCTTTGTCTTCGACCAGCGGGTCAGCCTTGGTCACGGGTTGGAACAGGGCCAGCACCAGCTGTGCCACGCCTGCCGCCGCCCCCTGTCCCCCGAAGACCGCCAGCGCCCCGAGTTCGAGTTGGGTGCCTGCTGCCATCGCTGCGTCGATGAATACACGCCCGCGGACCGTGAACGGTTCCGCGAGCGTCAGCGTCAGTTCGACCGGGACGCCTGAGGGACGACCCTAGCCTGCGGTGCCCACGCCACCCGCGGCGATCGCCGCCATGTTCAGGATGTCGCTGACGGTCGAGTTGGTGGAACAGATCTGGATCGGCTTCTGCACGCCCGTCAGGATCGGGCCGATGACGGTCGCCCCTGCCATTTCCTGCAACAGCTTGACCGAGATGGATGCCGAGTGCCGCGCAGGCACCACCAGCACGTTGGCGGGTGCGGTCAGGCGGCTGAACGGATAGCGCGCCGCCGCGTCCATGTTCAGCGCGACATCGACGGTCATCTCGCCCTCGTATTCGAAATCGACGCCGCGGGCATCCAGCACGCGGGCCGCATCGGCCATCTTGATCGCGCGTTCGCTGACCGGATAGCCGAAGTTCGAAAACGACAGGAAGGCTACGCGCGGGTCCAGACCCAGACCACGGGCGACCGAGGCCCCGCGGCTGGCAATATCGGCCAGATCCTCGGCCTCGGGCCATTCATGGACCAGCGTATCGCCGATCAGCACGATCCGGCCCCGGTGCAGCACGGCGGTGATGCCCACGGCACCGTCCTGAGGGCGCACATCGAAGACATGGCCGATCTGCGCCAGCACCGGCGCGTTCTTGCGGGTCGCGCCCGTCACCAGCCCGTCGCCATGGCCATGCGCCAGCATCAGGGCGGCAAAGATATGGCGGTCGCGGTTGGCCAGCTTCGAGGCATCCTCCCGGTCGACGCCCTTCCGTTGCAGGCGCTGATAGAGGAAATCGTGATAGCTCTCCAGATGGCGGGTGTTGCCGGCGTTTACCACGGCGATTTCGCGGAAGGCATCGCCCATGCCCAGGGTCTCCAGCTCGGATTTGACCTCGGCTTCGCGGCCGACGACCAGCGACTGGCCCATGCCGCCGCGTTGCCATGCGACGGCGGCACGCAGCACGCGGGGATCGTCGCCCTCGGCAAAGATCATCCGGGCCTGCTTGGAGCGGGCGCGAGCATGGATGCCCTGCAGGATCGAGGCCGTCGGATCCATCCGGTTCTTCAGCGTCTGGACGTAACCCTCCATATCGATGATCGGACGACGGGCGACGCCGGTTTCCATGCCAGCCTTGGCGACGGCGGGCGGGATGACGTGGATCAGGCGTGGGTCAAACGGCGTCGGGATGATGTAATCGCGCCCGAACTGCAGCTTGCGGCCATAGGCGACGGCGACCTCGTCGGGCACATCTTCGCGGGCCAGTTCGGCCAAGGCGCGGGCGCAGGCGATCTTCATCTCGTCGTTGATGGCGCGGGCGTGGATGTCCAGCGCGCCGCGGAACAGATAGGGAAATCCAAGGACGTTGTTGACCTGATTGGGATAATCGCTGCGTCCGGTGGCCACGATGGCATCGGGGCGGACGGCATGGGCGTCTTCCGGGGTGATTTCAGGGTCGGGATTGGCCATGGCGAAGATGACCGGATTATCGGCCATGCCCATGACCATATCCTGCGTCACCGCCCCCTTGGCGCTGACGCCAAGGAAGACGTCGGCACCTTTCAACGCCTCTTCCAGACTGCGGGCCTGGGTCACGACCGCATGGGCCGATTTCCACTGGTTCATCCCCTCGGTCCGGCCCTGATAGATGACGCCCTTGGTATCGCACATGATGCAGTTGTCGTGCCGCGCGCCCATGGATTTCAGCAGTTCAAGACAGGCGATGCCCGCGGCACCGGCGCCGTTCAGGACGATGCGCACATCCTCGATCTTCTTGCCCGACAGTTCCAGCGCGTTGATCAGACCGGCGGCGCAGATGACGGCGGTGCCATGCTGGTCGTCGTGAAAGACCGGGATGTCCATCAGCTCTTTCAGGCGCTGTTCGATGATGAAGCATTCGGGCGCCTTGATATCTTCCAGGTTGATGCCCCCGAAGGTCGGCCCCATCAGCTTGACGGCGTTGATGAATTCATCGGCGTCTTCGGTGTCCAGCTCAAGATCGATGGCGTTCACATCGGCAAAGCGTTTGAACAGCACCGCCTTGCCCTCCATCACCGGCTTCGAGGCCAGCGCACCCAGATTGCCCATTCCAAGGATCGCCGTCCCGTTGGAAATCACCGCCACCATATTGCCCTTGGTGGTATAGTCATAGGCCGTCTCGGGGCGGTCGGCGATGGCCTGAACCGGCACCGCGACGCCGGGCGAATAGGCCAGCGACAGGTCGCGCTGCGTGGTCATGGGGGTCGATGCGACGATGTCGTATTTGCCGGGGCGCGGCTCAAGGTGATAGGCCAGCGCCTCTTCGGGGGTGATCCGTGTGCTGCGCGTGGTCTTGTCGGTCATGGTGCCCCCCAAAGGATGTGTCCGACATGCTTAGCGCGCAGATTTAGGGGCATCAACGCGCAACCCTGACGGGTTGCGCTAACATCCGATCAGATGGTGACTTTGCTGAAACTGTCGCGCAGGGCATTGGACCAAGCGGCGCTCATCTCCATGAAGTCGGGGTCGCCGTCCTGAATGCGGCGGCGCAGGGTCACGCCGCAATGGTCACGCGCGATGACCGCCATATCCAGCGGCATGCCCACCGACAGGTTCGACCGCAGCGTCGAATCCATCGACAGCAGCACCGCCTTCTGGGCGTCCTGCAGGCTGGTTTCGGGGGTCACCACGCGGTCGAGGATCGGCTTGCCGTATTTATGTTCGCCG
The DNA here is from genome assembly GCF_042466435.1 of Paracoccus sp. R86501. Classification (NCBI taxonomy): domain Bacteria; kingdom Pseudomonadati; phylum Pseudomonadota; class Alphaproteobacteria; order Rhodobacterales; family Paracoccaceae; genus Paracoccus; species Paracoccus sp. R86501. Next base: position 2,977,818 of record NZ_JAXHPZ010000001.1, read on the forward strand.
ATCTGCAGGAAGGGGGTGTCCTCGGTTGCCTCGATGAAATTGCCCTCGGGATAGATCAGGAACATGCGCATGTCGCCGCCCTGACGCTGGCCCGCGACGATCATGCTGGCGGATGCCTGCTGTTTCAGCTCGCGGCACTGGTCGGCGATTTCGCGTCGCGTGCGGGACAGGGTGTCGCCGATGATCGTGGCCACGCGCAGCATGGTCGGCGCCTTCAGGATCGAGGTGGTCTCATCGGCCAGTTCATCCTCGATCGCCTCTTCCAGGCGGGCGATGGTGGTCTGGGTGACCGACAGCGATCCCGCCGTCATGATGGTGATGATGCGTTCGCCGGGGTTTTCAAAGAAGAACATCTTGCGATAGCACGAGATATTATCCAGCCCCGCATTGGTGCGGGTATCCGACAGCAGCACCAGCCCGGCATCCAGTTTAAGTCCGACGCAATAGGTCATCGGCGGTCGTTTCCCTTCGTATTCCGTCGGGCAGACTAGGGTTCTGCCGCCAGCAGGGCAATCAGTTCTATTGGACAGGCGCGCGGTCGATTTCAAAAGACAGTTCTTGGCAACAGGCTTTCATATCGTGCAACTTTCGACCATCACGATATCGGAGCCTTCGACATGTCCAATCCCCTTGCACTGACCCGCCGCGGCTTTCTGACCTCGGGGGTGGCGGGTCTGACGCTGGTGGCGCTGCATCCCTTTTCGGCCCGCGCCGAGGCCGGTCAGGCGCATCTGCGCATCATGGAAACCACGGACCTGCATGTGCATGTCTGGCCCTATGATTATTACGCCGACAAGCCGGTCGATACGCTGGGGTTGGCACGTACGGCGGCACTGGTTCAGCAGATCCGGTCGCAGGCCACCAATTCGATCCTGTTCGACAATGGCGATTTCCTGCAGGGCAACCCCTTGGGCGATTACATCGCTTATGAACGCGGCATGGCCGAGGGCGAGATGCATCCTATCATCACCGCCATGAACAAGGTCGGCGTTGCGGCGGGCACGCTGGGGAACCACGAATTCAACTATGGGCTGGATTTCCTGAAACATACGCTGGCGGGGGCGGGTTATCCCGTCGTCTGCGCCAACGTGGTGACCGACCGCGGCGCGACGCCCGATCTGGATCAGACGCTGGTGCCGCCCTATGCGATCATCGACCATGACCTGACCGACGGGGCGGGCGTGTCGCATCCGATCCGCATCGGCGTCATCGGCTTTGTTCCGCCGCAGATCATGCAATGGGACCGCGCGCATCTGGAGGGCAAGGTCACCACCCGCGACATCGTCGAAGCCGCCGAGGCCTGGGTCCCCAAGCTGCTGGAACAAGGGGCCGAACTGGTCGTGGCGCTGTCCCATTCCGGCATCGGCGGTGCGACGGCCGTGCCGCAGATGGAGAACGCCTCGGTTGCGCTGGCGGGGGTGCAGGGCATTGATGTCGTATTGACCGGACATCAGCATCTGGTCTTCCCCGGCCCGGATTTCGAAGGCGTCGAAGCGGTGGACGTGGCGGCGGGCACCATCAACGGCAAGCCGGCGGTCATGGGCGGCTTCTGGGGGTCGCATATGGGTCTGATCGACCTGCTGATGGAACGGCAGGGCGACCGTTGGGTCATTGCCAGCCATCAGTCCGAGGCGCGCCCCATCTATGAGCGCGACGAGGATCGCAATGTCACCCCCTTGGTCGAAAGCGTTGCCGCTGTGCAGGATGCGACCAAGGCGGAACACGAGGAAACGCTGGATTACATCCGCCGTCCGGTGGGGCAGACCAGCGCGCCGCTCTATAGCTATTTCGCGATGGTGGCCGATGATCCTTCGGTGCAGATCGTCTCGAACGCGCAGGCCTGGTATATCGAACAGATGATGGCAGGGACCGAACACGAGGGCCTGCCGATCCTGTCAGCGGCGGCGCCCTTCAAGGCGGGCGGTCGCGGCGGTGCGGATTACTATACCGATGTGCCGACCGGCGATATCGCCATCAAGAACGTGGCCGATCTGTATCTCTATCCCAACACCATCCGTGCGGTCCGCATCACCGGCCAGCAAGTCAAGGACTGGCTGGAACGCAGCGCCGGGGCCTTCAACCGGATCACGCCGGGGCAGGCGGATCAGCAACTGATCAACGGCGATTTCCCCAGCTATAATTTCGACGTGATCGACGGGGTCAGCTACCAGATCGACCTGTCCCAGCCCGCACGGTTCGACAGCGAAGGCGCCGTCGCCGATGCCGGGGCGAACCGGATCGTCGATCTGACGTGGCAGGGCAAGCCGTTGGACATGGCGGCCGAGTTCATCGTGGCGACGAACAACTATCGTGCCTCGGGTGGGGGATCGTTCCCGGGGGCGGATGGCACCACTGTCGTCTTCGAAGGCCCGGACACCAACCGCGACATCATCGTGCGCTATATCGTCGAACAGGGGACCATCGACCCGCAGGCGGACGGTAACTGGTCATTCGCGCCTTTGGATGGGGCGACGGTGCTGTTCCAGACCGGACCGGGGGCGGCAAGCTATGTCGCGGATATCACCACGCTGGAAATCGCGGCGGCGGGTGAGGGTGATGACGGTTTCGCCCTCTACCGGATCACGTTGTAGCATTTGGCAAGACTGGGGCGGGCGCTAACCCACCCCAGTCGGATTATTGCGCCAGTTCCTCGACCCGGACGGCGACGGCCAGTTCCTCGGCGCCGCTGCCCATGGCGACGCCGCGGATGGGGGCGGCATCGGACGCGTCCAACCCAGACCCAAGCCGGACATAGCGTTCGTCGGGGCAGCATTTGTTGGCGGCGTCGAAGCCGACCCAGCCCAGCCCTTGTACATGGATCTCGGCCCAGGCATGGGCGGCGTCATGCGCCTTGCCGTCAACGGTCGAATGCAGATAGCCCGAGACATAGCGCGCCGGCAGATTGCGGACGCGCGCCAGCGTCACCAGCGCATGGGTGTGGTCCTGACAGACGCCTTCACCCAGTGCCAGCGCCTCGGAGGCGGTGGTGGCATGACCGGTCACGCCGGGCTTGAAGGCGATCCTGTCGCCGACGGTCGTCAACAGCTGATGCGCCAGATCAAGGCTGTCGCTGGTGCTGCCCTGTACCGACGTCGCCAGATCGCGCAGGCTTTCATCGACCTTTGTGGCGGTGGTTTCCCTCAGATAGGCCATCGGGTGGATCATCTCGCGGTGGCCGCGCAGGACGCCGGCCAGATCGCGGGTGTCGATGCGGCCTTCGATGCTGATGGTGACCTGATCGACGGGGCCACGGACGTTCCAACCCTCGATCCAATCACCGGCGCCGTCACGGAAGCCGGGGCCGCGAATGCCGTCGGTCACGTCGATCTGCCATTCGTGGACCTTCTGGCCCTCGAAGATCGACGGCGTCAGGCGCAGGCTTTGCACCAGATTGCGGATCGGGCGACCATAGCGATAGGTCGTTTCATGTGAAATGCGCAGTTTCATGGCCTTATGCGCCCCCTAACAGGTAATCCTGGTGCACCAGGTTCGAAATGGTCCCCAGTTCGCGGATGAACCAGCTGAGGAATTCATGCAGACCTTCGTCGAAGATCATGTCGATGTCGCGGCCCTGCAGCTGTTCCAGAACCTCGCGGCCCTTGTCGCGGGCATTGCTGTCAACATCATCGCCGTAACGGCGGGCCAGCCCCTCCAGATGCCAGACGACCTCATAGAGCGAGGTGATCAGCGATCGGGGGCTTTCGCCGTTCAGGATCAGGAAATCCGCCACCTGACCGGCCGTGATGTCGCCACCATAGGCCCAGTGATAGGCGCGATGCGCCGAGAGCGACCGCAGGATCACCTGCCATTGATAGGTATCCAGCCCCGAGCCGACGAATTCGATCCGCGGCAGCAGGACGAAATATTTGACGTCCAGCAGACGCGCGGTCGCGTCGGCACGTTCCAACCCATAGCCAAGGTTCATGAAGTGCCAGCCATCGTTGCGCAGCTGGGTCGCATTGATCGCGCCGCGCACGGTCGAGGTATGGCCCGTGGTGAAATCCGTCAGCGAGGCCGTATCCAGCCGGCTGCGCGGGGTATTCTCGATCTTGCGCAATTCCTGATAGGTGACGTTCAGCGCATCCCAGACCTGACTGGTCAGGGCAGTACGGACGATGCGACCGGCTTCGCGCGCCTTCTCGATGCAGTTGACGACGGACGAGGGGTTGTCACGGTCGAAGAAGATGAACTCCTCGATGTTTTCCTGGCTGATGTCGTCGTATTTGCTGGTGAACAGTTCTGATGTGCCGGACGCCTGCAGAAGCGAATTCCATTCGTTCTGGTAACCCGCATCGGTATTGGGCAGCAGCGTGATGCGCTGGCCCACATCCAGCAGGCGGGCGGCGGTTTCGGCGCGTTCCAGATGACGGCCCATCCAGAACAGGTTCGCGGCGGTGCGGCTGAGCATTGTGGAACGTCCCCTCATTCTGACAGCACCCATGTATCCTTGACCCCGCCGCCTTGGGACGAATTCACCACAAGGCTGCCGTCGCGCAGTGCCACGCGGGTCAACCCGCCCGGCACCAGTTCGATCCGGTCGCCGCACAGGCAATAGGGGCGCAGGTCAACGTGACGCGGCGCGATGCCCTCATCGACGAAGGTCGGGCAGGTGGAGAGCGCCAGCGTCGGCTGCGCGATATAGTTCGATGGATTGGCCTGGATCTTGTGGCGGAAGATCTCGATCTCTTCCTTGGTCGATTTGGGGCCGACCAGCATGCCGTAACCGCCCGAGCCATGAACCTCTTTGACGACCAGATCGCCAAGGTTTTCCATGACATAGCGGTAATCGTCATCCTTCCACAGCGTCCAGGTCTGGACGTTGTTCAGAATGGGTTCCTCGCCCAGATAGAAGCGGATCATTTCGGGGACAAAGGTATAGATCGCCTTGTCATCGGCCACACCCGCGCCCGGTGCCGAACAGATCGACACGCCGCCCGAACGATAGACGTTCATCAGGCCGGGAATGCCCAGCATGCTGTCGGGACGGAAGCACAGCGGGTCCAGATAGGGGTCGTCGATGCGACGATAGATGACGTCAACGCGACGCGGACCGGTCGTGGTGCGCATATAGACGAAGTCGCCATCGACGAACAGATCCTGCCCCTCGACCAGTTCGACACCCATCAGGTTGGCAAGGAAGCTGTGTTCGTAATAGGCGCTGTTGTAATGGCCGGGCGTCAGGATCACGCAGGTGGGGCGGTCGTTGCATTTGGCGGGGGCCACCGATTCCAGCGTGCGGCGCAGTAGGTCGGGATATTGATCCACCGGCTCGATCCGGTTCTTGCGGAACAGCTGCGGGAACATGCGCATCATGATTTCCCGGTTTTCCAGCATATAGCTGACACCCGAGGGCGTGCGGCAGTTGTCTTCCAGCACATAGAATTCGTCCTTGGCGGTGCGCACAAGGTCGATGCCGATGATATGGGAATAGATGCCGCGCGGCGGGACGATGCCCACCACCGATTTCTCATAGGCTTCGTTCTGATAGACCAGCCGCGCGGGAATGCGCCCGGCGCGCACGATCTCGCCCCGGCCATAGACGTCGCGCAGGAAGGCGTTCAGGGCGCGGGCACGCTGCTTGATGCCGCGTTCCAGCTTGCGCCATTCGGCCTGTTCAAAGACGCGGGGCATCATGTCGAAGGGGATCAGCCGGTCGGGATCGCCCCCTTCGCCATAGACGGCAAAGGTGATGCCGATGCGTCGGAACAACGCTTCGGCTTCGGCCTGCTTCATCTGGCGGAAATCATCGGGCATGGTCTCGACCCATTCGCGCAGCCGCGCATAGGGGTCGCGAACCTGATCGCCCTCGAACATTTCATTGTAATAACTCATTATCCCCCCACTGCCTGACGCGTGTTCTTCTGGGTCTTGCGGGAACATCTGATCCCGAAGCTTCAGGCCAAGTCTATATTCGAACCGCCCCGAATGCCCGTTGGTTCCGCAATGACAGCCTTTCCCCGAGGTGGAAATGGGCAGAGCGACGCCGCCCTGCACATTTTGAGGGCAGTCTAAACCAGCTCGACAGCAATTGCGGTGCCTTCGCCGCCGCCGATGCAGATGGCCGCCACGCCGCGCCGCAAGCCGCGCGCCTGCAGGGCGTAGATCAGGGTGACGATGATGCGCGCGCCCGATGCGCCGATCGGGTGGCCAAGGGCGCATGTGCCGCCGTTCACGTTCACCTTGTCATGGGCCAGCCCCATGCGCGCCATGAAGGCCATGGGCACGACGGCAAAGGCCTCGTTAACCTCCCACAGATCGACGTCGTCCTTGGTCCATCCGATCCGTTCCAGCAGCTTTTCGACGGCGGGAACGGGGGCGGTCGGGAACTGCCCGGGCGCATGTGCGTGGCTGGCGTGCCCCATGATGCGGGCAATCGCGCCATCTGTGCGCGTCCCCAGAACCAAGGCCGCCGCCCCGTCCGAGATCGAACTGCTGTTGGCCGCCGTCACCGTGCCATCCTTGCGGAAGGCGGGCTTCAGATGCGGGATCTTGTCTGGGCGGGCGTTTCCGGGCTGTTCGTCAGTGTCGACAATGGTGTCGCCACCGCGTCCGGCCACGGTGACAGGGGCAATTTCGGCCCTGAAGGCCCCGCTGTCGATGGCGGCCAGCGCGCGGGTCAGGCTGGCGAGGGCGAAATCATCCTGCGCCTGGCGGGTAAAGGCGAAGTCCGAGGCGCAATCTTCGGCAAAGGTGCCCATCAGGCGGCCCTTGTCATAGGCATCCTCGAGCCCGTCCAGAAACATGTGGTCGATGACCTGCCCATGCCCCAGCCGTGCGCCGCCGCGCATCTTGGGCAGGAGATAGGGGGCGTTCGTCATGCTCTCCATCCCGCCCGCCACGACCAGATCGGCGCTGCCTGCGCGGATGGCGTCGCAGGCCATCATCGCCGCCTGCATCCCCGATCCGCACATCTTGTTCAGCGTGGTGGCGGGCACCGAATCGGGCATGCCTGCGGCAAATCCCGCCTGCCGTGCCGGGGCCTGACCCAGACCTGCCGGCAGCACGCATCCCATATAAAGCGCCTGAGGTGCATCCGCCGCGACCCCCGCCCGGCTCAGCGCGGCGGCAATGGCAGTGCCCCCCAGTTGCGGCGCCGTGACGCCTGCGAATGCCCCCTGCAGCCCACCCATTGGCGTGCGCGCGGCCCCCAGCACATAGACCTGTGTGTCGTTCATGATGTCCCTCCCCTTGGTCCACGCTTACCGGATCGTAACCTTTTGCGTCTAGTCAGCATGGGGAAACCCAAGGAAGGCCGCCCCATGAAGTTCATCGTCGAAGACGCCGAAACCCATCTGCAGATCAAGGTGACCGAGGCGCGGATCGATGCGGCCATCGCCACGCCCTTCAAGGACAAGCTGCGCGAAATCGTCATGAAAAACCGCAAGCCCGTGCATCTGGACATGGCGGCGGTGGACTTCATGGACAGCTCGGGCCTCGGGGCGATGATCGCTGTGCGCAAAAGCCTGCCCGCCAATCTGAGGATGGTGCTTTGTGCGATGACGCCCAATGTCGAACGGGTCTTCCGGCTGACGCGCATGGACAGCGTCTTCGACATCCGCCCCGAAGCCGTTCAGAAGGAACCGCGCGAATGACAGGACCCGAAACACGACAACCCGTGACGGTGGGGTTCGCCGATGCCTGCAAGCAGCCGATGTTCCACCGGGTCCTGAACGCGCGCCCGCTGACCGTGCGCGACACGCTGGCCGACATGCGCCGGCGCTTTTCCAACGATGTCGGAGAGGACACACTTGGCCGACTGGAGCTGGTTCTGGCGGAACTGATGAACAATGTCGCCGAACATGCGCCGATCGCGGGGCAGGAACAGACGGCGCATGTGCCGGTCATACATCTGTGCGTGGTGCGCCACAGGGCGGGGCTGGCCTGCGCGTTGACCGACGACGGCATGTCGCTGCCCGACGATTGCGTCCTGCCGCGCAGCCTGCCCGCCGCCATTCCCGAAGACCTGCCCGAGGGCGGCTTCGGCTGGTTCCTGATCCAGGACCTGACGCAGGCGCTCAGCTATTACCGGCGGGAAAGCCGCAACTATCTGGCCTTCAACATCCCCTTCGCATCCGAAGGGGACCGCTGAGGGCGATCAGTTGACGTGGGTCGCCAAGTGATAGCGGCCGTCTTCGAAGTCGCCGAACATCTCGTCGACCTCGGGGTGGTCCAGAGGTTCGCCCGATGCATCGGGTTCCAGGTTCCCCTCGGACACATAGGCCACGTAGTAGGTGGCCTCGGTTTCCGCGAACAGATGATAGAAGGGCTGGTCCTTTTCGGGACGCGCATCCTCGGGGATGGATTCGTACCATTCGTCGGTATTGGCGAATTCCGGATCGACATCGAAGATCACCCCGCGGAAGGGGCGATTGCGATGCTTGACCACCTGGCCCAAGCTGTATTTGGCGCAGCGGCTTGCAACCGGCATCGTGGGGGCATCCATCGTCAACGTCCGATATCCTTGAGAGACAGCGGGCCTTCTAGCTGGCCGCGCCAATTCTGTCCACCAGATGACGGATGCAAGACAGCCATCCGGTCAGGGGGCCTTGTCGCCTTCCACCAGCGGCACCGTCGCCAGCGACATCTTGGCCGAGCCTTCCGACAGTTCGGCACTATGGGCCAGATAGATCAGCACCCGGTTTTCCGCGTCATAGATCCGGCGCACCCGCAGCGATTTGAAAATCAGCGACCGGCCCTCGCTGAAGACCTTTTCGCCATCATCGCCGGTGTCGATCTCGGACAGGTCGATGGGGCCGGTGCGCGTGCACTGGATGGCGCTGTTCGAGGGGTCCTCGAACCAGTTCCCCTGGCTGAGGCGGTCCAGAACCGAGCGGCTGAAATAGGCCAGATGGCAGGTCACGCCCGACACCTTGGGGTCGTGGATCGCCTCGACGATGACGTCGTTGCCGACCCAATCGACGCCGACACGGGCGACTTCATCCGCCATTGCGGTCAGGGGAAGTGCGGCCAAGGCCATTGCGGCTGTCATCTTGCGTATCATCTATTCCACCTGCATGGGCACACGGCCCGTTTCTGTCAGCACATGCACGCCGTCCGCTTCGATCACGACGGCGGTCAGTTCTCGGCCATAGGCGGCACCGCTGTCGATGTTCAGCCGGTTGCGGTGCAGCATTGGGCGATCCAGCGCGGTATGACCATGAACGACTAAGGGACCGTGATCCGCCTCGCTTTCCAGAAAGCCTTTGCGGATCCAGACCAGGTCGTGTTCGTCCTGCGCCTGAAGATCGACACCCGGACGCACGCCCGCATGCACGACCAGCGCGCGCGGGTGAAGATACCACAAGGGCAGCGTCGCCAGAAACCGTGCATGGGCGGCGGGCACGGCGCGGCGGGCGTCACGCAGCAAAGCCTCGCGCGGTTGGTCGGGGTCGATGCCATAGGATGCCAGCGTCGCCGCAGCCCCCAGCCCCGGATGATCGACCCAATGCGCGCCCGTCAACATGCCCTTGTCGGTCCAGTCGGGATCGTTCAGGAAATTCGGCAAAAAACGGTCGTGGTTGCCACGGGTGATGACCCATGGACGGCCTGAATTGCGGCCCTGCATTAGGTATTCGACCACGCCCGCCGAATTCGGCCCGCGGTCGATCAGATCGCCGACATGGGCAATTGTGGCATCCGTGCCGCCATCGTCGAAGATCCGCTGATGCGCGGCCTTCAGCAGGTCAAGCTGTCCGTGGATATCGCCGATTGCGTAAAGTCGCATCCTGTCATCCTTGTCCGTGGCGGGCGGCAAGGCAGGGATGCCGCGCGCCCTTGGGTAAGGGCGCACGGCGGTCAGGTCAAACCTCGAATTTCAGGCCGCGGGCCTGCAGGAACTTGCCGGTGTTCTGCAGCGTGGCCAAGGCCTCGGCGCTGATGGCTTCGTCCAGGTACAGGATCGCGATGGCGTCCTTGTCGTTGGCCGAGCGGCCAAGCGTGAAGTTAGCGATGTTCACGCCCAGATCGCCCAGGGTCATGCCCAGCTGGCCGATGACGCCCGGAACGTCCTTGTTGCGGGTGTAGAGCATGTGCTCACCCACCTCGGCGTCGACATTGATGCCGCGGATCTGGATGAAGCGCGGCTTGCCGTCGCTGAAGACCGTGCCCGCGATCGAGCGTTCGCGCGTGTCGGTGACGCAGGTCAGCTTGATGTAACCTTCGTATGCACCGGCCTTGTCCTGACGCGTGGTCGAGACTTGCACGCCGCGATCCTTGGCCATGACCGGGGCCGAGACCATGTTCACATCCGGATTCGTCGCCTTCATCACGCCCGCGATCACCGCCGCGTTCAGCGCGTTCAGGTTCATCGTCGACACCGTGCCGTCATACAGCACGTTGATCGCCTTGATCGGCTCGTCCGTCATCTGGCCCACGAAAGCGCCCAGATGCGAGGCCAGCTTGATCCACGGACCCATGACGGTCGCTTCTTCTGCCGTAACCGAGGGCATGTTCAGCGCGTTTTCGACCGCGCCGGTCAGCAGGTAATCCGACATCTGTTCGGCAACCTGCAGGGCGACGTTTTCCTGTGCTTCGGTCGTGGCGGCACCCAGGTGCGGGGTCACGACGACGTTCGGCAAGTTGAACAGCGGGCTTTCGGTGGCAGGCTCGACCGCAAACACGTCGAATGCGGCACCGGCGACGCGGCCTTCTTTCAGGGCTTCGGCCAGTGCCTCTTCGTCAACCAGACCGCCACGGGCACAGTTGATGATACGGACATTCGGCTTCAGCTTGGCGATGGCGTCGCGCGACAGGATGTTGCGGGTCTTGTCGGTCAGCGGCACGTGGAAGGTGATGAAATCGGCGCGGGCCAGCAGTTCATCCAGATCGACCTTGGTGACGCCCAACTCCTTGGCGCGGTCTTCCGACAGGAAGGGGTCATAGGCGACGACCTTCATGTGCAGGCCAAGCGCACGGTCGATCACGATCGAGCCGATGTTGCCCGCACCGATCACGCCAAGCGTCTTGTTGAACAGCTCGACGCCCATGAAGCGGTTCTTTTCCCACTTGCCGGCATGGGTGCTGACGCTGGCTTCGGGCAGCTGGCGGGCGACGGCAAACATCATGGCGATGGCATGTTCGGCGGTGGTGACGCTGTTGCCGAAGGGCGTGTTCATCACGATCACGCCTTTCTTGCTGGCGGCGGGGATGTCGACGTTGTCCACACCGATACCGGCGCGGCCGATGACCTTCAGGTTGGTCGCGGCTTCCAGCAGCTTGTCGGTGACCTTGGTGGCCGAACGGATCGCCAGACCGTCATATTGACCGATCACTTCGGCCAGCTTGTCCTTGTCCTTGCCAAGATCGGGCAGATAATCGACCTCGACGCCACGGTCGCGGAAGATCTGGACGGCGGTTTCGGAAAGCTTGTCGGAAACGAGAACCTTGGGCATGTGATATATCCTTGTCTGGGGACGTCCGGGCCTGGCCACGCTGACATCCTGCTTCTTGGTTGGAAAAATACCCCGGGGGTCCGGGGGCTGGCCCCCGGACGGTCCGGCTTATTGCGCGGCCAGTTCGGCGCGATAGGCCCATTCGATCCAGGGCATCAGGGCTGCCACGTCGCTGGTCTCGACCGTCGAGCCGCACCAGATCCGCAGACCGGCGGGCGCATCGCGATAGGCACCGGCGTCCAGCGCCACGTTTTCCTTGTCCAACCGCTTGGCCACGGCCTTCGCAAATGCGGCGCCGTCCTTGATGGCAGGATCGGTGAACTTAAGGCAGACGCTGGTCGTCGATCCGGTTGTGGGATCTGCGGCCAGATCCGCGATCCAGTCCTTGTCGGCGATAAAATCGCGGACGGCCTTGGCATTGGCATCGGCGCGGGCAACCAGACCCGAGACGCCGCCAAGCCCTTGGGCCCATTTCAGCGCGACCAGATAATCCTCGACCGCCAGCATCGAAGGCGTGTTGATCGTCTCGCCCTTGAAGATGCCTTCGATCAGCTTGCCACCTTTGGTCAGGCGGAAGATCTTGGGCAGGGGACGGTCGGGGGTAAAGCTTTCCAGACGCTCGACCGCGCGGGGCGACAGGATCAGCATCCCGTGCGCGCCTTCACCGCCCAGCACTTTCTGCCAGCTGAAGGTCACGACATCCAGCTTGTCCCACGGCAGGTCCATAGCGAATGCGGCGCTGGTGGCGTCGCAAATGGTCAGGCCCTGACGGTCGGAGGGGATCGCATCGCCATTGGGAACGCGCACACCGCTGGTGGTGCCATTCCATGTAAAGACGACGTCTTTGTTGAAATCGACCTCGGCGAAATCGACGATATGGCCGTAATCGGCCTTGCGGACGGTGGCGTCCAGCTTCAGCTGTTTCACGGCGTCCGTGACCCAGCCTTCGCCAAAGCTTTCCCAGGCCAGCATTTCCACGGGGCGTTCACCCAGCATGGTCCACATCGCCATCTCGACCGCGCCGGTGTCGGAACCGGGGACGATGCCGATGCGGTAACCGGCGGGAACGTTCAGGACGTCGCGGGTCAGGTCGATGGCCTCGGCCAGTTTCGACTTGCCGACAGCAGCGCGATGCGAACGGCCCAGGGGCGCGTCGGCAAGCATGTCCAGATTGTATTGGGGGATCTTGGCGCAAGGGCCAGAAGAAAAGCGCGGGTTTGCCGGCCGCGTCGCCGGGGTCTTCAGTTCGGTCATGTGACTAGCCTTCCAGCTAAAAGCCCTTCGTTGGGGAAGGGTGTCCCGCTGCCGGACTTAGGGCTCGCTGATCTCTGGCGCAAGGAAAATCTTTGATCTACACCCCGGATCAGCCCAACGAAGGAAGCGCCATGTTCACCGTCTCGCTGATTGCCGCCCCTGCTGCCGCCAACCTTGATGGCGATCTTCCACAGGGAATTTCCGCAAGGTGGAACGGGTCCGAACCGCGCTGGCTGGGCACTGATATCGCTGCAGAATTCGACATCGCCCAGACGCCCGCCGACATCGATCAGGTCTGGTCCGACCTGCAGGCCATCGGCATCGACATGGTCGTTCAGCCCGTCGAGGGCCGCCGCAAGAAGGTCCTGCTGGCGGACATGGATTCGACCATGATCGATCAGGAATGCATCGACGAACTGGCCGATGTCGCAGGCGTCGGCCCCCGTGTCGCCGACATCACCGCCCGCGCCATGAACGGTGAATTGGACTTCCACGAAGCCCTGATCGAGCGGGTGTCTTTGCTGGCGGGGCTGGACGAAGGCGTCATCCAGCAGGTGCTGGAAAGCCGCATCACACTGGCCTCGGGTGGACGGGAACTGGTTGCCACGATGCGCGCGCATGGCGCACATGCGGCGCTGGTGTCAGGCGGGTTCACAGCCTTCACGACGGCGGTGGCGGCCCAGCTGGGCTTCGACGAACATCGCGCCAACGTATTGCTGGCCGACGGCGGCGTGCTGACCGGCCATGTCGCACTGCCCGTTCTGGGCCGCGAGGCCAAGGTCGAGGCGCTGGAGCGGATCATCGACCAATTCGGCCTGACGGCGCAGGACGTGATGGCGGTGGGAGACGGGGCGAACGACCTGGGCATGATCCAGATGGCCGGGTCGGGTGTCGCGCTTCATGCCAAGCCCGCGGTGGCAGCCCAAGCGCAGATCCGCATCAATCACGGCGATCTGACGGCGCTGCTGTACCTGCAAGGCTATGCGCAGGCCGATTTCGTCACCGCCTGAGCCGACTTCGACCGACATTCGACGGGCGCGCGCCTTGGCCGCCCGTCCCGCAAGCGTGGTGCATGATGCTGGACCTGAGCCTTGATCTGCTGATCCTGCTGATCGGCGCGGCCTTCGCGGCCGGTTTCGTCGATGCCATCGCGGGCGGAGGCGGGCTGATCACCGTGCCCGTGCTGATGCTGGCGGGCATCCCGCCTGCGCAGGCGCTGGCGACGAACAAGGTTCAGGGCGTCTTTGGCGCCGCGACCGCCGCCATCAGCTATGCCGCCAAAGGGCTGGTCGATCTGCGCAGTCAGTGGCGTTCGGCGCTGATCGCAGGGGCGGCGGGGGCTGCCGGGGCGGGGCTGGTGACATGGCTGCCGACCGACGGGCTGCGGGTGATTCTGCCGGTGGTGCTGATCGGCATCGCGCTGTTCTTCGCGCTGAAGCCGGGGCTGAACGATCTGGACCGCACCCGTCGCCTGACGCCGCTGGTCTTTGCCGTAACCATCGTGCCGCTGATCGGATTTTACGACGGGTTGATCGGGCCGGGGGCGGGGGCCTTCTACATGATCGGCTTCGTGACGCTGGCCGGATACGGCGTTTTGAAGGCGACGGCGCATACCAAGATGCTGAACTTCGCCTCGAACCTGGGTGGTTTGGCGGCCTTCGCGCTGGTGGGCAATCCGCTGTGGGGGCTGGGCATCTGCATGGGTGTCGCCCAGATCGCGGGGGCGGCGCTTGGGGCGCGACTGGCCACGCGGATCGGATCGCGGCTGATCAAGCCGCTGCTGGTGGCGACCTCGACCATTCTGGCGTTGCGGCTGATCTGGCAGATGCTGTAAATGAAAACGACGCCCTCTCTGCCAAGAGGGCGCCGGGGCTTTGACAGGGACAAGGATGGGGCCTTGCGTCCCCATCAGACCATGTTTTCGCGTCGTTTCCGTGACAGCCTCAGTTTGGAAAGGCTGCGGCGGTGCGCATCTCGCCGGTGACCATGCCGCGGCAGTTGACGATGGGGCTGTTCAGCAGCTTGCCCGCGACGGGATGTTTAGCGTCCAGCACGCCCAGATGGATCAGCAGCGCGGTGATCGCGGCTTCGCTGGCGCGGGTGGCGCCATCGGTGATCTTCAGCGCGATGCCCAGGCCCTGTTCGGGCAAAATGGCGACAAAGACGCCCTCGGCCCCGGTCTTGACGGTGACCTTGTTGTCCATCGCCTCCATCAGCAGGGTGCAGGACCGGCCCGCACCGGCCACCATGTCGGGATGGCTGCGCATCGCGTCGGTCAGGCGGCGCATGGCGCGACCGCGGGTGTCGTCGCCGGGATTGGCAAATCGCGCCATCGCGCGGGCCAGACCTTCCAGCGAACAGGCCCAGTTCGGGGCCGAGCAGCCGTCGATGCCGTAACCGGGGCTGGTTTCGCCGGTCACATCTTCGAAGGCGGCTTTGACGGCCTGCTGGACGGGGTGGTCGGGATCGACATATTCCGCGCCGCCGCCCAGATGCCGGTTCAACGTCAGAAAGCCCGCATGCTTGCCCGAGCAGTTGTTGTGAAACTGGCAGGGGCTTTCGTCCGAACAGGTCAGCCGCCGGTTTTCGTCAGGATCGCGGGGCATATGGGTGCCACAGCGCAGATCGCCTTCGGACAGGCCAAGGGCACGGGTCCAGTCGCGCACGGCATCGACATGCATGGCCGCACCCGAATGGCTGGCGCAGGCCAGGGCCAGCTGACGGTCGGTCAGCCCCGCAGCATCGGCCGCGCCGCTTTCCACCAAGGGCAGCGCCTGGATCATCTTGCACGACGATCGCGGAAAGATGGTCCGGGTCGGCTGGCCCCAGGCCTCGACCAATCCGTGGGTATCGCAGATGACGGCGTGGCCCCGGTGCAGGCTTTCCCTCAGGCCACCGCGCCACAGTTCGATCATGTCTGCTGACCGCATTCGCAAATTCTCCCTGACAATTGCGCGATTTGCATCGTGCACCCTTTCGGGGGCCGCGATTTTCGCTATCCTGACCAGAGACGGTTGAAAAGACCACAGCAATCGGGAACAACGCCGATCGAAGTGGCGAAATGAATGTCAGGAGGCCAGAGCATGATGAAAACTACGCTGCGCGGCATCGGCGCAAGTCTTGTCCTGATCGGCGGACTTGGTTCGGCGATGGCTCAGGAATCGAACAACGTCGTGGCGACCGAGGGTGACTGGACGGTGTTTGCCGCCGACAACCCCCGCGAATGCTGGGCCGTGTCCCCGCCCAAGTCGACGATCAACACCAAAGACGGTCAGCCGACCGAAGTGGCCCGCGGTGATATCCGCCTGTACGTGGCCTATCGCCCCGGCCAGGACGGAGAGCTTTCCTTCACCGGCGGCTATCCCTTCGCACCCGATTCGACGGTCGAAGTCGATATCGGCGGACGCCAGTTCAACCTGTTCACCGAAGGCGAAAGCGCGTGGACGGGCAGCCCTTCGGACGATCAGGCGATCATCAGCGCATTGCGCGCCGGATCGGCGGCTGTCGTGACCGGGCGTTCGTCGCGCGGAACGACCACCAAGGACACGTTCAGCCTGTCGGGCATCACCGCCGCGACGAACACCGCCCGCGAACGCTGCAAGTAATTGCCGGCACCGGGGCACATGCCCCGGGAACTTCATAAACAGGCGGGGCTGGTTGATTTCCGGCCCCGTTTGGCATATCTGCGTCGTTTCACCCAAACTCAGGTATCGTCATGTCCGCCCCGATTACGCAGGATGTTCTGACCATCCCCCGCAAGCTGCCCGAATCGGGCCGCACGAATATCGTCGGTCTGACCCGTGACCAGTTGCACGACGCCTTGGTCGCGGCAGGCACTCCCGAACGTCAGGCCAAGATGCGCGTCGGGCAGGTCTGGCAGTGGGTCTATCACTGGGGCGTGCGCGATTTCGCGCAGATGACGAACCTTGCCAAGGACTATCGCCAGCTTCTGACCGACAAGTTCGAGATCACCCTGCCCGAGATCGTGTCCCGTCAGGTCAGCAACGATGGCACGCGCAAGTATCTGGTCCGCATCGCCGGCGGCCATGAGGTCGAGGTGGTCTATATCCCCGAAGAAGGTCGCGGCACGCTTTGTGTCAGCAGCCAGGTCGGCTGCACGCTGACCTGCTCCTTCTGCCATACCGGCACGCAAAAGCTGGTCCGCAACCTGACGCCGGGCGAAATCGTCGGTCAGCTGATGCTGGCCCGCGACGATCTGGGCGAATGGCCGGTCCAGGGCGCGCCCAAGGATGAAACCCGCTTGATCAGCAACATGGTCCTGATGGGCATGGGCGAACCGCTGTACAACTTCGAAAACGTCCGTGATGCGATGAAGATCGTCATGGACAATGAAGGCCTGTCGTTGTCGCGCCGTCGCATCACCCTGTCAACCAGCGGCGTCGTGCCGGAAATTGCCCGTACCGCGCAGGAAATCGGCTGCCTGCTGGCCGTCAGCTTCCACGCCACCACCGATGAGGTCCGCGACAAGCTGGTCCCGATCAACAAGCGCTGGAACATCGAGACCCTGCTGAACGCGCTGCGCGAATATCCGCGCCTGACCAACAGCGAACGCATCACCTTTGAATATGTGATGCTGGCAGGCGTGAACGACACCGACGAAGACGCCCACCGTCTGGTCGAACTGATCCGCGGCATTCCCGCCAAGATCAACCTGATCCCGTTCAACGAATGGCCGGGTGCGCCCTACAAGCGGTCCAGCAACAACCGCATCCATGCCTTTGCGGATATCGTCCACAATGCCGGTTACGCCAGCCCGATCCGCACCCCGCGCGGCGAGGACATCATGGCCGCCTGCGGTCAGCTGAAATCGGCGACCGAGCGTGGCCGCAAGTCCCGCGCAGAAATCGCCGCCGAAGCCGCCGGCTGATCAAAGCGCCGCGCGCAGCCGGGCCAGCAAATGGTTGAGTTGCGCGCGGTCTTCCGCGTCCAAGGCCGACAACAGGCGGGTTTCGTTTTCCGCATGCGGCCCGATCGCCGCGTCGATCAGCGCCAGCCCCGCATCCGTCAGCGCCACCAGCGTGCCGCGCCGGTCATCCGGGTTGGGGTCGCGACGAATCAGGTCGCGGGCCTGCAGGCGGTCCAATCGCGCCGTCATGCCCCCCGAACTCAGCATCGTCGCCTCGTAGAGGGCGGTCGGCGTCAGAATGTGGGGTGCGCCCGCACGGCGCAGCGTGGCCAGCACGTCGAATTCCCCGGCTTGCAGACCGAATTGGTCGAAGCCCGGCTGCAGATGGTCGCGCATGATCAGGGCCGATACTTCGTTCAGCCGGCCGATGATCTCCATCGCTTCGACATCCAGATCGGGACGTTCGCGGCGCCATGATGCTGCGGCCTTGGCAGCGCGATCCTTTTCGGGCATATGTCTTTCCATCAAGATAGTTTCCATCAAGACATTACCCCCGACGGACGAGGTATATCAATGACCGACCTGCAAGCGCGCATCGTGATGCTGGGATGCCTGGTGACGGCGGGGGCCGCGCTGGCGGTCACCATCCTGATTTCGCGGATGGCATCCGATGCAGGTGCGCCGATGATCTGGTTCCTTGCTGCCGTGCTGGCAGGCAGCGGTCTGGCGCAGCTGGTGCTGGCGCAGGTGCTGGGTCAGGGGCAGGACATGCGGCACATGCTGGTCTTCGCGCTGGGGGCGGGGGCGCTGCTGGCGGGGCCGACGGCGCTTGGCTATCTGGCGGTGTCGCATGTGGGGGCGGGATATATCTCGATGACCTTCGCCTTTCCGATCCTGCTGACATGGGCGCTGGCGCGGTTGATCGGGCTGGAGGCCCGCGACCCCCGTCGTGCGCTGGCCGTCGGGCTGGGGCTGGTCGGCGGTCTGATCATTGCGACCTCGAAGCTGACGCAGCTGCCATCGGATGCGACGCTGTGGCTGTTGGCGGCGACGGCGATGCCGGTGGTGATTGCGGGCGGCAACATCTTCCGCAGCCGCTATTGGCCGAAAGGCGCGCGCCCGCTGACGCTGTCGGGGCTGACGCTGCTGATGGGCGGGCTGGCTTGCGTGCCGGTGGCGGCCTTGATGAACGGATCACCCGCCGCGCTGTGGGATCAGGCGACGCTGCGCCACCTGCTGGGCGTTGACATCGCGGTCTTCGTCATCCAGTACATCGCCTTCTTCCAGCTTCAGCGCCTTGGCGGGCCCGTGACGCTGTCGCTGCTGGGTCCGGTCGCTGCCCTGACCGGGGCTGCGGGCGCGCTGTGGATCTTTGCTGAGCCGCTGCCGCAGGGCTTCCTGCTGGCAGGGGTGCTGGTCGGGGCGGGCGTCGTCATGATGCTGATGCGTCGCCGCCCCGCGACTGCACCCGCTTAACTTGCGGGGGCGGGCCAGTTGTCGATGATGTCGATGGCCTCATCGGCGGTCTCGACATAGTGGATCAAGTCCAGATCGGCATCGCTGATGGTGCCGGCGCGGGCCAAGGCCTTCCAATTGATGATCTCCTTCCAGAAGGACTTGCCAAACAGCAGGACGGGGACGCGGGCCATGCGGCCCGTCTGGATCAGGGTCAGTGTCTCGAACAATTCGTCGAAGGTGCCAAAGCCACCCGGAAAGACCGTGATCGCACAGGCGCGCATCAGGAAGTGCATCTTGCGGATCGCGAAGTAATGGAAGTTGAAGCACAGGTCCGGCGTCACATGCGCGTTCGGGGCCTGTTCATGCGGCAGAACGATCCCCAGCCCGATCAATTCGCCGCCCGCCTGTTCGGCGCCCAAGTTGCCCGCCTCCATCACGCCGGGGCCTCCACCGGTGCAGATGACGTATTTCCGCCCGCCAGTGGCCAGGCTGCGTTCGGTCATCTTCTGGCCGAAGACGCGGGCCTGTTCGTAATATTGCGACAGCGCGGCCAATTCGGGCGTGCGGGCCTGATCGGCGCGGTCGGGGGCGGGAATGCGCGCGCCGCCAAAGATCACCACGGTCAATTCGATGCCATGTTCATCCATGATCATCTGCGGCTTCAGCAGCTCCAGCTGCAGGCGGACGGGGCGCAATTCGTCGCGCAGCATGAAGTCGGTATCGGTGAAGGCCAGCCGATAGGACGGCGCGCGGGTCTGCGGCGTGTCGGGCGTGCGCCTTGCCCGCGCCACGTCCTGATCGCTGTGGGGAAGGGCGTGAACGTGGTCGTCTTTGGGCGTGTCGGTCATCCATGGCCTCATCTGCGGCCACGCGCGGATTGCGCGGGCTTTCCCCGATGCTTATAGCCCGACCAAGACGTTTTCCACCCGCACACCCGATCCAAGAGAGGCCATCATGACCCAAGCCCTGGAAACCGCCATCGAAGCCGCGTGGGAAAACCGCGCCCAGATCAACAATGCCACCACCGGACCCGTGCGCGAGGCGGTCGAGCAGACGCTGACCCAGTTGGACAGCGGCGCATTGCGCGTGGCCGAAAAGCGCGGCGACGACTGGCATGTGAACCAATGGGCGAAAAAGGCCGTGCTGCTGTCCTTCCGCCTGAACGACATGGAAGAAATGTCGGGCGGCCCGCAGGGCAGCAACTGGTGGGACAAGGTGCCGTCGAAATTCCACGGCTGGGGCGACAACCAGTGGCGCGAAGCGGGCTTCCGCGCCGTTCCCGGCGCCATCGTGCGCCGCAGCGCCTTCATCGGCCGGAACGCGGTCCTGATGCCGTCCTTCGTGAACCTGGGTGCCCATGTGGGCGAAGGCACGATGGTCAACACCTGGGCCACCGTCGGCAGCTGCGCGCAGATCGGCCGGAACGTCCACCTGTCGGGCGGCGTCGGCATCGGCGGCGTGCTGGAGCCCCTGCAGGCAGGCCCGACCATCATCGAGGACAACTGCTTCATCGGCGCCCGCTCCGAGGTCGTCGAGGGCTGCATCATCCGCGAAGGTTCGGTTCTGGGCATGGGCGTCTATATCGGCCAGTCCACCAAGATCGTCGATCGCGAAACCGGCGAAGTGACCTATGGCGAAGTGCCCGCGGGTTCGGTCGTCGTGTCAGGGTCGATGCCCTCGAAGAACGGCGTGCATCTGTATTGCGCGGTGATCGTCAAGCGCGTGGACGCGCAGACGCGGTCCAAGACCTCGGTCAACGAACTGCTGCGCGACTGATCGCGAAAGGGGACAGGCATATGACGACGCTTTACATCGACGCCGATGCCTGCCCCGTCAAGGCCGAGGCGGAACGCGTGGCCACAAGGCTGCGCGTTCCCATGGTGCTGGTCTGCAACGGCGGTCTGCGCCCGTCGCAGAACCCGCTTGTCACGCTGCAGATCGTCCCCGAAGGCCCCGATGTCGCCGACATCTGGATCGCCGAGAATTGCGGGCCGGGTGATGTCGTTGTGACGGGCGATCTGCCGCTGGCCGACCGCTGCCTGAAGGCAGGCGCGCGCGTCCTGCGCCACGACGGCGATCCGCTGACCATCGCAAATATCGGCGGGCGGCTGGCCACGCGCGACCTGATGGCCGATCTGCGCGAATCAAACCCTTTCATGCAGGGCGGTGGCGCGGCCTTCGGCAAGGCCGACCGCACCCGGTTCCTGCAAGCGCTGGATCGGGAACTGACCAAGGCTTTGCGCGGATAGGGAAACCGTGCGGGGGCCACCGCGTTGACGCGCGACATTCCCAAACAAGACCGAGGCAGCAATGACCGACCATATCAGCATCACGGATCTGGTCAACCGGGTCAGCCATGCCTCGGATGACGATCAGACCAGCGTCGCGCAGATCGTTCAGGCGCTTGGTCAGACGTCCTTCCTGCCCAACATGATGATCCCGGCGCTGGCGGTCGTGTCGCCTCTGTCAGGGGTGCCGCTGTTTTCGTCGATCTGCGGTCTGACGATTGCCTTGGTGGCGGTGCAGATGCTGATCCAGCGCGATCACATCTGGCTGCCGGATTTCCTGATGCGCAAGCATCTGCGCACGCAGCGGGTGCGCAAGGCGACCGATTGGATGAAGAAACCCGCGCGGTTTCTGGACCGCATCACCAAGGAGCGGCTGCGCTTGCTTGTCCATCGGCCGTTTCTTTGGGTGACGCAGCTGATCTGCCTGCTGTGCGGTCTGACGATGCCGTTCTTGGAACTGGTGCCCTTCACGTCGTCGCTGATGGGGGTGGTCGTCTGCCTCTTTGCCTTCGGGATGCTGGCGCGTGACGGGCTGTTCACGCTGCTGGGGCTGGGGGCATTGGGCGGTGTGGGCTGGGCTGCGGCGCGCCTGATCGCCTGACGCAGCACCGGTGGCGAGGGAGCGCATGAGCCGGCCATCGAGGCCGGCGCATGCGCCGCCGCGGCGTCGGCCTCGATGGCCGACGACGCGGCGATCCTGCCCTCAGTCGGTTGGTTTGATCTTGGCGGCGGATCCCGTCGCGAAAGCCGCCAGTCGTTCACGCGCGGCGTCCTGGGTGTTCACGACACCGGCCACCACCAATTCGGCATAGGCCGCATCGAAGGCGCTCATGTTCTGCATGTGGCTGATGGCCGAGCAGATGGCGAAGTTCGACAACGGCGGGTTCTTGGCGGCGGCGCGGGCGATCTCCCACGCCTTCGCCTCGGCGTCATCGACCAAGTACTGGCAGAGGCCGACATCGACCGCCTCGGACCCGCGGTAAAGCCGCCCCGACAGCATCATGTCGATCATCCGCGCCTTGCCGATCAGATCGGCCACGCGGATCGTCGCGCCGCCGCCGGTGAACAGCCCACGCTGGCCTTCGGGCAGGCCGAAATAGGTGCCGGGTGACGCCACGCGGATATGCGCCGCGCTGGCCAGTTCCAGCCCGCCGCCCACGACCGCGCCCTTCAGCACGGCGATGATCGGAACGCCGCCATATTCCATCTTGTTGAACGCCTCGTGCCACCGCAGGCACAGATGCATGAAATCGCTGGCGCTGCGGTTTTCGCGGTGATGTTCCACCAGATCCAGACCGGCGCTGAAATGGTCGCCGTTCGACCGCAGGATCGCCGCCCGCACGCCTGCACGGGGCAGGGTGGTGAAGATGTCGATCAACTCTTCGATCGTGGCGGCATCCAAGGCATTGCGCTTGGCGGGACGGTTCAGCGTGACGGTGGCGATCTGGTCATCGTCCACCTTTAGCAGGATGTTTTCCAGTTTCAGATCCGCGATGCCGCGCATGTTCGGGTCTCCTCCCTCAAAGTGACATGTCGGGGATAGCCTGCCACCCCGCCGGGGTCGAGAGGGCTGCCTAACCCCCGATCAGCGTGATCACCACGGGGATCGTCACGATGCTGAAGGCGGTCGAGATCAGGATGGCCGCGGACACGCGCTGCTGGCCCACCCCGAAATGCTGCGCCAGGATATAGACGTTGCCCGCCACGGGCAGGGCCGCGGCGGCGATCATGACGCCCGCGGCAAAGGGCTCGACCGCCAGAAGCCACGCGGCGATGCCGACCGCCAGGGGATGCAAGACCAGTTTTGCGACACTCAGCCACCCCGAGGCTGCCATCCGCCGCAACTGCCGTCCCGCAAGGCTGGCGCCGATGGCGAATAATGCGCCGGGGGTGGCGGCCTGACCCAGAATGGTCAGGAATTCGTCCAGCGGTTCGGGCATCGGCAGATGCAGCAGTGACCATGTCAGACCCGCCACCATCGACAGGATCATCGGATTGGCCGCCACTCCGCGCAGCACCGGCAAGATCGCGGCCACCCGCAGTCCTCCTTGTCGTGCGCCATGGATGATCAGCGTGATCAGTGTGGAAAAGACCAGCATGTCGATGGTCAGCACCATCAGCACCGGCCCCACGGCGCGTTCGCCCAGCAGCACCACCAGCATCGGCACGCCCAAGAAACCGGTATTGCCGGTCATGCAGCATTGGGCCTCCATCGCGGCATCAGACAGGGGCAGGCCGCGCGCGCGGGCCACGGACATGCCGATCCCCCAGACCAGCGTCGATCCCGCCAGATAGGCCAGCACGAAACGCAGGTCGAACAGCGCTGCCAGATCCAGCCCTGCCGCAAAGCGGAACAGCATCGCCGACAGCGCGAAATAGAAGACGAATTTGGTCAGCCAAGCGGCGGCCTCGGGCGGGAAGAACCGCGATGCGGCGGCGGCCCAGCCAAGTCCGATCAGCCCGAAAAAGGGCAGCGTCTTCAGAAAAATCTCGATCAATTCAATGGCCCCCGTGTCAGGGGTGCGTCAGCCTGAACCGATCAGCACCCCTACGGCCAGCACCAGACCACCGCCCACGACCACTTGCAAGGTGGCCCGCCAGAAGGGGGTCTGCATCCAGCGGTTCTGGATCCAGGCGATGGCCCACAGCTCGACGAAGACGACCATGATGGCGATGGTGGTGGCGGTCCAGAAATCGGGGATCAGATAGGGCAGCGCATGCCCCAGACCGCCCACCGCCGTCATCACCCCCGATGACAACCCGCGCTTGAAGGGCGATCCGCGACCGGAAATGACCCCGTCATCGGATGCCGCCTCGGTAAAGCCCATGCTGATGCCCGCGCCGATGCTTGCGGCCAGCCCGACCAGAAAGGTCGTCCAAGGGTCTTGCGTGGCGAAGGCCACCGCAAAGATCGGCGCAAGGGTGGACACGCTGCCATCCATCAGCCCCGCCAGACCCGGCTGCACCCATGTCAGCACGAAATCACGATGGGCGACGGCATCCTCATCGGCGCGGGCGTCGTCGCCCAGATGCCGGTCGGTCAGCTCGGCGGCGCGGTTTTCGTGGCCGCGCTCGGCGGCGGCCAGATCGCCCAGCAGCTTGCGCGTGCCTGCATCCAAGCTCTGCTGGGCGGCGCGGGCATAGAAGTCGGCAGCGTCGCGTTCCATGCCGGCGGCCTCGGCGCGGATGGTTTCCAGCGACAGGTTCTGCATCATCCATGCGGGGCGGCGGGTGAAATAGCCCGCGACATGTTCGCGCCGGATCACCGGGATCGCATCGCCGAAGCGGCTGACAAAGGTGTCGATCAACAGGCGACGGTGGCCGTCCTC
This sequence comes from Paracoccus sp. R86501, assembly GCF_042466435.1. NCBI lineage: Bacteria > Pseudomonadati > Pseudomonadota > Alphaproteobacteria > Rhodobacterales > Paracoccaceae > Paracoccus > Paracoccus sp. R86501. Next base: position 3,002,404 of record NZ_JAXHPZ010000001.1, read on the forward strand.
CTCCGCGCTCATGCCGTCGAAGACGGCGGCGGTGGCGGGGTAATCGGCCCGCAGGAAATCGGCCCAGCTGCGATAGATGCGGGCGTCATCCTCCTCGGAGGCGATGGCCAGGGCCAGGATCTCGCGCTCGGACAGATCGGTCAGGCGCTTGCGGGTGGACATGAAGGACAGGTTCATCGCTCGGGCTCAAATATCCTCGGGGGGCGGGGCGGCATGCCCCCGTTGCACCGTGAATTCATACGCGCCGTCAGACAGGTCGCGCTGCGCCACCATGACATGACCTGCCTGCCCGCAGAAATGCGGCACATCGACCACCGACATCGGATCGGTGGCGGTCAGGATGACCTGGTCCCCCGCCGCGACCTCCATCAGCGCCTTGCGCAGGCGCAGCACCGGCAGGGGGCACAGAAGGTCGCGCGCATCGATTCGCGTCACGACAGGGCCGCCGCCTGGCCAAGGCACCAGTCGGTGACGGCCTCGGGGGACAGTTCGACCGCCAGATCGCCGGCGAAATCGATAAAGGCCGCGCGCTGCTGGCGCGGCACATACAGCACCACCGGCTGATCATCCGCCGCTGCCTGCGCAATCAGGCTGTAGAAACCGCGTCCCATCGCCTCTTGCCGGCCGAACTTGGGGATGATGACCAGTTCCGCGCCGGGCAGGGTGGGGGCCGTGCGGGTGACGACCTCCTCGAGCGCGCCGGTGTCCAGCCGACATCCTGATGCCCCGCCCCCAAGCGATTGCGAGATACGCACCGGGGCCGCCTGGTCGCCGATGACCTGCATGTCCATGTCGCATGCGCAATCGGGGCCCAGATCGTGGTTGGTCTGCACCGCCCCCGCCACCCGCATGCCGCGGGCCTGCAGGTCGCGGGCCAGATCCGCGATCAAGCGGTCGGCGGCACCGGGGGCCGCGCTTTCATCAAGGCCGAACCATGCCAGCATCGTGTTTCCCCTGTCTCAGACGCCGCTATCCAGCGCGAATTTCATCAAGCCGTTGATCCCGTCCACGCCCAGCTTCTTTTTCAGCACCGAGGACGTGTTCGCCGCCGTCTTGTAGCTGACCCCGATGCGATCGGCGATGGCCTGCAGCCCTTGTCCCTGCCCGATCAACGCCAGCACCTGCCTTTCGCGGTCCGACAGCGCGCCAAGCGGATCATCCGCCGCCCCCGCCCGCAGCGTGGCCAGCGCCATCGCCTGACGGGCATCTAGATAGAATTCGCCAGCCTCCAGCGTGGTGACGGCCTGTCGGAAATCGGCAGGCGGGGCGTTCTTAGACAGAAAACCCTGCGCGCCTTCCTGCAACGCCCGCGCGGCAAAGCCCGTCTGGTCGTTCATGGAAAAGATCAGGATGCGCGCATCGGGGGCCTTGTCGCGCAGCGGAGCCACCAGATCGAGCCCGCCCGCCCCCGGCAGGCTGATGTCCAGCACGATCAGGTCGGGCGGGGGGGCATCGACCAGCTGGGACAGGGCATCTTCGCCCGACATCGCCTGACCGACATGGTCATAGCCAAGATCGCGCAGCAGCCTGCTGGCGCCAAGGTGGGTGATGGGGTGGTCATCGATAACAAGCGCGCGTTTGGTCACGTCAGGGTCCATTCATGGTGTTGTCAGGCGGGGCAGGCTGGCCTGCAGCCGCGTTCCGTCCCCGCCCGAATTGATCTGCAGATCGCCCCCCAGCAGGGTGATCCTTTCGCGCATGCCGGTCAGGCCGGTGCCGTCGCGGTGGGTGGGTCCGAAGCCTGCTCCGTCATCGGTCAGGATCATGCGCCAATGCGCCGGATCGGTCCAGAGCCGGATCCCCACCGTTTTGGCCCCCGCATGGCGCAGCGCGTTCGTCGTCCCCTCCTGCACGATGCGGAAGAGCGTCAGGGCGGTGGCCTCGTCGGGTTCGGGCAGGCCTGCGGCGATTTCCAGGTCGAAGCGGATGTCGGGCATGCGGCGGGCCAGATCGTCGATGAAATCGCGCAGGACGGTCGCCAGCGGCAGTTGCCCCACGGCCATGGGACGCAGGTCGTTCAGCAGGTTGCGGTTCAATTGGCCGATCTGATCGGCGATCGCCGCGATCTGGCGGGCCGAGGCGGCGGTCGCGGCATCGGGGGCGGCGGTGGCCAGGGCGTCGGCCTCGACCCGCAGACCAAAGAGGCAGGGGCCCATCTCGTCGTGCAGGTCGCGGGCGATGGATTTGCGTTCGGCATCGGCGCGGCTGACGATCTGATGCTGCAGCCGCTGGCGGTCCAGATGCGCTTGCGCCAGCGTATCGGCCAGCTGGTCCACATGGCGGGCAAGGGGCGCAAGGTCCGGCTGGCGCAGCGGGCCGATGCGACCGTCCAGCTCGCCGCGCGTCATGTCAGACAGGCGCGACCCAAGGGCGGCAACGGGGCGCAGCGCCTGCCGCACCGCCCACCAGACCAGCGCCCCCTGCAGCGCCGCCATGGCCAGCACCAGCACCATCAGGTCGCGGATGTCGCGCCATGCCTGCGCGATCTGGCGCGAGGGATCGCCCGCGATGATGACCATCCCCTGCGGCCGCCCCTCGATCACCACGGGCAGGCGCGATTCGTTCACTTTGGGGGCGACCAGATCGCGGAACCACACGGGAACGCCCTCGGGGCGGTCCGAGAAGCCCGCGGCCCGGCGCGGCGTGCCCGTGCGGGCGTCCAGCACCGCGATGCGGGCGTTTGGCGGTTCGGTCAGGCGTTCGGGCAGCAGCGCCATGATGCGGTCGGGCGGCACCGCCCCCTGCATCGTGCCGATGGTGGCCAGCACCAGATGCCGCGCCGTCTGTGCCCCAAGCCGGTTGCCCGCCGCGATGTCATGGCGCAGCCGGTCCAGGCTGCCCATGGCCAGCACCGCAATCAGCAACAGCTGTGTTGTCAGGATCACGATCAGGATGCGGGTTTTCAGCGTCATGGCCGCAGACTGGCCGCTACGGTCTGCGGGGGCAATGGGCAGCACAGGTATCGGGCAGCTGCGGCGATATTTGCGCGACATGCAGACGGCGGGCTTTCCTGTGCCATGTGCCTGTCATACAGATACGCCATGAGCGATTATCAAGAACTTGCCGCCCGCATCCGGGCCCTGTCCGCGGGAGAGACCGACGAGGTCGCCCTGATGGCCACCATGGCCTGCGAATTGCACCATTCCGACGAGCGGTTCGACTGGACCGGCTTCTATCGGGTGGTGGCGCCCGATCTGCTGAAGATCGGGCCTTATCAGGGCGGTCACGGCTGTCTGGTGATCCCCTTTGCGCGCGGGGTCTGCGGGGCCGCCGCCCGGACCCGTCAGGTGCAGATCGTCGCCGACGTCGAGGATTTCCCGGGCCATATCGCCTGTTCCTCCTCGACGCGGTCGGAAATCGTGCTGCCGGTGGTGGGGCGTGACGATCGGCTGATCGGGGTGCTGGATATCGACAGCGACCGTCCGGGTGCCTTCGACCAGAACGACGCCGATGCGCTCTCCGCCATGCTGACCGAGGTCTTCGGCCAGCTTTGATCCGAAACGTCGCGGGCGCGCCGCCTGCATGGGTGCGAAAGGGCATCAGATGATCTGGGATACCTTGATGAACATTCCCGCGGGCCAGATGATGGCCTTCATCGCGGGCGGGCTGGTGCTGAACTTCGCCCCCGGTCAGGATGTCTTCTTCGCCAGCGCCTGCGGCATCCAGGGCGGTCCTCGCGCCGGCGCCTGGGCGGGCTTCGGCGTGGGTCTGGGCGTGCTGATGCATGTCACCCTGGCCACCATCGGCCTTGGCGCCGTCGTCGCCGCCCACCCCGAGGCGTTGCGCGCCATCAAATACGCAGGTGCCGGCTATCTGCTGTATCTGGCGTGGAAAAGCTGGCGTGCCGGTGACATCGACCCCACCGCGCGGGGCAGCGTTCGCATCTGGAACATCATTCGCCGGGGCTTTTTGTCGAACGCGCTGAACCCCAAGCCGGTGCTGTTCATGCTGGCCTTCCTGCCGCAGTTCACCAATGTCGCATGGGGGCCGATCTGGCAGCAGATCCTGGGGCTGGGGCTGATCTTCGCCTTCACCGGCACGCTGGTCACCATCGGTTATGGCGTCGTCGGCGGGGTTGCGGGCCATGTCATGGGCAAGCGTCTGGGTCTGGTCAACAAGATCGCCGCCGTGATGTTCGCGGGCCTTGCGATCCGCCTTGTGGCCAAATGACAGACGCGCGTTTCATCTATCGTCCGCCCCCCGATGATCCGGTCATCCTGCATGCCGACCATGAAATTCTGATCGTGGACAAGCAGACGGGCCTTCTGTCGGTGCCGGGGCGCGGCGATGATCGCGCCGACTGTCTGATTTCGCGTTTGCGGCGTGCCTTTCCGACCGTGCTGCTGGTCCACCGGCTGGATCTGGACACCTCGGGGGTGATGGTCTTCGGGCTGACGCCCCATGCGCAGCGCAACCTCTCGAAGCAGTTCGAGGAGCGTCAGACCAAGAAATCCTATGTCGCGCGTGTCTGGGGCCAGCTGGAACCCAAGACCGGTCGCGTCGATCTGCCCCTGATGGTCGATTGGCCGAACCGCCCGCGCCAGAAGGTGGATCATGAGGAGGGTCGCCCCTCGCAGACCGATTGGCGAGTAATGAAGGCGCTGGCGGATGAAACCCGCGTGCGGCTGATGCCCGTGACAGGCCGCAGCCATCAGCTGCGCGTCCATATGGCCGAAAGCGGGCATCCGATCCTGGGCGATCCGCTTTACGCGACGGGCGCTGCGGCGGATTTCCCGCGTCTGATGCTGCATGCCGAGACGCTGCGCATCCGCCACCCCGATGGCGGGGTGCATCACAGCTTCAGCGCCCCCGTGCCATTCTGAGCCGTAGCCAGCGCATCACCCAGGGCAGCACCGCCAGCGTTGCGATCAGCGCGACGACGCGCGGCCCGAAGATGTCGGAGACGCGCTGAACCTCGGCCAGTTGGGTTCCGGCGGCGGTCAGGATGATCTTGTTGGGCAGCACGCCAAGGGCGGTGATCGACGCGAACCTTTGCGCTGACATGATGCTAAGGCCGGACATCATGTTCACGACGAAGAATGGCAAGGCGGGCGTCAGGCGCAGGCTCAGCAGCGCCAGCGCGCCATCACGTTCGACCCGCGCATCCAGCCGGTCGATCCGTGGCCCCAACCGCCTGCGGACAAATCCCGCCAGCAGATGACGCGCGATCAGGAAGGTGACAGTCGCTGCCAGCACCGTTCCGGTCAGCGACAGAAGAAGCCCCAGCCAAAACCCGAAAAAGGCGCCGCCCGTCAGGGTCAGCGCCACGATGATCGGCAATGGCAGGCTGCCCGCGCCGATGAAGACCGCAAGGAACGACAGGATCGCCAGCGCGGGATTGCGATCACGCCACCCCGCGCCATGCTGCAACAGGTCGTGCAGGCGCCCAAGGTCCGATTGCAGCGCGGGCAGCGATGGCCACAGCCAGAGGGCCGCGGCCAGCAGAAGCGTCACCCACCCCAGCAGGATCGCGATGCGCAGGGCTGGGGGTGGCATCGCCCGGCATCCTCAGCCTTCGCTGTGATACCAATCGGCGATGACCACCTCGGTCTTGGCATCGCTTTCGCCGACCAGACGCGCGAACTCCTGCACGTCGCTGTCGCGGAAATGATAAGGATAGACCGTCTGCGGCGCGAATTCCGCCACCGCATCGGCGGCCTGCTCGACCGTCATCGTATAGGGCAGGTTCATCGGCACGAAGGCCACGGCGATATCGGTCAGGGCGCGCAGTTCCGGCGTGTCCTCGGTATCGCCCGCGATCAGGAAGCGCTTGCCGCCGATGGTCAGGATATAACCGTTGTCGCGGCCCTTGGGGTGATACTGCAGCCGATCCTCGGTGATGTTATAGGCGGGGATCGCCTCGAGGTCGTAATCCAGCGCGGTGCCGGTATCGCCGTTGGCCATGGCCGTGGCACGATCCTGCATGGCCTTCGGCAGCATGTCGAAGACCGCCTTGTTGGTGATCAGCGGAACCTCGGGCAGACCGTCCAGCGTCGGCTGGTCGAAGTGGTCGCCATGCTCATGGGTGATCAGGATCAGGTCGGGCGCAGGCAGATCGGCATAGGCATCGGGGCCGCCGACCGGATCGACATAGATGACCCCCGCAGGCGTTTCCCAGACCATGCTGGCGTGATCGACAGGATGGATGACCACATCGCCGGCATCGGTCGGATGGGTCAGCTTGGTCGGCATGGTTTCGGCGTCCTGACCCATGGCGAATGCGGGGATCAGGGCGCTGCCCAGAAAGGCGGCAGCCAGTTTCAATCCGGTGCGACGGCTTATCAGCATGATCGTTCCTTCGGCGGTTGGAATTGCAGGGACTGGGATCGAACCCCCATGCGGCATGCCCGGTTCCCACAGCTTGCGGCCCTGCGGCATCCTGCCCTAACCTTCGCAATCCGGAATAGAGGCGATGGGATACACGCATATGACACATCTGTGGGTCAGGGCCGAAAGCCGCCCGAACGAGGATCGCACCGGCATCACGCCCGACGGCGTGGCCCGGCTGATCGCCCAAGGCATGCAGGTCACCGTCGAGGAAAGCCCGCGCCGCATCATCCCCACCGCGGATTACGCCCGCGCCGGTGCCGTCATCGCCCCCGAGGGATCATGGCCCGCCGCCCCCGACGATGCCATCATCTTCGGCCTGAAGGAACTGCCCGCCGACGGCCAGCCCCTGCGGCACCGCCACATCATGTTCGGCCATGCCTTCAAGGGCCAGCCCTCGGGGCAGGTGCTGCTGCAACGGTTTCAAGCGGGTGGCGGGGCGCTTTACGATCTGGAGTATCTGACCGATGACGACGGGCGGCGGCTGGCGGCCTTCGGGTATTGGGCCGGTTACGCAGGCGCGGCGGTGGCGCTGAAATGCTGGGTCGCTCAGGCGCGCGACACGATCTGCGGTCCGGTCGGTGCCTACCCCGACCAGGACCATCTGGTGCGGGATCTGCGCGCCCAGATGGATGCCACGGGCCTGCCCCGTCCCAACGCCATCGTCATCGGCGCCAAGGGCCGCGTCGGGCGCGGCGCCTGCGATCTACTGACCGCGATGGGGGTGGCCGTCACCCCCTGGGACATGGCCGAGACCGCATCGGGCGGCCCCTTCCCGCAGATCCTGACACATCAGATCTTCATCAACGCCATCCTTGCCGGACCGGGCGTGCCGGTCTTCGTGCCCGAAAGCGCCAAAGGTCCGGCGCGCGATCTGCGCGTCATCGGCGATGTCGCCTGCGATCCCGACAGCGATTTTTCCCCCATCAAGGTCTATGACCGGACGACCACATGGGACCGTCCTGCCCTGCGCGTGGCCGATGCACCGCCGCTGGACGTCATGGCCATCGACAACCTGCCCTCGATGCTGCCGCGCGAATCCTCGCAGGATTACGCGGCGCAGCTGCTGCCGGTTCTGGAGCAGCTGAACGACCTTGGGTCGGGGCCTTGGGGCCGGGCGCGGGCGCTGTTCGATCGACATGTCGTCGCAGCGCAGGAACAGGGCTGACCGCCCTGCGTTGACCTGGCAACCGTTGCAACACCTTGGGAGGGACCACCATGAACCGGATCAGCCAGACGACCACTTTGCTTGCCACCCTGCTGGGCGCGGGATGCGCCGTTGCGCAGGGCTTCAACGATGCGCCGCCGAATGGGGCCACCTATGATCAGGAACCGGCCTTCGCGGGCCAGACCCGTGCGCCAGCGCTGCCCGACGACGTGGCCCTGACGCAGACGGTGCTGGCCGAGGGGCTGGATCACCCTTGGGGGCTGGCGGCCCTGCCCGAGGGCAGCTGGCTGGTCACGGAACGCCCGGGCCGCATGCGGGTGATCGGGGTGGATGGGACCATGGGCGATCCGGTGCAGGGTTTGCCGCAGGTGGATGCGCGCGATCAGGGCGGGTTGCACGACGTTTCCGTCGCGAATGACTTCGACCAGACCCGCCGCGTCTGGTGGACCTATGCCGAGCCGCGCGGTGATGGGAAGAACGCCACCGCCGTCGCCACCGGCATCCTGTCGGACGACGGGACGCAGATGCAGGATGTCACCCGCATCTGGCAGCAGGACCCGGCGTGGGCTTCGACCAAGCATTTCGGCGCCCGCATCGTCCATGACGGGAAGGGGCACATCCACGTGGGCGTCGGGGAACGTTCCAATCCCGAACCACGCCAGCTGGCCCAAGACCCGCAGGCCACCTTGGGCAAGACCATCCGCATCGACGCCACGGACGGCGGCCCCGCAGGTGCCGGGATCGAGGGTGCACTGCCCGAGATCTGGACCATGGGTCACCGCAACATCCAAGGCGCGGCGATGGAACCCGACGGCGGTTTGTGGATGTCGGAACACGGCCCGAAGGGTGGGGATGAACTGAACCTGATCAAGCCCGGCGGCAATCATGGCTGGCCCTTGGCGACCTATGGCACCGACTACAGCGGCGCGCAGATGGGCCAGACGCAGGTCGAGGGCACGGTACAGCCGGTCTATTACTGGGACCCGTCGCCCGCGCTGAGCGGCATGGTCTTCTATGACGGGCAGATGTTCCCCGAATGGCAGGGCGACGCGCTGCTGGGCGGGTTGCAGGCCAGTGCCGTCATCCGGCTGGACATCGAGGGCGAAGAGGTCACCGGCGAGGCCCGCCACCTGCAAGGCATCGGCCGCGTCCGCGACATCGAGGTCGCGCAGGACGGTGCCTTGGTGCTGATCACCGATGAGGACAACGGCAAGCTGATCCGCGTCACCCGCAACGATTAATCGCTGCGACCGAACAGGCGTTCGATGTCGGTCAGGCGCAGCTTGACCCATGTCGGACGCCCGTGATTGCACTGACCGGAACGCGGCGTCCGCTCCATCTCGCGCAGCAGGGCGTTCATTTCATCGGCGGACATGCGTCGGCCTGACCGGATCGATCCGTGGCAAGCCATTGACGACAGCACGGCATCCAGCCGCGCGCGCAGCCGGTCGGAAGTGCCCTGATCGGCCAGATCGTCCAGAATATCGTTGATCAGCGCCTTGGTGTTCAGGCGGGCCAACATGGCAGGGGTTTCGCGGATGGCGATGGCGCCGGGGCCGAAAGGCTCGATCACCAGCCCCATTTCGGCCAGTTCATCGGCAATGGACAGGATGCGGGTGGCATCCGCCTCGGGCAGTTCGACGATGTCGGGGATCAGCATGGCCTGCGCGGGAATGGCACGGGTCGCGGCCTGAGCCTTCAGCCGCTCGTAGACCAGACGTTCATGGGCGGCATGCTGATCGACGACGATCAACCCGTCCTCGGTCTGGGCGATGATATAGTTTTCATGGATCTGCGCCCGCGCCGCCCCCAAAGGGGCGCTGATCGGCGTATCGTCGTTCACAAGCTCATAGCGCGCCGAGGGTGTCTCGGAAAAGCCACTGTCTAAAACCGGCGCTTGCAAATCAAGCGCCGCGCGAATGCTGGCGCTGGAAGGGGTGTCGGGCCGCCATGCCTGCTGTGCGTATGGCGGGGCGGGTTGCCGGTCTGGCTCGGGGCGGAAGGCCTGCAAGGTCGCATCGCCCACGGTGGATGAGGCCCGATGCCCCGCATGGGCCAGCGCATGACGCAGCGCGCTGACGACAAGCCCCCGCGCGGCCTGCGGGTCGCGGAAGCGCACCTCGGCTTTGGCGGGGTGGACGTTCACATCGACCAGCTGCGGATCGCAGGCCAAGTACAGCACCGCTGCCGGATGCCGCCCCGGTGCCAGCACATCCATATATCCGGCCTTCAAGGCACCGGTCAGCAGCTTGTCCCGCACCGGCCTGCCGTTCACATAGACATGCTGCGCCACCGCGGTCCCGCGCGAAAAGGTCGGCAGGGCGGCAAAGCCGGTCAGGGTCAGCCCGTCGCGTTCGGCATCGATGGGCAGGGTGTTGTCGATGAACTCGACGCCCATCACCCGCGTCAGGCGGGTCTGATAGGCGCCGAAGAGTTCGCCCTGCTCGGCATCGGCGCGAAAGATGTCGCGGCCATCGGCGGTCAGGTGGAAGCCGACGAAAGGCTCGGCCATGGCCAGACGGCGGATGACATCGGCGACGGCCTGCGCCTCGGCCCGGTCGGTGCGCAGGAATTTGAGGCGGGCGGGGGTGGCGAAGAACAGGTCGCGCAGTTCCACCACCGTGCCCTGATTGGCGGCGGCAGGGCGGGGTGGCGTCACCTTGCCACCCGAGACGGCGATGACCGCGCCATCCCCCCCGTCGGTGCGCGATGTGATGGTCAGCCGCCCCACTGCCCCAAGCGAGGGCAGAGCCTCGCCCCGGAAGCCGAAGCTGTTGATGGCCAGAAGGTCGCTGCCGTCGATCTTGCTGGTTGCATGGCGCGACAGGGCCAGCGGCAGATCCCCGGGCGTCATGCCCCAGCCGTTGTCGCTGACGCGGATCAGGCGCTTGCCGCCTGCCTCAATGTCGATGGTGATGCGGGTGGCGCCCGCGTCCAGTGCGTTTTCCACCAGTTCCTTGACCGCCGATGCGGGACGTTCGACGACCTCGCCCGCCGCTATGCGGTTGGCGGTCGCCTCGTCCAGCTGGCGGATCGTCGGACGCATATGAGGGCTTGGGGTGTTCATCGGCGCGAAACTAGCATCGGGCCAGCATCACCGCCAGAGGGTCGCCGCGCCCCGACAGGGGCACGGCGTGCGTGATCAGTTGGTGGCGTCAAAGCCGTCGGGCCGGCCCACCAGCACGAAACGCAGCTTCGCTGGGTCCAGTAGCCGCTTGGACACGCGGGCGACATCCTCGGCGGTGACGGCCTCGACCTTGTCGTTGCGGGTGTTGATGTAATCGATCGGGAAACCGATCAGCTGCATCCCCGCCATGATCGCGGCGATGCGCCCATTGCCATCGAACCGCAGCGGGTATTCACCGGTCAGATAGGTCTTGGCGTCGTTCAGTTCCTTTTCGGTGACGCCATCGGCCATACCTGCCCATTCCTGCTTAATCAGGTCCACGGCTTGACCGGTCGTGTCATTTCCCCCGGCCATGCCGCCCTGCCACGACTGGCCGAACAGACCCGTCGCCAGCGCCGTGCCGACGCCATAGGTCAACCCGCGCTTTTCACGCACCTCGGTCATCAGGCGCGAACTGAAACCCCCGCCGCCAAGGATGTGGTTGGCCACGAAGGCTGCGAAGTAGTCCGGATCGTCGATGCCGATCCCCGGGCCTGCGAAGGAGACCACCGTCTGCGGGCTGTCCCAATCGATGACGGTCGTGCCGCCGGTGATCTGCAATTCGGCCTTGTCGGGCAGGGGCGCGGTCGCCTTTTCCGGCAATCCGCCAAGGATGCGGTCCAGCAGCGGCCCCAGTTCTTCGACCGAGATATCGCCCGAAGCACCCACCACCACACGGTCGCGCGCCAGAATGCGGTTCTTGGCGGCCACCAGATCCTGACGGGTCAGCTGCGCGACACTTTCCTGCGTCCCGTTCAACGAGGTCGCATAGGGGTGATCGCCCCATGCCTGACGCGCCAGCTCTTTGGCGGCGATGCTGTTTGGATCGGTCGCCTCGGACCGGATGACGGCCTGCACCTGTGCGCGGACACGTTCCACGGCGCTTTCGTCGAAGCGCGGCTGCGTCAGGGCCATCGCCAGCAGATCACCCGCCTCATCGCGGTTCTCCGACAGCGCGCGGAACCCGATGCTTAGCGTATCGTCATCGGTGTCAAAGGACATGCGCGCGCCCAGATCCTCGATGGCCTGAGCGAACTGCGTGCTGTCGCGCTTGCCCGCGCCTTCTTCCAACAGGGCGGTCATCAGGTTGGTGGCGCCGCGCTTGCCTTCGGCGTCCATGCTGGCGCCGCCCTTGAACTGGATGTCCAGCGCAACAAAGGGGATGCTGTCATCCTGCACCAGCCACGCCTTGATGCCCTTGGGCGAGGTGACATCCTGAATCTCGATCGCATGGGCGGGCAGGGCCAGCAGCGTCAGGACGGTTGCGATTGCGGCACGGATCATCCTTGCACCTCGGGGGTCTGGGGTTTGGGGGGCGCGGATTTGGCCACTGGTTCCTTGGCGGGTTCGGGCATCAGCCAGCCCGTGACGCCGCCGCCTTCGCCCAACACCTCGCGGGCGGCAGTCATGACGTCATCGGCGGTGACGGCGGACAGGATCTCCGGCCAGTCGTTCACATCCTCGACCGTCAGGCCGGTGGCCAGCCCCTGCCCATAGTCATAGGCGCGGGCATGGGCGCTGTCCTTGGCATAGACCTGCGCGGCCCGGATGCGCGTCTTGACGCGGTCCAGATCACCCTCATCGACGCCGTCCTTCAGGAACTTGGCAATCGCCTCGTCCAGCGCGGCTTCGGCCTTGGCGGGGTCGCTGCCCTGCGGCGGCACCAGCGACAGGTTGAATTCGGTCGGGTCCAGCGACAGCCCGTCATAGGAGGCGCCAACCCACAACGCCTTGCCCGTCAGCATCAATTCACGCCCCAGAACCGAGGTCTGGGTCGATCCACCCAGCAGATCGGCCAGAACCGTCAGCGCGGCGGCCTTTTCCTGATCACCGGCATTACGTTCGGGGACCAGAATACTGCGCGTCATGCGGGGCTGGGCCACGCGCGGGTCGGACATGCTGATCCGGCGTTCGGTTTGCTTGGCCGGCTCCTGCGGACGCATGCGGGGTTCAGCCTCGCCCTTTGCAGGGATCGCGCCATAGTTTTCTTCCGCCAGACGGCGCGCGTCTTCGGGGGTCACATCGCCCGCGATGACCAGAATCGCCTCGTTCGGGGAATAATGCGTGTCATACCAGTCGATCGCGTCCTGACGGGTCAGTTCGGCGATCTCGTTTTTCCAGCCGATGATCGGGCGGCCATAGGGATGGTTGTCATAGACGATGGCGTTCATTTCCTCGGCAAACAGGGCTGCGGGATCACTGTCGATCCGCTGCGCACGTTCGGCCAGCACAACCTGCCGTTCAGCCTGCCAGTCGTCATCCGAGATCTTTAGGTTCGCCATCCGGTCGGCCTCCATCCCCATGACAAGGGGCAGGCGGTCACTGGCGATGCGCTGGAAATAGGCGGTGTAATCCCAACTGGTGAAGGCATTGTCGCTGCCGCCATTGGCTGTAATCGTCTTCGACAGCTCGCCCGGGGCCAGCTTGTCGGTGCCCTTGAACATCAGGTGTTCCAGATAATGAGCGATGCCGGATTTGCCGGGCACCTCATCGGCGGCCCCGATCTTGTACCAGACCATCTGCACGACGACAGGGGCGCGGTCATCCTGAATGACCACGGCTTCCATGCCGTTGTCCAAGGTGAAATGGGTCACATCCTCGGGCATTTCGGCCAGGGCGGAAAATGCGGTTCCAAGCACCAATGCCGAGGACAGCATCAATGTGGGGCGAATGGTCGGGCGACGCATGGGCTGGGCAACCTCCTCTTGCTGCTTGGAAACTTGGACCGCAGTCGGTCGCGGCACAAGATACCCTCGCGGGATTGTGCGGGGGCGTCAGCCCCCCGATCCCGGCCCCCTTCGATGGGGGGCAGGGATCGTGCGCCCTTATCGGGTCAGCGCCAGAGGCAATTGCGTCGGCCCGTGGGCCTGCAAGCCCGATTTCCACAGGACAGCCCCGTCCAGCGCCATGTCGGGTGCGCGGTCCAGCAGGGCCTTGAACAGGATCTCCATGTTCAACCGCGCCAGATTGTTGCCAAGGCAGACATGCGGCCCCGCACCAAAGGCCAGATGCACATTCGGACGCCGCGTAATGTCCAGCCGGTCCGGTTCGGCAAATGCCGCCGGATCGCGGTTCGCACTGGCATAGAGCAGCCCGAACTTCGTCCCCTTGGGCCAATCCTGCCCGCAGATGTGCAGGTCCTGCGCGGCAAAGCGGTGGAAGAACGGCAGGGGCGCGGCAAAGCGGAACATTTCCTGCACCGCCAGCGGCATCAGGCCGGGATCGGCCCGCAACAGCGCCAGTTGGTCGGGATGGGTCAGCAGCGCATGCAGCCCGCTGCCCATCACGTCGATAGTCGATCCGTGGCCCGCATGCAGGATCTGCATGATCGTGGCGATCACCTCGTCATGGGTCATCAGCCCCGCAGTTTCCGCCTGGATCATCTGCGACATCAGGTCGTCGCGCGGCGCGGCGCTGCGGGCGGCGTGCAGATCCTCCAGCAGTTCGGCGAACAAGCGGGTGGATTCCTCGGCCCGCGCCTTTTTCGCCGCCGTCCGGTCGATGTCGAAATAGCTGACGACATCCTCGGACCAGAGGGTCATCTGCGGCGCCAGTTCGGGCGCGGTGCCGATCAGATGGCCGATGACCTGTCCGGGAAGGTGGGCGGCCAGATCGGCGATGAAATCGATGCGGCCCTGCGGGATCAGGCGGTCCAGCGCATGATCGACCCAAGCGGTGACAAAGCCGCGCAGGCTCTCCAGACGGGTTTTGGTAAAGAAGGGAAAGACCGCGCGGCGCAGCTTGTCATGGGCCGGGCCGTCGATCTCCAGCATGGAGGTCTGCACGAAGCGTTCGTGGAACGGCATGTCGTGGAAATTCGCGGCGATCTGGATGCGGCGCAATTCATCCGCATCGGCAAAGGCGGCGGCGCCTCGCACCATGCGGCGGTCCAGGGTGATGGCGCGCAGATCCTCCATCCGGCTGGCAAGGAAGCCGTCGAAGCTGTCCCAATAGGGCAGCCCCGGCTGGTCGCGCAATGCGGCATAGGCGGGCCAGGGGTTTTCCCCGAAACCGGGCGCCTGCGGGTCGAACAGGGTCGACACGAATTACTGGTCCTTCGGTGCCGGCGACGTCGATGACACCGCCCCCGCCTTTTGCCAGCGCAATTGTTCGCTGCCCCCGTCCAGCGCCATCGGCGCATAGGCCCGCTGATAGACGGAACTGCCGAAGACCCGTTCCAGCAGGCGCGGGCCGTTTTTGGACCGCCAACGCGCATCCTCGGTCGCCAGCGTCTGGCGGATGCCCGGATCGGTGCCGGTGCGGGTGGCCTGAGCCACCAGCGCCTGATCCGCCGCCCCGATGCCCTGATCGCGCAGGCGTTCGGGGTTGCCGCCAAGGGCCGCCACCGCGTCGCCCTGCGGGTTCGGATCGGTGATGTTGGACCCGCCCGGGGTCGGGGCGGGCAGCACCGCCAGATCGGGAGGCATCGACAACGACCGCGTCGGCAGGATCGAGAATTCGTCCGGCCCCGATTGCCCGGCCTTGAGGTTGTTCAGCTTCGGTTCGCTCGAACAGGCCCCAAGGGCCGTCGCAGCCGCCATTCCGATCATCAGCGCGAGTGTCCGCATGTCCTGCCCCTTCGTCCTTTGCGCCGTTCTAGCCCGATTTTCCATCGCCGTCACGCGTACTGTCGCGCGGGGCGGTCTGGCCCGTGTCGCGGAACAGGTCGCCCTGCTTTTGCAGGGCGGGCGCCGGCTTGACGGGTTTGGGTGCGGTTTTCGGTTTTGGCGCAGGCTTGGTCGCATCCGGTTTCTTCTGCGGCATCAGGACCAGCCCGATGGCACCCGCAAAGATCGCGATATCCGCGACGTTGAAGCTGTAGGGGTTCTGCCAGCCCGGCAGCGACATGTTCAGGAAATCGGCCACCGCGCCGTAAAGGATACGGTCCACCACATTCCCAAGCGCCCCGCCGATCAGCAGCCCCGCCGAGACCCGTGCGATGCGTCCGAAATTCCCGCGCCAGACCCAGACCCACACCCAGATGCAGATCGCGGCGGCGATGCCGACCAGAATCCAGCGCATCAGGTATTGTTCGGATGACATCAGGCCGAAGTTCACGCCCTGATTCCAGGCCATGCGCAGATTCAGCCAAGGCGGCAGGACATCGATGGACCGCTTGACGTCCAGCTGCATCATATGGACGACCAGATACTTCAGCGCCTGATCCAGCACGAAGATCGCGCCTGCAACCCAGGCAACGGGGCGCATGTCGGCGCGCGGCAGGGGTTTCCCCTTGCCGCGCATGGCCCCGCCCGTTCTGGAAGGGCCGCCCATCAGTGGCGGAAGTGGCGCTGGCCGGTCAGCACCATGGCCAGACCAAGGCGGTTGGCGGCGGCGATGACTTCGTCATCGCGCATCGATCCGCCGGGCTGGATGACGGCGCGGGCACCGGCCTCGGCCAGTGCCTCGATGCCGTCGGCGAAGGGGAAGAAGGCGTCCGATGCGACGGCCGATCCGATGGTCAGGGGCTGGGACAGACCCATGGCCTGCGCCATATCCTCGGACTTGCGGCGTCCGATGCGGGTGCTGTCGACGCGGCTCATCTGGCCTGCGCCGATGCCGACGGTGGCCATGTCCTTGGCATAGACGATGGCGTTCGATTTCACGTGCTTGGCGACGTTCCAGGCGAACAGCAGATCGGCCAGTTCTTCTTCCGAAGGCTGGCGTTCGCTGACGATCTTCAGATCGTCGCGGCTGATGCGGCCATTGTCGCGGCCCTGCACAAGGAAGCCACCGGACACCTGGCGGAAGGTCGTGGCCGCCGCCAGCATGTCGGGCAACCCGCCGGTGGTCAGCAGGCGCAGGTTCTTCTTGGCGGCGAAGATGCTCTTGGCGTCTTCGTCGGCGTCGGGGGCGATGACGACCTCGGTGAAGATCTTGACGATTTCTTCCGCCGTCGCGCCGTCCAGAGGCTGGTTCAGCGCAATGATGCCACCGAAGGCCGAGGTGCGGTCGCAGTCGAAGGCCCGTTTATAGGCGTCCAATGCGGTCTCGCCGCGTGCGACGCCGCAGGGGTTGGCGTGCTTGATGATGGCGCAGGCGGGGCCTTGTGCCGGGTCGAATTCGGCAACCAGTTCAAAGGCCGCGTCGGTATCGTTGATGTTGTTGTAGGACAGCTCCTTGCCCTGATGCTGGGTCGCGGTGGCGACGCCGGGGCGGGATTCGTCGTTGCGATAGAAGGCGGCCTGCTGATGCGGGTTTTCACCGTAACGCAACCCCTGGGCCAAGGTGCCCGCGAAGGCGCGGCGGCGGGGCTGGTCCACGCCGATGGCACCGGCCATCCAGGTGCTGACGGCCGCGTCATAGGCAGCGGTGCGGGCATAGGCGATCTGGGCCTGGCGCTGGCGGAATTCCAGCGTGGTCGCGCCGTCGTTGTCGTTCAGCTCGGCCAGCAGGGCGTCGTAATCCTGCACATCGACGATGACGTTGACAAAGCCGTGGTTCTTGGCACCGGCACGGATCATGGCGGGGCCGCCGATGTCGATGTTCTCGATGCAATCGTCGTAATCGCCGCCCTTGGCGACGGTTTCCTCGAACGGATACAGGTTCACGACCAGCAGATCGATGGGGCCGATGTTATGTGCCTCCATCGCGGCCAGATGTTCGTCGTTGTCGCGCAGGGCCAGCAGGCCGCCGTGGACGACGGGGTGCAGCGTCTTGACGCGGCCATCCATCATTTCGGGGAAGCCGGTGACATCCGCGACGTCGATGACGGTCAGACCCGCCTCTCGCATGGCTTTGGCACTGCCACCGGTGGACAGGATCTCGACCCCGCGGGCGTCAAGCGCCCGTGCAAAGTCGATCAAGCCGGTCTTGTCGGATACCGAGATCAGGGCGCGCTTCAGGGCGACGGGACGGGTCATATGGGCCTCGTTTATCTGGTCAGGCGTCAGTTACCCCTGCTGGGCTTCAAGGTCCAGCAGGGATCGAATTCAGGCGGGCTTTCGCAGGCAGGCCATGTAGAAGCCGTCCATGCCGCCCAGATCTGCCCAGTAATCGGGCCGCAGGCGCAATCCGCCCTCGGGGGTGATCCATGCGGCGTCGATCCCGTCGATCGTCGGATGTTCGACCGTCAGGCCGGGATGGCGCTGCAGGGCTTCCTCGATCTGGACCTCGCCCTCGTCGGGGATCAGCGAGCAGGTGGCATAGACCAGCCGCCCGCCCGGACGCAGCAGCGTCAGCGCGTGATCCAGCATGGCGGTCTGCAGTTCGATCAACTCGGCCACGCCGTAACCGTCACGGACAAAGGGCATGTCGGGGTGGCGGCGGATGGTGCCGGTGGCCGAACAGGGCGCATCCAGCAGGATCGCATCCAAGGGCTGATCGGGTTCCCATTCCAGCGCATCAGCGGCGATGATGGTGGCGGTCAGCCCGCAACGGGCCAAATTCTCGGACACCCGCTTCAGGCGATATTCGTTGATGTCGATGGCAAAGACATCGGCACCCGTGGCGGCCAGCTGCATGGTTTTGCCACCGGGGGCCGCGCAGAGATCGGCCACCTTTTCGCCAAGGCGTGCGTTCAGCAGGTGTGCGGGCAGGGCGGCGGCGGCGTCCTGCACCCACCAGTCGCCCGCGTCATAGCCCGGCAGCGCCGAAACCTGCACCGAGCCGCGCATCCGCAGCGATCCGGTGGGCAGCAGGTCGCCGCCCTCGATCGGATCGACGCCCGGCTTCAGCGTCAGGTCGATGGGCGCGCCGCGCTGATGGGCGGCCTCCATCGCGGTCATGGTAGCTTCGTCATAGGCATCCAGCAGCGGATCGCGCAGCCATTCGGGCAGGTGCTGGGGCGGCAGATCTGCCCAGCCCTCGAATGCCGAGGCCTTGCGCAGAACCGCATTGACCATGCCCGCTGCCGCCTGACCGCGCTGACCAAGCGTGCGCGTCAGATCGACCGCGGCGCCGACGACGCCATGGGCGGGGGCGCCCAGTTCCAGCATCTCGACCACGGCAAGGCGCAGCACATCGGCCACCTGCGGGGGTGGCGTGCGGTTCACGAAGGCCTCGATCACCTGATCCGCGCGGCCCTGATGGCGCAGCGTTTCCGCCGCCAGCCGCGCCGCGCGGGCCTGTTCTGCCACCGGCAGCGCGCGCAGCGCCCCCGACTGGTCGGACAGGGACCGCCCGTCGCGCACCCCCTGGATCAATCGCAATGCGCCCTTTCGCGCCATATCGCCGCCCGGCTTTGCCAAAACGCTTTCCTTCACCTAGATGTTGTTCAAGACTGAACGCGACCCATACGCCCATTCGGGGGATGTTTCCATGAGTGATACGACCAAGACCCATAACGCCGATCTGCCGCCCGCCGCGCAACGCGCCCTGGCCGAGGCCGAGGCACGGCGCAAGGCCGCCGCCGATCAGCCCCTTCCGGTCGAATACGGCGGTCGCGAGGGCCCCGAGGCCGTGCGTTTCGGCGATTACGAAAAGAACGGCATCGCGGTGGATTTCTGAATGGAGTGGCGTTTCCAATCCGCCACCCAGCAGGGCCGCGCAATTCTTGCAGGCCTTCTTGATCCCATCGACCAGACCGAGGCCTATCTGGCGGCAGCCAAGGACCACCCCGACTGCGACCGCATCTATGCCCGCCTGACCAGCGCCCGCGCCCGGTCCGAGGCTGTCGCCGCCCATGACCGCGCCAAGCAGGAACGCCGCCACAGCCTGCTGGACGGTGTGGCGATCAGCTGGAAAGACAATATCGACAGCGGCGGCACCGTGACCGAGGCCGGGTCAAAGCTGCTGGAGGGCCGCGTGCCCCGCAAGGACGGCAATGTGCTGGCCCGCGCGGCGCGTCGTGGCACGGTCTGTCTGGGCAAGACCCATATGACCGAGCTGGCCTTTTCCGGTTTGGGCCTGAACCCCGTCACCGCCACCCCGCCGAACGCATTGGACCCGACGCTTGCGCCGGGCGGGTCGTCATCGGGGGCTGCCGTATCCGTGGCGCTTGGGCTGGCGGCTGCGGCAATCGGCACCGATACGGGCGGCTCGGTCCGCGTGCCTGCCGCGTGGAACGGGCTGGTGGGCTTCAAGCCGACGCATGGTGCACTGCCGGAAAAGGGCGTCGTGCCGCTGGCCCGTAAGTTCGACATTCCCGGCCCCATCGCCCGCACGGTCGAAGACTGCGCCGAGCTGTTCGCCATCATGGCCGACCAGCCCGCGCCGGACCTTGAGGGCGCATCGGCCAAGGGTTTGCGCCTGATGGTGCTGGAGGGGTTGCCCTTCGACGATGCCGAATCCGGCGTCGTGACCGCCTTTCAGGATGCCGTGGACCGGCTGGGGCAGGCGGGCGCGCAGATCGCCCATGTCTATACCGATTGGCTGGACAAGGCGATGGCCCTGTCGCCGCAGGTCTTCGCCCCCGAAGCCTATGGCATTTGGCGCGCCCAGATCGAGGATGCACCCGAACTGATGTGGCCCCCCATCCTTGAACGCTTCCGCGGTGGCGCGGATGTCAGCGGTCCCGATTACGTCGCCGCATGGGAAAGCCTGACCCGCATCCGCCGCAAGTGGATCAAGGAAGTCGTCGGCGGTTATGACGCCGTACTGGTGCCGACCGTGCCGATCCTGCCCCCTGTGACGCAGCGCCTGCTGGACGATCAGAAAGAATTCGTCCGTGCCAATCTGCTGACCCTGCGCAATACCCGCATCGCGAACCTGCTGGGGCTGCCCTCGGTCACCCTGCCGACGGGGCTGCCTGCTTGCGGGATATCGCTGATGGGGCATGCGGGTCTGGACCGGCATCTGCTGCGCGTGGCTGCTGGGGCCGAAACCGCGCTGGCCGTCGCTTAGGCAGCGGCCCGCGCGCATCGGGTGTTTCGCTGGACGCAAGACGGTGTTCACGCTAATGTTTCTGCCAAGGAACGGGGCGAAGACCCCGAAAGCGAGGCAGAGATGACATTCCCCGAGCGGTTCTCGAACCTGCCGGAATACGCGTTCCCGCGGCTGCGGGCGTTGCTGTCCGACATTCAACCGGGACTTGCACCCGGCGAATCCCCCATGGTCCTGACCATCGGAGAGCCCCGCCATGCCATGCCCGATTTCGTCGGACCGGTGATGGCCGACAGCATCGGGCAATTCGCGAAATACCCGCCGAACGAAGGCGCGCCCGAACTGCTGGACGCGATCGCGGGCTGGCTGGGGCGTCGACACGGGCTGGATGTGACACCCGACCGGCTGATGGTCCTGAACGGCACGCGCGAAGGGCTGTTCAACGCGGCCCTTGCCCTGTGCCCAGAAACCAAGAACGGCCAGCGGCCCGCCGTTCTGGTGCCGAACCCCTTCTATCAGGTCTATGCCGTGGCCGCGGCGGCGGTGAATGCCGATGCGGTGTTTTTGCCCGCAACGCCCGAAACCGGAAACCTGCCAGATTACGCAGCCCTTGATCCCGAATTGCTGGACCGCGTGGCCATCGCCTATCTGTGTTCGCCCGCCAACCCACAAGGCGCCATGGCGGATCGCGCCTATCTGGAACAGCTGGTCACGCTGGCCGATCGCCATGATTTCCTGATTTTCTCGGATGAATGCTATTCCGAGATCTATCGCGACACCCCGCCGCCCAGTGCGCTGGCGATCGCCACCGACATGGGGCTGGCCGACCGTGTGGTGATGTTCAACTCGCTGTCAAAGCGGTCGAACCTGCCGGGCCTGCGGTCCGGTTTCGCCGCAGGGGGCCGCGCGCAGATCGCCAAGATGCGCCAGCTGCGCAGTTTTGCGGGCGCGCCGCTGCCTTTGCCGGTTCAGCGCGTGTCGCAGGCGGCCTGGTCGGACGATGCGCATGCGGATGCGAACCGAGCGCTCTATCAGGTGAAATACGATATCGCCGACCGGATCCTGGGCAATATCCCCGGATATCTGCCCATCGATGGCGGGTTCTTCCTATGGCTGCCTGTCGAGGATGGCGAAGCCGCCGCGTGCAAGCTCTGGGAACAGGCGGGCATCCAGGTGCTGCCCGGGGCCTATCTGTCGCGCGATGTGGAGGGCCATAATCCGGGGCGCGGCTTTATCCGCGTGGCGCTGGTCGCTGATGCGGAACAGACGGAAACGGCGCTGACGCGACTGCGTGCGGTGCTTTATGATGACATGACCGACGGGAGGGGATGAGCAGATGGCAAGTTGGCAGGCGAAACACCGCGATCCGCTGTTTGATCAGACCACGCAGGCGGCATTGGAACGACGCGGCAAGGAATTGCTGGGCGCCGGTCTGATCCTGCTGGCGCTGCTGGTCGGCATGATGCTGGGCAGCTGGTCGGCCGACGACCCCAGCTTCCTGTCGGCGACCGATGCGCCCGCGCAGAACATGCTGGGCAGCTTTGGCGCCTATATCGCCGCGCCTTTGATGATGATCGCGGGCTATGGGTCCTGGATGCTGGTGACCGCCGCTGCCGTCTGGGGCCTGCGCCTGATGCTGCACAAGGGCGAGGAACGCCTGATGCGCGGCATCTTTACCCCCATCGCCGTGGCGCTGGTCTCGATCTATTGCAGCACGCTGACGCCGGGTCCCGAATGGCAGCAGAATTACGGCATGGGCGGCCATTTCGGCGACATGATCATGGGCGCGTTTCTGAACCTGCTGCCGATGAAGGCGCAGCTGGGCATCCGACTGGCGGCCCTGATCGTGGCGGTGGCGACGGTCAGCGCCGGGGCCTTCGTCCTGGGGTTCAGCAAGGCCGAACTGACCGCCCTTCGGTCGCGGTTCTTCCGCGGTCTGGCAACCGCGCTGCATCTGTCGGTGCGCGCCATTGACGGCGGTGCCGCGCTGATCCAGCGCCTGCGCCAGCCGCGTACCGCCGAGGATCACCCCGAGCGGGTCGAGCCCGCCCCCGCGCGTGCCCGCCCCGCCCCCCAGCCCTTCCAGCTGGAAGAGGAAATGCCCGAGCCCGAGCTGATCGAGCGCGACTCCGATTACGAAGGCGACGCCCCCACCGAAGAAGAGGTCCGTGGCCGCATCAGCGACGCGATCCGCAGTCACGCGGCGAAATCCTCGGTGCTGAAGGCGGTGACGTCCAAGCTGGCGCGCGACGGTGTTCCCGCGCAGGACGATGCCGCGCCGATGCTGCTGGACGAACCCGCGCCGCGCGTGGTGCCGA
Source organism: Paracoccus sp. R86501 (assembly GCF_042466435.1). Lineage (NCBI taxonomy): Bacteria > Pseudomonadati > Pseudomonadota > Alphaproteobacteria > Rhodobacterales > Paracoccaceae > Paracoccus > Paracoccus sp. R86501. The sequence continues at coordinate 3,025,145 of NZ_JAXHPZ010000001.1, forward strand.
AGGCCAGCCCCAAGCCCAGCCCGACCATGACCGCGCGCGAACTGCCCGCCGAGGATTCGGCCAACGGCTACGAACGCCCGCCGCTGGAGCTGTTGTCGATGCCCGATGAGGGCGAGGCCCCCATCTCGGAAGAGATGCTGATGGAAAACGCCCGCGCGCTAGAGGCGGTGCTGGATGACTATGGCGTCAAGGGTCAGATCACCGAGGTCCGCCCCGGTCCCGTCGTGACGCTTTACGAACTGGAACCGGCGCCCGGTCTGAAGGCCAGCCGCGTGATCGGCCTTGCCGACGACATCGCACGATCAATGTCTGCCCTGTCGGCACGTGTCAGCACTGTTCCGGGCCGCAGCGTCATCGGGATCGAACTTCCCAACGCCAAGCGCGAAAAGGTGGCGTTCCGTGAAATTCTGGCCAGCCGCGCCTTCAGCGATGGCAAGCAACCGCTGCCGCTGGCCCTTGGCAAGGATATCGGTGGCGATCCCATCGTGGCGAACCTTGCCAAGATGCCCCACCTGCTGATCGCCGGTACGACCGGTTCGGGTAAGTCGGTGGCGATCAACACCATGATCCTGTCGCTGCTGTACAAGCTGACGCCGGATGAATGCCGCTTGATCATGATCGACCCTAAGATGCTGGAACTGTCGGTCTATGACGGCATCCCGCATCTGCTGTCCCCGGTCGTCACCGACCCCAAGAAGGCGGTCGTCGCCCTGAAGTGGGTCGTGGGCGAAATGGAGGACCGTTACCGCAAGATGTCCAAGATGGGCGTCCGCAATATCGAAGGCTACAACGGCCGCGTGGCCGAGGCCCTGTCCAAGGGCGAGATGTTCAAGCGCACCGTCCAGACCGGTTTCGACGAAGACACCGGCGACGCCATCTGGGAAACCGAGGAATTCCAGCCCGAGGCCTTCCCCTATATCGTCGTCGTCGTCAACGAGATGGCCGACCTGATGATGGTCGCCGGCAAGGAGATCGAGGCCTGCATCCAGCGCCTGGCGCAGATGGCGCGGGCATCGGGCATCCACCTGATCATGGCGACGCAGCGCCCGTCCGTCGATGTCATCACCGGCACGATCAAGGCGAACTTCCCGACGCGGGTCAGCTTCCAGGTGACATCCAAGATCGACAGCCGCACGATCCTGGGTGAACAGGGTGCCGAACAGTTGCTGGGGCAGGGCGACATGCTGTATATGGGCAATGGCGCGCGCATCACCCGTATCCACGGTCCCTTCGTCAGCGACGAAGAGGTCGAGGAGATCGTGAACCACCTGAAATCCTTTGGTCCGCCCAGCTATAAATCCGGCGTGGTCGAAGGCCCCGAGGATGACAAGGCCGACAATATCGATGCGGTTTTGGGTCTGGGCGGCGGCGACAATGGCGACGATGCGCTTTACGATCAGGCCGTCATGATCGTGGCCAAGGATCGCAAGTGTTCCACCAGCTATATCCAGCGCAAGCTGGCGATCGGTTACAACAAGGCCGCGCGTCTTGTCGAACAGATGGAAGACCAGGGCGTCGTGTCCTCGGCCAACCATGTCGGCAAGCGCGAGGTTCTGGTGCCCGAAGTCTGAGGCACCGTCAGGAACGACATGACAATCTGGAACCTGCATTTCCTGAATGCGCGGCACGCCGTGACCCGCCACATGGCCGAAATTCGTGCGGCCGCAAAGCAGGCCGTCGCGCTGACGGGACAGCATGCGCATCTGCCGAATTTTGATCTGGTGGTGCGCGCCCTGCCCGGGGGCGGCATTCCCGACTGGGGCGTGGGTGGCCATGCGCCATCGCCCGGGATCATCGAAGTGACGCTGAACCCCGAGCGATTCTCCGACGAGCATCTGATCCGGACCCTGGTCCATGAGATGCATCACCTGATGCGGTGGGATGGCCCCGGCTGTGGCAAGTCGCTTGGCGCTGCTTTGGTCAGCGAGGGGCTGGCGGGACATTTCGTGCTGCAGGTTTTGGGGGGCAAGCCCAATTCTTGGGACGCTGTCCGGCCCGCATCGGGGGTGGCGCGTCAGGCGATGAACGAATGGGCGCGGTTGGATTACGATCATGCGCGTTGGTTCTTTGGCCGCGGCGATCTGCGCAAATGGACCGGCTATGGTCTGGGTCACAAGCTGATCGCCGAGCATCTGGCAGCATCCCCCGAGGATGATGCCGCATCGCTGGCCGCAATGCCTGCCGATACCTTCCGCCCCGTAATGCGGCGTCTGCTGGCGGCTGAGGGCGAGGACGCCGAAGCTGAGGTCGACCCCGAGGACAAGGCCGAGAACGCCGGCGAAAGCTGAGTGCGTCCCGCCCGCACCGGGGGGCTTTGCGCCCCCCGGACCCCCCGCAGGGTATTTCCGCAACCAAGAAGTCTGGTCAGACCTTGCGCAATCCGAGGGCCAATCCGATCAGAAGGCCCGCGCCAGCGCCGCCCAGATGCGCTTGCCACGCGATGGATGGCATCATCACCGTCAAGGCCACGTTCAGCAGCAGGATCAGGCCGACCGACCGCACCAGCGGTGCGAGCGATTTATGGCGGCGGGTCAGATTGATGGCGGCATATCCGACCAAAGCGCCCGCCAGACCGAAGACCGCGCCCGACGCTCCGATCATCGGGCCTGCCTGCGGCTGCATGACCGCGAAAAGCAGGGCTGCCGCGATCTGGCAGACCAGATAGGTCAGCGCCATCGCCCGCGATCCGATCATCCGGGTCAGTTCACGCGCAATGGCCGCCAGCGAAATCATGTTCATCGCCAGATGCAGCACGCCGTCGTGCAACAGGCCGTAGGTCAGGAACATCGCCACGCCTTGACCGGGATAGAGCCCGACGCCCTGCATCAGCAGGGGCGACCAGAAGGCGCCCAGCATGAAGGCCGCGGGGCGCAGCTGGGGATAGCCCACCAGATCGGCGATGGTCAGCACCGCTTCGGCGGCAATGCAGACCACGATCAGTGCCCGCACCCACAGCGGCATCCTGAAGGACGGGCGGCTGGCGGTGTCAGTCATCGGCGCGGATCTGGCGCGCCTCGTCGATCAGCATGATCGGGATGCCGGCGCGGATCGGAAAGGCCAGTCCTGCGGCCCGGGACACCAGTTCCTGCCGTTCGGCGTCGTAATGCAGCGTGGTGTGCGTCACGGGGCAGACCAGCGCCTCGAGCATGTGCCGGTCGTAGTCGGATTGGGTCATTGCAGACGTTCCTCGGGTTCGTCGCCGCGCATGGCGAATTCGATCAGACCGACCAGCAGTTCGCGGCGATCGACCAATGTGGGGGATTCCAGCAGCGCCTGCTTGTCGCCATGCGACAGAGGCAGCATCATCGACAGGGAATTGATCAGCAATTCGTCCTCGGCCTGGGCGGCGGCGTCCCAATCGGTCGAGAGGTCCTTGCTTTCCATATAGCGCGCCAGAAGGTCGAACAGCGCCTTGCGGTCCATGGCGGAGTCGTGTTCGGGCTGGCCCCGGTCGCGACCAAAGGACGACCAGTTGACTTGCGCCTGCAGATAGGGGGCAAAGCTGTCCTGCACGTCCAGCATCCGGAACCGCGACACTGCCCCAAGCGAAATCATCATCCGCCCGTCGTCGTTTTCGTTGAAGGACACGATGCGCCCCGCGCAGCCGATGGTGGACAGGCCGTCCGCTTCGGGTTGGACCATGCCGATCAGGCGGTGGCCGGTCTTGAGCGTATCCTCGATCATCTGCAGATAGCGCGGTTCGAAGATATGCAGCGGCAGACGAGAGCGCGGCATCAGCACTGCCCCCGGCAAGGGGAACAGCGCGATGCGGTCGGGCAGATCAAGGCGCAGCGGCATCGATCAGGCGAAGATCATCGAGGAGAGCCGGCGGCGACCCTTCTGGGCCAGCGGGTCGTTGCCCGGAAGGCTGTCGAAAATGGTGATCAGCTGCGCCTTGGCCGCGCCGTCGTTCCAGTCACGATCGCGGCGGAAGCTGTCCAGCAGGATATCGATGGCTTGCTCGATCTGTCCTGCGGCATGCAGGGCTTGCGCCAGTTCCAGACGGGCCTGCTGATCACTGGGATCGGCATCGACGCGCGCCTGCAGGTCGTCCAGCGGCCCTGCGCTTTCGGCCTGCTGGGCCAGTTGCAGCTGGGCGCGGGCGGCTTCGACGGGGTTGGTGCCTGCGATGGCGGCGGGCACCTGCGTCAGGGTCGCGGCGGCGGCGGCGTGGTCGTTTGCGGCCAGATGGGCGCGGATCAGGCCGCCCCAGGCCTCGGGGCTGTCGGGTATTTCGCCGATGATGGCGGTGAAGGTCTCGATCGCGTCGGGGACCTCATTGTCCAGAATCATCTGCTCGGCTGCGGCCAGCGCGTCGGCCATGCCGCCGTCATCGCCGCCCATCTCGACCAGCTTGTCGACGAACTGCTTGATCTGGCTTTGCGGAACGGCGCCCTGAAAGGCATCGACCGGCTGGCCCTTGAAGAAGGCATAGACCGTCGGCAGCGACTGCACCTGCAGCTGTCCAAGGATCGCCTGGTTTTCATCGGCGTTGACCTTGGCCATGCGGACGCGGCCCTTGTGACGGGCCACCTCGGTTTCCAGCATCGGGCCAAGCGTCTTGCAGGGGCCGCACCAGGGCGCCCAGAAATCGACGATGACCGGCACCTCCATCGAGGCCTCGACCACCTCTTTCATAAAGTCGGCTTGCGACACGTCCTTGATAAATTCGTCGGTCTTGGGTGCGTTGCCGGCACCATCGAAAAGCATTGTCATCTTGTCCCCGGTCGTTCGGTTCACATGGTTGCGCCCAATATGGGGGGTGAAGGCGTTGAACAAAAGGGTGGATCGTGCGTTACGACCCTGACAGGCCCTCACGGGCAAGTGACCACACAGTTGAGAGATAACGGGGAACCGGATGACCGAAACCACAGAAACAACGCGGGAACTGCCCCCGCTGCATCTGGCATTGCTGCCGATCGTGCTGACACTGGGGCTGCTGGCAATCCAGCTGTTCTACTATGGCGACTTCACACCGCATATCCCGCTGGTCCTGGGCCTGGCGATCACCGGACTGCTGGGCGTCATGCGCGGCCAGAAATGGATGGATATCCGCGAGGGCGTCTTCCACGTCATCCATGTATCCATGCCGTCGCTGTCGGTGCTGATCGTCGTGGGCATGATCATCGGGGTCTGGATCGCATCCGGCACGGTGCCGACGCTGATCTATTACGGACTGACGCTGCTGAACCCGCAGATCTTCCTGGCGGCGGCGATGATCCTCTGTGCGGTCGTGTCGCTGTCCTTGGGGACCAGTTGGGGCACGGTCGGTACCATCGGCGTCGCGTTGATGGGGATCGGCGCAGGCTTCGGCATTCCGCCCTATTGGACCGCCGGTGCGATCGTGTCGGGGGCCTTCTTCGGCGACAAGGTCTCGCCCCTGTCGGACACGACGAACCTTGCCCCCGCGGTGACGGGGGTCAACATCTTCGACCACATCAAGAACATGCTGCCGACCACGGTGCCGGCCATGCTGATCGCGCTGACCGTCTATCTGGTCGCCGGCTATTCGCTGATCACCCCCGCCGCGACCAGCTTTGAACGCATCGACGCCATCACGGACACGCTGTCGGCGCAGTTCACTCTCGGCATCATCCCGTTGATCCCCGCGCTGGTCGTGGTTGCGCTGGCCGTGGCCAAGCGCCCGCCGCTGCCGTCGCTGTTCACCGGCGTGCTGCTGGGCGCCATCGTCGCGATCTTTTGGCAGGGTGCTGGCCTGCATGACGTCTTCAGCTATGCGCAATCGGGCTATACCATCGAGACCGGCGTCGCCGATATTGACAGCCTGCTGAATGCGGGCGGGATCCAGTCGATGATGTGGACGATTTCGCTGATGCTGATCGCACTTGGCTTCGGCGGTGCGCTGGAACGCACAGGTTGTCTGGAATCGATCATCAACGCCATTATCAGTCGCGTCACCAGCTTTTCCGCCGTGCAAAGCAGCGCCATCGCGACCGCCTTTGCCACGAATGTGGTGGCAGGCGATCCCTATATCTCGATCGCGCTGCCGGGGAGGATGTATGCGCCGCTGTACCGGGGCATGGGGTATTCGACGCTGAACCTGTCGCGCGCAGTCGAAGAGGGGGGCACGCTGATGTCGCCGCTGATCCCGTGGAACGCGGGCGGCGCCTTCGTGATCACCGCGCTGTCGCTGAACATCATGGGCGGCGATCTGACCAACCTGCTGTACATCCCGCTGGCCTTCGCCTGCTGGACGGCGCCGCTGATCGGTATCCTTTATGCGCTGACGGGCTGGTTCTCGCCCCGCGCCACCGATGAGGAACGTCAGGACTGGGATCGTCAGGATGAGGATATCCTTGATCTGGATGGCCACGCCCTGAGCGACGAGACCACCGCCTGACGACCGCGCCGCCCCCGCATTCGGGGGCGGCGTTTTTCACAGATCAAAGCTGGCCAGCACCGGAACATGGTCGCTTGGCTTGTCCCAGCCCCGCACCGGCCGAAGGATGCGACTGCCATGCGCGGCCTGCGCGATGTCGCGGGTCGCCCAGATGTGGTCCAGACGCCGCCCCTTATCGGCCCCGTCCCAGTCCTTGGCACGATAGCTCCACCACGAATAGAGCAGCCCCTGCGGGATATCCTGCCGCGTGACATCGACCCAATCGCCGGCATCCTGCGCGGTCTGCAGATGCTCGACCTCGATCGGGGTGTGGCTGACGACCTTCAGCAGCTTCTTGTGCGACCAGACGTCGTCTTCGCGCGGGGCGATGTTGAAATCACCGACCATGATCGATTTTTCGGGGCGTTCGGCGTGGAAGACGTCGCGCATCTCGGTCAGGAAATCCAGCTTCTGGCCGAATTTCTCATTCACTGTACGGTCGGCGATATCGCCGCCTGCGGGGATGTACATGTTGTGGATGGTCACGCCGTTCTCCATCCGCGCGGCCACATGGCGGGCATGGCCCATGCCGACGTAATCGCGACCGCCCGCATCGGCGATCGGCAGGCGCGACAGGATCGCCACGCCGTTATAGCCCTTCTGCCCGCGCGCGACCATGTAGTGGTATCCAAGCGCGCGGAACTGTTCGACAGGGATTAGCTCGACGGGCGATTTGCATTCCTGCAGGCAGAGGACATCAGGGCTTTCCTCGGCCAGAAAACGGGCGACCAGGCCTTCGCGCAGGCGGACCGAGTTGATGTTCCAGGTGGCGATGGTGAACATTGCGGCACTCCTTTGCGGTTTCGCGCGGACCCTAGCGGCGGTCCCGCCACCTGTCGAGGTCAAGGCTTGCCATGTGCGCCCCTGCCGCTATGCAAGAACCCACAGAGGGGAAACGGGGGATATCGACATGAAACTGACCATAGACGAGGCCTTGACGCGCGGCGGGACCGGCCTGTTCCAATGGCGGCTGCTGTGCATCTTCGGGCTGGTCTGGGCGGCGGATGCCATGCAGGTCATCGCGGTGGGCTTTGCATGGCCCTCGATCGCGGCGACCTTCGGGCTGGACCGCGTGACGGCGCTGAACATCGGGACGGTGTTCTTCATGGGCATGTTCGTGGGTGCCTTCGCCTTCGGCAGGCTGGCCGATCGCGTGGGCCGCAAATGGGTGCTGATCGCCACCGTCGCGATGGATGCGGTCTTCGGGCTGGCGTCGGTCATGGCGGGCGACTTCACGGTGCTGCTGGTCCTGCGCTTCCTGACGGGCGTGGCGGTGGGCGGCACGCTGCCCGTGGATTACGCCATGATGGCCGAGTTTCTGCCGCCCCGGTCGCGTGGCCGCTGGCTGGTCTGGCTGGAGGGGTTCTGGGCCATCGGTACCATTGTCGTTGCCCTGACCGCATGGGCCGCCGCCAGCATGGGCGCCGAGGCGCCTTGGCGCTGGATCTTCTTCGTGGCCGCCGTCCCGGCGCTGATCGGTTTCGGCCTGCGCTTCTGGATCCCGGAATCGCCGATGTATCTGGTCCGCAAGGGTCGCCAGGCAGAGGCGCGCACCGTCATCAACCGCATCCTGCATATCAACGGTGCCTCGCCGCTGCCCGCCGAAGCGCATCTGCAGGCGGCGCAGGTGCCTTCGGGCGTCGCGACCTCGATCCTGTCGGAACCGCTGCGCCGGTCCACCATCGGCGTGATGGCGGTGTGGTTCCTGGTGTCGCTGTCCTATTACGGCGTCTTCATCTGGGTGCCGGGGCAGCTGGCCAGTGAAGGCTTCGGCTTCGTGCGCGGATACGGCTTCCTGGTCATCCTGGCGCTGGCGCAGATTCCCGGATACGCGCTGGCCGCATGGGGGGTCGAGGCCGTGGGCCGTCGCCCGACGCTGGCGGGCTTCCTGTTGCTTAGCGCGGCGGGATGCTTCCTGTTCACGGTGGCCAGCGGAACGGCAATGGTCGCCGCATCCCTGATTATCATGAGCTTTGCCCTGCTGGGCAGCTGGGGCGCGCTTTATGCCTTTACGCCCGAGCTGTACCCCACCCATCTGCGCGGGACCGGCATGGGCACCGCCAGCGCCGTCGCGCGTCTTGGCGGCATTCTGGCGCCCAGCCTGCTGGCCTTCGTCTTTACCCGCAGCTTCACGCTGGCCATCGGGCTTTTCGCGCTGCTGCTGGTGCTGGCGGCGGCGGCGCTGCTGCTGATCCGCACGGAAACCCGCGACCGCGCCATCGGCTGAGGGTCGGAACGGAACGATGCGCCATCCGTTGGCGCATCGTAGCAGGAAAGGATGAAACATGGGCCAGCTGGTGAACGGGGTCTGGAAGGACCAATGGTACGATACCGACAGCAACGGCGGTGAATTCAAGCGCGACAGCGCCAAGTTCCGCAACTGGGTGACCGCGGACGGCAGCGCGGGACCGACGGGGCAGGGCGGATACAAGGCCGAAAGCGGGCGGTATCACCTCTATGTCAGCCACGCCTGTCCTTGGGCGCATCGCACGATGATTTTCCGCGCCATCAAGGCGCTTGAGGATCACATCGATGTCTCGGTCGTCCACCCCGAGATGCTGTCCGAGGGGTGGGAGTTCCGCACCGATTTCGACGGCGCAACGGGCGACCGCCAGTTCGGGCTGGATTACCTGCGGCAGATCTATCTGAAGGTCCAGCCCGACATGACGGGCCGCGTCACCGTTCCCGTGCTGTGGGACAAGCAGACCGGCAGCATCGTGTCAAACGAAAGCGCCGACATCATCCGCATGTTCAATTCGGCCTTTGACGGCATCACCGGCAACACCGATGATTATTATCCCGCCGATCTGCACGACCGGATCGGGCAGGTGAACGACCGCATCTATGACACGGTCAACAACGGCGTCTACAAGGCGGGTTTCGCGACATCGCAGCAGGCCTATGACAAGGCGGTGGGGCCGCTGTTCGACAGCTTGGACTGGATCGAGGGGTTGCTGGCGGAAAACCGTTACCTGACAAGCGACCGCCTGACCGAGGCCGACTGGCGGCTGCTGACCACTATCCTGCGCTTTGACGGGGTCTATCACACGCATTTCAAATGCAACCGCCGCCGCGTGGTGGATTATCCCAACCTCTGGGCTTGGGCACGCGAACTGTATCAATGGCCGGGCGTCGCGCAGACCGTGCATCCGGACCACTTCATGCGGCACTATTACTTCAGCCACGACATGATCAACCCGCATCGCATCGTCCCCATCGGGCCTGATGCCGATTGGTCCGCACCACACGGGCGCGGGTAAAAAAATGCCCGGTGTGAAAACACCGGGCAGTCCAACAGGGAGGGAGGGTGTGGCCGCATCCACCGGCCACTGGGCTTCGTGGGCTCAACGTCGAAATCCAGCCCCGGTTCCCGCCCAGATTGCATTGGCGAAAAGCTGCCGATCGGGGGTCGGAACCGCATTGAAAAGGCCCGCTGAAGCGGGCCTCGGCAGGAGTCAGGCGACCAGGCGATAGCCGCCCAATTCCGTCACCAGCAGACGCGCCGCCGAGGGGTCGGGCTCGATCTTCTGGCGCAGGCGATAGATGTGGGTTTCCAGCGTATGCGTGGTCACACCGGCGTTATAACCCCAAACCTCATGCAGCAGCACATCACGCGGCACGACGCCGTCCTGCGCGCGATACAGGAACTTGAGGATGTTGGTCTCCTTCTCGGTCAGGCGGATCTTGCGGTCCTTCTGATCGATCAGCATCTTCATCGAGGGTTTGAACGTATAGGGCCCAAGCTGGAAGATCGCGTCTTCGGATTGTTCATGCGTACGCAGCTGGGCGCGCAGACGGGCCAGCAGGACGGGGAACTTGAACGGCTTGGTAACATAGTCGTTGGCGCCCGCGTCCAGACCCAAGATCGTGTCGGCGTCGGTGTCATGCCCGGTCAGCATCACGATGGGGCATTTCACGTTCAGCTTGCGCAGCTTCTTGCACAGCTCGCGGCCGTCGGTGTCGGGCAGGCCCACGTCCAGAACGACCAGATCGAAGATGGCGTTTTTCGTGGCTTCGACGGCTTCGGCGCCGGTGCCAGCCTCGGTCACGTCGAAATCATCGGTGGCCACCAGCTGTTCGGCCAGGGCTTCGCGCAGGTCTTCTTCGTCATCGACCAGCAGGATTTTTTTAAGTCCGGGCATGTTGCCTCCTATGGCTTGTTGATACTTGAGTGGGGTGCGCGACCCGTTCCGTCCAGCAACATGTCGGAATTCTCACATGGAGTTGTCGGATAAGCGCGCTATGTTTCAATTTGTTTCAAGAATGCGTGGCCCGATGAGCCTGATCCCGACCCTTGCCGAAACCATTTCCCGCGCCCGCGCCGATCTGCGCATGGGTCTGCCCGTCGTTCTGGGCGACCATATCGCGGCGGCGGTGGAAACCTTGTCGCCCGTGCGGCTGGCCGATCTGCGGGCCTTGGGTCAGCCGGTTCTGGCACTGACCGACCGCCGGGCGCAGACGCTGAAGGCGCGGGTCTATGACGCGGGCGTGGCGCGGGTGAGCGTGCCTGCCGGGGCCGATCTGGCCTGGCTGCAGGCGCTGGCCGATCCGTCGGGCGATCTGATGACGCCGATGAAGGGACCGCTGGCATCCGAACGCGGCGGCGATGTGACCGCGCATCGTGCCGCGCTGGCCTTGGCGAAATCGGCGCAGCTGCTGCCCGCAATGCTGCTGGTTCCCGCCCCCGCGCCTGAGGGGCTGACGCGCCTGTCACCCGGCCCGCTGATCGCGCAACTGGCGGCCGAATCCGCGATGGCCTCCGTCACCGCCGCCCGTCTGCCGCTGCAATCGGCGGAACGATCGCGCCTGCATATCTTCCGCCCCGACGATGGCGGCGCGGAACATTACGCGGTCGAGATCGGCGATCCACCCCGCGACGCCCCCGTGCTGGCCCGTCTGCATTCAGCCTGCTTTACCGGCGACGTGCTGGGCAGCCTGAAATGCGACTGCGGCCCGCAGCTGCATGCGGCCTTGGATGCCATGGGGCAGGTAGGGGCAGGGGTGCTGCTTTACCTGAACCAGGAAGGGCGTGGCATCGGGCTGGCCAACAAGATGCGCGCCTATGACCTGCAGAACCAGGGCTTCGATACGGTCGAGGCCAACCACCGCCTTGGCTTCGAGGATGACGAGCGCGACTTCCGCATCGGCGCGGCCTTGCTGCGCGGGCTGGGCTTCACCGCGACCCGACTGATGACCAACAACCCGCGCAAGGTGGCGATGATGGAAAGCCACGGCATTGCAGTGCCGGAACGTGTGGCGCTGATCACCCCGCGCAACCGCCACAACACCGACTATCTGGACACCAAGGCCGAAAAATCGGGGCATCTGCTGTGAGGGCCGACGATATGGTCCTGACCCCGATGGGGCTGCGCTTTCATGGACGCACCATCCCCTGCGCCATCGGCAAGACCGGCCTGTCGCGGGACAAGCGCGAAGGGGACAGCGCCACCCCGACGGGTCATCACCGCATCACGGGCCTCTGGTATCGCCCGGACCGCGTTGCGCGTCCGGCACCTTGGGCGCGGCCCATCGGACCATCCGATCTGTGGTGCGATGCCAGCGGTCATGCGAAATACAATCACCACGTTCGCGCACCCTTTGCGCACAGCCACGAACGGCTGCGCCGCGCCGATCCGCTCTATGATCTGGTGCTGACCACCGACTGGAACTGGCCGGACGCGCGGGCGGGGCGCGGATCGGCCATCTTCCTGCACCAATGGCGCCGCCCGCATTTCGGGACCGAGGGTTGCATCGCCTTTGCCCGCACCGACCTGCGTTGGATCGCGGAACGCGCAGTCATCGGCACGCGGCTGATCGTGCCGCCCTTGGCCGCGTTGTCTGTTCAGCCGTAGTCGCGCGCGCCGAAGATGGCCGAGCCGACACGGATGTGGGTCGCGCCTTCGGCCACTGCGGTTTCGAAGTCGCTGCTCATGCCCATGGACAGGTGGGGCAGGCCGTTGTCGGCCGCCAGTTTGCGCAGCAGAGCGAAATGCGGTTGCGGGTCCAGACCTTCGGGCGGGATGCACATCAGGCCGGTCGGGGCCAGATCCAGCTGGGCGCAGGATGACAGGAAGCCCGACAGTTCATCCACCAGAATGCCGGCCTTTTGCGGTTCGTCCCCGGTGTTGACCTGAACGAACAGCTGGGGGTGGCGGCCCTGTTCCTGAATCTGCGCGGCCAGCTTGCGGGCCAGCGTCATGCGGTCCAGCGTGTGGATTGCGTCGAACAGCTGCACGGCCTGCTTGGCCTTGTTCGACTGCAAGGGGCCGATCATATGCAGGTCGATCCCATCGTAACGGTCGCGCCATTCGGGCCATTTGCCCTGCGCTTCCTGAACGTAGTTTTCGCCATAGATGCGGTGGCCTGCCTCAAGGACCGCCTGAACGCGTTCGTTCGGCTGGACCTTGCTGACGGCGATCAATGTGACGCTGCCCGGGGCGCGTCCTGCGGCGGCTTCGGCCGCGGCAAGGCGGCTGGTGATATCTGTCAAACCCATGAAGCCACTGAACATAAAGAAAAGAGCGGGCGCAAGGCCCGCTCTTTCCGCAACTGCGTGATCTGGATCAGATCAGAAGTTGAACTGGACGCCCATGTCGGCGGTGACCAGCTCGTTGTAGCCGCGCTGAACCGAACCGGCCAGCATTGCGCCGCCCAGGTCGTAGGAAGCGCCGATACCGTAGGAGTTGTCGGTCTCGTTGCTGTCTGCGTCATTGTTGGCGACGTAGGCGCTGACAACGGTCATCGGAGCAACTTCGTAGCTGCCGTACAGGGTCACGGTGTTGCCCAGATCCGAATCGTCGCCGTTGACTTCGCCATTGTCGAAGTACAGCAGGCCGATGTCGGTCTTTTCGTTGAATGCATATTCTGCACCCAGGAAGTACTGGTCGTTGCCGTCGATGCCGGCGCCGTCTTTCAGAGCGGCAGCAGCCAAGGTCAGCATGTCGTTGTAGACGTAGTCAACCGACAGACCGTATTCTTTTTCCATGCCCGTTGCGCTGTCGGGCAGGATCTGGTCGGGGTCGACGACCGACGCGCGGACCGTCAAGGTGTCGACGGTGTAGCTGGCCAAGACGCCCATGTAGTCGCTGCGGCGCTCGATGGTGCCGTTGACGACGTTTGCGAAGGTCGGGTAGCCGTCGGTGTTGTAGGCGAAGAAGTCGCCACGCGAGTTGCCGAACGAACGCGAGTAGATGCCGATTTCCGAGTTGTACATCAGAGCGGTCGAGTCGTAGGCGGTGTTCGAGTTACCGATTTCGACGGTCAGACCGTTCGAGGTGACATACAGGTAGCCCGGTGCAACGGTGGTTTCGTCGTCGCCCTGGTCCCACTGGATGCGGATCCGGCCACCGAATTCGACGTCCGAGTCGGTCGTCGTGGTCGCGTCGATGTTCATGCGCAGGCGCGACTGGACGATCGCGTCGCTGGTTTCAACGCCATCGATGGTGCCACGAACGCCGTCTTCCTGATACAGGATGCCGGTGCGGCCGTAGCCCGAGATCGTGACGTCTGCTGCGGCGATGCCGGCAGTCAGGACCAGTGCGGTCGTCGCGAAAAGAACCTTTTTCATGGTCGTGTTCCCTCTTGTCTCTCTGTTGCCCAAACCAGCCTCCCGACTTGGGTATGTATTGTGTTTCCCCCTTTCGGAATTGTGATGCAACGGAATCACCGGACCCCCGGGGGTTTCCCTGTTTCTGTGATGCACAACCGCCACACCTTTCCGTGATCGCCAAATCCCGTCATTTGCGGGACTTGGGCGGGATCGGGGGTGGTCCCGAAGGCCCCGTGGCCAAGGCGCTTGTCGCGGGCGGTCGTTCCGCGTTAAAGCTGGCCCACGCGAAATACGCCCGGGGGACAGCATGAAGACCGCACGCGCCGCACGCCTGATGATCGTCACGACGCTTTGCGCGGGGCTTGCCGCCTGTGGCGGGGCCGGTGACCGCAACCGGACCGCCAAGGAACCCGAGCGCGAGATGAAGATCCAGGACCTGTTCCGCCAGACGGAAAACCCCAGTGCGACGGTGGGCGTGAACAAGTATCTTTGGAACGCCAGCCTTCAGGTGCTGAACTTCCTGCCGGTGCAGACGGTCGATCCCTTCACGGGCGTGATCCAGACGGGCTATGGCACGCCGCCGGGCGGTGGCCGGTCCTATCGCGCGACGATCCAGGTCAGCGATCCCGCGCTGGACGCGCGCAGCCTGCGCCTGTCGCTGCAGGGGGCGGGCGGTTCGACCGTCGAGCCCGGCACCGTCCGCGCGGTCGAGGATGCCATCCTGACCCGCGCCCGCCAGCTGCGCATTCAAGACGGTCGTTTCTAAGGTCGCCTGCTTGCGGGTCTGGCCACTGGACCCGCACTCGGCTGGCGTATAAACCGCAGGGCAACGCAAATGCCCGAAGGTTGACCCCCATGCCATATACTCCGTCCGAAAGCGAAGCCAACTGGCAGAAGGCCTGGGCCGAGGCCGGCACCTTTACCGCCATCCGCGACGACCGCCCCAAATACTATGTGTTGGAAATGTTCCCCTATCCCTCGGGGCGCATCCACATGGGCCATGTGCGCAATTATACCATGGGCGACGTGGTGGCGCGGTTCAAACGCGCCCAAGGTTTCAGCGTGCTGCATCCGATGGGCTGGGACGCCTTCGGCATGCCTGCCGAAAACGCCGCGATGGAACAGGGCGGTCATCCCCGCGACTGGACCTATGCCAATATCGCCACGATGCGCGACCAGCTGAAGCCGCTTGGCCTTTCCATCGACTGGAGCCGCGAGTTCGCCACCTGTGACGACGCCTATGTCGCCCAGCAGCAGGCGATGTTCCTGGATATGTTGGATGCCGGCCTGATCACGCGCAAATCGGCGCAGGTGAACTGGGACCCCGAAGACATGACCGTGCTGGCCAACGAACAGGTCATCGACGGCAAGGGCTGGCGGTCGGGCGCCACGGTGGAACGGCGCGAGCTGACGCAGTGGTTCTTCAAGATCAGCGATTACAGCGATGAACTGCTGGGCGCGCTGGACGGTCTGACCGGCTGGCCGGAAAAGGTCCGTCTAATGCAGGCGAACTGGATCGGCAAGTCGCGCGGTCTGCAATTCGAATTCACCACCGTCGATGCGCCTGCGGGCTTTGACCGGATCGAGGTCTATACCACCCGCCCCGACACGCTGATGGGTGCCAGCTTTGTCGCGCTGTCGCCGGACCATCCGCTGGTCAAGGAGCTGGCCGCGAACGACCCCAAGGTCGAAGCCTTCCGCGAGGAATGCGCCCGCATCGGCACCACCGAAGAGGCCATCGAGACTGCACCCAAGTTGGGCTTCGACACCGGCCTGCATGTTGCCCATCCGCTGGACGCCGATTGGCATCTGCCGATCTGGATCGCGAATTTCGTGCTGATGGATTACGGCACCGGCGCGATCTTCGGCAGCCCCGCGCATGACGAACGCGACCATGAATTCGCAACGAAATACGATCTGCCGATCCGCGCCACCTTTGGTGAGGTCGGGATGGATCAGGCGCAGGCCGATGCGTTGGTCGCCAAGGCGCCCTTCGTGCCGCTGAAATCCGAAACCGTCACCTACGTCCGAGGATTCTCGGGTCAGGCGGACCAGACCGGCGAAGCGGCCGTCGATGCCGCCATCGCCCATGCCGAGGCCGCGGGCTATGGCAAAGGCGTCACCAAGTTCCGCCTGCGGGACTGGGGCATTTCGCGCCAGCGCTATTGGGGTTGCCCGATTCCTGTCGTCCATTGCGACAGCTGCGGCACCGTCCCCGAGGCGAAGGCGAACCTGCCCGTATTGCTGCCGCAGGATGTCAGCTTCGACGTGCCGGGCAACCCGCTGGACCGCCACCCGACCTGGCGTCAGGCGACCTGCCCGAAATGCGGCGGTGCCGCACGGCGCGAAACCGACACGATGGACACCTTCGTCAACAGCAGCTGGTATTACGCCCGCTTTACCAGCCCGCACGCCGCGACGCCGACCGACCGCGCGGATGCGGATTACTGGATGAATGTCAACCAGTATATCGGCGGCATCGAGCACGCGATTCTGCACCTGCTCTATTCGCGCTTCTTTGCCCGCGCGATGGTCAAGACCGGCCATCTGCCCGAAGCGGCGAAAGAGCCCTTCGACGCGCTGTTCACCCAAGGCATGGTCACGCATGAAATCTATACCACGCGCGATGACCGCGACCGCCCCGTCTATCACCTGCCCGAAGATGTAACCGACGGGAAACTGGCGGATGGCACGGCAGTGACGGTCATCCCTTCGGCCAAGATGTCGAAATCGAAGAAGAACGTCGTCGATCCGGTCAATATCGTCGAAAGCTTTGGCGCCGATACCGCACGCTGGTTCATGCTGTCCGACAGCCCGCCCGAGCGAGACGTCGAATGGACCGCTGCCGGGGCCGAGGCCGCCTATAAGTTCCTGTCGCGCATCTGGCGTCTGGCCGACGAAGCCCCTGCCGAAGGTGGCGATGATATCGACCTGACCCGCGCTGCCCATCGTGCGATTGCCGATGTGACCAAAGCAATCGAGGGTTTTGCCTTCAACAAGGCGGTGGCGAAGCTGTACGAACTGGCCAATGCCGTCGGCAAATCCAAGGCCGGGGGCGAGGCGCGCCGTGCCGCCCTGCGCATCATCGCCCAGCTGATGGCCCCGATGGTGCCGCATCTGGCAGAAGAGGTCTGGTCGAAATCGGGCGGGCAGGGCATGGTGGTGGATGCCGGCTGGCCCAAGGCCGATCCCGCCATGTTGGAGGATGACAGCGTGACCCTGCCCATCCAGATCAACGGCAAGCGCCGCGCCGAGATCACGGTCCCCAAGGATATGCCCAAGGACCAGATCGAGGCGCTGGTTCTGGCCGACGACACGGTGCAGCGTTTCCTTGAAGGCGCGGCGCCCAAGAAACTGATCGTGGTGCCGGGGCGGATCGTCAATGTCGTTGCCTGACCGTCTGTCCCGCCGCACCGTCATCCTTGGACTGGGGGCCGCTCTGGCCTTGGCGGGCTGCGGGCTGACGCCGGTTTACGGACCCAATGGCGGGGGCACCAAGCTGTTTGGCAAGGTGCGCCCGCGCGACCCCGACACGCCGATCGACTTCGTCTTCAACCAGCGGGTGGCCGAACGGATCGGCCCCGATGATGCGGCGATCTATGATCTGGATTACCGTATCAGTGCCACGGTCGCGGCACAGGCCATCACCCCCGATGAGGTGACGACCCGCTATTCGCTGAACGGCACCGCCGATTTCACGCTGACCGGTCCCGACGGGCAGGTGGTCACGCGGGGGCGGGTCAGCAGCTTCACCTCGTATTCGACGACGGGGACTACCGTTTCCACGCTGGCGGCCGAAGGCGGGGCGCGCGAACGGCTGGCGCTGATGCTGGCCGATCAGGTCGTCACCCGCCTGCTGGCGGCGGCGTCAACATTGCCGGAATGAGGTTTGCATGCTGCTGAAAGGCGGCGAGATATCGCGCTATCTGTCGCGCCCCGATCCTTCGCGGCCGGCGCTGCTGATCTATGGTCAGGACCCGATGCGGGTGGCCATGAAGCGCGCCGAGGCGGTGCTGGCGCTGGTCGGCGACAAGGCCGACGAGGAGATGCGCCTGACCCGCATGCCCGGCGCGGGTCTGAAGAAGGACCCCGCCCAGCTGGTCGATGCGGTGCGCGAGGTCGGCTTCTTTCCCGGTCCGCGCGTCGTCCTGCTGGACGACACTCCCGATTCCGCCGCCGATGCGATTGCCACCGCGCTGACCGACTGGCGTCAGGGCGATGCGGTCATCGTCGTGGCGGCGGGCGGGCTGTCGAAATCCTCGGCCTTGCGCAAGCTGTTCGAAAAGCACGGGCAGGCGGTGACCGCCCCGATCTATGACGATCCGCCGGGCCCCGAAGAGGTGACGCGCTGGCTGGCCGATGTCGGCCTGCACGAGGTGCCGCGCGACGCCATGAAGGAAATGATGCTGCTGGCCCGCGCGCTGGACCCCGGCGACCTGCGTCAGACCATCGAAAAGATCGGGCTGTACAAATACCAGGACCCCGCGCCTCTGACGCCCGAGGAAATCGCCATGCTGGCCCCTGCCACCATCGAGGCCGAGCTGGACGAGCTGATCCATGTCGTCGCCGAACGGCGCGATGGGGACTTCGGCCCGCTGATGCGGCGGATCGAGGGGCAGGGCATTTCCCCGGTCGCGCTGTGCATCGCGGCCTTGCGGCATTTCCGGACGCTGCATCTGGCGGCGGCCGATCCTGCCGGACCGGGGGTGGCTTTGGCCCGGGCGCGACCGCCGGTTTTCGGGCCGCGCCGCGACCGGATGGCACGGCAGGCGCAAAGCTGGGGGATGGGGCCGCTGGAGGAGGCGATCTCGACGCTGCTGCAGGCGGACATGACGCTGCGCAGCGCCAGCCGCGCGCCGCAGATGCCGCTGGTGGAACGCGCGCTGCTGCGGTTGGCGATGAAGCCCCGGGGGCGTCGGTGACCGAGCGGGTCGATGCGCTGGTGATCGGAGCCGGACCCGCCGGGCTGATGGCCGCCGAGGCTTTGATGGGCCAGGGGCGGCGCGTCGTCGTGACTGAGGCGATGCCCACGCCCGCCCGCAAGTTCCTGATGGCGGGCAAATCGGGGCTGAACCTGACCAAGTCAGAGCCGCCCGATGCGTTTTGGGGCAAAGTCGCCGGGGCGCTGCCCCGGACCCCGGGGTATTTCGACAACCGAGAAGCCTTTGGTCCCGCCGAGGTGATGGCATGGGCCGAGGGCTTGGGCGTGCCCTTGTTCACCGGATCATCTGGGCGGGTGTTTCCGGTCGGGATGAAGGCCTCGCCCCTTTTGCGGGCATGGCTGGCGCGCTTGAGGGCGGGCGGGGTCGAGTTACGGTCGCGCTGGCGGTGGGTCGATCTGGACGGCGGCTTTGGTTTTGAAACGTCCCAAGGACGGAGTGTGATCGCCGCGGATGCGGTGGTGCTGGCGCTGGGCGGGGCCAGCTGGCCACGGTTGGGGTCGGACGCGGCTTGGGTGCCGGTGTTGACAGGGGCGGGCGTGCCGATCGCCCCGTTTCGGCCTGCGAACATGGGATTCAATGTCGCTTGGACTGACGCCATGGCACGGGTCATGGGGGCTGCGGTCAAGGGTGTCGCGATCCACGTGGGCGATGCGGTCAGTCGCGGCGAATGGGTCATCACCCGGCATGGGATCGAAGGCGGCGGCATCTATGAGGTGGCCTCGGCCCTGCGTGACGGGGCCGAGGGGCGCGTCGATCTGGCGCCGGATCTGGATATGGCGGCGCTGGCGGCGCGGTTCGGAAGGCCGCGTGGCAAGCTGTCGCTGGGCAACTGGCTGCGCCGGGTCCTAGGCGATCCGGTCAAGGTGGCGCTGTTGCTGGAATGGGGACAGCCCATGCCTGCGGACCCGGCTGGTTGGGCCGCACGGGCCAAGGCACTGCCGTTGCGGCATGATGGCCCGATGAGTTTGGAACGCGCGATTTCCAGCGCGGGCGGCATCATGCGCGACGGGGTCGATGCAGCGCTGCAACTGCGCGCGTTGCCCGGGGTCTTCGTCGCCGGAGAGATGCTGGACTGGGAAGCACCGACAGGGGGCTATCTGCTGACGGCATGTCTGGCCAGCGGGCGCCGGGCGGGAATGGCCGCCGCGCAGGCGCTGAACACGGTCTAAAGTGCTGCGGCACGCTGATGGGCGGGGCGTTCGCGCATCCGGTCCAAGTAGGTTGTCAGATCATGTTCCACGATGGGGAAGCGCGCCCCGAGCGCCCATGTCAGGCAATGGGTCAGGATGATGTCGGGCACGGTCATCTGGTCGCCCATCAGGAACGGACCTTCGCCCATGCGGTTTACCAGGGTCTTCTGACTTGCCTCGAATTCCCAACGCAAGGTGTTCTTGATGGCGCTGAGGCGCATTTCTTCGGGCAGGATGAAGCTGTGGCGGGCGGCCAGCCACAGGGCGGCGTCGAATTCGTCCAGCAGGAATTGCGTCAGGCTGTCCTGACGGGCACGGTCCAGCGTGCCCGCGGGATGGGTCAGCTGGCCGTGGCGGTCGGCAAGATAGGTCAGGATCGCGGTGGAATTGGTGATCGGCGTGCCGTCGTCGATCAGCACCGGCACCTTGCCCGCCGGGTTGAACTGGGCCACGCCGTCGCTGCGGGGATTGGCAGGGATATGGGTATAGGGCTGTCCCAACTCCTCGAGCATCCACAGAACGCGGAAGGCGCGGCTTTTTGCGGTGCCGATGACGCTGTACATACGGGGTCCCCCTGTTTTTTCAACAGAAGGCCCGCATGTGGCGGTCGCGTCAAGCGGCCATGATCAAGCCTTGCGGCAGGCGATCAGCTGCTGGCGATACATCTCGGACCGTTGGCCGACCTGCGCCGCGACCCGCATCAGCCAACCCTTGCTGCGGTGGCTGCCGCGGGCAAAGCCGCCGCGTCCTTCGTGATAGGCCAGATACTGCGAGGTCGCGTCGGACTTGGACAGGCCAAGCGAGTTCTGGCTGCCGTCCATGTACCAGCCCATGAAATCGGTGGCGTCACGGATATTGTCGCGCTTGGCGCGGCGGTTTCCGGTCTTGCGCTGGTATTCCTCCCAAGTGGCATCGAGGGCTTGGGAATAGCCGAAGGCGCTGCTCTGGCGGCCGATCGGAATGACGCCAAGCGCGTATTGATGCGGGGTGCGGGCGTCGCCGATGAATTTGGATTCCTGATACATCGTGGCCATCTGCACATGCACCGGAACACCCCAACGACGTTCAGCCTTTTTCATCGCACGCAGATAGGCGGGTCGTTCGGCGACGATCGCGCAAGCGTTGTTCAACTGGCGCGGCGCGCTGTAGTTGCCGCCACCGCATGAGGCCACCAGCCCCACAATGGCCAGCTTCAGAAGCGTGTTCATCCTGCCCTCGTCCTGCTTTTCGGTTCGTGTTTTTTTACGATCATAGGGAAAAACCCGCGCTTTTGAAATCACAAAGCCGGTGGATGGGCGGGACACGGCCTAGCTGCTGCCCTCGGGTCGCAGCAGGTCGTTCAGCGCGTTCAGATCGGTGGCGCCGGCGTCCAGCAGCAGGGTCTCGAGTGCGCGGTAATGCTGCAGCACCTTCTGGCCGGTTTCGGTCACCGTCGCGCCGCCGCCCTTGGGGCCGCCGCGGGCGCTGTCGATGACGGGCAGGGCAAAGGCGATGTTCATCTCCTCGACCAGGGTCCAGGCGCGCTTGTAGCTCATGCCCATTTCGCGCGCGGCGGCGGAAATGGAACCAAGCCGTGCGATGCGCGACAGCAGTTCGGCCTTTCCCGGGCCCAGGATCAGCGGCGAATTGTATTCAAGCCGCAGCTTGATGCGCAGCCGGGGGCCGGTCTGTGTCATGCGTCGCCTCATGTTCGTTATTCCGTGGCAGCATAGCGCCTTGTGTGTCGGCCTGCAATTTGTCGCCTGCGAAAAGGCGGGTTCCGCGACGGAACATCGCCGCGCGCTTGCCGGGATGCGAACCACGCCTATTCTGTCCGCAAAGCCATGAGGAGGCCCGCCATGTCCGCAAATGATATCGTCATCCTGTCCGGTGCCCGCACCGCCATCGGCACCTTCGGGGGCAGCCTTGCCGCCGTGCCGCCGATCCAGTTGGCCGCCACCGTGACCCGCGCCGCGCTGGAACGCGCAGGCGTCGCCCCCGACATGATCGGGCAGGTGGTCTTCGGCCATGTCATCAACACCGAACCGCGCGACATGTATCTGTCGCGCGTCGCCATGCTGGAGGCGGGCATCCCCCACACCACCCCCGCCATGAACGTGAACCGCCTGTGCGGATCGGGCGCGCAGGCCATCGTTTCGGCTACGCAGGCATTGATGCTGGGCGACGCCGATTTCGCCATCGCGGGCGGTGCCGAAAGCATGAGCCGCTCGCCCTATGTCATCCCCTCGGCCCGTTTCGGGGCCAAGATGGGCGATCAGGCGATGCTGGACATGATGACCGGCGCGCTGACCTGCCCGATGGGCACCGGCCATATGGGTGTGACGGCGGAAAACGTCGCCGCCGAACATGACATCACCCGTGAACAGCAGGATGAATTCGCGATGGAATCGCAGCGCCGCGCGGCTGCTGCGATCGCGGCAGGTCATTTCAAGGATCAGATCGTCCCGGTCGAGGTGAAGACCCGTAAGGGCATGGTCGCCTTCGACACCGATGAACACCCCAAGGACACCAGCATGGACAAGCTGGGCGGTCTGAAGGCGGTCTTCCAAAAGGGCGGGTCGGTCACGGCGGGCAATGCCAGCGGCATCAATGACGGTGCGGCGGCGCTGGTTCTGGCGCGGGCCGATGCGGCCGAACGCGCCGGTCTGACGCCCCGTGCCCGCATTCTGGGCTATGCCGTCGCAGGCGTCCGCCCCGAGGTGATGGGCATCGGCCCGATCCCCGCGGTCGAGGCGCTGATGAAAAAGACAGGCCTGACCGCCGCCGATTTCGACGTCATCGAATCGAACGAGGCCTTCGCCGCTCAGGCCCTGGCCGTGAACAAGGGTCTGGGTCTGGACCCCGCCCGCGTGAACCCCAACGGCGGTGCAATCGCGCTTGGCCACCCTGTCGGCGCGACCGGCGCAATCCTGATGGTCAAGGCGCTGGCGGAACTGGAGCGGACCGGCAAGCGCACCGGCCTGATCACCATGTGCATCGGCGGCGGTCAGGGCATCGCCATCGCGATTCAGCGGGACTGACCTCAGACAAAAGCACGATACCAAATTGACACGTCAACTGACCGGCCTGCAATGCGGGCCGGTTTTTCCTTGCTTAGATCCCGCCGCCTGCCTCGACTGATGCAGACAAATCGAGGAGGAGACGAGGTGTCACAGGGAGTATTCTTTGTCGCGGCGGCACTGCCCGTCGCGATCGTTTTCGTGCTGCTGGTCGTCATGCGACGATCGGCCAAGCTGGCGATGCTGGCGGCTTATGTCGTCACGGTGATGCTGGCGCTGGTGCTGTGGGGCGCGCCGATCGCGCGCGTCGCGGGGGCCACGGTCAACGGATTGGTGACGGCGGTGACGCTGCTGTACATCGTCTTCGGGGCCATCCTGCTGCTGTATACGGTGCAGGAATCGGGCGCGATCCGGACGATCCGGCGCGGCTTTACCGACATTTCGCCGGACCGGCGCATTCAGGCGATCATCATCGCCTGGATGTTCGGATCGATGATCGAGGGCGCGTCGGGCTTCGGGACGCCCGCCGCGGTGGCCGCACCGCTGCTGCTGGCCATCGGATTTCCGGCCATGGCGGCGGTCATGGTCACGCTGATCATCCAATCGACGCCGGTGTCCTTCGGCGCGGTCGGCACGCCGATGCTGGTGGGCATCAACACCGGCCTGTCGAACAGCGAGGCGGTGGATGCCGCCATCGCGCCGATGACACTGGCCGAATACGTGCCGGTGGTGGCGGCGCAGGTGGCGCTGGTCCATGCGCTGGTCGGCGTGCTGATCCCGCTGCTGATGGTGGGGATGCTGACGCGGTTCTTCGGCGCAAGCCGCAGCTTTGCCGAAGGGTTCCGCGCCTGGAAGTTCGCCATCTTTGCGGGTCTGGCCTTCACGCTTCCCTATTTGTTGGTGGCGCGCGTGTTGGGGCCGGAATTCCCGTCGCTGCTGGGCGGTCTGATCGGGCTGCTGATCGTGGTGCCTGCGGCGCGTGCCGGATGGTTCCTGCCAAGCGACAGCTTCGACTTCCCCCCCCGCGACCAATGGGAGGACGGCTGGCAAGGCAGCGTCCACCCCGAGGAGGCCGATCTTGGCCCGCAAGGCCGCCAGATCTCGCTGCTGACGGCATGGATGCCCTATGTCATCGTGGCAGTTCTGCTGGTGCTGACGCGGACCATCGCGCCCTTGAAGGCATGGCTGACGGGCCCGTCCACGACCATCGCCTTCCGCGACCTCTTCGGGTCGGGGATCAACGCCTCGGCGCAGTTTCTTTATGCACCGGGCAGTGTGATGATCGTGGCCTCGCTGATCTCGGTCGCGCTGTTCCGGATGCGCGGGCGTGACTACGGTCGGGCTTGGGCGATTTCGGGCAAGACGATGCTGGCGGCCGCACCCGCGCTGTTGCTGGCGGTGCCGATGGTGCAGGTCTTCATCAACTCGGGGTCCGAGGGGATGGCGTCCATGCCGATCACGCTGGCACAGGGGATGGCTGCCGCGACCGGCGCGACATGGCCGATCTTTGCGCCCGTAGTTGGCGCGCTTGGCGCCTTCATCGCCGGGTCGAACACGGTGTCGAACATGATGTTCTCGTTGTTCCAATTCTCGACCGCGCAAGGGATCGGGCTGGATCTGGCAGGCATCACGGTCGTCGTGGTGCTGCAGGCTGTCGGCGGTGCGGCTGGCAACATGATCTGCGTGCATAACGTCGTTGCCGCATCTGCCACCGTCGGCCTGACCGACCGTGAAGGCGACCTGATCCGCAAGACGCTGATCACCATGGCCTATTACGTGGTGCAAGCGGGGCTGATCGGCATGGCCTTGATCAGCGGTGGCCTTTGGTGGGCCGCGGCAGTGGTCTGGGCCGCGGTCGTCGTGGGCGGCATGCGTGCCAGCCACGGCAGGTAACATGGAAAAGGGCGGTCCGATCGGACCGCCCTTTTTCTGTGCAGGCATGCGGGGGGTGACCCGGTCTGCCTGAACTGGAAACGGACCGCCTAGATCTGGCGGCCCGCGAGTTCCACGGAGATGGTCCGGTTAGGGATAGAAACCCGTCCGGTCCCAATCAGGGTTTACGACCTTCAGGTTTGCCCTCAGGCCACGGCCCCCCAGACTGTTCCGACACCGCTCTCCAATATCACTCTAGACACTGGACCACCTCCTTTCAAAAGTTTGCCGTTATGGGTTGAGGTTGCCACAGATCCAAATTCTGTCAATCAGCTTTTGTCCGCATTGCGCAACAAATTGCGCACGATCAGGCGGAACGGCACAAGGGCCAGTAGCGCCAGACAAAGTTTGACCAACCAATCGGCAACTGCCAGCGAAACCCACAGCGCGGTGACCGGACCTTGACCAAGCAGCGGAACCGCCTCGGATGACCAGCCGGTGTTGATGTCATGCGGCAGCACCGCGGCAAAGGCGATCCCGAAGAACAGGACCGTGTCCAGCGCCGATCCGACCAGCGTCGACGCCAGCGGAGCCCGCCACCAGCGACCGCCGCGCAGGCTGTCAAAGACGGCGATGTCAACAAGTTGCGCGACCAGAAAGGCCGTTCCGGATGCGATGGCGATGCGCAGCGTCGTCGCATCCATCTGCGCGGCGATCAGCGAACAGATTACGCCAGCGACGAAGCCGACCAGCACCACGCGCCGCGCGGCAGGCGCGCCATAGACGCGATTCATGACGTCGGTGACCAGAAAGGCCAGCGGATAGGTAAAGGCACCCCATGTCAGCCAGTCGGCGACGGTGAACTGGACCAGGATGTTCGAGGCCACGACGATGGCGGCCATGGCAAGAATGCCGGGCAGAAAGCGGGTCATGCGGAATTTCCGTTTTACAAGGTTGCGGAAGAACTCGGCCCATATCGGCATGGGCAGCGGGTGCCATAAGCGCCCGCGCCCGGTCTTGTCAATTTGCGGGGGCGTCGGGGTCGTCTTCGCGCAGGCGGTATTCCACGATCTCGGTCCGCTGGACGAACAGGAAGTTGTCGTCCGACACCATGGTCAGCCGCGTGCCCACCCCGTCGTCCCAAACCGACAGCCCCTCAAGATTGTCATATTGCAGCGGCTTGGTTTCCAGCAGGATCTGGTCGTCCTGCGCCTGCCCCGGTGTCAGATGCATCCGCCGGACACGCGACGAAAAACCCAGGATGCCGTGAAAGTCGCGTTCAAGCAGATAGAACCAGCCGTCCGGCCCGAAATCCGCCCCCACCGGCAGCCAGCGTGGATCGCGGCGGATGGTCGAATATTCGGACCATTCGCGGTCGGCATAGGAGAGGACGGTGAAGGGCGTGGCGTCGTTATCGGATTCCTCGGGGATGGCCATGACGGTGCCGTCGGCGCGGATCGCCAGCGCCTCGAGTCCGGCATTCTTGCCCATGCCGGGCAGTTCCGGCGGGGGCGGCAGGGTGATGGCGGGGCGGTCGGGGTCGTCATAGCGCGCGATGCGGTCGAACCCCTCGAAGCTGACCCAGATGTCGTTATGGTCGCCAATGGCCAGACCTTCGCTGTCGCCGATATAGCCGGGCGGCAGCGGCTGGCCCTTGCTGTCCTGCAGATGCGCGCGTCCGGCCACCATCATGTCACGCACGATGCCGCGCGGGTCGCGCTGGACGCGGCCCCAATACAGATGCGCGCGGTCGGACAGGACGTGGAATTCGCTGCCGTCGGGGCTGATCTCGATGCCGGAAAAGCCGCCGAAACTGGCCTCGGGGCGCGACCAGACATAGGTGCCCACATAATCAAGAACCGCGCCTGCATCAGCAGGCGCGGTGAACAGCAGCGTGGTCAGGATGGCGCCTAGCGCGCGGTGCCGATGATCTGGCATTGGCGGGGCATTTCAGCCAGTTGATAGGTGCGGGGGTGGCGATAGTTTGGATTTCCGGGCCCGCCCTTGGGACGCGACGAGGGGTTGGCGCGATAGGCCAGTTCCTGCGCGGCGGCACCGCAGCCGTTGTCATTGCCCGACAGCGCCGCGACCGGTGCCGCGCCATTGGTGCAGCCCCTGTTGCCGGCAGGGCAGTTCAGGCGGACGTGGAAGTGATAGTCGTGGTTCGGCGTCGGGCGCAGCTTTTGCAGCCAGGACCCCCGGTTGCCATTGGCCTTGCACATGGCATCCTTGATCGCGGCATCCAGAAAGATCCGGTCGACGCGCGGGTCCATTGCCGCCGATTGGATCAGCGCCGCATGGGACGGCGTCCAATATCCCGACATGCCCAGCCCGTTCGACGCCACCACCGAAACCGAGGAGATGTTTTCCCGCTGTTGGCGCGACAGCGACAGGCTCTGCGGCTTCAGCATCCAGATGTCGGCATCCAGCCCCATCTGGTGGCTGGCATGGCCGGTCAGCATCGGGCCGCCGCGGGCCTGACTCATGTCGCCGATATAAAGACCGTTCCAGCCCATTTTGGTGGCGGCCTGCGACAGGCCCTGCAGGAAGTTCACCAGATCGGGGTGGCCCCAGTTGCGATTGCGCGACAGGCGCATGGATTGCCACGACGGGCCGCTTTCCGGCATCTGGACGCCGCCGTTGAAGCAGCCCTTGTTATAGGTGCCGAAGGCGGCGGGGGTGCCGCCGGTCGGGCCGGGGACGTTGCCGAACACGTCCTTGGCCAACGGTGCGGCAGCGGCGGGCAGCGCCAGGCTAAGCAGCATGGCGGCGGCGGTCAGGGTCTTGCGGATCACGGGTATGCCTCTCCTTCCGGGTTGACCCACCGTAACAGAACCAGCGCGACAAGAAAGATCACGATCAGCGGAAGAAACCCGATGCGCTGGCTGCCGCTGAGATCGGTGGTCACCGCGATGGCGAAAGGCGCCAGAAAGGCGGTTGCCTTGCCCGACAGCGCGTAAAGACCGAACCCCTCGGTCGCGCGTTCGGGGGTGGTGTGGCGGACCATCATCGTGCGACTGGCGGCCTGCAACGCGCCGCCCGCGCCGCCGATCACCGCCCCGCAGATAAAGAACAGCAAGTCCGGCAGTCGCAGTCCCGCCAGCACCGGATCGGTGGGAACAGCCATGCCGAAGACCGAAACGCGGTCCATCCCCACCAGCAGGGTGCAGACCGCCGTCAGTGCCAGAATGCAGATGGCGATGACGCGGCGCGGACCAAAGCGGCGGTCGGCCCGTCCGCCCAGCCAGCTGATGGCCGCCGCCGAAATGGCGCTGACCACGCCGAAGATGCCCGCCAGAAACACCGGCCAGCCCAGCACCGTCCCCGCATAGACGCCGCCGAATCCGTAAAGCGCATTCAGTGCATCGCGCGACAGCATCGAGGAGATCAGCCAGTTCCGCAGGCTGTCACGTTGACCAAGGCTGCGGATCAGCGTCCACAGATCGCGCAGGGCGGCACGGATGCGGATCGGACGGGCGCTGCCCTTGGGGTCGCGGACCCACAGGAAGAACGGCACCATGAAGACGATATACCAGATGGCGGTGAAGGGTCCGACAAAACGTGTCCCCTCGCGCAGCATCGGGTCCAGCCCGAACAGCGGCGGGATGCCAGCTAAAGTCCGCCCCGTCGGCGTTTCCGCGAACAGCGCCAGCATCACCGCCAGCGACGCGACGCCGCCAAGGTATCCGAAGGCAAAGCCGGACCCGGACAGGCGGCCGATTTCATCGCGCGGGGCAAGCGATGGCAGCATGGCATTGGTGAAGATGGTCGCGAATTCCACCCCGATCAGACCGATGCCGAACAGCACCACGGCTTGGATCAGCGCCGGTTGCGTGGGCATCAGGAACCACAGCCCCGCGGAACCCACGACATACAGCCCCGAAAACAGCCAGACCCAAGGCATCCTGCGCCCCGAGCTGTCGGCGATGGCGCCCAGGACCGGGGCCAGCAGGGCGATAATCACCCCGGCGACCGACAGCCCGTAGCCCCACAGCGCCTGCGCGTTCGCCCCCGCAAGGCCCGCGCTGTCGCCAAGCGCGATGAAATGGCGACGCGCGACCTCGGCGAAATAGATCGAGAAGACGAAGGTCAGCAGCAGCGTGTGAAAGGGCTGGCTGGCCCAGTCAAAGAACCACCACCCCCAGATGCGCTTGCGGTTCATCGCGTCCCCCTGTCCCGTGCCGGTATTCCGGCTTGGGGACATAAGGCCCCCGGCGCGTCAGAGTGGCAAGGAAAGTTTCGCGTCCTCGGGGATGGCGGGGGGCCAGGGGCGTTCGGCATCCGCCGCGATCCATGCGGTGATCCATTCGGGCAGGGCGGGGCTTTCCATGTCGTGGCCCAAGGCGCGCACGACATCGGCCGGGGGGACGATCCCCTTGGCCGAGGTGATGGCGCTGCGGATCAGCACCTGGTTGCAGCATTCGCCGTCCTTCCACATCGACTGCTCCATATAGACGAAGCGGTGATCCCAGCCCACCATCCGCGACAGCATGGTGAAGCGGTCGAAGGCCCGGATGCGTCGGCGATAGCGGGTCGAATTGCCCGCCACTGTGATCCCCCATTTGTTGGACCGCAGGATCGGGATCATCCCCGTGCGCCGCGCCAGCGGGATGCGCCCCAGATCGAACAGCGTCAGGGTGCGGCCGTTGTTCAGCTCGATCCAGGGGTCCAGATCCCACGGCCAGCAGATATGGGTGGACACATGCGTGCCCGTAGGGGGCAAGGCCGGTGCATTGCGGAATTTCAGCAGCTCTTTGGCGAAGCGGAATATCGGATACATGCGGGCCCTTTCATTTGCATCCTTGGGTGGCCGCGGATCGCGGTCCCGTCAACCCGGACGCGGCGGCATCGGGTCGCAGCCGCTTGCGTCCTGCCATCTGCACAAGCATACAGGGCAGAACCGCCAATATGGATGAAGCAGGAGTGACGATGGGTACGCTATATGAGGCGCTGCAACTGATTTTGCAGGTTCTTTGGTTCATCATGATCGTGCACATCATCATGTCCTGGCTGATCAACTTTCAGGTGCTGAACCTGCGCCAGCCCCTGGTCGCCCAGATCTGGGACGGTCTGAACCGTCTGCTGGAGCCGATCTATTCCCCGATCCGCCGCCGCCTGCCCGATATGGGCGGTCTGGATCTGGCACCGCTGATCGTATTCATCGTCATCATTATCCTGCAGCGCGCGCTGGCCAATAATGCAGGCTTCTTCTACGGCGCATGATGGCACGGGATCTGGCATCAGATGATCTGCTGCGGCAGGTCTGGGGCTTTGACGGCTTCCGGCCCGGCCAGCAGGAGATTGTCGAGGCCGTGGCCGGTGGCCGCGACGTCTTGGCCATCATGCCCACGGGTGGCGGCAAGTCGCTGTGCTTCCAGTTGCCCGCGTTGATGCGCGACGGGGTGACGGTGGTGATATCACCGCTGATCGCCCTGATGCGGGATCAGGTGCGTGCCTTGCGCGCGGCAGGCGTCAATGCCGGTGCCCTGACCAGCGGCAATACCGACGAAGAAACCAACGCCGTCTTCCAGGCCCTGCAAGCCGGGGAAATGAAGTTGCTCTATATGGCGCCCGAGCGGCTGGCATCCGGCGGGACGGTGAACCTGTTGCGTCGCGCCAATGTCACCGCCATCGCCGTGGACGAGGCGCATTGCGTCAGCCAGTGGGGCCATGACTTCCGCCCCGATTATCTGCGCATCGGGGAATTGAAGCGGGCGTTGGACGTGCCGCTGGCGGCCTTTACCGCCACCGCCGATGTTGAAACCCGCGCTGAAATCGTCACCCGCCTGTTCGACGGGCAGGAACCCGTGACCTTCCTGCGCGGCTTTGATCGCCCGAACATCCGGCTGGCCTTCCAGCCCAAGAACAGCCCGCGCAAGCAGGTGACATCCTATGTGGAAGGTCGCCGCGGTCAGTCGGGCATCATCTATTGCGGGTCGCGTGCCCGCACCGAAACGCTGGCGCAGGCGCTGCGCGACGAAGGCCACCCCGCCATCGCCTATCACGCCGGCATGGAGGCCGAGGCCCGCCGCGAGGCCGAGGCAAGGTTCCAGCGCGAGGACGGGCTGATCGTCGTGGCGACCGTCGCCTTCGGCATGGGCATCGACAAGCCCGACATCCGCTGGGTGGTCCACGCCGATCTGCCCAAAAGCATCGAGAGCTATTATCAGGAAATCGGCCGTGCGGGTCGTGATGGCGATCCGGCGGATACGATGACGCTTTACGGTCCCGACGATATCCGCCTGCGCCGCACGCAGGTCGATGAAGGTCTGGCCGATCCGGCCCGCAAGACCGCCGACCACGCCCGTCTGAACGCCCTGTTGGGTCTGGCCGAGGCGACCGGCTGCCGCCGCCGCCGCCTGCTGGCCTATTTCGGCGAAGACATGGCGCAGGATTGCGGCAATTGCGACCTGTGCCAAACCCCGCCCAAGCTGTTCGACGGCACGATGGCCGTCCGCAAGGCGCTGTCCGCCATCGTGCGGACCGGCGAATGGTTCGGCAGTGGCCATCTGATCGACGTGCTGACAGGCAACCAGACCGAGAAGGTCCGCGAACGCGGCC
The DNA here is from genome assembly GCF_042466435.1 of Paracoccus sp. R86501. Classification (NCBI taxonomy): domain Bacteria; kingdom Pseudomonadati; phylum Pseudomonadota; class Alphaproteobacteria; order Rhodobacterales; family Paracoccaceae; genus Paracoccus; species Paracoccus sp. R86501. The sequence goes on from NZ_JAXHPZ010000001.1 coordinate 3,056,659, forward strand.
ATGACCAGCTGCCCACCTTCGGGGTCGGCAAGGACTTCGGGAAAGGCCAGTGGCAGGCGATCTTCCGGCAGATGATGGGACTGGATTTATGCCGCCCCGATCCCGAACGCCACGGCGCGCTGCATCTGACCGAGGCCGCCCATCCCATCCTGCGCGGCGATGAAAGCGTCACCCTGCGTCAGGACACGACCCAAGGCGCCAAGGGCGCGAACGTGTTGCGCACCCAGGTGTCCGAAGAGGACGAGCCGCTGCTGTCGGCCCTGAAGGCCAAGCGTCGGGCGCTGGCCGAGGCGGCGCGTGTGCCCGCCTATGTCATCTTCCCCGACCGCACTTTGATCGAGATGGCCGAGCGTCGGCCCCAGAATATCGACCAGATGGCCGGGATCAGCGGCGTGGGTGCCAAGAAGCTGGAAAGCTATGGCCAGCAGTTCCTGTCGGTCATCGCGGGCGACCAGCCGCAGATGCATCCGGCCCGCCGCGCCTTGGCTGGCCGTCCCGAGGGTGCGCTGTTCGACCGGTTGCAGGAAGAACAGCTGCGCCTGCAGCGTGGCGAAGGTGGCATCGACAAGCCCCTGTCCTGCACCACCCAGCAGATCAAGCGCATTGCCGAACACAAGCCGCAGAACCTTGATGCCTTGGGGCGCTATCTGGACGGACCCCGTCTTGAACGCTTTGGCGCGGCATTTCTGGACCAGATTCTGGCCGACTGACCTGTAACGTTCCGGCCTTTGGCTGCGAAGTGTCAACCGAATGTGATGCACCAGAACGCCGTGGCGTGCGTGCATATGCAAAGATGCAGCGGGTCGCGCCCACGCGCCCGTCAGATCCGGAGGATGACATGAAGCTGACCTGGTCCCACGTAACCCCCAAGGCCATCTATATGGACCGTCGCAAATTCATGGCGGCTGGTGCTGTCGCGTTGGCAGCCCCCGCTTTGATGGGCAGGCCGGCGATGGCGCTGTCGGGCAAGGCGTCGCCATATTCCACCGATCAGGCCCCCAATACGCTGGAAGAGATCACCAGCTATAACAACTTCTATGAATTCGGGACCGGCAAGGAAGACCCCAAGCGCAATGCGGGCGCGCTGACCACCGTCGATTGGTCGGTGCAGATCGACGGCTTGGTTGACCGCCCCGGCAGCTATGGTGTCGAGGATCTGGCCCCCGACAACGCGCTGGAGGAACGCATCTATCGTCTGCGCTGCGTCGAGGCGTGGTCGATGGTCGTGCCGTGGCTGGGCGTGCCCCTGGCATCCGTGCTGAACAAGGTGGGCGTGCAGCCCGGTGCGAAATACGTCGAATTCGAAACCCTGGTCCGTCCCGAGGAAATGGTCGGCCAACAGCGCGCCATCCTCGACTGGCCCTATCGCGAGGGTCTGCGTCTGGACGAGGCGATGAACCCGCTGACCATTCTGGCGACAGGGCTTTATTCCGAGGTTCTGCCTAACCAGAACGGCGCGCCGATCCGGCTGGTCGTGCCATGGAAATACGGTTTCAAATCCATCAAGTCGATCGTGCGGATCAAGCTGACGGACCAACAGCCGGTCAATACATGGAAGCAGCTGCAGGCCTCTGAATACGGCTTCTATGCCAATGTGAACCCCAATGTCGATCACCCCCGCTGGAGCCAGGCCACCGAACGCCGCGTGGGGGCAGGGCTGTTTGCAGGGCGCGAGCCGACGCAGATGTTCAACGGTTATGGCGATCAGGTCGCCCAGATGTATGCTGGCATGGACCTGTCGGTGAACTACTGATGATCCGCGCCACCAACGATATCCTTCGCCGCATCCCCGTTCCGGTCGTCTGGCTGGCGGGGGCGCTGCCTTTCGCCCTGCTGCTGTGGGACACCTTCACCGGCGGCTTGGGGGCGGACCCCGTGCAGGCGATCGAGCATCGTCTGGGCCGGACCGCGCTCTATCTGCTGGTGGCGGGACTGGCGGTCACGCCACTGCTGCGGCTGACGGGGATATCGCTGATGCGCTTTCGTCGGGCGCTTGGTGTGCTGTGCTTTGCCTATGCGCTGCCGCATGTCCTGTCATGGGTCGTCATGGATATGGGGTTCCTTTGGGCGCAGATGGGGCAGGACATCCTGAAGCGACGTTATCTGCTGTTCGGAATGGGGGCCTTCGTCATGCTGCTGCCCTTGGCGATCACGTCGAACAACCTGTCGATCCGGCGCATGGGCGGGCAGGCGTGGCGCAAGCTGCACAAGCTTGTCTACGCGGCCGCAGTGCTGGTCGGCCTGCATTGGGTCTGGGCCGTGAAGGTGAATGAGCGTGAGCCCTATTTCTGGCTGTTCGCGATTCTGGCGATTCTCGCATCGCGCCTTGTGATTCGTCGTCGGGTCGCATGGGGACGCGTTTTGGGTCGCGCGTGAATTCGTTAAATTACAGTATGTTACGCGTTAATTTGGTTTGATTTCACAAAACTTACAA
>NZ_JAXHPZ010000002.1:0-20000 GCF_042466435.1 Paracoccus sp. R86501
TGACCGCGCGAATGCCGATGCTGCGGATGTTGTCGCGTCCCTACGATCAGATCGCGGCACAGGCGGCGCGGCTTGCCCCGCAGGTCGCGGACCTGCTGACGCCGCATGGCTTTGGGGCGACAGTCACCGATTGCGCCAGCCAGATCGGTTCAGGCGCGCTGCCGACCGACACGATCCCCTCGGCGGGGTTGCGGCTGACCGGAACGGGTGGCGATGCGCCCGACCGGTTGGCAGCCCTGCTGCGCGCCCTGCCCCGCCCGGTAATCGGCCATATCCGTGATGGCGCGCTGATCCTTGATCTGCGCTGTCTTGGTGACGATGATGCACTGATGCAGGCGCTGTCCGACCTATGATCGTCGGCACGGCGGGACATATCGACCACGGCAAAACCGCCTTGGTCAAGGCGCTGACCGGCACCGACGCCGACCGCCTGGCCGAGGAAAAGGCCCGCGGCATCACCATCGACCTGGGATTCGCCTATGCCGATCTGGGGGGTGGTCAGATCACAGGGTTCGTCGATGTGCCGGGGCATGAACGGCTGATCCACACCATGCTGGCAGGCGCGGGCGGCATCGACATGGCGCTGCTGGTCGTGGCCGCCGATGATGGTGTCATGCCGCAGACCCGCGAACATATGGCGATTCTCGACCTGCTGGGCATGCGGCGCGGATTGGTGGTCGTCACCAAATGCGATCTGGCCGATCAGGCACGGCGCGATCAGGTCGTGGACCAGATCCGCGACCTGACCGCGACATCGGGGCTGCAGGACGCGCCGGTGATGATGGCTTCTGCCGTGACGGGCGAGGGCATTGCCGATCTGCGCAACGCCCTCTCGCAGGCCGAGGCCGAGACCATCGCCCGTCACGCCGATGGTCCCCTGCGGATGACCGTCGATCGCAGCTTTACCATGTCGGGTGCGGGGACCGTGGTGACCGGGACGGTGATCGCCGGACGTGTGGCGATCGGTGATCAGGTGGTGGTCGGCCCGTCGGGGCTGGCGGCGCGCGTGCGGGGCATTCATGCCCAAAGCCGCGTGGCCACCGAAGGTCTGGCCGGCCAACGCTGCGCCCTGAACCTTGCAGGCGATCAGGTCTCCAAAGAGGCGATCCATCGCGGCGATGTCGTCATGGCCCCTGCCCTGCATGCCCCCACAATGCGGATCGACGCGATGCTGTCAGTTCTGCCGTCCGAGCCTGCCCCCATCGGCACATGGTTCCCCGCCCGGTTGCACAGCCATGCCGCCGAATTGGGGGCACGCATCGTGCCGCTTGGCGATCCGATCGCGCCGGGCACCCAAGGGCCGGTGCAGATCGTGCTGGACCGCCCGATTGCGGCGGGGATCGGCGATCGGTTCATCCTGCGCGATGTCTCGGCGGTTAGGACCATCGGCGGCGGGCATTTCCTTGACCTGCGCGCGCCCGCTCGCAAACGCCGTACACCCGAACGACTGGCGCTGATCGACGCTGCCCGCCATTCCGATCCCGCGCAGGCCTTGCAGGCAATGCTGGCGATTGCACCCGTCGATCTGGCGGTTTTCACACGCGACCGCGGATTGACGGATGCAGCCACCCGAATGGCGCTGGACCGCGCCCAAGGCCAGATCATCGGGCCGACGGCGCTGTCCGACGACCATCTACGGTCGCTTCGGGACGGCATGCAGGCCCAGTTGGCGCAGTTTCACGATGAAAACCCCGACTTGTCAGGCTTGGGACGGGAACGGCTGCGGCTGTCGCTGACGCCCCGCCTGTCCAAGGATGCCTATCTGGCGCTGCTGCATCTGGACGCGCAGGCCGGGCGTATCGTTCTGGACGGCGCCTTCGTCCGCCTGCCGGGGCATGAGGTCCGGCTGACAGATCAGGATCAGGCACTGTGGAACCGCATTTCGCCGTCCCTTACCGGCCAGATCCGCTTTCGTCCACCACGGGTGCGCGACTTTGCCACCGACTTCGGCGTCGATGAAAAAGAGGTCCGCCGCGTTCTGAAACTGACCCAGAAACTGGGTCGGACCGACCAGATCGCCCATGACCATTTCTTTGCCCGCAGCACCACATCCGAGATGGTCGCGATCCTGCGCGATGTCGCAACGGCATCCGACGACGGCTGGTTTACCGCCGCCGATTTCCGGGACCGGGTGCAGAACGGCCGCAAGGTCGCCATCGAGATCCTGGATTTCTTCGACCGCCACGGCGTCACGCTGCGGCGGGGTGACATGCGCCGGTTGAACCCGCACAGACTGGATCAGTTCGGCTAGAAGGTGATCGCGCCCTGCTCGATCACGGCCTCCATCGCGACATGGCTGGATGTGGCGTGCACATGGGGCAGCGACGAGATGCTCTCGGCCATGATCTGGCGGTAGTGCGCCATGTCGCGCGACCGCACCTTCAGCAGATAATCGAAGCCGCCCGCGATCATATAGCACTCTTCGACCTCGGGGACGGCGCGGACGGCTGTGTTGAACGCCTCCAGCGCTTTCTGGCGGGTGTCGGTGACGCGGACCTCGATATAGGTGACATGGGTCAGGCCCAGCTTCAGCGGCGACAGGATCGCGCGATAGCCGGTGATCAGCCCCGCGTCCTCAAGCTGGCGGACGCGCAGGGCGACGGGGGTTTTGGACAGCCCGACCTTGCGCGCCAGTTCCGTCATGGGAATGCGGGCGTCGGCGGTCAGCTCGTAAAGGATGCGACGGTTGGTGGCGTCCAGCAGATCGGTCAATGGTTGGATATCCCCAGAAATTTGGTCACTTCGCCCACAGTTTAGGCCACCTTTGGACACAACGTCCAGACATGACCTTGTATCATGCGTGAAACGCCAAGGGGGCTGCCATGATCGATCTGTCCGCATTTGATTCTTCTGCCAAGTTCCAGCCGGATGCGCCGCTGCTGGACCAGTTGACCGCGACGGCGGCCCTTTCCCAGTCGGACCGCCAGCGGATCAGCGAAGATGCGGCCAAACTGGTCACCCGGATCCGCAAGGAATCCGAGCCGACGATGATGGAGCTGATGCTGGCGGAATACGGGCTGTCCACGCAGGAAGGCGTGGCCCTGATGTGCCTGGCCGAGGCGATGCTGCGCGTGCCCGACCGCGCCACCATCGACGCGCTGATCGAGGACAAGATCGCGGCGTCCGATTGGGGACGTCATTTGGGTGAATCCTCCTCCAGCATGGTGAATGCCTCGACCTGGGCGCTGATGCTGACGGGCAAGGTGCTGGACGATGAACAGCCGGGTCTTGTCGGCACGCTGCGTGGTGCGATCCGCCGCGTCGGCGAGCCCGTCATCCGCACCGCCGTCACCCGCGCCATGCGCGAGATGGGGCGCCAGTTCGTGCTGGGTCAGACGATCACCGACGCCCTGTCCCGTGCCAAGGGTCAGGAAAAAAAGGGCTATTCCTACAGCTATGACATGTTGGGCGAGGCGGCGATGACGCAGGCCGACGCCGACCGCTATGCCGAGGAATACCGCAAGGCCATCACTGCCATCACCGCCGCCTGCGCCAAGGGATCGGTGCGCAAGAACCCCGGCATCTCGATCAAGCTGTCGGCGCTGCATCCCCGATATGAGGTTGCGCAGTCTGATCGTGTCATGGCCGAGCTGGTCCCCGTGGTGCTGGATCTGGCGCAGCGCGCCAAGGCCGCCGATATGGGTCTGAACATCGACGCCGAGGAACAGGACCGTCTGGCGCTGTCGCTGCGGGTGATCCGCGCGGTACTGGCCGATCCGTCGCTGGCCGGTTGGGATGGTTTCGGCGTGGTGGTGCAGGCCTATGGCAAGCGTGCCGGTGCCGCCATTGACTGGCTTTACGCGCAGGCGACCCAGCTGAACCGACGTATCATGGTGCGTCTGGTCAAGGGCGCCTATTGGGACACCGAGATCAAGCGCGCGCAGGTCGAGGGCTTTGACGGTTTCCCGCTGTTCACCACCAAATCGGCGACCGACGTCAGCTATATCGCGCTGGCACGCAAGCTGCTGGGCATGAACGACCGCATCTATCCGCAGTTCGCCACGCATAACGCCCATTCGGTCGCGGCAGTTCGGGACATGGCCAAGGGGCATCAGTTCGAATTCCAGCGCCTGCACGGCATGGGGGAACGGCTGCACGACATCGTCCTGCGCGATCACGGCACGGCATGCCGCATCTATGCGCCAGTGGGTGCGCATCACGACCTACTGGCCTATCTGGTGAGGCGTCTGCTGGAAAACGGCGCGAACAGCAGTTTCGTCAACCAGATCGTCAACGAGGACGTGACCCCCGCCGAGGTCGCCCGCGACCCCTTCGAAGCGGTCAAGACCGAAACCCCGCCCGCATCGCTGGTCGCGCCCGAGGCGATCTATGGCGCGGGTCGGGTCAATTCGCAGGGCTTCGATCTGAATGCGCGCGACGTGCTGGACCGGATCGATCAGGTGCGCAATGGCGCGATTACCGATGCCGGTCCGCTGACCGTCAGCCCGCCCACCGGCACGGTGCAACCGGTGGTGAACCCTGCGACCGGTCAGGTTCTTGCGCAAATCACCATGGCCGACGGCGATACGGTCGCCCGCGCGCTGGCCGATGCCCGCCCTTGGGATGCCACGGCGGAACAGCGGGCCGCCGTCCTGCGCCGCGCCGCCGATCTCTATGAGGCCGAGTTCGGGCCCATTTTCGGTCTGCTGGCCCGCGAGGCCGGCAAGACGTTGAACGACGCCGTCGCCGAACTGCGCGAGGCGGTCGATTTCCTGCGCTATTACGCGCAGCAGGGAGAGGATCGCCAAGACGCCCCCCGTGGCACCATCGTGGCGATCAGCCCGTGGAACTTCCCGCTGGCGATCTTTACCGGCCAGATCTCGGCAGCGCTGATGGCGGGGAACGCGGTGCTGGCGAAACCGGCCGAGCAGACCTCGCTGGTGGCGGCCTATGCGACGCGCCTGCTGCTGAAGGCGGGTGTGCCACAATCCGCGCTGCAGCTGCTGCCGGGCGACGGGGGCACGGTCGGTGCCGCCCTGACCCGCAGCGCCGACGTCGCGGGCGTCGTTTTCACCGGATCGACCGAAACTGCGCAGCTGATCGCCGACAGCATGGCCACCCATATGGCCCCCGGCACGCCGCTGGTCGCGGAAACCGGCGGTCTGAACGCCATGATCGTCAACAGCAGCGCCCTGCCCGAACAGGCCGTGCGCGACATCATCGCATCCAGCTTCCGCTCGGCCGGACAACGCTGTTCGGCACTGCGTTGCCTTTACGTGCAAGAGGACGTCGCCCCGCAGATTATCCGCATGATCCAGGGCGCGATGGACCTGCTGACCGTCAGCGACCCATGGGATCTCTCCACGGATGTCGGCCCTGTCATCGATCAGGATGCACGCGATCAGATCGACGCATATCTGAAGACGCATCAGGACCGCGTGCTGCACCGTCTGCAGACCCCGACCGATGGCCATTTCGTCGCACCAACTCTGATCCGCGTCAACGGCATCGACGACATGGACCGCGAAATCTTCGGCCCCGTCCTGCATGTTGCCACCTACAAGGCGCGCGATCTGGACAAGGTCGTGCAGACGATCAACGGGCGCGGCTATGGTCTGACCTTCGGTCTGCACACCCGCATCGACAGCCGGGTCGAGCAGGTGACCGCCAAGATCCACGTCGGCAACATCTATGTGAACCGCAACCAGGTCGGCGCGACAGTCGGCAGCCAGCCCTTTGGCGGCGAAGGTTTGTCGGGGACCGGCCCCAAGGCGGGCGGACCGCTGTATCTGCCGCGCTTCTTCGCGCCTGCCGAATCCGGGCAGATGACGACGGTGCCGGTGGTGGTCTCGGATCAGCTGATGCCCGGTCCGACCGGCGAATTGAACCGTCTGACGGTCGTCCCGCGCGGTCCGGTGCTGTGCCTTGGCCCGGATGATCAGGACATCCGCAATCAGGTCGCCGCGGTCGAAGCCTTGGGCGGCATGGCCGTCACCGGTGATGCCAAGGCGCTGAGCGATATGGATGATCTGGCTGCGGTTCTGTGGTGGGGTGATGATGTTCGCGGGCGCGACTATGCCCGGACCCTGTCTAAGCGCGATGGCGCCATCGTCGCCCTGATCACCGCCATGCCCGACCGTGCCCATGTCTGCCACGAACGCCACCTATGCGTGGATACGACGGCCGCCGGGGGGAACGCAGCGTTGCTGGCCAGCTGATCGCGCCCTCCCCTTGCCAAGGCGCTTGGCGCGGTCCATCTGTGGGTCGTGTCGGGCGTCAGCCTGGCTGCGGAGGGGAATCGTCTCTGGTGGGGCGGCCGGACTTCAAATCCGGTTGGGGCAGCGAGCCTGTCCCGGGTGGGTTCGAACTCCCATTCCTCTCCGCCATTCCTGACCTATGCGGAATATGATGACCGATCACGCGACCGATTTCGACGAATGGCTGGCAAAGTCACTGGAGCACTCTGACGAATTCACCATGCTGGTGGTGCTGTTGGGCCTGACCGACGGGCGGATCAGCCTGCTGCGTTCGGCGCATCTTCATGTGATCGGGGATGAACTCGACTGGCCTGTCCTTGCTCAGCATCTGGATGGTGCAGGGGTTGCCTGGGATGCCGTCGCGCTGTTTCGCGCCGGACGTGAAGGCATCGTGCCCGATGATATTGCCAAGACACGGTTGGATGCCTTGGTCAAAGCCATGCATGCCGACCGCACCCTGATCCGCGATGGAGAGTTCCTGAACCGTGACGGGCTGCGCCTGCGTCTGGACGACGCTTAGCAGGTTTGCGTTTCGTCGGGCTGACCCTTCAAATCCAAACCACGTGCCGTGGGCGGCTGCCACGTCGGCGAACGTTCGACCGCGCCTTGGGTGTTTGTGCCCAGCTGCGAACCGCCTGTGCCACCGCTCCAACCCGTCGTGCCGGTGTTTTCGGCTGCCGTGCCGTCCTCTGACGGGGCGGGGTTCGTCGCGGGCTCGGCTTTGCCGGAGCTGTCAGTGCAGGCAGGTTCGGCGCTGTCATTCGTCGCTTCTGACGACACGGCCGAAGGCTTGCCATCGGTGTCCTGTGCCATAACCGGACCCGACAGCCCGATCATCAGGGCCGTGATGCCGAAGGCGGTTTGGAAAAACGGGCGGGACATGGCGGAACCTTCCTTTGGGGTGCGAATGAAAACGCCATGCCGCCGTTGCGGTTCCCTTCATGCCCCTTTCGCGATCTGCAGACCACGGTCGGCAAAGACCGCCGCCAGTGGGGTCAGATCGCCGGCCCCCTGCCCCGCCGCATTCCCCGCCGCCGCCCGATCGGCAATGCCTACGAAAATCGCGGCAAAGCGGAACAGGGCGAATGCCTCGTGGAAAGGTTGCAAGGGGGGCGTCGGCTCGGCGTGCCGGAAATAGGTGTCAACGAAGTCCTGACGCTCTGGAATGCCCATCGCCTTCAGGTCCAGACCCGCGATCCCTCCGAACTGGTCGGGTCGTGTGCGCCACGCCATGCAGGCAAACCCCAGATCGGCCAGCGCGGGGCCAAGGGTCGAAAGCTCCCAGTCAAGGATGCCGATGACGCGGGGGGCATCGGGGGCGAAGATCAGGTTGCCAAGCCGGAAATCGCCATGCGCGATCGACACGCGTTCCTGCTGCCGCGGCAGGTTGGCCTGCAGCCAGTCCTGCAAGGGTGACAGCGAGGCGATCGGATCACGCCGCAGCAGGTCCGATGCCTGACACTGTCGCCACCAGCGCGTGATCTGGCGCTGGTAATAGCCTTCGGGGCGACCGAAATCCGACAGACCAACGGCGTCCGGATCGACGGCATGCAACTGTGCCATGACCCGGGCCATTTCGGCAAAAATGGCCGTGCGTTGGTCGGGTGCAATATCCGGCAGGGAATTGTCGTGAAAGACCCGTCCTTCCAGCCGCTGCATCAGATAGAAGGGCCGGCCGATCACATCGGCATCATCGCAATAGAGGATCGGTTCGGGAACCGGCACTTGCTGTCCCTGCAAGGCGGTCAGCACGCGGTATTCCCGGTCGATGGCATGGGCACCCTTCAGAATGGGCCCCATCGGTTGCGTCCGCAGCACCATCCGGCGGTTGCCGTGATCGACCATGCACGTGGGATTCGACTGCCCCCCTGCGATGGGCCGCAGGTCAAAGACACCCTTACCGAATCTCAGGTCCAGCCAGGGCTTCAGCCCCTCAAAGCGGTCATACTGCATCATGGCCCGCCCCCGTCGATGCGCCGGCTACCGGCCACGACCAAAAATCACGCCCCTGCCCGGCAAATTCCCGCGACAGGACCATCTTGTGAACCTCGTCCGCGCCATCCACCAGCCGCGCCTGGCGGGCATAGCGATAGATCCATTCAAGGACCGTATCGGTCGAATAGCCCCGCGCCCCGTTCACCTGAATCGCCCGATCGGCGGCGTCGTGCAGCAGATTGGCGACATGGATCTTGGCCATCGAGATCTGCGCCCCCGCGCGGCGCCCCTGATCCAGTTCCCAAGCCGCGCGCATGACCAACAGCCGCCCGATCTCGATCCGCATGGCCAGATCGCCGGTGGCAACCTGCACGGTTTCACGGTTGGCCAGCCGGATCCCGAAGCCTTCGCGTGTCTCGGCGTATTCCTGAGCTATCTGCATGCAGCGTTTGGCCAGTCCCAGCCAGCGCATGCAATGGGTCAGACGCGCGGGTGCAAGGCGGGTCTGGGTGACGCGCATGCCCTTTCCTTCGGCCAGAATGACGTTTTCGACGGGGATCTGCAGACCGTCGAATTCCAGTTCGCAATGTCCGCCATGTTCTTCGGGGCCCATGATGCCGATGCGTCGCACGATCCGCCAGCCGGGTTGCGCCGCGTCGAACATCATCGCCGTCAGCGCGTCCTTGGGACCGTCCGAGGTGCGCGCCAGCAGCATGAAATGCTGCGCGCCATCGGCGCCGGTGATGAACCATTTGCGTCCCGTGACGACGTATTGGTCGCCCTGCCGCACGGCCCGCGTCCGGATCATCGACGGGTCCGAGCCGCCACCCGGGGCGGGTTCCGTCATCGCAAAGGCCGATCTGACCCGCCCTTCGGCAATCGGCGCCAGCCAGCGGACGCGTTGTTCGGGTGTCGCCAGCTTCGACAACACCATCATATTGCCGTCATCGGGGGCCGCCGAATTGAAGACGACCGGCCCGAAGATCGACCGGTTCATTTCTTCATAGCAGACGGCCATCCCCTGGATGCCGACGCCAAGACCACCATCGTGTTCGGGCAGCTGCAAACACCACAGCCCCGCGGCCCGGGCCTGCGCCCTGAGATCCTGCAATAGGCCGTTGTCGATATTGCCGTGACCGTCATAGGCCGAACGGTCGGCCTCATGCGGGATGATGCGCGTTTCCACGAATGTCGCGATCCGACGGCGCAGATCGTCCAATTCCGGCGTGATGGTGAAATCCATGCAGGCCCCTCCTCTTGTCTCGGTTCGGCCCCCCATGGCGGCATCCTGCGCCATCTCCTCCGGGGGCGATTAGGGAATCAGGCGGATGCCCTGCAGACCCGCGCCTGATCGGCGCGCGGCGATGGTCAGCCGCCCCAGAAGATGCGTGCGCACATAGGTGGCATGGAACCGTGATGGCGCGGCCAGGTGCAAGATACCCTGTTCATGCCCGGCGTCCGTCAGAGGAGCCAGCCAGGCATCGAACAGCGCCGGATCCTCGTCCTGAAGGAGGGTGCGCATGGCCCCCCATATGCCGTCGGCAGGCTCGGCATCGTTGCGACGGAAAGGCACGACATTGGCCGCAGGTTCGGCGTCAGATTGTCCGGTCATCCGCGCGACGTAATCCGTACCGATGTTCGGCCATGCAGCGCGCGTGTCCAATAGGATGCGCTCCAGATCCAGTGCCAGGACCGAAACGCGTCCCCGCGCACCCTGTCGCTTGACGTTGATCCACCCAAGGCTGCGCAAACGTGCCATTTCTCGTTTGACGGTCCGTTCGTCGACACACCAAAGACGCGCGATCTCTCTTTGGCCCATCGTCAGATCATTGCGTTGCCAGTTGTAGCGAGTGGTGATCAGCGATATCAGGCGCAGCACCAGCCTTTGCAGGTTCTGGTCGCCCGCAAGACCATGCGCCATCAGCGCCGACAGAATGTCGTATTTGCGCGCCGCCGCCTCTCGGCCGACGGGTTTGATCACCTGCATCGTCGCTCCTGCTGCCGGACTGCTCCGGTTACTGCCGGAATGCGGGCGAGGTCTTGAGGCGCCCCAACGTATTTCCGCATCCTGACCGCATTTGCGTCCTGTTTCATGATTCTGTCAAGCAGGTAGCTGGATACGGTCCTTTGCTTATCATTCATCATCATGAAAATGAGGTATCATTGGTATAGGGGGACGCAAAGAGTGTCCCCTTTTTCTTTGTAAATGTCCCCTATTCACGGCGATTTCTAGGTGCCTTGTCCCGTTTTTGCACGGGCCCAGATAAAACACGCGATGACCCCAGTTTTATTGACAATTCGTCGGCCGCCGCACGAAAATCGTATTTTTCCGATTTCAGTGAAGTTGCCTTTTGCCAAAAAAGCAAATCGAGCGTAAAAGTACGAATATCTAGATTTAGCGTTCTTGGATTCAGACAAAACATGTACACCCACGAAGACCTCGCCCGATTGCAGGCCCAATCCCTGAAGATGCAGGGATGGATTCGCCGGCAGACCTTCAGTCCCGCCAACGAAAAGACCCTGCGGCGCTTCTCCAGCTGGGAGGTCGCCGAACTGATCTTCCGGATCAATCAGTCCACTTTCCGCGGCAAGCTGGCCGCCGATCCGAACCTTCCCCTCGGGGAAGTCGAAGAGGATGGGCGTCAGCGCTGGTTCAGTCTTGAGGAAGTGAACGAACTGCGCCGCAGGGTTCGCATCAACAAAAAGAGCCTGATGCCGCCCCGCCCCGAGGGTAAACGCGCCTTCCGCGCAGCCATCGCCAATTTCAAAGGCGGCGCCGGGAAATCGACCGTGGCTTTGCATTTTGCCCATGCTGCGGCGCTGGACGGATATCGTGTCCTTGTCGTCGATTTCGACCCGCAGGCGACCCTGTCCCACTCCATGGGCCTGTCCGATGTCGGCGAGGATCATACGGTATGGGGCATCATGGCCCGCGATCTGGAGCGTGAGACCGACCGGATGAATGTCGCCAGTGCCGGCGCCGAGTCTGGGACCGCCCTGCCCCAACGCAAGCTGCCAGCATCCATTCGTGACATGGGACTTGGGACTTTACGACCGGCGGACTTCATCAAGTCAACCGCCTGGCCGACCATCGATATCGTGCCCAGCTGCGCCAATGCAGCTTTCGTCGAATTTGCCAGTGCCCAGTACCGTCACTTGAACCCTGAATGGACCTTCTTCGGCGCGGTGTCGCGGTTTCTCGACAGCCTTGCGGATGATGCCTACGATCTGATCCTGTTCGATTGCCCGCCGGCTATCGGCTATCAGTCCATGAACGCGGTCTTTGCTGCGGACATGCTCTATGTCCCTTCGGGGCCTGGCTATTGGGAATATGACAGCACCACCAGCTTTATCGGCCAGCTGTCCGAAGCCTTGGAGGATCTGTCCCATGGCTTCGAAAACTTCCCCACGGGGAAGATCACCTTGCCGAAGACCTTCACCGATATCCGTTTCCTGATGACACGTTTCGAGCCGTCGAACGAATTGCATCAGGCCATGCTTGGTGCTTTCCGACAGGTCTTCGGCGACCGCATGGCCGAAAACCCCATCGAGCTGACGCGGGCTGTTGAGCAGTCGGGTCGCTTCCTGTCGTCGATCTACGAGATCGACTATCGTGAGATGACACGGGGAACATGGCGTCGCGCGCGTGCAACCTTCGACCAGGCATATGAAGAGTTCAGGGGCCATGTCCTGACCGCATGGGATCAGCTGGAGGATAAGGCATGAGCCGCAAGCGCCGTATGTTCGACATCGACATTCCCGAGGACGATAGTGCCGACTTCCCCGCGGGGAAGGTCGACAAGGCCGATCAGCGACGCGGGCCAATGGCGGCGGCAATTGTGGAAACCGCCGAGTCAACGCGTGACCGGGCGGCCATCGAAGCAAGGATCAGGGCGGAAAACGACGCCTTGGCGCAGGAACACGTGCGTCTGAAGCGTGCTGGCTTGATCACCGACATGATAGATTTGGATCTTGTCGATACCTCGAAGCTGGTTCGAGATCGCAAGCCGGTCGCCGATCTGGAACTGGCGGAACTGATCGCCTCTATCCGTGACATCGGTCTGTCAAACCCGATCCAGGTCGAGCCAACTGCTGAGGGACGTTATCAGCTGATCCAAGGATATCGCCGTCTGTCGGCATATCGCAAACTGCGAGACGATACCGGGCTGACCGAGAAATGGGGCCGTATCCCTGCCGGAATCGCAGCGCGTGGCGACCAGCTTGATCAGTTGTACCGGCGCATGGTCAACGAGAACTTGATCCGCAAGGATATCTCATTTGCCGAGATGGCGCAGTTGGCCTTGCGCTATGCGCAGGACCCGCAAACCGCCGAGCCGGATCCGGAAAAAGCGGTGGCCATTCTGTTCAAATCCGCCGGCTATCAGAAGCGCAGCTATATCCGGAACTTCATCCCGTTGGTTCAGCATCTGGGCGACGTTCTTTTGTTCCCGCAAGAAATTTCGCGCGCATTGGGTCTTGCTTTGGCGCAGCGCCTTCAGGATGTACCGGGGATCGCAGCATCGATTCAATCCGAATTAAAGAATTGGGACAAACGGACCGCCAAGGACGAGGTCGAACTTTTGCGTCGCTACGCAGGGCAGGGCGGGGACGACAATGCTCCCTCGGATCGCAACGCGTCATCGGAAAGACCTGCGCCCGCTGCCAAGGCCAAGACTACCTTCCAACTGCAACGCCCTCAGGGCAGTGCGAAGTGCACCGCAGCAAACGGGCGCTTGGAAATCCGCCTTCCAAGGGACTTCTCGGCCGTCGATCGCCGCAAGCTGGAGGCTGCGGTTGCCGGAATGCTGGATCAGTTGGAATAGCACCTTCCCTGCGGGGAAGGTTCATCCTATGAGCTATAATAAGATAGTTTAATAATGAATTACAACGACTTATCTAACATGGACCGATGACACAGCCATAAGTGATATTGCAGAACGTGCAAGTTGTGCCTATCCAGATCGCGACCTCAGGCAAGGGACCCCGATGACACCGACACCCGTCTCCCCCTTGCGGGGTATTGTCCTGAAATGCATCAGCGTCACTGTCTTCACGGTCATGGCAGCCTTGGTGAAGGCGACCTCGCTTGGGGACATGCCCGTGCCGCCGGGGCAGCAGGTGTTCTTCAGGTCGTTCTTTGCGCTGCCTGTGATCCTGCTGTGGTTGGTGATCCGTTCGGAACTGCGGGTGGGGCTGACGACCTTTCGACCGATGGGGCATTTCTATCGCGGCATCGTCGGGACTGCCGCCATGGGCTTCAACTTTTGGGCGCTGTCGCTGCTGGCCTTCCCCGAAGCGACGGCCATCGGCTATGCCGCACCCCTGATGGTCGTGATCTTTGCCGGCATGTTCCTGGGCGAAAACGTCCGCGCCTTCCGGCTTGGTATGGTTGCCATGGGGCTGGCGGGGGTGCTGATCGTCCTGTCGCCGCAGCTGACGGGCGTCGGTCCGTCGGACCCCGCGCATATGCTGGGGGCTGTCGTGGCGTTGATGGGTGCATCCTGTGCGGCGCTGGCGCAGATTTTTGTACGCAAGCTGGTTCAGCAGGAGCGTACTTCGGCGATCGTCTTCTGGTTCTCGGTCACCTCGACGTTGCTGTCCTTGGTTACGCTGCCGTTCGGATGGGTCATGCCGTCGGGCAGTACATTGGCGATGCTGGTCATGACCGGCATCCTGGGCGGCTTGGGTCAGATCTTCCTGACGTCATCCTATCGCTTTGCCGATGCCTCGGTGGTGGCTCCGTTCGATTATGCCTCGATGATCCTGGCCGTGCTGATCGGTTGGACGGTCTTCGGCGAAATGCCGACCGCAACCGTGCTGGGCGGCGCCTCGGTGGTCATTCTGGCCGGCGTCCTGATCATCTGGCGCGAACACAAGCTGGGTTTGGAACGCACTCGCCAACGTCGCGCGGGAACTCCGCCCGGATAGGGCAGGGGCGTCAACCCGTCTGCCGTGTAGCCATATTGTCCAGAAGCGCGACAAGGTCGCGGAACCGCTCGCCCTGCACCAGCACATGGTCGGTCATCGCCCGCGATGCGGCATCTGCGTCGCCGACCCGGATCGCCGCAGCAATGGCACGATGTTCGGCCAGCGAGGTCTGCACCCGCCCCTGTGCCTGCAGCTGACGCCTGCGATAGGGCTGCAACATGGCCTGCAGGCGCAGCGTCTCGGTCTGCAGGAAAGGGTTATGCGCGGCGGCATAGATGGCCTGATGGAACTGGGTGTTCCGGGCGTAATAGGCGTCGCTGTCACCTGCGGTCGCGGCCTGTTCGCAAGCCTGCAGGCTGTCGCCGATGGCCTGATGGTCCCGGGCATCGGCGCGACGACAGGCCAGTGCCGCGCAAAAAGCCTCTTGCTGGGCCATGACCTCGAAACGGTGCATCAGTTCGGTAACAGTCAGCTTGGTGACAAAGGTGCCGCGCTTGGGTTGCACGACCAGCAGCCCCGATGCCTCCAACGCCTGCAGGGCTTCGCGTACCGGCGTCCGCGAACAGCCATAGTCTGCCGCGATGCGGTCGGGATCGATCCGGTCGCCGGGAAGATATTCCCCGTCAACAATGGCATTTTCCAGCGCCAGCCGGATACGTGTCGCAGTCGGAAGTTTCATTGGCCTGTCCAGTTTCCCAAGGCAATTGGACCTTTCCACGTTACGAAAGTCCATCATCAACCTTGTTATATACATCAAGTGAGAAGCCGTGTATATCAACCAAGGGGGAGGATCGGAACATGGTGAAACAACGTCTGACATTTCTGACCGATTTCGTGGAGGCCGTGACCCGTCGTAGCCGCAATTCCAGCGAAGAGGCCGAAACCCTCAAGGCGCTGGCACGACCGGCATCGGAAAGGATCACTGCGGCCTGCTCGGTGCTGATGGGCCGGATCGGCGATGCCGCGCGGGTGGCAGTGGCCGAACAGGCGCTGCGGGCCTATGGCGAACTGCAGCCGGACGAAAGGCTGCAATTCTTTCAGGGCTTGCGCGACGATTACGGCGTCGATGCCGACAGCATCCGCCACGCTTATGACGTATGGGACGCCAACCCCGATGCCGCCGCCGTCGCCGATCTGTTCCGCGTGGTCGAACCGGCGCGACAGACATTGCTGCGCCGCCTGAACCTGGCGCCGGGCGCGACGCCGCAACTGGTCGCCATGCGGCGCGATCTGCTGGAGGCGATCCGTCAGGATGCCTCGCTGGCGGCGATCGATCAGGATTTCGCGCATCTGCTGGCATCCTGGTTCAACCGCGGTTTCCTGTCTATGCGCAGGATCGACTGGAACGCGCCAGCGGCAATTCTTGAACAAATTCAACGCTATGAAAGCGTCCATCAGATGCAGGGGTGGGACGACCTGAAGCGGCGTCTGGCCCCGGCGGATCGCAGGCTTTACGCCTTCTTCCACCCGGCCACGGGCGATGTGCCGTTGATCTTCGTCGAGGTTGCGCTGACCCGCGGAATGCCCGATGCCATTGCGCCCATCCTGACTGCCCCCGAGGGGGACGGACAGCCCTTGGCAGATACTGCGGTCTTCTATTCCATCAACAACAGTCTTGCCGGCCTGAAGGGCGTGTCCTTCGGCAACTTCCTGATCAAGCAGGTGGTCGCCGAGCTGTCGGCCGAATTGCCGCAGCTGAAGACCTTCGTCACCTTGTCGCCGGTGCCGGGCTTTGCGCGCTGGCTGGCGGGGCAGGGGGACGAACGTGCCCGCGCTTTGTCGCAGGCATTGACCGCAGACGACTGGCAGCACGACCCCGACCGGATCGAGGCCCTGCGCCCCGAGGTCATGGCCCTTGCCGCGCGCTATATCGTGACCGAGCGGGGCAGGGGGGGAATGCCCGTCGATCCGGTCGCCCGTTTCCATCTGGGCAACGGTGCCTCGGCGCATCGCTTGAACTGGCCCGCGGATATGGCACCTTCGGCATTGAAGGCCGCGCACGGGTTGATGATCAACTATCTCTATGAACTGACACAGATCGAGACGCGACACGAGGCCTTCGTCCGCGACCAGACCGTCGCCCACGGCGACCAACTGGCCGATGCGTTGAAAAGCTGAATGAAAGGCACATTAAGATGCAGACTATTGAACGCAATTTCACCAAGGTTGCCGCCACGCATGGCGACAAGACGCTTTTCGAACGTCCGGGTCAGCCCGACATCAGCTTTGCCGCCATGCAGGATCTGGTCGGCCGCTTGGCCACGGTGCTGGGCGATCTGGGTGTCGCTCCGGGCGACCGCGTCGCCGTGCAGGTCGAAAAATCGCCCGAGGCCATCGCGCTTTATCTGGCCGTGCTGCGCGTCGGGGCGATCTTCCTGCCGTTGAACACCGCCTATACCGGACCCGAGATCGACTATTTCATCGGCGACGCCGCACCGCGCTTGTTCGTCTGCGATCCGGCGCAGGAACAGGCCCATGCCCACCGTGCAGGTGACGCCCTGTCGGTGCAGACGCTTGGCGCGGCAGCTGACGGAACGATGTTGCAAAAGGCCGCGGATGCCACCCCGCGGCAGGACAGCCACCCTGCCGGGGCCGACGACCGTGCGGCGATCCTCTATACCTCGGGAACGACGGGGCGGTCCAAGGGCGCGGTGCTGACGCATGGCAACCTGATGTCCAACACCGAAGCCCTGCTGGACCACTGGCGCTTTACCGAAGACGACCGCCTGATCCACGCGCTGCCGATCTTTCACACCCACGGTCTGTTCGTCGCGGCCAACATGGCGCTAACCGCCGGCGCGACGATGATCTTCCTGACCAAATTCGATGCCGAACAGGCCATCGACCTGATGTCGAACGCCACCGTGCTGATGGGCGTGCCGACCTTCTATACCCGCCTGCTCAAGTCCGACCGCCTGACGCATGAGGCGACGGCGAACATGCGGCTGTTCGTGTCGGGCTCGGCACCGCTTCTGGCCGAAGATCACCGCGCCTTCCAGGACCGCACCGGCATGGCGATCCTTGAACGCTATGGCATGACGGAAACCTGCATGATCGCGTCGAACCCCTATGACGGCGACCGGATCCCCGGGGCTGTGGGCATGGCGCTGCCCGGTATCACGGTACGCATCGCTGACCGCGACAGCGCGGCGGTGCTGCCGCAGGGCGAGATCGGTCTGATCGAGGTCAAGGGCCCGAATGTCTTCGAGGGCTACTGGAACATGCCGGAAAAGACCGCATCCGAATTCCGCGACGACGGCTTTTTCATCACCGGCGATCTGGGGACCATCGGCGATGACGGCTATCTGCGCATCGTCGGGCGTGACAAGGACCTGGTCATCTCGGGCGGCTACAACGTCTATCCCAAGGAGGTCGAGGAGGCCATCGACGCCCTTCCCGGCGTTCTGGAAAGCGCCGTCATCGGCCTGCCGCATCCCGATCTGGGCGAGGCCGTGACCGCTGTCGTCGTGCCCCGCGCGGGCGCAAGCGTCAACCCCGACGCGATCCGCGCCCTGCTGGCCGACGGGCTGGCCCGCTTCAAGCAGCCCAAGCGCGTCTTCATTGCCGATGCCCTGCCGCGCAACGTCATGGGCAAGGTCCAGAAGGCCCAGCTGCGCAAGGAATACGCCGACACATTTGTCTGATTAAAACCCCGCCCGCGTCGGAGGAGGGCGCTGGCGGGGATCAACCACATGGGAGGAAACATGATCATCTTCGGAGTCGCGGCCCTGGCCGCCTGTCATCTGGCGGGCGTCATTCTGGGCGACCTGCTGGGCAGCCTTTTGGGCGTCCAGTCCAATGTCGGTGGCGTGGGCTTTGCCATGCTGCTGCTGATCTTTGCCACCGACTGGATGCGCCGCACCGGCCGCCTGCCCGCCATCAGCGAACAGGGCATCCTGTTCTGGAGCGCGATGTACATCCCCATCGTCGTCGCAATGGCCGCGCAGCAGAACGTCGTCGCCGCATTGGCCGGTGGCCCAATCGCGATCATCGCCGGTGTCGGCGCGACCGTCGCCTGCATGGCGCTGGTCCCGGTCGTCGCCCGCATCGGCGGGCAGGACGAACCCCTGCCGCCCCTGACCGTGCAGGAGGCCTGATCCATGGAAATCGTCGAACTTCTGGCCAAGAACGGTCTGGTCTTTGCATTCGTTGTCATCGGTCTGGTGATGTGGGTGTCCTATCAACTGTCGGACAAGCTGTCGGCGGGCCGCCTGCACGGATCTGCCATCGCCATCATCATCGGTCTGTTTCTGGCTTGGCTGGGCGGCACCATCAGCGGCGGCTCGAAGGGGCTGGCAGATCTGACGCTGTTTTCGGGGATCGGGCTGATGGGCGGCTCGATGCTGCGCGACCTGGCCATCGTCTCGACCGCTTATGGCGTCAACATGCGCGAAATCAGGAAAGCCGGTCTGGCGGGCGCGACTGCCTTGGCGCTTGGCATCATCGTATCGTTCATCGTCGGGGCGCTGGTTGCGGCGGCCTTCGGCTATACCGACGCCATCAGCATGGCGACCATCGGTGGCGGTGCCGCGACCTATATCGTGGGTCCGGTGACGGGCACCGCCCTTGGTGCCAGTTCCGAAGTGATCGCACTGTCGGTCGCAGCGGGCCTGCTGAAGGCGGTGCTGGTCATGATCGGAACGCCCTTCGTCGCGCCCTATATCGGGCTGAACAACGCCAAATCGGCGATGGCCTATGGCGGCCTGATGGGCACGACCAGCGGCGTCGCGGGTGGGCTTGCGGCGACCGACAAGCGGCTGGTGCCCTATGGCGCGATGACGGCGACCTTCTATACCGGGCTCGGTTGCCTGATGGGGCCGTCGGTCTTCTACCTGATCCTGCTGGCGATGTTCGGAAACTGACCCCCGATCTGCGGCCTTGGTCGGGGGGTGCCTGCGTCGATCTTGCATGACGCAGGCACCGGGCGCTAACCTTCCCTGCAGGAGGAGATCGCCATGCCCGTGACCCTGTCGCGCCGTGATGCAATCTGGCTTGGCCTGACCGGCCTTGCCGCTGCGGCCCTGCCGGGGCAGGTGATGGCAACATCGGTGCAGGACCTGATCACGGCTTTTGCCCGAGGCGCGGTGCCCGTCGAAGGGGGCATTACCCTGACGCTGGCGTCCGAGGCTCCGGACGGTTTTGCGGTGCCGGTTCAGGTGCAGGCCGCGGGGGCAAGCCATGTCATGTTGCTGGCGTTGGCACGCCGGTCGCCTTTGGTCGCCACGGCGGAATTCGGTCCCGCCAGCGGCCCCGCTCGTCTGGCGACCCGCATCCGGCTGGCCGAAAGCCAACAGGTCATGGCGCTGGCCCGACGGCCGGACGGGATAGTGATGCAGGTATCGGCATCCGTGCAGGTCCTTGTCGCGGGATGTGCCGGATGACCCGGGTCCGCATCCGGCTGCCCAATGTCGTGCGTGCCGGGGAACCCTTTGCCGTGCGTGCCCTGATCACCCACCCGATGGAGACGGGGCTGCGCATCGACCGCGCTGGCCAGACCGTTCCGCGCGGCATCATCCATCGCTTTACCTGCACGCTGGACCTGGCGCCGGTGATCGACATCGCCTTCGAACCTGCCATCTCGGCCGATCCCTTCGTCGAATTCGACGTGCTTGCCGAAAGGTCGGGGCGGTTGGACTTTGCATGGTACGATGAAAGCGGCGCGATCCATCGCGACAGCCGCGACATCAAGGTGGAATAAGATGACCGGACAGACCCTGCCCGTATCGCGGCGCATGTTCCTGGCCACGGGCGCCGCGACGATGCTGGCGGCGCCGGCGCTGCGTGCCCAAGGCACGGCGCGCGTGGTGATCATCGGCGGCGGGGCAGGGGGCGCGTCTGCGGCACGGATGCTGGCCGCGCAGCCGGGCATCCATGTCACGCTGGTCGAGGCCAACCCCGTCTATACCACCTGCTTTTTCTCCAACCTCTATCTTGGCGGCC
>NZ_JAXHPZ010000002.1:25000-154561 GCF_042466435.1 Paracoccus sp. R86501
ACAAACAGGGTGAGAGACCCTGTCGCCGAAAGTCCAAGGGTTCCTGCTTAAAGCTAATCTGAGCAGGGTAAGCCGGCCCCTAAGGCGAGGCCGAAAGGCGTAGTCGATGGGAACCAGGTTAATATTCCTGGGCCAGGAGATGGTGACGGATCCCGAGGGTAGTTCGATCTTAACGGATTGATCGGGCTGCTTAGGGGTCCCTGGAAATAGCCCTCCATGAGACCGTACCCTAAACCGACACAGGTGGACTGGTAGAGAATACCAAGGCGCTTGAGAGAACCACATTTAAGGAACTCGGCAAAATACCTCCGTAAGTTCGCGAGAAGGAGGCCCGGTTTTTACGCAAGTAGAGGCCGGGGGCACAAACCAGGGGGTGGCGACTGTTTACTAAAAACACAGGGCTCTGCGAAGTCGTAAGACGACGTATAGGGTCTGACGCCTGCCCGGTGCCGGAAGGTTAAAAGGAGATGTGCAAGCATTGAATTGAAGCCCCGGTAAACGGCGGCCGTAACTATAACGGTCCTAAGGTAGCGAAATTCCTTGTCGGGTAAGTTCCGACCTGCACGAATGGCGTAACGACTTCCCCGCTGTCTCAAATGTGGACTCAGCGAAATTGAATTGTCTGTGAAGATGCAGACTTCCCGCGGTTAGACGGAAAGACCCCATGCACCTTTACTACAACTTCGCACTGGCATCAGGATTGCGATGTGCAGGATAGGCGGTAGGCTTTGAAGCGGGAACGCTAGTTCTCGTGGAGCCATCCTTGAGATACCGCCCTTCGCACTCTTGATGTCTAACCGCGGCCCGTTATCCGGGTCCGGGACCCTGCGTGGTGGGTAGTTTGACTGGGGCGGTCGCCTCCCAAACAGTAACGGAGGCGCGCGAAGGTTGGCTCAGACCGGTCGGAAATCGGTCGTTGAGTGCAATGGCAGAAGCCAGCCTGACTGCAAGACTGACAAGTCGAGCAGAGACGAAAGTCGGCCATAGTGATCCGGTGGTCCCGAGTGGAAGGGCCATCGCTCAACGGATAAAAGGTACGCTGGGGATAACAGGCTGATGATGCCCAAGAGTCCATATCGACGGCATCGTTTGGCACCTCGATGTCGGCTCATCTCATCCTGGGGCTGGAGCAGGTCCCAAGGGTACGGCTGTTCGCCGTTTAAAGAGGTACGTGAGCTGGGTTTAGAACGTCGTGAGACAGTTCGGTCCCTATCTGCCGTGGGTGTTGGAGACTTGAGAGGAGCTGCCCCTAGTACGAGAGGACCGGGGTGGACGAACCACTGGTGGACCAGTTGTCGTGCCAACGGCAGTGCTGGGTAGCTATGTTCGGACAGGATAAACGCTGAAGGCATCTAAGCGTGAAGCCCCCCTCAAAACAAGGTCTCCCTTGAGAGCCGTGGAAGACCACCACGTCGATAGGCCGGAGATGTAAGTGCAGCAATGCATTCAGTTGACCGGTACTAATGGCTCGATAGGCTTGATTTGATCCGGAAGAAGACAGACTTCAAAGTCTTCCTCCAAATGCATCCTTGGACAACATGGGCAATAGCCCACGCTGAGCGTCTCTTTCCTGGTCTGGTGGCCCTAGCGCGAGCAAAACACCCGATCCCATCCCGAACTCGGCCGTTAAGTGCCGCTGCGCCGATGGTACTGCGTCTCAAGACGTGGGAGAGTAGGTCACCGCCAGACCTGGAAAGAGACGCATATCCCTCTGAAACGATGAAAAAACACGATCAGGACAAACTTGGCGCGGGGTAGAGCAGCCCGGTAGCTCGTCAGGCTCATAACCTGAAGGTCGCAGGTTCAAATCCTGCCCCCGCAACCAAAAATATACCGAAGTTACAATGCCCCGCTCGAAAAGCGGGGCTTCCTGACGTTCCGCGCTAAGTAAATACCTCCTAGTTTCCTAGACGTTTGCCTTGTTCAGTTTTTGCTGCCTGGCTTCGAAGTCAACGGGTGACAGTATGCAGTTGTTGGTGTGCTTGCGCTTCGGGTTGTAGAACATCTCGATGTAGTCGAACATGTCCTGTCTTCCTTCTTCGCGGGTCTTGTATGTGCGGCGGCGGATACGTTCCCGTTTCGGGAGCTGGAAGAAGCTTTCCGCAACCGCATTATCATGGCAGTTCCCGCGGCGGCTCATGCTGGCCTCCAGATTGTGCTGGCCGAGGAACAGCTGCCACTCGCGGCTGGTGAACTGCGATCCCTGGTCTGAATGGATCATCACCCTGGCATTGGGTTTGCGCCGCCAGACGGCTGCAAGCAGGGCCTGCAGCGCAAGGTCGGTTGTCATGCGGGACTGTGCGGACCAGCCGAGCACGCGCCGCGAGAACAGATCAATGACCACAGACAGATATAGCCAACCCTCATGGGTCTTGATGCAGGTGATGTCGGTCACCCAGACTTTGTCGGACGCATCTACCTCGAACTGCCGGTCCAGCCTGTTGGACACGAAAACAGCAGGCCTTCCGCCATACCGCCCAGGACGGCGCTTGTAGCTGACCTGGGCCAGAATGCCTGCAAGGCTGGGTAATCCCCCCCGATCTTAAGGGGATGCGGAAGTAGAATTTTCTCGGCAGGATGAACGAGGAGATTCCAATGAAGAAGACACGTTTCACAGAAGCCCAGATCATGGGCGTGCTACGACAGATGGAAGGCGGCGTTCCAGCTGCCGAACTTTGCCGCGAACATGGCATTAGCAGCGCCACGCTGTACAAATGGCGCGCGAAGTATGGCGGCATGGATGCGAGCCTGATTTCCGAGATGAAGGTGATGGCCGAGGAGAACCGGCGGCTGAAGCGCATGTATGCGGATGTCAGCATGCAGAACGACCTGCTGAAGGAAGCGCTCGGAAAAAAATGTCCGGCCAACTCAACGCCGAGAGCTGGCCGTGAAAACGGTGGCGATGAAAGGCGTCAGCATCGCGCTGGCGTGCCGGGCGTTTGATGTCAGCGAGACCTGCTACCGATACAGCCCGAAGCTCGATGACGAGAATGAGCAGATCGCGGCTCTGCTGCTGGGGCTGACAGCAGCGAAGAAGACCTGGGGCTTCGGCCTATGCTTCCTGTACGTGAGGAATGTCCAAGGTCATGGCTGGAACCATAAGCGAGTCTACCGGATCTACCGCGAACTGGAGTTGAACCTCAGGATCAAGCCGCGCAAACGGTTGAAGCGGGACAAACCGGACGAGCTTGCTGTGCCGGACGCACCGAACGAGGTCTGGTCGATGGATTTCATGGCGGATCGCCTCGGCGACGGTCGCCAGTTTCGGCTGCTGAATGTCCTGGACGATTTCAACCGCGAGGGCCTGGGCATCGAGATCGACTTCTCTCTGCCCGCCGAACGCGTCGTCCGGGCCCTTAATCAAATTATCGAATGGCGCGGTGCTCCTGGAACAATTCGAGTCGATAACGGCCCGGAATATATCAGCGGCACCCTCATGGAATGGGCTAAGAACAGGGGCATCACCTTGGCCCACATCCAGCCCGGCAAGCCCCAGCAGAACGCCTATGTCGAGCGCTACAATCGAACGGTCAGACACGAATGGCTGGATCTGTACATTTTCGAAAGCATCGAGGAGGTTCAGCAGATTGCCACCGAGTGGCTCTGGTCCTACAACCACGAACGCCCCAACATGGGCAATGGCGGGATGACACCCGCCCAGAAACTGAAGATGGCCGCGTAAATTCTACGACCAAGCCCCCGTAAAAATGGGGGGATTACCGCCGGAGTGGCAGTTCAATCTGATTTACCTGCTGACGCGATAGATCCTGCCGCGTTTTTGCGTCCGGTGTCAGTTTGTCCGGCGCCCCAAAGGCGAAGAAGGGTTCGGCTGGTTGGGTCACGGAGGGTGACTTCCGCGGGCAGGGCGGAGCGGAAGGCCAAAGGTGCCGTCGCGATGATAGGGCTGTCATCTGTGATCTTGTTTCGAACTGCTGCGATGATCGATCCAAGATCGGGGCGTGGGACCGGGGTCCAGCCTTTGTCGATCAATATATCAGCAACTTCTTGCGGGGATTGGCCAACGGCGATCATGGTGACTGGGGGCAGTTCTTCTCCGGTCAGCGATACGACCTTCAGCGGGACCTGACCGGCCTCCAGTGCGGCGGCCATGTCGGGATAGATCGTTGCGGCATCATCGGTAACTTCCCGCTGCACGGGGCGATGATTGACGGCGAACCATCCTCCACCTGCCAGGGTCGCGACAACAGCCAAGCCAGTTGCGATCCGGTATGGGGCTTGGTTGTTCATCGGACGACCGCGCAAGGCCTCGGCCACGGCATAGCCAATAACCATCCATATGGCGCCGATGATCCAACCGTTCAGGACGTCTGACAGGTAATGCTCGATCAGATAGATGCGCGTCAGGCCGATCGTTGCTGCCGTTCCCACACCAGCGATCAGCGCCAAAGTGGGACCGATCAAGCGTTCGCGCCACAGGATCAGGAACAGGCAGCCGTATAGAGCAACTGAAATTGCCGCATGGCCGGACGGGAAACTGTGTGAACTTTCCAGAAAATATCCCAATTGAGGACGCGCACGGCCGAATGCTAACTTGAGGAGTGTCACTACAATGGCGTCGCCGACAACGGCGACTATCAGACCGACTGCGGCTGCGCGACGGCCCCATAAGGCCAAGGCAGCGGCCGCGCCAAACGCCACGATCGTCGCAACCGGAACATGCCCCAATTGCGTCAACCAACCTGCCAGCCACAGTCCTGCTGGGGACCAATAGGCATGCGCAAGGTTCGACACGCGGTCATCCAGTGCGGCGGTCTGCGGCAGGAATGTCAGATCAAGAGCGTTATCGACGAAAACGCCGATCAGATAGACAGTCAGGCAAAGGATAGCCGTCGCCATCAGTCCGCCACCGTGGCGGGGATTCAATCGGCGGGCAAGGAACCCCGAAACTCTAGGATATCTTTGGATCAATTGCAGAGTGAGGGGCCAATTGGCCAGGCGTTGGCGGATCTGATCAAATGTCTCCACTGCGACAGGGCCACTTTGTCGGATCTGACGGGTCACAAGCCAAGTGATGATCACCAGCAGTATCAGCGCCAATACCGGCAGTGCCAAACGGGGCAGGTAGGGAATGACTGTAATCAGCAAATCGCCGACGAAGAAGCCGATGCTGACATGAACGATTGCATAGACCAAACCGCTGACGACGTTCCAAAGAACGAAGCGGCGCCGACTCATGCCGGATACCGCAGCTGCCATTATCGCCAGCCCTGTCATCGGACCCAAAAGGCGACCGATGATCAACGCTACAACATTATGCTGACGGAGCAGGGTCTGCGTGCCTTTCAAAATTCGGCCCCGGGGCAGGTTGACGTGCCCGCCCAACCATCTGCTGCTGTGCCAGCTTGCCTCGCCGCCGAGGATGGCCCCGAATGCGACAAAGAAAACCAAGGTGCCAAACCCCAGATGCCCAAGCTGGACCAGCATGCCGCCGGCGTCCACTACCAGCGTGCCGGGCACAACGATGCCGGTGACCCACCAGCCCTCGAGCAATGCGAAAAGGCCGATGATCCAGTACGATCCCACCTCCAATGCATCTAGCACCGGTAAGATATTGGACATTGGATCGTTCATGCAGGGTATGCTTTCAGGCAGATGTTGGATTTTGGCACCGTGTATCGGGTGCCTTGGGGCGGTTAGAATGGGCAATAGCCCGCCGCGGTTTTAGGCGGTCAGAGTCACAGTAGCAACAATCAGTTACAGGAAGACTATTTTGGTACGGATGGTTCCAAGACCGCGTTCATCAGTGCCCACGCAAAAAGACAGTCAGGTGCCGGAGCTTGCGTCCACAGGCTCTGTTCGACTGCCCGCTCAGGGAACGCGATGAACGCTGAGCGGCCTTAGGGCAGTATTTTCGGGGGCATATGGGAAGATGCTTTTGTGTCGGTGTGTGAATGGCACTCATCGACACATCCGCAAATGGTGGCGGTGTGCTTGAGAAAATAAACGTCGGCATCATACCCTAGCCAATAAACATGATTATGGAACATTTACTTCAAGATCCGACTTGAACAGTCATTAATTCCACTTCATGCTCACGATAGGCACAGCATCCACTGTGCCTGATCTCTGGTGACCGGGCCCCTCTGGCGAATGTGGCGGCGCATTCGTGATGTCGGCACCAATTCGAGACACGCCGCAGGACATTCATGTCATGACACAAGTATCTTCGACGGCGCGCGGGATGGCGCGCTATTTCCGGTGGGCACTGATCGCCACGGTCGTTGGCCTTCTGATGGGGGCCTTTCTGGGCTGGCAGACGACGGGCACCATAAGTGGAACGGCCAGTGTCTTCTTTATCTGCGCGGTCTTGGCCGTGCTCGAGATTTCGCTCTCGTTCGACAATGCCATCGTCAACGCCAACAAGCTGAAAACCATGTCGCCGATCTGGCAGCAGCGTTTTCTGACTTGGGGCATCCTGATTGCGGTCTTTGGCATGCGCATTGTCTTCCCACTGCTGATCGTCGTGATCGCGGCAGGTGTCGGGCCGTGGCAGGCGATTGTCATGGCCGCAGCCCGGCCTGCCGAATATGCGCGCATCATGCATGACGCACATCTGCCCATCGCGGCCTTCGGCGGGACATTCCTGATGATGGTCGGGCTGAATTTCTTCTTCGACCACGAAAAGGACGTGCATTGGGTCCGCTGGCTTGAACGTCGGATGCAGGAATATGCAACAATCCGCGGCGTCGAAG
This sequence comes from Paracoccus sp. R86501, assembly GCF_042466435.1. Taxonomy (NCBI): domain Bacteria; kingdom Pseudomonadati; phylum Pseudomonadota; class Alphaproteobacteria; order Rhodobacterales; family Paracoccaceae; genus Paracoccus; species Paracoccus sp. R86501. Next base: position 31,714 of record NZ_JAXHPZ010000002.1, read on the forward strand.
TCGCGATTGCCCTTGGGGCCGTTCTTGGGTTCTCACGGCTGTTGGGCCCGGTTGACAGCGAAACTTTCCTGCATGCCGCCATCTGGGGCCTGCTGACCTTCTTGCTGGTCGAGGTTCTGGGCGGGTTCCTCGACCGCTCTCAGCAGATGGTGAAGGCCGGCGCACAAGGCGGTGTCGGGGCCTTCCTCTATCTGGAAGTGCTGGACGCCTCGTTCAGCTTCGACGGGGTCATAGGGGCATTCGCCCTGTCTCAAAACCTGTTCATCATCGCGATCGGTTTGGGGATCGGCGCGATGTATGTACGTTCGATGACCATCATGCTGGTCGAAAAGGGCACTTTGGCCGAATACCGCTATCTGGAACATGGCGCATTCTGGGCGATCATTGCCCTGTCCGTCATCATGTTTGTCCAGACGATCGCCCATATCCCCGAAGTGATCACCGGACTTGGCGGAGCAGGCCTGATCGGCCTGTCGCTGTGGTCTTCGATCAGGTCCAACAGAAATGAAGCGCGCGTTGGAACGAGCTGAAGCACCGGTCGGCGGCCGTTGTCAGACGGTCGCCGACCCTTCAGTCAGCAGATCGCGGTTGTTTTTGCGATGACGCATCACCAGTCGCTGCTGGGACGCCCGGCTTGGGACCGTGCAGGCGGGTGAGAAATGCAGGTTGTCATCGGCCATCTGCGGAAAGATGGTCATGATCTCCTCCAGCATCTCGGGTTCCAGCGTCTTCAACGCCTCGGGGCCGGTGAAAAGGCTCTCGCTCGGGGCGCCTTCGGCCAGGATCACTTGGTGTTCGTCAAAGAGGATGTGGAAATATTCGACATCCGATACCGTATCATCAAGATCGATACCCGGCAGCTTGGTCAGCCGGATCGCCGCAACCAGCGCATCGCGCGACCCGAACATCCGCTCGGCAATGGGTGAACTGACCAGCATGCGATGCTGGCGCGATACCAGCAGATCGCGATGCGGCAGGTTCAGGCCCAGACTGCCTTGCCGGATGCGGACGGGATACAGCCTGTCATTCGCAGCCAATGCCGTGGCATCATAATGTCGCGCGCCGATCCAGCGGATCGGGTGTGGTCCGTTGCGGGTTTCAACCATCATTCCGGCGGCCAGATCCTCGACCGGAACGGGCCCGTCCGGCGTGGTGATCAGCGTGCCACGGGTAAAGCAGACGGCGCCTTCGATGGCGCCGTACTCCAGTGAGTTGCCGGGGATCGTGTTGCTGCCGACGCCGGTATAGATCACGCCTTTTTCCAAAGGGACCGATGGCAGATAGCCCACGAAGATCCCTGCCCCGATATTCGAATTCGGGTCCGAGTCGATCTCGATGACCTGCAGGGTGATCGTTGTTCCGTCCGGTGCGGTCAGCAAGATCTGGCTCTCGGAATAGACGGTGGTCGTCGGGCCGCCGATGACCGTGCCGTCGGCCAGCGTGGCCGTTCCGAACTGGTTCGTATCATTGCCATCGTCGTCGACATCCAGATCGCCCTCGAAGATGTCGTCATCATCGTTGACGGTCAGAAGAACATCGTTCGACCCGTCATAGCCGTCAACCAAGGTCAGCGTATTCCCACTGATGACAAGGTCACTGGCGGAATACATTTCGTAATTGGTTGTCAGCATGAATTCACCCGCTAATGGCCAAGTTGTTCGTACATATCACAAGCTAGCGGGCAAAATGCAGCAAGTCCAGTCACTTGGCGGCGGGTGGGGTGTCAGGCGGTATCCGCCTCGATCTGTTCGGCGACCAGCTGTTGCAGCTGCCAGATGTAGGGATCGTGGATGCCCAGCTGTTCCAGCCCCCGCACCGTGCGCAGCAGATACTCGGCCCCCGACCCCGCCGCCCCGGCAGCGCGTGCTAGGCGGCGGGCCTGATCCCGGATCGACAGGTCGGCGGTGGGCGTATCGACGGGATCGGCATAGAAGGTCAGGGCGTCCTGTTGCCCGGCCTCGGTCTGGACCCTGATCCAGCAGGCATTGGCGGTCAGTTCATGGGCGACCAACTCGCGGCGCAGGATGGCGCGCATCGAGTCCCGCTCGGTCCCTTGGCGGATGTCCAGCAACAGCCCGTCGCAGCTGCCCCCCGAGGCAAGGGCCAGCATCAGCCCCGGCTGTTCGGGCGACCCGCGAAAATGATCCAGCGAGATCGAAAAGCTGCGGTGCCACCCCAATGCCGTGGCGCGGCGCTGTGCCTGAACCTCGAAGCCGGGGTTCCAGATCAGCGACCCATAGGCGAATATCGGGATCGGCCCGTGACGCCCTGCGGTCAAACAGTCCGCGATCCGGTCCAGATCGTCATCCTCCAGCAGGCGCCAGTCCGGGTTGTGCAGCGGCCCATCGACCAGCGCCACGCGCGCGACGTGTTCGTCGGTCAGAAGGATCGGGCAGTGCTGGGTCATGCGGATACCTCGGCGATGGGTGCGGTCGGGCCCCTGTGTCCCAACCCGCGACCGCGGCGTCAATCCCGTGATCAGCGCCCGGTGATGCCCTCGATGGCGGGCATGGGGGTCGGGCGGGTGACCATTTCGGGGCGGCGACGTTCGTAGAAGGCATTGCCGCCCGTGGTCAGGACGTAATGCATGTTGTTGTAGTTGGCGCGATATGTCGCCGTGTGGAAGAACTGCGCCTGCGCGATATAGGGATGGCGTTCCCCCCGCAGGACCGAGATCGCGGCTTCGCGGATCATCGGGGCCGAGCGGCTGTTCATTTTGCGGCTCAGCACGCCGGGGGCGAACTGGTTCTTTTGCCCGACCACGCCGCAGACGGTATTGGGGTATTTCGCCGACGCCACACGGTTCATCACCACGCTGCCCACCGCGATCATCCCGTCGCGGCTGGAGCGGTTGGATTCGAAATACATCGCCCGCTCCATGCAGCTCAGGGCGCTTTGGCGGCGAAATGCGCCGCCGCCGCATGCGGTCAATGCCATCGTCGCGGCAAGCGCGATGGCCACCTGCACCTTGGTTCGTGAAATCATGCCTGCCCCGTTCCGCCGCTTCATACGGTCTGTTTCGACCCGCAGGTTAGCAGCACAGGCAGCGCCGCATCAATGCCCTGCGGTTGACAAGGCGCTGCGGACAGACACGGCGATCAGGCGCCGAAGGGCTTGAGGATATCCACCTGCGAGGCACCGCCTTCGGCGATGTCGGTCAGGATGGCGTTGAATGCAGTCGTATGCGGCATGTCGATATGGGCCTTGAAGGCGGCTTCATCGCGGTACTGTTCAAAGATCACGATCTTGCTGCCGTCGGTTTCGACATAGGTGTCGAAGCAGATGTTCCCCGGCTCGGCCCGGACATCCAGGATCAGCTGTTCAAGCAGTTTGGCCAGATATTCCGCCTGACCTGCGGCGGGACGGATCGATGCGACAACGGTGATGGTCAATTTCAACTCCTGCATTGGTGCCGTGATATCCGGCATTCTGATCTTGCGCCGGGCTTTGCACCCTGTCGCAAAAGTTGCAATGGCGCATTGATCACGACACGTCCATCACAGCGCTGCGGCCAGTTCTGCTGCCAGCGTCTCGACCAGTTGGGCTGCTGGCATCACGCGCGCCTGATCGACCGCCGAACCGGCCCATTGGGCGGCATATGCGGTGGCCCCTTGCGTACGCGCCGCTTGGGTCATCGCCTTGGCAAGGTCATAGGCACAGGGATAGGCAGGGATCGTGTCGGCAGGGGCATTCGCGGCCCATTCCGTCATGGCATTCCCAAGGCATCGCGCCGGACGACCCGAGATTGCCGCCGTCATCACGGTTTCGCCACCAAGCGCCAAGCGGTCGCGATAGGCGTCGTCCGCCGCGCTTTCGGGGCAGCCGATGAAGGCCGTCCCCAATTGCGCGCCCGCCGCCCCAAGTCCGATGGCCTGTGCGATATCCTGCCCGGTCATCACCCCACCTGCCGCCACGACCGGCAGATCGACGGCCCGCACGATCTGAGGCAGCAGCTTATAAGTTGTCAGCTGCGCGTCCGCTGCATCGGGATCGAAGATGCCGCGATGACCCCCCGCCTCCCACCCTTGGGCGATGACCGCGTGACAGCCGGCATCCTGCACTGCGATGGCTTCTGACTCCGAGGTCGCCGAGGCCATCGTCACCACCCCGGCATCGCGCAGTCGCCGCATCTGATCGGGGCGGGGTAGACCGAAATGAAAGCTGACGACCGTGGGCCGCACCTCCAGCACCAGATTCAGCATCGCGTCACCATGACGGAAGCTGTCATAGATCTGGTCGAGCTTTCTTGGTAATTTGCTGGCGAAACGTTCGAACAGCGGGGCCGCCCGTGCGATCCATGCCGCTTCGATCGCAGGATCACGGATCGGATCGGCGTGGCAGAAGAAGTTGATATTGAAGGGTTTCGACGTCAATTGTTGCAGCTGCTTAATCGAATTTCGGGCCAAAGCCGCATTGCTTGCCCCCAGTCCCAAAGCCCCCAGACCGCCCGCGCCGGATACCTCGGCGGCCATCTGCGGCGTGGCGACGCCCGCCATCGGCGCCTGCAGGATCGGCAGATCAATCCCCAGAAGGTCCAGCAATCGGTTCGTCTGTGTCATGAAAATCACTCCCGGCCGTCAGCATGGCAGAACCGGCGCCATGCTGACAAGCGATGCCCGACCCCTCAGCGTGCAGGGCGGGACAGGAAGAAACGCACCATTTCGGCGCTTGCATCAGGCCCCTTGGGGTCGGCATAGCTGCCCGCTGCCTTCCCGCCTGACCACGCATGGCCCAACCCTTCGACCGTCCAGTATTCCACCGCTGCGCTGCCGTCGGGCGCATAGGTCGTGCGCCGCTGGAAGTTCCGGCCATTCTGCTGGCCATGCTCATCGGCCTGCAGGCTTTGCGCCTCGGCCGGATCCAGCGCCAGCTGCGCCAGCGCATCACCATTTGCGGGATGGACCGTGGCATCCGTACTACCGTGGAAGATGATGGCACGCATTTTCTGCGCCTTCAGGTCGCCATCCGACCCCTGCCCCGCCATCGCTGCAAAAGCCGAGGCCACGTCTTTGGCGGCCCCCACCGGCAGGCCCGAGTGCACGCCCACTGCGGAAAACAGGTCCGGATAGGCCTGCCCCAGAATGGCCGCCATCGCGCCCCCCGCTGACAGGCCCGCGACGAATATCTGCCCCTTGGGAACATGATGCTGGGCCGCGACCTGACGGGTCATCCCCGCGATGATCGATGGTTCGCCCCGGTCGCGCTGTTGATCGCCCCGACTGAACCAGTTCCAACAGGATTGGGCGTTATCGCCGCGTGATTGCTGCGGATAGACCAGAACCAGACGGTTCTCTTCGGCCAGGGCGTTCATGCCGGTGCCGATGGCAAAATCCTCGGGGGTCTGGGTGCAGCCGTGCAGCATCACGACCATCCCTTCCACGGAACCTCCTTGCGCCGCGACCGAGGCCGGGACATAGGTCAGGAACCGCCGCGTGCCCGCCGCGCAGGTGAAACTGTCGTCTTGTAGCAATGCGCCTTCGGGGGTGGTCAGCGCCGCGCCGGACGTCTTGGGGTGCAGCCGCGCCATCATCTGCGACAGCGCGCTTTCGCCCCCGTCCGAAGATGCGCTGCCACCCGTCAGACCGTGCCGTGCAAGGGTGCGGTTGACCAGATCGCTGGCCGCCGACATCTGCGATCCACCACCGGCATGACGCAGGACACCTTTAAGAAATTCATTCATGGGGTCGTCCTTTCAAAGGCGCTATTTGATCCGGTCGGCAAGGGCCGCCCGGACATCTGCGGGCGCTTGGAACGCGCCCAATACGGTAATCGAACCGATCGTGGCCAAAGCAAGTTCCACCGGCACATCGGCCGCGATGCGTGCAAGGCCAACGACCTTGACGTGCAGGATCTCATTGGCATCACGAACGGCCTGCAACGCCGCACGGTCATAATCCCGCAGGCCCAGGTCCATCACATGACGCTCGATCGACTGATCGACCGCCTGCGCATGGCTGTCCAACTGGTTGCGGATCGCCGTGCGGATGAAATCGCTGCGGTTGGAATAGAACCCCTCCTGAACCAACAAATCGATCCGACCAAGGTCCACGAACCCTAGGTTGAGGGTGATCTTTTCGTTATCGGGTTGCTTCGGGCGAAGCTGGCTGACCTGTCCCATCGTTTTCTCCATCTGTATGGATGGTATATGGATGTTAAATCGTCGTGATCAACCCCGACCGTCCTTTCGGCGCCGTTTCACACATTTATCAACCTTCCACGTCAGGAACTGTGCCAACCGGCCCGCGTTTTTTTGCGTATTCATGGGGGCCATCATGACCAAGCGTATCGCAATCGTCGGCACCGGTCCGATGGGGATCTACTCGCTGCAACAACTGGTGCGATCTGGTGATCCGGTCGCGGTTGCGCTGTTCGAAAAGGGACCGCGTGCTGGCATCGGCATGCCCTATTCGCCGGACAGCGCGAATAAGGCCATGCTTGCCAACATCGCCAGCATCGAGATCCCGCCCGTGGTCAACACCTATCTGGAATGGCTCGGCACCCAGCCAAAAGACAAGCTGGGCAGCTATGGTCTGGACCCGAACGGGCTGCATGACCGTCAGTTTACGCCGCGGTTGCTGTTGGGCGAATACTTCCGCGACCAGCTTCTGTCGTTGGTTGCGACGGCACAGCAATCCGGGCATCGGATCGAGATCCACGAAAACGCGCAGGTCGACGACATTCGGTCCGACGGTGATATCCTGACCGTGACGACCGAGGGCGGCTTTCATGGCCAATTCGACAAGGTGATCCTGGCGACCGGCCATCAGTTTCCCGACGAAGACGAAGCCAGCCGCAGCTATTTCCCCAGCCCTTGGTCCGGCCTGATCGAAGCTGCCATTCCCGCCACCCGGGTGGGCATCATGGGAACCTCGCTCAGCTCGATCGATGCGGCGATGGCAGTGGCGAACCAGCACGGACGGTTCCGGCGCGAAGGTGACGACCTGCACTTCGATCTGGACAGCCCCGACCTGAAGATCACGCTGATGTCACGCAGCGGTCTGCTGCCCGAGGCGGATTTTTACTGCCCAATTCCCTATCAGCCGCTGTCGGTCCTGACTGAAAAGGCCGTGGCGGCGTGCGCGGAAACCGTAGCGCCGCTTGACAGCCTGTTCGACCTGATCCGGTCCGAGTTGAAACAGGCCGATCCCGCCTATGCCCTTCGGATCGGCTTAGGTGGTCTGGACGCAGACAGCTTTGCCGACGCCTATTTCGCCGAACGCGAAGCCGCCGATCCCTTCCGGTGGGCGCGCGAAAACCTGCAAGAGGTCGAGCGGAACAAGGCCGCCAAGGTCACTGTCGCATGGCGCTATGCCCTGCTGCGGATGCATGAGGTTGTCGAGGACATCGTCCCCGACCTCTCGGAGGATGACCGCGAACGGTTCGACGGTGGGCTTAAGAAAGTCTTTGTCGACAATTACGCGGCAGTTCCGTCAGAATCCATTCGCCGCATTCTGGCACTTCGCGACGTGGGGGTGCTGTCGATCATGGCACTTGGCCCGGATTACGACATGACCCGCCAGTCCGATCACACGCATATCAAGGTCGGCGATCAGACCCATCGCTTCGCCGTTTTCATCGACGCGCGTGGCCAGAAGCCCTTGGGCAGTGACGACATCCCCTTCCCAAGTCTGCGTCGCGCCCTGCAGCAGGCCGGCCATGAATTTCCCGAGGTGGCCGAGGATTACAGCCTGACCGACACCCCCGGATACGCAGGCCGCATTTCTTTCGGTTCGATCCCATATCTGATGCACGACCGTCCCTTTGTTCAAGGTATCACAGCCTGCGCCGAAATTGCGACGGCGATCGCCCGCGGTATTACGACGGGACGTAAAAGACGTCGGGTTTCGTAATTTGAAACGTGTATTGAAATACGGCAATTCAATTTCAAGTTGAATGACGGGCAAGCGATTGGCGCTATCGGCAGAACAATTTAAAATACTAATGTCGGAATGTAATCTAAGTGGATGACTAACTTGGTTTACTTATTAGATATTTTAACATTGCACATAATGATTCCGAAAGTGTTATATTAACTGTTGATAAAAATTTAAGTATCATCTTAATCTATTGCATGGCGGTCCTGCATGACCCAATCGGAAACTCCGATTGGGTCTGAATCTGCCAAATGTTGTTTAACCAGTAATCTCTAAGCCCGAGGAGGCTAAGATGAGCGTTTATCAATCCTATACCGATCTGCTGGCGTCAGCACCGTCCGGAACGACCGCCGACGATCTGGCAGCGGACTTCGTGCAATCCCAACTTGGCAGCGCCGCGTCGAATGTCAGTTACAGCGGCAGCACGGATGCCATCTTTGATGTTGACAGCTTCGACATCGCGGGGCTGGCACCGGGTACGGTTTCAGTCACCTATTCGGACGGTTTGATGCTGTCCAGCGGCGGCTTCGTGGACGATCTGAACGATCAGTCCGGATTTACGGTCAACCATGGGCAGATCGGCAATTCGGATCTGACGACCGTCGCGGCTGCGGCATTTTCCGGGGCGGGCACGACGAATGATGCCTCGGTCCTGAACTTCGATCTGATGGTCAGCGAGGGCAGTTCCATCGACACCCTGCGGGTCGAGATCGTCTTCGGTTCGGACGAATACCCCGAATATTCCGACAGCTCGTTCGTCGATGTGGGTGCGATCATCGTGAACGGTGTGAATTATGCGCTGTTCAACAATGATCCGACAACTCCGCTCAGCGTCATCAGTGCCAATGTTAACCCGTTGTCGGATGGATCGACGAACTTTATCGACAACACGGCCGGAGCCTATGGCGTCGAATGGGACGGGTTCAGCAACAAGCTGATCATCCGCGCGCCGCTGACGACGGGGATGAACACTGTGATGCTGGGGGTGGCCGATACCGGCGACTACATTCTGGACAGCGCGATGTTCATCGATGGCATGACCCTAGTCAGCAGTGGTGGCAGCGGCAGTGGCGGCGGTGTGCTGACCCCCGTGGTGCCGGATGGGTCGGGCACCCTGTCGCCATCGCTTCTGCCCGAGGAATTGCAGATGACGCCGGGCCAACCCAATACCGCCTCGGGCACGCCGCAAGAGTTCAACGGCGATGTCGTCGTCAACATGGATGATGACGACGAACTGGTTTTTGAAAACACGACGTTCGACCAGGATGATGCCACTTTGGATGATGGCGTGATCGAGATCGACACCGATGGCGATGGCGTTGCCGACACCTTCGTCACCGTCACGGGCGAGGTCACCGGCCTGGCCGTTCAAAACCAAGGCAACAATACCGCTGTCAAGATCATCCCGCTGGATCCGACCGATCCTACGGATCCCACGGACCCGACCGATCCGGGCTTGGCCATCATCGGCAGCTCGGGTGCGGACAAGATCAAGGGCAGCACAGCGGATGACGTCATGCTGGGCGGCGGCGGCAAGGATCTGCTGGAAGGGCTGGCCGGGAACGATCTGATCGTCGGACAGGCGGGTGATGACAAACTGCGCGGTGGTGCGGGTGCCGACACGCTGTCGGGCGGTTCGGGCGAAGACGTGCTGGACGGTGGGATCGGTGCGGACGTCTTGCTGGGCGGACAGGGCAATGACCGGATGTTCGGCGGCGGCGGCGATGACGTTCTGAAGGGCGGCAACGGCAAGGACAGGCTCGACGGCGGTGCGGGCAATGACATCGTCTCGGGCGGCGGCGGCGCCGACAGCTTTGTCTTCGACCTTGGTGATGACATGGATGTCTTTACCGACTTCAAGGTCGATCAGAACGACCGGTTGGTCCTGTCGGGGTCGGTCGGCGGCGGTCTGGATGCCCAAGGCGTGCTGGATACCTTTGGCACGATGGTCGACGGACAGGCCGCGCTGGACTTTGGCGGCGGCGACATGATCGTCTTTGCCAATCTGACCGATCTGAACGGATTGGTCAGTCAGATCGACTTCGTCTGAAGCGGGCGATTGAAACTGAAAAGGGGCCGCGTCTTAGCGCGGCCCCTTTGTCGTGTTGAAACGCTGATGGCGGATCAGCCGACGGCAGCCTCCAGCGCGTCATCGTCGCTGGTGTCGGGCGCGATCATTTCTGCCACGGTCTTGGACAGGGTGATCATGCCCAGATGCGCGCCCGAACCGTCGGTGACATTGGCGCGGTTGACCTCGGCGTTGGTCATCGCACGGGCCGCTTCTTCCAACAGGGTGTTCGAGGGCAGCGTGATCGGCGTATCGGCGTGCTGACCCTTGCGGGTGATTGTGCGGACCGTGATCACATGCCCGCGTTTGACATCATGGACGAAGCTGCTGATGTAATCGTCGGCCGGGCGCAGAACGATCTGTTCGCCTGTCCCCTGCTGGATGATCCGACCGTCGCGCAGGATGGCGATCTTGTCGCCAAGGCGCAGTGCTTCGTCCAGATCGTGGGTGATGAAGACAATGGTCTTGCGCAGCTCGGATTGCAGGTCCAGCAGCACCGACTGCATGTCGGTGCGGATCAGCGGGTCGAGTGCGGAAAACGCCTCATCCATCAGCAGGATCTCGGGGTCGTTGGTCAGGGCGCGGGCCAGACCCACGCGCTGCTGCATGCCGCCCGACAGCTGGTTGGGATAATTGTCCTCGAAACCGTCCAACCCGACGCGGCTGATCCAGCGCCGCGCCTTTTCTTCGCATTCCTTGGCCGAGACGCCCCGGACCTGCAGGCCGTAGGTGGTGTTTTCCAGCACCGTGCGGTGGGGGAACAGCGCGAACTTCTGAAAGACCATCGCCGTCTTCTGACGACGGAAATCGCGCAACTCCTTTTGCGACATCTGAACGACATCGCGGTTGTCGAAAATCACCTCGCCGGCGGTGGGGTCGATCAGGCGGTTGATGTGGCGGATCAGGGTGGATTTCCCCGACCCCGACAGCCCCATGACCACCTGGATGCGCCCCGCCGGAATGGTCAGGTTGATATCCTCGAGGCCAAGCACGTGGTTGTGTTTGGCGTTCAACTCCTCTTTCGACATGCCGTTCTTGACGCTTTCGATATGCGCCGCGGCATTGGGGCCGAAGATCTTGTAGAGATTGCGGATTTCGATGTCGTGGGTGGCTTCATCCATGAACGGCCTCCAGATGCTTTTGAAGACGCTTGCCATAGGCCTGCGTGGCGCGGTCGAAGATGATGGCGATGGCGACGATGGCCAGACCGTTCATCACGCCAAGGGTGAAGTACTGGTTGTTGATCGCCTGCAGGACCGGTTGTCCCAATCCGCGCACACCGATCATCGATGCGACGACGACCATCGCCAGCGACATCATGATGGTCTGGTTCACGCCAGCCATGATGGTGGGCAGCGCCAAGGGCAGCTGCACGTCCTTCAGCATCTGCCCGTTGCTGGACCCGAAGGCGGCGGCGGCTTCCAGCACGTCGGAGGGGACCTGGCGGATGCCGAGGTTTGTCAAACGGATGATCGGCGGGACGGCATAGATCACGACCGCGATGACGCCCGGCACCTTGCCAAGGCCGAAGATCATCACAACGGGGATCAGATAGACGAAGCTGGGCATCGTCTGCATCATGTCCAGAATAGGCGTCACGATCTGGTTGGCCCGATCCGAACGCGCCATCAGGATGCCTGTCGGAATGCCAATCGCCACTGCGATCATCGTGCAGACGGCGACCATGGCGATGGTGCGCATCGTGTCTTCCCACATGCCGAAATAACCGATCAGCAGCAGGGCGATGATGGTGCCGGCCACGATCTTGGGGCTGCGGCTGAGGGCCCAGATCATCAGGGCAAGACCGGCCAGAACCACAACCCAGGGGCTGTTGATCAGGATGTTCTCGATGAAGATCAGCAGGACCTGAATGGGGTGAAAAATCTGTTCCAGTGTTTCGCCATAGGCGCGGGTGAAGCCGCGAAAGGCCGTGTCGATGGCGATGCGCAGATCACGCAGATCGCCTCGGCTCATCTCTGGGAAATCTACAAAATCCATGTGTTATTCTTTTCTTTGGGACGTATCCGGGCGTTTGGAAAACGGGGGCACCTGGCCCCCGTCAACAGCGTCAGATCGCGTCCTTGATCTTTTCGGCGACCTCGTCGGAAACCCAAGCGGTCCAGACGTCGGGGAAGTTTTCCAGGAAGTAATAGGCGCCGTCTTCGTTGGTGGCCTGATTGTCGCCCATCCATGCCAGCAGCGTGTTCACGGTGTCGTTCGACCAGCTGCGCTGACCCAGATATTCCATGGTCATCGCGTTTTCATCCGCAAAGTCCTTGGTGACGGCGGTAAAGACCTCGGCTGCGGCCCAATCGTTCAGCTGGGGATCGGGGCAATCGGCCACGACCGTGCAATTGTCCCAGCTTTCCTGTTCATGATCGACGCCCAGCTCAAGGCGGGTCATGTCGTATTTGCCCAGGATCGCGGTCGGCGCCCAGTAATAGCCCAGCCAGCCTTCTTCGCGGTTGAAGGCGCGGCCGATCGACCCGTCAAGACCCGCGGCCGAGCCGCTGTCGACCAGTTCGAAGCCTTTTTCCTCGGCGCCGAGCGCGCGGAACTGGTTGGCCGTGATGATCTGGCAGGCCCAACCCGAGGGGCAGTTGAAGAAGGCGCCCTTGCTGCTGTCCTCGGCACCGGGGAACAGTTCGGGATGCGCCATGGCATCCTCGATGGTGGTGATGTCGTTTTCCTTGGCGATCTTGGTCGGGATCCAGAAGCCCTCGACCCCGCCATCCGACAGGATTTCCGAGGCGACGACGATGCGGCCTTCCTTCTGCGCGGCTTCCAGCGGCACCTTGACGGCGTTGACCCACAGTTCCGGCGCGATATCGGGTTCGCCCTTTTCATTCATCGAGGTGAAGGTCGGCACCGTGTCGCCGGTCACCAGACCGACGTCGCAGCCATAGCCCTCTTCCAGGATCACCTTGTCAACCCAAGCCGCCAGCCCGGCCGACGCCCAGTTCATTTCCGCGATGGTCAGGCTGCCGCATTCATCGGCGGCATAGGCGGCAGGCGCTGCGATCACCAGGCCGGTGACGGCCAGAACTGCTTTCAGGGATGTCATCTGTAATCCTTTCGATCCAGTCCCGGTCAGGCGTCAGCATGACGCCGCCGCCCGGTGGCCAAGCAAGGCCAAAGGGGCGTGTTTTCCGGTCTGGTTTTGATCAAACATGCGTGTATCAAAGCCATATTCCCGCAAGGTTGCAAGGAAAACGCCCGCAAAACGTGCCGTTTATTGCGCTCTGGCGGCAATGTGACGCAAGGGAAGCAGACGGATGGCCAGATGACGCAGACTTCATCGGCAGGGTGGTTTGCATCGCGGGACAATGGTTGCACGACGCCCGCAAATCGCGTCAGGATGCGGTCATTAGGGGTGGAGCGTATTTGATGGAAGATCTTGGCAGGCAACGCAGTCGCAGGCTGGAACAGGCAGTTCAGGCCTGCGCGGATGGTCACCCCGAAGGCATTGATGCCATTCTGGAAATCGAGGGCGCGCAGTTGTTCGGTGTCGCCCTGCGCATCCTGACCCGTCACGATCTGGCCGAGGAAGCCGTGCAGGACGCGATGGTGCTGATCTGGCGCAAGTCACCCCAGCAACGCGGTCCGGCAGGCTCTGCGCGCGGCTGGATCTATGCGATCCTGCGCAACCGCTGCCTGACCATCTTGCGCGACGGGCGCCGCCTGTCCAGCATGTCACCCGACGAACTGACCCGCATGCAGGATGCCCGCGACCAGATCGTCCCCGAAGAGGGCTGGCAGATGCTGGCGGGATCGTCGCGGCTTGGCGATTGTCTTGATGCGCTGGACGATCCGGCGCGCCGGGCCATCCTGCTTGCCCATGTCGGCGGTTTCAGTCACGGAGAGATCTCGGCGCGTCAGGGTGTGCCGCTCGGGACTGCCAAATCCTGGATACGCCGGGGCCTAGCCTCGTTGAAGGAATGCCTGTCATGAACGGATTTCAGGACGATCTGACCGGCTTTGCCGATGATTATGCGCTTGGGCTGATGTCCCCCGCCGCCGCCGACCTGTTCGAGGCGGTGATGGCCAAGGACCCGGCGCTGGCCGAACGCGTCGCCCATATCCGCGATGCGCTGATGCCCCTGGACCTGACCGCGACCCCGCAGGACCTGCCCCAAGGGTTCGCGGCCCGCCTGCACGACCATGTGGCAGGCATCCCGCAGGACGCCCCCGTCGCCCTGCCCGCCCCCATGCTGGGCAGCGACCCGACCGTCGCGCCGACCGCTGCCAACCTGCCCGCCGCGCCGGTGCGCCGCTGGATGGCGGGTGTTGCCGCAGCCCTTGTCCTGGGTGTGGCGCTTGGCTTCGGCGGCGCGCTGCAACGTCCCGCCCCCGAGCCTGTCGTGATGGCCGTCCTGCTGGGCCCCGAGGGCGAGCCGCGCGCCGTCGTCAGCGATTTTGGCAATGACACCGCCCAGATCCGCTTCGTCGCGGACATCGATGTGCCGCAGGGCTTCAGCCTGCAAACCTGGACGCTGCCCTCGGCGCAGATGGGGCCGCAGTCGCTTGGGGTTTTGGACGGGCCGCAGGCAACCGTCCTGCACGCCGCCGATCTGCCAGCTCCCGGCGACAACCAGCTGTATGAGATCACGCTGGAACCCGAAGGCGGATCGCCCACTGGACGTCCGACCGGTCCGATCATCGCCAAGGGGCTTGCCGCGGCGCAGTCGGGCGTCTGACCGCGTCAACTCGTCACGCAGCTGTGTGACGCGGCCATGGAACAGCCCGGCGGCGGGCCCCGTTGATGCTCCGAAATGAGAATATCGGAGCATCACATGACCGAAGCCAACATCACCACCGTCAATCCCTATACCGAGGCCAAGCTGACCACCTATCCCATCGAAGGCGTTGATCGCGCCTTGGAAAAGGTCGAGGCCTGCCACGAGGCGTTTCTGGATTGGCGTCTGGTTTCGCTGAAGGATCGCGCCGAAAAGATCCGCGCCATCGGTCGCGAACTGCGCAACAGCAAGGAAGAATACGCCCGTTTGATGACCGCCGAAATGGGCAAGCGTCTTGAAGACGCCCGTGGCGAGGTCGAACTGTGCGCCGCCATTTGCGACTGGACCGCCGACAACGGCCCCGACCATCTGGCTGATGAAACCCGCGAAGTCATGGGCAGCCGCAAGGGCATTGTCACCTATGCGCCGACCGGCGTCATCTATGGCATCCAGCCATGGAATTTCCCGCTGTATCAGGCAGCGCGCTATACCATCGCCAATCTGATGGCCGGCAACGGCGTTCTGCTGAAACATGCGGCCAATGTCACCGGCAGCGGTATCATGCTGCGCGACATCATCGAACGCGCGGGCCTGCCCAAGAACCTGTTCACGGTCCTGCTGATCGATCACGACACCTCGGAAAAGGTGATCGAGCACAAGTTGGTGCGCGGCGTGACCCTGACCGGTAGTTCGGCTGCTGGGCGCATCGTGGCGGCGCAGGCCGGCAAAGCGCTGAAGAAGACCGTGATGGAACTGGGTTCGAATGACGCCTATCTTGTGCTGTCGGACGCCGACATCGATCTGGCGGTCAAGACCTGCGTTACGGGTCGCCTGTACAACAATGGCCAGACCTGTGTGAACGCCAAGCGTTTCGTCGTGGTCGATGCCGTTTATGACCAGTTCATCGAAGGCTATACCAAGGCGATGAAGGACATTACCCTTGGCGATCCCGAAGATGAGGCGACCGATCTGGGCCCGATGGCCCGCAAGGATCTGCGCGACGGATTGCACAAGCAGGTGCAGGACAGCATCGACAAGGGCGCCAAGCTGCTTTGCGGCGGTGAAATCCCCGATCGTCAGGGGTATTTCTATCCCGCGACGGTTTTGGAAAACGTCCAGCCCGGCCAGCCTGCCTATGAGGAGGAACTGTTCGGCCCCGTCGCCTCGGTCATCCGTGCCAAGGATGACGACGACGCCATGCGCATCGCGAACGACAGCGAGTTTGGCCTTGGTGGCGGCATCTTTTCGAAGGACGAAGATCGCGCCGTCGAACTTGCCAGCAAGTATTTCGACACCGGCATGGTCTTTATCAACGGCTTCGACGTGGCCAAACCCTCGATGCCCTTCGGCGGCGTCAAGAATTCCGGTTATGGCCGTGAACACGGTGGGTTCGGTATGATGGAGTTCGTCAACATCAAGGCGGTGACCTTGAAATGAGCGGCGATCAGGGCAGGCTGACCTGTGATGTGGCGATCATCGGTGCCGGCACCGCCGGCATCGCCGCCGAGGCCGCAGCGCGCAAGCAGGGTGCCCGCACCCTGCTGATCGACCCCGAGTTCCGGGGTACGCTCTGCGCAAACACGGGGTGCATGCCCTCGAAGCTGTTGTTGGCGGCGGCCCATGCCGCCCATGACATCCGTCGCGCGCCGGTCTTTGGGGTTCATGCCGAAGGTCTGCGCATCGACGGCAAGGTGGTGATGAAACGTGTGCGCGACGAACGTGACCATTTCGTCGCCGCCACGCGCGAAAGCTTTGACAAGCTGCCCGAAGGCGTGGCCATCCGGTCGCGCGCGAAATTCACCGGACCCAATACGCTGATCTTGGACGATGGCCGCCAGATCGCGGCCAAAGCCATCGTTATCGCAACAGGTTCGACCACGATGATCCCGCCGCCGCTTCAGGGGCTGGGCGATCGTGCCCTGACGAATGAAACCATCTTCGAACTGTCCGACCTGCCTGAAAGCCTGGCGGTCATCGGCGGAGGTCCCATCGGGCTGGAGCTGGCGCAGGCGATGGGGCGGCTTGGCGTCGCCGTAACCCTGTTCGACAAATCCCGGACCTTGGGCAAGGCCCGCGATCCGCAGGTCGCAAAGGCTTTGCAGCAGGCGGTCGAAGACGACATGACCCTGCGCTTTGGTTGCGACACCTCGGCCCGGCCCGTGGATGGGGGCGTCATCGTCGAATGGTCGGGCGACGACAGCGGCCAGGCGGTCTTCTCGCATGTGCTGATCGCGGTGGGGCGTCCGCCAAATCTGGACGGGCTGGGGTTGGATCAATCGGGGTTGGCCTTGGATGATCACGGCACCCCGCTGTTCAATCGACAGACGCTGCAATGTGGCGATGCACCGGTCTTCATGGCCGGGGATGCGAATGCCGATGTGCCCTTGCTGCACGAAGCATCCGACGAAGGCGCGATCGCAGGCAGCAACGCCGCGCAATATCCGGTGGTGACGCCGGATCAGCGCAAGACGGCATTCTCGATGATCTTCACTGATCCGCCGCATGCTTCGGTCGGGATCGCTCCGTCGGGCGCGCTGATCGGGCGGGCGGATTATTCCAATCAGGGGCGTGCCCGTGCCGAGGCCCGCGCCATGGGTTGCATGGTGGTGCATGCCGACCCGCAAGGCCGCCTGCTGGGGGCCGAATTCTGTGCGCCGGGGGCCGAGCATCTGTCGCATCTGCTGGTCTGGGCCATCGAGCGCGGTCTGACCGCCATGGATCTGCTGTCCCTGCCCTTCTATCACCCGACGCTTGAGGAGGGCATGAAGCCCGCCCTACGCGACATCTGCGCCCAGGCAGGTCAGAACCAGCCTGCCAATCAGGACAGCGCCTGCCCGCCGGGCGCATAAACCGAAAGGACGACCATGACCGAGGCGATCCATGATCTGGGACAGGGCTTCTGGACCATCCGCGGCGATCTGATGCTGGGCGGCGTGCTGAATGTCGGCACGCAAGCAGGCTTGGTGCGCCTGTCGGACGGCAGCTTTGCCATGCTGGACAGCTATCCGTTGACGGGCAAGATCCGTGACCGTGTGATGCAGCTGACCGATCAGGGGCGCGCCGTGCGGGCCGTGTTGAACCTGCACCCGCATCACACCCTGCATTGCGCCGGGATCGCGCAGGATTTCCCCGACGCCAAGCTCTATGGGTCGCGCCGCCATTGGGAAAAGCACCCCAAGCTGGACTGGCAGCCCCAGCCCGTCGAATCCGCCGAGGTCGCGGCCATGTTTGCCGATGACCTGCAATTTTCGATGCCGAAGGGGATCGAATATATAGACGGCAACGACAAGGTGCATGCCGGATCGCTGCTGGCGTGGCACATGGCCAGCCGCACGTTGCATGTCGATGACACGATCAACCTGCTGCCGGTGCCGCGTTTGCTGAAGCGCTTTTTCCCGAAACAACGGGTCTTCCTGCATCCGACCATGTCGAAGGCGATAAAGCCCGAACCCCATGCGTTGGACGACCTGCGCACATGGATCCAGGAACTGGCGACGCAGTGCCATGACCTGCGCCACCTTTGTGCCGCCCATTCGGGACTCCGCCGGTTCGAGCCCGGCGAATTCAGCCGCGAATTACAGGCCGCCTTCCGCCGGGTCGAGGGCAAGCTGGCCAAGGCCTAGCCGACGCTGATCGTGGCCGTCGCCGTTGGGAACTGATCCAGACGCGCGGTGATGGTCACCGGCCCTGCCTGTCCCGTCAGACGCAGCCACATGCCCGTCGTCCCCCCCTGCAGCATCCGCAGCGAAGGTCCGATCAACTTGGCCGGACCTTCGACCTGAACTTGCACCGCCCCGTCAAGGAAGGGCAAGCGGTTACCCACCTGATCCAGCGCCCGCAGCATGACCCGCAGGTCGATGTCGGGATCGGCTGGCACACGGTCCATGTCCGGATCGATCTGCAACCTGGTCGGCAGCGGATCGGCCACGAAGTCCCGCCGGGCGACCGGCTTGCCGTCCAGATATCCGGTGATGCTGCCCGGATGCCAGCTCATGCCCCATTCGCCCAGCTCTGCTGCACTAATGTGGCGGTGGTCGATGATGACGGGCGGATGGGGCAGATGCGGAAAGCGCTCGCGGTCCGGACCGACGCGGCGGGTGACGCCCGCGCATTCGAACTCGACCTCATCGCAGTTGGTCAGCACAATCAGGGGCAGGACGCCGCCAATGTTGCGTTCGCCGCGCGCCCAGAAGGTAACCGGTTGCATCACCACGCCCTCGGATGGCGGTTTCTGGCTGCCATAGGCATAGGCGGCGAACTTGGGCTCTCGCCAGATGTCCATGACGCCGTGGTGGCAGATGCGGTCGCCTGCACCGAAGTCCTTGTGGGTATTGTAATCGAACATGCACCATCCGATCGAACCCGACACCTGCGGATCGCCGTGCGCTGCGTTCAGCACGTCCAGATGCCGCAGGACGTGCTCGATCTGGCGTGGCTCGGGGTCCTGCGCCTTGGTGGGGAACATGTGGCCGTTGTATTCCGTCACCAGATAGGGAACGGGCGTCTTCAGGCCCGTCACCTCCTCGCGCGGGCGCAGGGGCGTGCGCGGACGCTGGATCAACGGCAGCTCGGATTCGTCCAGGATGAAGTCGTTCATCGTATAGACGTCTTCCAGCAGTTCGCTGTCGGGAATGCAGCGGACGCCACCGGTGGCCCGCGTTGGGTCCAGTTCCCGCGCCGCGGCGTTGGTGCGGACATAGAAGTCGTGATCGTCGGGGCTTTCGTTGATGCGCACGCCCCAGATGACGATGCTGGGATGGTTCCAGTCGCGACGGATCATGGCGCGGACGTTTTCCACGCTGCGATCCTGCCACGCCTTGTCGCCGATATGCTGCCAGCCGGGAATTTCCTCGAAGACCAACAGGCCAAGCTCGTCGCAGCGGTCAAGGAACCACGGGCTTTGCGGATAATGCGAGGTGCGGACCATGTTGCAGCCCAGATCCCGCTTCAGGATCTCGGCGTCGCGTTCCTGCGCGTGGCGACCTGCGGCATAGCCCGCATGGGGGAAGCTCTGATGGCGGTTCAGCCCGCGCAGCTTGACCGGCTGGCCGTTCAGCAGAAAGCCTTCGGGCGTCCATTCGGCGGTGCGGAAACCAAAGCGATGGGTGGTGACATCGCCGCTGTCGGGCAGGCTCAGTTCGACCGTGTAGAGCGCCGGATCTTCCATTGTCCACAGGCGCAGGCCGGTCAGGCCCGACAGGGTCAATTCAACCTCGCCCTCGGTGGCGGCAATCTCTCGGTCGCCGTCCAGCAGCCGCGCGCGCACCGGACCCGGCGCGGTGGTTTCGGGGCGGATCACCACGGTCTTGGCATCGGCCAGCGCATCGGGCGTCAGCACCCGCGCATTGACCAGATAGCGTTCCGGCAGCACCCGCAGCCAGACGTCGCGATAAATGCCCGCATAGGTCAGATAGTCGATTTGCGCGCCGAAGGGCGGGATTGAGGGGTTTTCCGACCCGTCCACGCGCACCGTGATCAGGTTGTCGCCGGGGCGCAGGTGGTCGGTTAGATCGGCCCAGAAGGGCGTATAGCCATCGGCATGCGCCACGACCTGCGTACCGTTCACCCAGACCACGCTGTCGGCCATTGCGCCGTCGAACTGCAGCTGCACCCGCTTGCCCGCCCAAGCATCATCCCACGTCAGGTGGCGCTGATAGGTGAAGGGCCGCTGATAGCTGGTCTCGTCGAAATAGCTTAATGGCAGATCGACGGCATTATGCGGCAAGGTGACAGTTTCGCCCTCGCGCGCGGCACCGATATGGCCTTCGTCGAAGCCGTCCGAGAAGATCCAGCCGTCGTTGAGTTTCAGAACCTGTCGCATGATCACCACTCTGCAAAGCTGCCGTCGGCATGGCGCCAGACGGGGTTGCGCCAGCGATGGCCCTCAGAGGCCATCTGGCGGACCTTGGCCTCATCAACCTCGATGCCAAGGCCGGGACCTTGCGGGATGGCAACGAAGCCGTTTTCGTATTTGAACACGGTCGGATCGACCAGATAATCCAGCAGATCGCT
Source organism: Paracoccus sp. R86501 (assembly GCF_042466435.1). NCBI lineage: Bacteria > Pseudomonadati > Pseudomonadota > Alphaproteobacteria > Rhodobacterales > Paracoccaceae > Paracoccus > Paracoccus sp. R86501. The sequence goes on from NZ_JAXHPZ010000002.1 coordinate 52,404, forward strand.
GCCCTGGTTGTAATGGATGCCAAGCGATTGTTCCTGGATGAACGCGTTATAGCAGACGGCATCCAGTTGCAGGTTCGCCGCCAGCGCAATGGGACCAAGCGGGCAGTGCAGTGCCAGCGCCACGTCATAGGACTCGGCCATGGCCGCGATGCGATAGGTTTCGGTGATGCCGCCCGAATGGCTGGGGTCAGGCTGGATGATGTCGGCAAAGCCGTTCTGCAGGATCGCCTTGAAGTCCCACCGCGTGTAAAGCCGTTCGCCAAGCGCGATGGGGGTCGAGCAATGGTTGGCGATCTCGCGCAGCGCCTCGGCGTGTTCGGACAGGACCGGCTCCTCGATGAACATCAGGCGGAAGGGTTCCAGCTCCTTGGCCAGCACCTTGGCCATGGGGCGATGCACGCGACCGTGGAAGTCGATGCCGATGCCGAAATCGGGGCCCATCTCTTCGCGGATGGCCTGTACGCGGGCCAACACCTGATCGACCTTGGCGTGGCTGTCGACGAACTGCATCTCCTCGGTCCCGTTCATCTTGACTGCGGTGAAGCCACGGTCGCCGCAGTCGCGCGCCATTCGGGCCGTGTCGCCCGGACGGTCGCCGCCGATCCAGCTGTAGACGCGGATGCGGTCGCGCAGTTGGCCGCCCAGAAGGCTGTGGACCGGAACGCCAAGCGCCTTGCCCTTGATGTCCCACAGCGCCTGATCGATGCCCGCGATGGCCGACATATGAATGCCACCTCCACGATAGAAGCCGGCGCGATACATGACCGTCCAGTGGTCCTGGATCAGCCCGGGGTCGCGACCGATCAGGTAATCGGACAGTTCCTCGACACAGGTGGCGACGGTGGCGGCGCGGCCTTCAAGGACCGGTTCGCCCCATCCGCTGATGCCTTCGTCGGTGCTGATCTTCACGAAGCACCAGCGCGGAGGAACGATGAAGGTTTCGACTTGGGTGATCTTCATGAGGTCTCAGTCCTGAAATGCAGGGGCCGCGTGGTGGCGGCCGGTCAGAAAGGCATCCGCGACAAGGCGCAGGGGCGACAGGTCCAGATCGCTGTCGCCGGTGGCGATCAGGTCACGGAAGCGGGCGTAAAGGCGGGCGTATTCGGAGTTCTCGCCCTGTGCGATGGTTTTGCCATCGACGGTGAAACGGGCGCCGCCCTGATCCAGAAGCGCTGTACCGGCGTCGGTTTCAAAACGGATCTGCCACAGATCGGCACCTTTCTGGCACCAGTCCAGACGGGCGGTCACCGGGTGGCCCGCATCCATTGTCAACTCGGCGGCGATGGGGGTCTGGCGGTTTTCGGGGATATGCAGATCAGCACCGGTCAGGCGCACCGGATCGGGCAGGACGGCAGTCAGGATCGACAGCGCGTTGATGCCCGGATCGAAGACGCCAAGCCCGCCCGGCTGCCAGATCCAGTCCTGACCGGGATGCCATTTGCGGACATCCTCGCACCAGTCGATATGGGTGGCGTGGATGGCGCGATCGGCCAGCCAGTCGCGCGCCTGATCGACGGCGGCGGCTTCGCGCGAGTGCCATGTGGCGAAGATGGTCAGGCTGCGGGATTGCGCTTCGGCGGCCAGCAGTTCCAGTTCCGACAGGGTGGCGCCAGGGGGTTTTTCCAACATCAGGTGGCAATCGGCACGCAGCACCGCCATGGCCTGTTCGAACCGCCCCTGCGGCGGCGTGCAGAGCGAGACCGCCTGAACGTCGTGCAATTCGTCCAGCAGCGTCTGGATGTCGGTGAAATTCGCCACCCCGTCCAGCCGCGCGTTGCGGCTGGCGATGGCGGTCAGGGTCATGCCCGATGTCGCGGCGATGGCGGGCAGATGCTGGGCGCGGGCGATGGTGCCCAGACCCACCAGGGCAAGGTCGATATCGCTCATCTCAGGCGCATTCCGGTTTCGGCGTCGAAGAAATACGCCTGCGCGGGGTCCAGCGTCACGCCGACCATGCCGCCGCCCGCCGGATCAAGCCGGCGCGTGGTCTGGACCACCAGCTTTTCACCCGAGGGCGCCGTCAGATGGGCATAGGTGACGCCGCCCAGATTCTCGGCCAGATCGACACGGAAATTGCCGTGATCGGTCAGTTGCAGCGTGTCGGGGCGCAGACCGATCTCGACCTTGCGACCGTCCATCAGGTTGGGGGACTGGCGGTCCAGCGGCGTATCGAAGGCGGGGGTAACGACCTGACCGCCCTGCACCTGCCCCGCCACGAAATTCATCGCCGGACTGCCGATGAAGCCCGCAACAAAGCGGTTGTCGGGGTCGTCGTACAGGTCCATCGGCGTGCCGACCTGTTCGATCCGGCCCGCACGCAGGACGACGATCTTGTCGGCCATGGTCATCGCCTCGACCTGATCATGGGTCACATAGATCATCGTCGCCTTGATCTCGCGGTGCAGGCGGGCGATCTCGGCGCGCATTTCCACGCGCAGTTCGGCGTCCAGGTTCGACAGCGGTTCATCGAACAGAAAGACCTTGGGACCGCGCACGATGGCCCGACCGATGGCCACGCGCTGGCGCTGACCGCCCGAAAGGGCCGCGGGTTTGCGATCCAGCAGCGGGTCCAGCTTCAGGATGCGCGACGCCTCAGTCACCTTGGCAGCGATTTCCGCCTTGGGGTGGCGGTTCATCTTCAGGCCGAAGCCCATGTTCTGCGCGACCGTCATGTGGGGATAAAGCGCATAGGTCTGGAACACCATCGCGACGCCCCGATCGGCGGGTTCGGCATGGGTGACGTCATCGCCCTCGATGTGAACCTGCCCGTCGGTGGTTTCCTCAAGCCCGGCGATCATCCGCAAAAGCGTGGATTTGCCGCAGCCCGAAGGGCCGACAAAGACGCAGAACTCGCCCTGCCGGATATCAAGATCGACGCCGTGGATGACCCGGACGGGGCCGAAATCCTTGGTGACGCGGGTCAACTGGACGCCGGACATGGCAACCTCATGCTTGCTTGTGTTCGGGGAACCGCCATGTATCGGCGGCTGCGGCGATCTGCGCCGCGGCTTCTTTCACGGGGCCGGACATCGCCAACAGCTGGTCGCGGCTGGTGGTGTCGGTGGTGGTGGTGACCGAGATGGCGCCGATGACGCGGCCATTGCCCGACAGAATGGGGGCGGCGATGCAGGCGATGCCGATCTCATGCTCCTCATCGTCAAGCGCGTAGCCCCGGTCGCGGATGCGGGCCAGTTCGTCGCGCAGCGCATCAGGCGTGGTCAGGGTGCGGTCGGTATGGGCATGGAACGACTGGCGCGAGATCGCCTGCGCCAGCCGGTCTTCGGGCAGATGCGCCAGCATCGCCTTGCCGACGCCGGTGCAATAGGCGGGGCCGACCTTGCCGGATTGGGCGAACATCTCGACTGGCTGGCGGGCATTGCGCTTGTCAACATAAAGAACCGCGCCATTGTCCAGTTGGGCCAGATGCACCGTCTGCCCCAGATCGCGGGCCAGCCGGTCCATGACGTCCTGTGCGATAGGTGCCAGACTTGATTGCGCCCAGGCCGAATGCGCCAGCCGCACCAGACGCATGCCGGGGGCATAGGTCTGGCGGGTGTCGTCAAAGGCCAGCATGTCCTGCCGGGCCAGCGTCTGCAGGAAACGGTACAGTGTCGCCTTGGGCAAACCGGCCTTCAGCATGATCTCGGCAAAGCGGACGGGGCGTCCGAATTCGGCCACCAGATCCAGCACGGCCAAGGTGCGGCCCACGGTGCCGTCGGACGTGTCGCGTTGCGGGGTCGTCATGCCATGGCCTCCTCTCCGCAGCATTGCCGTTGTTGACAAGGCTAATCAATTCGCAGCATAGTTTCAATATTCAAAACTGAGTTTCACTATTTGGAACCTAATGGGGAGGAGACCATGGTCCATACGAAACGAGGGCTGCTGCTGGCCGCACTGCTGGCCACCACGGCACCCGCTTTTGCACAGGCCCGCGAGTTGGTGATGAACACCGACGCATCAGACCCCGCGCCCAAAGCTGCATTCGAACAGCTGATCGCGGATTTCGAGGCCGAGTATCCCGACATCACCGTCAAGGTGAACGTCTTCGACCACGAAGGATACAAGACCGCGATCCGGAACTTCCTGACCGCCGATGCGCCTGATCTGGCCAACTGGTATGCAGGCAACCGCATGGCGCCCTTCGTTGCGGCGAACCAGTTTCTGGATGTCTCGGATGTCTGGGAAGAAAACGGCCTGAATGAAAGCCTGCATTCGGCTGCATCCGCGATGACCATCGACGGTAAGCAGTGGGGCATCCCCTATACCTATTACCAGTGGGGCATCTATTATAACAAGGACGTCTACGAACAGGTCGGCGTCGAACCCACTGACAACTGGGAAGAATTTCTGGCCAATTGCGCGAAGTTCCAAGAGGCCGGTATCGACTGCGTCACCACCGGCTCCAAGGCGCTGTGGCCCATCGCGGGGATCTTCGATTACCTGTCTTTGCGCACCAACGGTTATGACTGGCACATGCAGCTGACGCGCGGTGAGATCCCTTGGACCGACGACAAGGTCAAGGCGGTCTTCGCCGAATGGGAAAAGCTGCTGCCCTATACCTCCAAGAACCACGCCGCGATCGACTGGCAGGATGCCGTGTCGAATGTCGTGCAGGGCAAGGCCGCCAATTACGTCATGGGCAATTTTGCCGCTGCGACCTTCAAGGACGGCGGGATGACCAATGACAACCTTGGCTTCATCCAGTTCCCGACGATCAACGCGGATATCCCGCGCGCCGAAGAGGCCCCGACCGATACGATCCACATTCCGGCCGGTGCCAAGAACCCCGAAGACGCCAAGCTGTTCCTTGCCTTCCTGGCCCGCGCCGATGTGCAGACCAAGATGAACGAGACGCTTGGCCAGCTGCCGATCAACGCCGACAGCACCGTGGGCGACGATCCCTATCTGCAGGCCGGGTTCGAGCTGCTGTCAACGGCCGAAGGCGGCATCGCGCAGTTCTTCGACCGCGACGCATCCCCCGAGATGGCCAAGGCGGGCATGGAGGGCTTCCAGGAATTCATGGTTCGTCCCGAACGTCTGGACACTATCCTTGAGCGGCTGGAGCGCATGCGTCAACGCAACGCCCAGTAAGCCATCCGCACGGGGGCGGGCCGGCCCGCCCCCGTGTTCCCCGCTGCCCCCCGTTTCCCGCCAGTGCCCGGAGGTCCCGCATGACCGCCCTTCCCGACATCCATCCGCCCAAGGCGCGCGCCCGCCGCCGGAACAGCCTGACCCCATGGCTTTTCCTCGCACCGGGCATGCTCATGTTCGCCGTCTATGTGCTGATCCCGATCTTCCAGTCGGTCTGGGTTTCCTTCCACGATTGGGACGGCTTGGGGCCGATGCGCTGGATCGGTCTGGCCAATTATTCCGAGCTGTGGTGGGACGACGCTTTCTATACCAGCCTGAAGAACAACGTCCTCTGGCTGGCGCTCTATCTGCTGGCGGTGCCGCTTGGGTTGCTGATCGCGCTGTTCCTGAACCAGACGGTCCGGGGCATCCGCATCTACAAATCGCTGTTCTTCTTCCCCTTCGTAATCAGTCAGGTCGTCGTCGGCCTGATCTTTTCGTGGTTCTATGCCCCGGGCTTCGGGCTGTTCTATGTGCTGATCGAATGGATCACCGGAACCGGTGTCGCCATTCTGGCGGACGAGCGTTACGTGACCTATGGCATCATTGCGGCTGGCCTCTGGCCGCAGATCGCCTATTGCATGATCCTGTATTTGACCGGTCTGAACGCCGTCGCCCCCGACCAGATCGAGGCCGCGCGTCTTGACGGTGCCAAGGGCTGGCGGATGCTGTGGCATGTGGTCATCCCGCAATTGCGTCCCGCGACCTTCATTGCCGTGGTCGTCACCGTCATCGGTGCGCTGCGCAGTTTCGATCTGGTCAGCATCATGACTTCGGGCGGGCCGTTCGGGTCCAGCCGCGTGCTGTCCTATTACATGTATGAACAGGCGCTGTCGGAATACGGCTATCGCATGGGCTATGGCGCGGCCATCGCCGTGGTGCTGTTCGCCATCATGATGATCTTCATTACGGGCTTCATCTGGAAGATGTGGCGCGACGAGAGAGGGCTGTAATCCAATGTTCCCGCGTCCCATCCAAACCATGTCCCCCGGCTTCCAGCGCGGCTACAAGATCGCGCTGCCGATCATGCTGATCCTGTGGCTGCTGCCCTTGCTGGGGGTGGCGCTGACATCGCTGCGGCCATCCGGCGATCTGGCGGCGGGCAACTACTTCGGCATGCCATCGCGGATTGCGTATGAAAATTACATCGATGTCTTCCGCAATTCACCCATCGCGCAATACCTGCTGAACAGTTTCCGCATCACCATCCCCACGGTGATCGGCGCGGTCGGGCTGTCCTGCCTGACAGGCTATGCGCTGGCCGTCTATAAGTTCCGGCTGTCGCTGGTGGTGTTCTTCATGTTCGTGGCGGGCAATTTCGTGCCCTTCCAGATCCTGATGGTGCCGGTGCGCGACCTGACGGTGAACATGGGCCTTTATAACACCGTCACCGGTCTGGCGCTGTTCCACATCGCCTTCCAGACGGGGTTCTGCACGCTGTTCATGCGCAACTTCATCAAGGCCCTGCCGCGCGAATTGATCGAGGCGGCCCGTGTCGAGGGCGTGAACGAATGGCAGATCTTCTGGCATATCGTTCTGCCGCTGGTCCGCCCGGCCATCGCGGCGCTGTCGGTGCTGGTCTTCACCTTCATCTGGAACGATTATTTCTGGGCGATGGTGCTGACCACCGGAGCTGAAACGCAGCCCATCACGGCGGGCCTGAACAGCCTGAACGGCCAATGGGTCGCGGCATGGCATCTGGTGTCTGCGGGGTCGATTCTGGCGGCGATGCCTCCGGTCCTGATGTTCTTCCTGATGCAGCGGCACTTCATCGCCGGTCTCACCTTGGGCGCGGTGAAATGAGGTTCTGGCGCATCGACACCAACGCCCAGACATTGGTTCTGGGCAGCGATGGTGGGATGGCATGCTGCCATTATTGGGGTGCGCCCCTGCCCGCCGATCAGGGTCTGGCCGATCTGGTCGCGGCTGGCACAGGCGGCATCACCGGCGGGATGCTGGACCAGCTGCCGCCCTTGTCCCTGCTGCCCGAGGCACGGCGCAGTTTCCCGGGTCAGCCGGGGCTGGTCGCCTATGACACTGACGGCACCCCCTTGGAACCGGCATGGGCGCTGCAATCCGCCGATCAGGATGATGGCCTGACGCTGGTTCACGCCGCCGACGGCCTGACACTGACCCACCGCATCCGACCGCAACCGCACGGTCTGGTCGCCATAACCGCCAGCCTGACCGCCGATCGCCCCATCCGTCTGCATTGGATGGCCGCCGCAGCCCTGCCCGTTCCGCCGCATATGGATCAGCTGACCGAATTGGCCGGACGGTGGACGCGCGAATTCCAGCCCGTGACCAGCGATCTGGACCACGGCGGACGTATCCGCGATGCCCGCACCGGCCGGTCGGGGCATGAAAACCCGCCACATCTGTGGCTGGCAACCGCTGGCACAACCCATATGCGCGGCGAGGTGATGGCCCTGCACTACGGCTGGTCCGGCGGTCACCGCATGGTGGTCGAGGCGTTGCCCGAGGGTCGCCGGCAGATCCAGCTGGGCCACGCCTCGGGGTCCGAACGCGCCGCCGCCACCCGTTTCGACAGCGCCGAGATGCTGCTGGCGCGCGGCGATGCCGGTCTGAACAGCGTATCCATTCCCTTCCAGCGTGCCATCCGCGACCGACTGCCCCATGCACGCCAACCCCGCCCCGTCCATTACAACGGGTGGGAGGCGATCTATTTCCGCCACTATGCCGAGGAACTGTCCGAAATCGCCGCCCGCGCAGCGGCCCTTGGGGCCGAGCGTTTCGTACTGGACGATGGCTGGTTCGGGCGGCGCGACGATGACACCACCTCGCTTGGCGACTGGCAAATCGACCCGCGCAAGCATCCGCATGGCTTCCAGCCGCTGATCGACCGCGTGCAGGAACTGGGCATGCGCTTTGGTCTGTGGGTCGAGCCCGAGATGATCAACGAGGACAGCGACCTGTTCCGCGCCCATCCCGATTGGGTGCTGGGTCCTGCCGACCAGATCAGGGGCCGCAACCAGCTGCATCTGGACATGACGCGGACGGATGTGCGCGACCATCTGTTCACGCGGCTGGACGCGATCCTGCGCGATTGGGACATCGATTACGTCAAATGGGACCACAACCGCCTGACGCCCTTCCCCGATGCGGGTCAGACGCGCGGCGTCTATGACCTGCTGGACCGTTTGCGCGCGGCCCATCCGGCGGTCGAGATCGAGAGCTGCGCCTCGGGCGGCGGGCGTATCGATGCGGGCATTCTGACCCGCTGTCCGCGCGTCTGGCTGTCCGACAGCAACGATGCGCTGGAACGTCTGCGCATCCAGCATCAGGCGGCGGCCTTCCTGCCAGCGGTGGCCACCGGCAGCCACGTGGGGCCGCGCGACTGCCACACCTCGGGAAGGGTGCTGCCGATGGCGCTGCGCGCCTGGACCGCCGCCCAACGCCATCTGGGTTTCGAGATGGACCCGCGCGAATTGACCGAGCCCGAGGCCGAAACCCTGACCCGCGTCACGACGTGGTGGAAGGCCAACCGCGACTGGATGCTGGCGGGCGACATCTGGCGGCTGGACCGTCCCGATGGCGCGTTGGCCGAGATGCAGATGGCGGCGGATGGGTCGCGGCTGGTGATCTTTGCGGCGACCTTGGAAAGCCCCGTCGCCGTCCAGCCGCCTGCGCTGCGCCTGACGGGGCTTGACCCAACGGCGCGCTACCGGCTGCGGATGATCGAAAAGCCGCTTGGGCACCATACGTCCCATACGGCCATCAGCCGTGGGGAGGTGACGCTGACCGGCGCGGCGCTGATGGCGCAGGGGGTTGCCCTGCCGCCTGCCTTCCCGCAGACCGTCGCCGTTATTGAAGGAATGCGACTGTGACTGCCGATATAGACTGGATCGCCGCCGATTGGGGCACGACGAATCTGCGCCTCTGGGCCATGTCGGGCCGCAAGGTGGTGGAACGACATAGCTTGGACAAGGGAATGGGCGTGCTGGCACCCGATGACTTTGGCCCCGCGCTGGCCGAGGCGACCGCAGGCTGGCCCGCCGTGCCCGTCATCGCCAGCGGCATGGTCGGATCGCGCCAGGGCTGGGTCGAGGCACCCTATGCCCCCGTCCCCTGCGCGGCCACGCCCCGCATGGTCGCCGTCCCCGGCGATCCGGGCGGCCGCCCCGTGCGCATCGTCTGCGGCATCCGGCAGGACAACCCCGCCGACGTGATGCGCGGCGAGGAAACCCAGATCGCCGGTCTGCTGGCCATGACTCCCGATTTCGACGGCATCGCCTGCCTGCCCGGCACCCATACGAAATGGGTCCGCATCTCGGCAGGCGAGATCTGCAATTTCAAAAGCCTGATGACGGGCGAACTGTTTGCCCTGATCGCCGACCAATCGGTGCTGCGCCATTCGGTCGGCGGCGATGACTGCGACCACGATGCCTTCATGACCGCCCTGTCCGACGCGATGGCGCGCCCCGAGCGTGGCTATGGCGGTCTGTTCCAGCTGCGCGCGGAATTGCTGCTGCATGGGTTGGAGCCTGCGGTCGCGCGCGGTCGCCTGTCGGGCACGCTGATCGGATGGGAACTGGCCGCAGCCAAGCCTTGGTGGCTGGGCTGCGATGTGACCATCATCGGCGCGCCTGCGCTGTCCTCGCTCTATGAACAGGCGCTGAGGGCGCAGGGCGTGCCAGCCGCCATGATGTCGGTCGAGGACGCGACCCTTGCCGGTCTTGCCGCCGCATATCAGCACTTCAAGACAACCTGACCGAAAGGCCCCGCCATGTCCCGCCCTCTGATCGCCATCCTGCGTGGCCTGACCCCGCCCGAAGCCCCCGCCATCGCCAATGCCCTGATCGAGGCGGGCATCACCCGCATCGAGGTGCCGCTGAATTCCCCCGACCCGCTGGACAGCATCGCCATTCTGGCGCGCGATTTCGGCGGGCTTGCGACCATCGGTGCGGGCACGGTGCTGACGCCTGCGCAGGTGCAGTCGGTGTCCGATGCGGGCGGGCGGATGGTGCTGTCGCCCAATTGCGACGCGGATGTCATCCGGGCCACGCGGGCGGCAGGCATGGACAGCTTTCCGGGCATCATGACCCCGTCCGAGGCTTTCGTGGCGTTGAACGCCGGCGCCTCGGGGTTGAAGCTGTTTCCGGGCGAATTGATCGGCCCCAAAGGGCTGCGCGCGATGCGGGCGATCCTTCCTGCAGGCACCGCGATGTGGGCCGTCGGCGGCGTTTCTGCGGACAACATGGGCGAATGGCGTCAGGCGGGCGCCGCGGGCTTTGGCATCGGATCGTCGCTGTACAAGCCGGGCGATGATGCGGCGGCAGTGACGGCCAAGGCCCGCGCCATGGTCGCGGCATGGGACGGGATCGCGGCATGATCTTCGACGACACCCCCTGTACCTTGGGCGAAGGCGCGCTGTGGCATTCAGACCGCAATGCGCTGGTGTGGTTCGATATCCTGTCCAAACGCATGTATATCAAACCCGTAGGCGGCATGCGCCAGCATTGGGATTTCGACGATCATGTCTCGGCGGCGGGAATCGTGGATGCGGACCGGCTGATCGTGGCGTCGTCGCGGGCGCTGATGCTGTTCGACCTGCGCGACGGCAGCCGCAGCACCTTGACGGATTTGGAGGCCGACAACCCCCTCACCCGTTCCAACGACGGGCGGGCCGATCCTCAGGGTGGCTTCTGGATCGGGACGATGGGGCTGAATGCCGAAAAGGGCGCGGGGTCCATCTGGCGCTTTTACCGGGGCCAGCTGCGCCAGCTGTTCACCGATATCACCATCACCAATGCCATCTGCTTTGCGCCCTCGGGCGATGCAGCCTGTTTCACCGATACGGCCAATGGCGTGATTATGCGCGTGGCGCTGGATGCGGACGGCTGGCCGCTTGGCGACCCCGAACCCTTCATCGACTTGCGGGCCGAAGGGCTGAACCCTGATGGCGCGGTGATGGACGCCGAGGGCGGCCTGTGGTCGGCGCAATGGGGCGCAAGCCGTGTCGCGCGCTATGACGCGAGGGGGCGTTTCGACCGCGCGGTTATGCTGCCGGCAGCGCATGTTTCATGCCCCGCCATCGGCGGTGTCGGGCTGGACACGCTGTTTGCGACCTCGGCCACGCAGGGTCTGGACGCCCCCGGCCCCCATGATGGCTGCACATTTGCCGTGCCTCTGGGCGGCAAGGGTCAGCCGGAACACCGGGTGATTCTGGGCTGACCCCCGCCCAGAACTTCCCGCATGCCCCAATGGCGACAAGTTGCTGCCGTTTAAGTTGTCACCGCCCCGTCGTGGTTTGATGATCTGTCCAGGATATGCGGGCGACATGGCGGATCGTGCAAAAGCGGTGCACTTGGGCCTTGGACAACCGGCAGGACGTGACGTAAACCGGAGGAACGGGCAGCCTTGTCCGCGATGACGAGTATGTGTGTGCGAATGAGGGTATTTCGATGACAAAACGGGCGCTTATCACCGGGATCACCGGTCAGGACGGTTCCTATCTGGCGGAACTGTTGATGGAAAAGGGCTATGAAGTCCATGGCATCAAGCGCCGGTCATCGTCGCTGAACACGCAGCGCATCGACCACATCTATCAGGACCCGCATGCGGAAAATGCCCGGATGTTCCTGCACTATGGGGATCTGGGCGACACATCCTCGGTCATGCGCATCATGGAGGCCGTCCGCCCCGACGAGGTTTACAACCTCGGCGCCCAATCCCATGTCGCCGTCAGCTTCGAGACCCCGGAATATACCGCCAACGTCGATGCGCTTGGCACCCTGCGCATCCTCGAGGCGATCCGGTTTCTGAAGCTGGAAGACAAGACCAAGTTCTATCAGGCCTCGACCTCGGAACTCTATGGTAAGGTGCAGGAAATCCCGCAGCGCGAAACCACGCCCTTCTATCCGCGTTCGCCCTATGCGGTGGCCAAGATGTACGCCTATTGGATCGCGGTGAACTATCGCGAGGCTTATGGGATCTATGCCTGCAACGGCATCCTGTTCAATCACGAATCCCCCCGCCGCGGCGAGACCTTCGTGACCCGCAAGATCACCCGCGGCATCGCCAATATCGCCCAAGGGTTGGAGGATTGCCTCTACATGGGCAACATGGATGCGCTGCGCGATTGGGGCCACGCCAAGGATTACGTCCGGATGCAGTGGATGATGCTGCAGCAGGACGAACCCGAAGATTTCGTCATCGCGACGGGCGTTCAGTATTCGGTGCGCCAGTTCATCGAATGGTCGGCGGCGCAGGTCGGCATCACCCTGCGGTTTGATGGCCAGAACGAGGCCGAGGTCGGTATCGTCGATTCCGTCGTGGGTGACGATGCCCCCGGCGTCACTGCCGGTCAGGTGATCGTGCGGGTCGATCCGCGCTATTTCCGCCCGACCGAGGTCGAGACCCTGTTGGGCGATCCCACCAAGGCGCGCGAAAAACTGGGTTGGACGCCCGAGATCACCACCCAGGAAATGTGCCATGAGATGGTGGCCGAAGATCTGAAGGCCGCCCGTCGTCATGCCCTGTTGAAGACGCATGGCTATGACATCCCGCTCTATCAGGAAAGCTGAGGTTCGACATGACACGGATTTTCGTGGCAGGTCATCGCGGCATGGTCGGCAGCGCCATCCTGCGCCAGTTGCAGGCACGGCGCGACGCGGGTGAACCGCTGGAGCTGATCACCCGCACCAGTGGCGAACTGGATCTGACCGAACAGGCGGCGGTGCGCGACTTCATGGCGTCAACGCGTCCTGATGCCGTCATTCTTGCGGCGGCCAAGGTCGGCGGCATCCATGCCAACAACACCTATCCGGCCGAATTCATCCACAAGAACCTGATGATCGAATGCAATGTCATCCACGAGGCCTATGCCGCCGGGGTGACGCGCTTGCTGCAGCTGGGCTCTAGCTGCATCTATCCGCGCGAGGCGCCGCAGCCCATCCGCGAAGACGCCCTGCTGACCGGCATTCTGGAACCGACAAACGAGCCCTATGCGATCGCCAAGATCGCGGGGATCAAGCTGTGCGAAAGCTACAACAGGCAATATGGTACCGATTTCCGGTCCGTCATGCCCTCGAACCTCTATGGTCCGGGCGATAATTTCGATCCTGAAAACAGCCATGTCATGCCGGCCCTGATCCGCCGTTTCCACGAAGCCGCGCGCGATGGGCTGGATCAGGTCGTCATGTGGGGCACGGGCACGCCGCGCCGCGAATTCCTGCATGTCAACGATATGGCGCGCGCCTCGCTGTTCGTCTTTGATATGGATCGCCAGACCTATCAGGTCCATACCGATCCGATGCTGTCGCATCTGAACGTCGGCAGCGGCACCGATATCGCCATCGGCGAACTGGCGCAGCTGGTGGCCCGTGTGACGGGATATCAAGGTCGCATCGAAAACGACCTGACGCGCCCTGACGGCACGATGCGCAAGCTGATGTCCTCGGACAAGCTGATGGCGATGGGGTGGAAGCCGCAGGTCGATCTGGAACGCGGTGTCGCGGAAACCTATCAATGGTTTCTTGAAAACCGCGCGGGTTGATGGCGATGGCGGATGCGCACGGCAAACTGATCGCCTTTCGTGCCGACCGGATGGGGGGGCGGCTGATCGCGCTGCTGAACACCATGCGGTTCGCACGCAGCTTCGATCTGCCCTTCGTGGTCCATTGGCGCGACAGCGACGGGCTTGGTGACGGGACCGAGCTGTTCGACAAGGATTTCGTCCGCGACCATTTCATCGACAAGCCGACCTATCAGGACATGAAGCGCAATGCGACGGCCATCGGCACCGTCATCCAAAGCGCAACGCACGACCAGTTCATGGACAACCTGCGCGGCGGCATGCACGTCCTGCTGGACCCGCCCTTCGATGTCCTGAAGATGCCCTTCGAGGATGAAGCCGAGGTCAACCGCACCTTCCGGCAGGTCGTGGACAGCCTGCCGCTGAACCCGGTTCTGGCCCGGCACCTGCGGGACTTGCGCGCCAAGCTGCGTGATGACGGGCGGCGGACCGTTGCCTATCACATCCGGCGCGGCGATCTGACCAGCGACCTGCGGGCCATGAACCGCGCCTGGCCGAACAAATTCGTCCCCGACGAATTCTTCGAGGCGCATATTCGCGCCAATCTGGACGTTGACGATGAAGGTGGCGGTGCCCGGACCGTCCTGTTCAGCGACAATCAAAGCGTGCTGGACCGCTATACCGGCATGTTCCCGGGTCTGCTGACATTCTCGAAGATCGCCGACACCAGCGCCCTGACCGATCTGCAGCGCGATGCGCTGGAACTGTTCGCCATGGCGTTGTCGGACCTGATCGTGGCGCCGCCGTCATCGGCCTTCAGTTCGACCGCCAAGACTATCGGCGGTGGTGATTTCCGCGATGTTGAATCCCAGATCACTCCGGATGCCCGTCACGATGCGCTGGATTTGCTGGCCAGCCGCTTGAAGGACCAACCACAGTTGTTCGCTAACGAAGGCGAGATCGGCCAATATCTGGTCTATGCCTGCGAACATCTGACCAGCACCGGACGCCGCGCGGAATTCGTCGATCTGGCCCGCCAGCATATCGAGGACGGTCTGAACATCGCCTTCATCTATGCCATGGCCTTCCGTGAGATGTTCTTCGATGGCCGGTATCAGGCCATCTGCGATCTGCGCCCGGCCGTGGACCGGGGCTTTGTCACATTCCAGCGCAGCTATGCGCAGATCGTGCTGTATCACGGGCTGGCCCTGCTGATGCTGGGCCGTAAGTCCGAGGCAATGGAGCAGATCACCTCGGCGTTCTGGCACGAACCGGTCGAGGGCGAGATCAACGCCCTTGCGGGCCTTTTGCGCAGTCAGGGCGATTATCACGACGGCAATTTCTGGGTCACGGATACCCATATCGAACAGCTGTTCCCGAACCGATTCATTGTCGATCACATCCGCAATTTCTATACCGCGCCGGTCGAGGCGGGCATCCTGACGTTCGACAAGATGATTCCCACCAATCGGGTGATGGTCTGGGAATGGCCGGATTTCACGCGGTCGGACCTGCGCAGCCACTACAAATTCCGCGGGCATTTCCGGTCCATCCTGCGGATTCTGGAACGGCGCAGCTGGTCAACGGGCATCAAGCCGCATTTCGACAGCTTCACCGGCATGATTGCCCTGCGCGAAGGCAATCTGGACCTTGCCGAAGACCTGATGCTGCGTGCCATCGAGGCCAAGCCCGAGATTGCCCTGTTCCATAAGCGTCTGGCCGAATTGCGCCACGAACAGGACCGCCACCCCGAGGCTTTGGCCGCGATGGATCAGGCGATCGCGCTGGACCCGGGCGTGACGATCTTTCGTGCCATGCGGGGGCTGTTCCAATGGCGCGCGGGCGACGCGGCGGGCGCGGCGGATCTGCTGGTAGGGATCGTGGACGAGGAGCAGTTGCAATTCCCGTCGGTCTATTTCCTGGCGGCGGATGCCGCACAGGATGCCGGACGGATCGAAGATGCGGCCCGCATTCTGCAGCGCGGTCTGTCACTGGCACCGCTGAACTGGCGCCGTCAACATGCGCTGGCCGAAATGAAGGCCCAGCTGGGCGACACCGAAGGGGCCGGGGCCATCCTTGACTGGGCGCTGCAATGGGCGGACGATCACCCCCCGCTGGTGATGCTGAAATCCGATCTGCTGGTTCAGGCGGGTCAGGTTGACGAAGCACGCGCCTTTCTGGAACGGCTGATGGCCCGCTATCCGGACAAGAAGCAATATATGCGGCGGCACAAGAAACTGGCAAAGTTGTAAGGGCTCAGGTGGTCCGATTGTCACCCGGTCAGGAGAGTAAGTTATGAGACGTGGTTACAGCAGGGTCGGTCAGGCGCATTTCCTGGTCTATTCCAACGGGGTCGATCCCTTTGCCAGAAATGCCGATGATTACTGCGCCTCGGCGCTGAAGGTCGGCTTCGACAGTGCGCGTCACGTGACCGAGGACGACCTGAAGCAGACGCCCTTCTGGGACGAGAACCGCTTCATTCTGGAACAGGAACGCGGGGCGGGCTACTGGCTGTGGAAACCGTGGATCATCTTGCAGAAACTGCGCGAGGTCGGGCCGGACGACATCGTCATCTATAACGACGCGGGCCGATATGGCGCGGGCAGCTTCCAGCAGTTCCCGTCCTTCCCCCACGCCGCGGTCGAACTGTGCGCCCTGACGCCCAAGCGCTTCATTCACGGGTTCATCTCGAACTGGCAGATCCAAGGGCATTACACCAAGCGTGATGCCTTTGTGCTGATGGACGCCGATACCCACGAACAGCGTCTGGCCGCGCAGATCTGTGCGGGGCCGCTGCTGTTCATGCCGTCGCAGGCCAGCTTCGATTTTCTGGAACAATGGCTGGAATACTGCAAGGACCCCCGCATCCTGACCGATCAACCGGATGAAACCGGCCCCACGCATGAGGTGTTCCGCGATCACCGCCACGATCAATCGGTCGGCTCGATCCTGGCACATAAGACCGGCGCGCATTATTTCGATTTTTCCGAAAGCGGTGCCTTCGGGGCGTCGGAAGACACGCGTCAACGCAACCGCCATGTTCCACGTCTGCAGACCCACATCGGCTACGTATCGCTGATCGCGGGCCGCGCGATGCCCGATGATTTCCTTGTCCGCGACGAACCAGACCTGTCCGAACTGACGCATCTGCTGCGCAACCTGACGCCGGGCGAACCTATCCCTGTCCATCCCGACAAGGTGCCCCAGCCCGTGCTGGCCGCCGAATTGGAGGAGTTGCTGAAGAACCCGCAGCCGACGCTGTGCCGCGATCACCTGCAATTGGCCGTAGCCGACAATCGCATCACCAATTCGCGCTTGCATGTGCTGAACAAGTATCTTGAGGAAGCGCCTTTCTTCTGGGATCTGGCGATCAAGGCGTTCCGCGATCGCGCCGCGGCTGTCCATGCCGAAGGGCGCGAACCCACCATGGAAGATGTCCCGACCCTGGCGGTGACAGCACTGCGCGACGCCGAGACACAGATGCCCGACCTGCGTCGCAAGGTGATGTCGGGCTTTGTCTGGACGCTGTTCAGTGACGATGCACGCGCGATCTTCAAGTCGGCCCACAAGAACGTCAAATCGACCAAGGGCAGCCTTGCAATGGAACGCTTCGTCGCGCTTCTGGACGAACTGGACTTCATGCCGATCCCGGTCGAGGTCGAGGGCAAGGACAAGGCCCTTGGCGAGGAGGTCTCGCGCCGGTTGATGGACTGGATGCTGGTGGATCATGTTCCCGCATCGACCATCACCGACCCGTCGCCCGACGAACCCCAGACTGGCGGTCATTGACGGGAGGTGGTCGCGGTCGCTAACCCTATCCCCATGACGGGCCAGAGGTGATCATGCAGATCCAGACGACAGCCTTGCCGGGCGTGGTGATCATCACGCCCGCGCGGCATGGCGATACGCGCGGCTTCTTCAGCGAAAGCTGGAACCGGCGCAGTCTTGACGCGGCGGGGTTGCATCTGCCCGAATTCGTTCAGGACAATCATTCGCTGTCGCGCCATGCGGGCACGCTACGCGGGCTGCATTATCAATCGCCGCCCCATGCGCAGGGTAAGCTGGTGCGCTGCGGGCGGGGCGCGTTGTTCGACGTGGCCGTCGATGCGCGGCGGGGCAGTCCAACTTGGGGGCAATGGGTCGGCGCAGAGCTGAGTTTCGAGAACGGGCGCCAGCTGTGGATCCCGGCGGGCTTCCTGCATGGCTTCGTGACACGTCAGGATGACACCGAGGTCGTCTATAAATGCACCGATCATTATGATCCCGTCTGCGACGGTGCCGTGGCATGGAACTCGGTTGGCATCGATTGGGGCATCGACGACCCTATCGTGTCCGACAAGGATCGCGCTGCGCCGTCCTTTGCCGACTGGCAGTCGCCCTTTGATTGGCAGGCGGCATGAAGCTGCTGGTCACAGGGGGCGCAGGCTTCATCGGCTCGGCCGTGGTGCGGCTGGCGATCGCGCGCGGGCATCAGGTGGTGAATCTGGATGCGCTGACCTATGCTGCGAACCTTGAAAATGTCGCTTCGGTTGCCAGCGATCCCGGTTATGTCTTCGAACGGGCGGACATCCGTGACCCCGATGCGCTGGACCGCATTCTGGCGCAGCATCGGCCCGATGCGGTGATGCATCTGGCCGCCGAAAGCCATGTTGACAGGTCCATCGACGGTCCCGCCACCTTCATGCAGACCAACATCATGGGCAGTTTCAATCTGCTGCAGGCCGCGCGTGCCTATTGGGTGGCGTCGGGGCGGCCGGAGGGGTTCCGGTTCCACCATGTCTCGACCGATGAGGTTTTCGGCAGTCTGGGACCGGCGGGGCAGTTCACCGAAACCACCGCCTATGACCCGCGCAGCCCCTATTCCGCCAGCAAGGCGGCTTCGGATCATCTGGTGCGGGCGTGGCATGAAACCTATGGCCTGCCCGTCGTTCTCAGCAATTGTTCCAACAATTACGGGCCTTATCATTTCCCCGAAAAGCTGGTCCCCGTTGTTATCCTGAACGCGCTGGCAGGGCGCCCGATCCCGGTTTATGGCGATGGCGGCAACATCCGCGACTGGCTTTTTGTCGAGGATCACGCCGAGGCTTTGCTGACCGTGCTGGAAAAGGGCCGCACCGGTCGCAGCTATAATATCGGAGGCGAGGCCGAGGTTCGTAACATCGACCTGGTCCGGATGATCTGCGCGCATATGGATGCCTTGAACCCCGGTGGTACACCGCATGCCAGACTGATCCATTTCGTGCCCGACAGACCCGGCCACGACCGGCGCTATGCGATCGATCCGACGCGGATGCGGTCCGAGCTTGGCTGGCGTCCGTCGGTCACGCTGGATCAGGGGCTGCGGCGGACGGTGGAATGGTATCTGCAGAACCGCGATTGGTGGCTGCCTTTGCTGGACCGGAACGGCGTCGGGCAGCGATTGGGGACGGTGTGATGCGCGATCTGCTGGTCTTTGGGCGCACGGGTCAGGTGGCGCGCGAATTGGCCCGCTTGGCCCCCGAGGCGAGGTTTCTTGGACGCGATCAGGCCGATCTGTCCGACCCGCAGGCCTGCGCGGATGCCGTCGGCGGGGCGCAAGCGGTCATCAACTCCGCTGCCTATACCGCCGTCGATCAGGCGGAATCCGACCCGGAACTGGCCCATCGGATCAACGCCGATGCCCCGGCTGCCATGGCGATGGCCTGCCGTGCGCGGGGGATCCCGTTCCTGCATGTGTCATCGGACTATGTCTTTTCCGGCGAAGGCAGCGCAGCCCGTGACGAAGATGCCCCGACCGGGCCATTAAATATCTATGGTGCATCCAAGCTGGCTGGCGAAGATGCGGTCATGGAAACTGGCGGGCAGTCGGCCATCCTGCGCACGTCATGGGTGTTTTCACGGCATGGGCGGAACTTCCTGACGACCATGCTGGCCTTGGGGGCCCAACGTGACAGTCTGGCAATCGTCGATGACCAGATCGGTGGCCCAACCCCGGCCAGCGATATCGCCGCAGCCCTGCTGCGGATGGCCGGCGTCATGCGGGACGATCCGACCAAGACTGGCATCTTTCACCTGTCGGGCGCGCCCGACGTGTCATGGGCCGGCTTTGCGGCCAGCATCTTTGCGCAGGCGGGATTGGCCTGTCGCGTCGATCCGATCCCGACATCCGATTATCCCACCCCTGCCCGCCGCCCGTTGAATTCGCGGCTGGATTGTCACCGCATACAACAGGCTTTCGGCATCGAGCGTCCCGACTGGCGTCAGGCCGTCGCCCGCATCCTTGATCGTGAAAGACAGATATGACCGACCGCAAGGGCATCATCCTGGCCGGAGGCAGCGGCACGCGTCTCTATCCGATCACGCTGGCCGTGTCCAAGCAGCTGCTGCCGCTTTATGACAAGCCGATGATCTATTACCCGATCACGGTTCTGATGCTGTCGGGCATCCGCGACATCGCCATCATCACCACCCCCGAGGATCAGGCGCAGTTCCAGCGTCTGCTGGGGGATGGCGGACAATGGGGGCTGCGCTTCACCTATATCGTGCAGCCCCGCCCCGAAGGTCTGGCGCAGGCCTATCTGCTGGCGGCCGATTTTCTGGACGGCGCACCCTCGGCGATGGTGCTGGGCGACAACATCTTCTTCGGGCATGGACTGCCACCGATGCTGCTGGCTGCGGACCGGCGCAAGACCGGTGCGACGGTCTTCGGCTATCACGTGCGCGATCCCGAGCGCTATGGGGTGATCGATTTCGATCCGCAGGGCGGTGTGCGAGCCATCATCGAAAAGCCGCAGGTTGCGCCGTCTTCCTTTGCGGTCACCGGGCTGTATTTTCTGGACGGGACCGCGCCTGATCGCGCAGCGCAGGTCACCCCTTCGGCCCGCGGAGAGCTGGAGATCACCTCGCTGCTGCAGTCCTATCTGGATCAGGGACAGCTGAGCGTCGACCGCATGGGCCGCGGTTTTGCATGGCTGGATACTGGCACGCACGAAAGCCTGCTGGACGCCGGAAACTTTGTTCGGACCCTGGAAAACCGCCAAGGCCTGCAATCGGGCTGCCCCGAGGAGATCGCGTTCGAATCGGGCTGGATCACCCGCGAAGATTTGGCCGTCCGCGCACGGATTTTCGGGAAAACAGGCTATGGCGACTATTTATTCAAATTGCTGGATTGATACATATTAATTGAATACGCATTCAAACAACTTAAAGGATAGTCGGGCATTTAAATAACAACTTAATTAAATGTCCCGCAATCATCTTTTTCGTTGTCATTATAATTTTAACTAACTAGTAATATTATATGCAGAGGCCCAAGGCTGTTCACCTTGTTCCCTGCAAGACCGGGTCCCCTTGGGCTCCGGTCAGGGTGTTCGACCCGAGGGCCGGCACACAGTCAGAAATATTGATAATGTTTACAACGGACCCGTCTGGGGCTGCGGCAGAGATTTTGTCCGGCTTATGTGATGGTCTTGCGCCAACGATCTCATTTCTGACCTGACGATAATGCTCCCGTCCATGTGGGCGGGTTCCCTGGACGCCGGTCCATGTCGGTCCGGCTTTTCAAAGAGTTCTTTTTTTCCGATGGGGGAAGACATGGCTGAGATTATTGGAACTGCGAACGACGACGACCTGACGGGCACCGGCAGCGCCGATACCATCAAGGGCGGCGACGGCAATGACGTCATCCAGGGCGGTGGCGGCAGCGACCATCTGAAGGGTGACGCCGGCGACGACGTCATCTCGGGTGGTCCGGGCGGCGATCTGGTCGAGGGCGGCGAAGGCCGCGATACTGTCACGGGCGGTTCGGGCGACGACACCGTGCGCGGCAATGACGGCAACGACAATCTGTCCGGCGGCGTCGGCAATGACGTTGTCGACGGCGGCAATGGCAATGACTGGTTGTACGGCGGTCAGGGCAACGACAAGCTGTTCGGCGGCGCAGGCAACGACAAGATGTACGGCGGCGACGGAGCTGACCGTCTTGATGGCGGCGCAGGCAACGACAAGCTGTACGGCGGCGGCGGCGGCGACATTCTGGACGGCGGTCAGGGCAAGGACGTCCTTGACGGCGGCGCGGGTGCCGACATTCTGACCGGCGGTGCAGGCGCGGATACCTTCGTCTTCCACGATGGCGGCGGACGCGACACCTTCGTCGACTTCACCACCGGCGGCGCAAGCGACACCCTGCAGCTGAGCAACAAGCTGTTCGATGCCCCGATGAGCGCCGAAGACGTCATCGACATGTACGGCACGATGGTCGACGGCATGGCTGCGCTGGACTTTGGCGATGGCGACATGATCATCTTCCAGAACATGACCGACCTGTCGAACCTGGCCGGGCATATCGAGTTCATCTGATCGCCACGCGATCGGAATGGTACGGGACGGGCGGCATCGCAAGGTGCCGCCCGTTTGCCGTCACGCCCTGCCCAGCAGGTGACGCATGCGGGCGATCTTTGCCGGACGTTGCGCCAGAAAGTCCCGCTCCAGCAGGGTGATGATCTGATCGGCCTGTTGGTATTGGCGCAGTTGCAGACAGGCGTCGAACTTGGCCTCCAGCAGGGCTTCGTTCGGTCCGAAACGTGCCTCGATCGCCGTCAGTCCACGCAGATAGCCTGCATCTGACAGCGGATCCGTACGTCCGCGCTGAATCTTCAGCCAGCCCAGCCCCATCTGGCCGTGATCGTTGCGGCAATTTCGGATGATGGCCCGCGCGGCCGTAAAATCCTGCCGCCTGAAGTAGGCATCGAAGAAATCGCGCAGCCTGCCACTGTCCTTCATGTGCAGCAGCGGCGTGTGACCGGCGAAGGGCAGCGGCCAGCGGATCAGGTTGCGCCCCGTCGCGCGAACCTGCGGCAGATGCGCGGTATCGGCGGCAAAGAACGGGTCGTAGATCACGTGATGCACCATTCCCGCATTCAGTGCCGGCGCCAGGGGATGGATGACACGGCAATCCTCGACCACCTGCTGAAAACGGGTCTCCCAAGGGGCCCATGCCGGATCGACATAGATCAGCGGCACGGCTGCCAGTAGGCGCTGCATCGGCAGATATTGCGCGGCCAGCATCGCCCCCGCCCCGCCCATCGAGGCACCGAAACCCTCCAGCGCAATATCCAGGGTCAGCTTTTCCGCAAGGGCGGCGCAGGCGGCGGGAAAATCGCGGGTCTGCCACCAGTGGTTCCGCTTGGCCAGAAAACAGGCATAGCCCATGCCGAAATCCGCGGCCATCGTGGGCAGGACGGGCTTGTGCGGCGGGCGGGCGGCCCAATGGGAAAACGCCACCAGCATCCGGGACCGTTCCGCGCCGCGCATGACGACGCGGATATCGGCACCGTCATAAATGATCTGCAGCCGGTCGCCCGCGGATTTGAGGTCGTCCATATGGCCGTTCCCGAAAGGTCCTGCCACTTCGGTGACACAGGGTTCTGCCCGCGTCCAGATGTCTGCTCTTCACATTCGCGGGCGCCTAGACCTCGACCGAGACACGTCCCATCGGGTTCGAACAACAGGCCAGGATCCAGCCCTCGGCGATGTCGTCGTCGCTGATGCCGCCGTTGTGGACCATATGCACATCGCCCGCCGTCTTGCGGACCTTACAGGTCCCGCACAGCCCGAAGGTGCAGCCCGAGGGGATGTTCAACCCTGCCCGCTTGGCCACCGCCAGCACGGTGTCGGTTTCCGCGCAGGCAGCCGTGACGCCACTGGAGGCAAAGGTGACCTGCGCGCGGGCGTCCTCGTCCGGGGCGACGTCGTCGATGACCGGTGCCTCGGCCTCGGTTTCGATGGGCGCGCCGAAGCTTTCCTGATGATAGCGGTCCATGTCATAGCCAAGCGCGGTCAGCATGTCGCGCACCGCTTGCATGAAGGGTTCGGGACCGCAGCAGAAGACCTCGCGCTCAAGATAGTCGGGGGCCATCAGGCCCAACATCAACTGGTTCAACCGGCCCTGATATCCTGTCCAGGTGATATATGGTTCGGGCTCTTCGATGGTGAAGCGCAGCTGGACGCCCGGAACGCGGGCGGCGAATTGTTCCAGCCGTTCGCGGAAGATGATGTCGGACGGGCGCCTTGCGGCATGGACGAAGGTGATGTCGGCGTTCTGCGCCTGATCCCAGGCCCAGGTGGTCATCGACATCATCGGCGTCACCCCCGACCCCGCCGAGATGAACAGGTATTTCTGCGCGGGATGGCGGTGGAAGCTGAAGATCCCGCCCGGACCAAAGGCCTTCAGCCGCATGCCCGGCTTCAGGTGATCCAGCATCCAGCGCGTCCCGATCGACGTCGCCTGCGCCTTGACCGTCACCGAGATCGACAAGGGCCGCGAAGGCGAGGACGAGATCGTATAGGTCCGCTGCACGTTGCCACCCGGCACCGGCAGGTCCAGCGTCACGAACTGTCCGGGCTGGTAATCGAACCAGGCCCCCGAGGGCGCACGGAAGATGAAGGTGGCCGTGTCGCGGGTTTCGGGGACGACCATGACGCATTCCAGATGCTCGTCGTCGGACCAGGGTTCGGCATTCCAGTTCAGGCGGGGTTTTTTCATCAGGTCACTCTGCGGCGTGCTGCATTCCAAGGCGGGCGGACATCAGACCGCAGTACCAATCGACGAAGTGGATGACGCCGGCCTCTTGCGTGGGGGAATAGGGGCCGGGCTGATAGGCGGGCGACAGGATGCCCTTCTGGTTTTCCTCGACCACCTGACGGTCTTCGTCATTGGTGTTCAGCCAGACGCGGGTCAGGGTTTCGATGTCGTAATCCACACCCTCGACCGCGTCCTTATGGACCAGCCAATTGGTGGTCACCTGCGTTTCGGTCGGGCTGATCGGCAGGATCCGGAAGACGATGGCGTGATCGGGCAGGAAGTGGTTCCAGCTGGACGGGAAGTGGTACAGCATCAGGCTGCCCGCGTCGTTCCACGGAATGCTGCCCATGCGCCGGGTGACGGCGGCCTTGCCCGACATGGTAAAGCTTTCCTGATCGTCCATCAGCGGCACGCGGGCCATGCGCCATTGCATCTGCGGGTCGTTGACGAAGCGCGACGGCAGATTGGCGGCGTCGCATCGCGCCCAATGGTCCAGAATTTCCGGACTGGCAGCGTTCGGCCCCTCCATCACGGTCATCAGCGGGTCGTCGGAATAGGTGCGGCACAGCGACGGATGCGATCCCCCGCAGTGATAGCATTCACGGTTGTTTTCCAAGACCAGCTTCCAGTTGCCGTTTTCGACGATGGTGCTGGAATGGGCGATCTTGGCATTCGTCAGTCCCGACGGACCGGCATAGCGCATCATGTTCTGCGCGAAATCGCTGATCGGGGGCGGCACCTGCGCAAGGCAGATGAAGACCATCCCCGCCAGTTCGACGCAATGCACCGGCTTCAATCCGTATTTCGAGGCATCGAAATCAGGCCCCATGTCGCGCGCAAAGACCAGTTTGCCCGTCAGGTCATAGGTCCATTGGTGATAGGGGCAGACCAGCTTGGGGTTGCTGCCGCTGGCCTTGGCACAAAGGCGCTGGCCGCGGTGGCGGCAGACGTTGTGAAAGGCCCGTAGCCGGCCATCGTCGCCGCGGGTGATCACCACCGGCGCTTCACCCACCTGCAGGGTGGTGAAACTGCCGGCCTTGGGCAATTCGCAGGACGGTCCCGCGAACAGCCATTCGCGGTACCAGATCAGGTCCAGATCGTCGCGATAGGCCTGCTGCCCGCAATAGAGGTCGCGCGGCAGGGCATGGTCGGGCAGGCGATCGGCAATCAGCTGTGCAGTCGAGGGTGCGTATGTCATGGCGCGGATCGTTCCCAAGGCGCTTGGCGGTGGCATTCCCCTGCAAGGTTAAAGCCGATGTCGCGCCGACTTGGCAGATTTGCGACATTCGGGTCGCGGAAACAGACACGCAGGGCGATTTACGACGGAAGGTGTCCCGCAGCACGCAGTCGCGCCAGCTGTTCGCCGGAATGCGGGCCGATCTCGTCGATGAGGGCACGCAGTTCGGCGACCAGTTCGGGCGGGCGGGCAAGATTGACGGTATGGAACAGGCCCGTCGCCTCAAGATCCTCGGTCATCATGCTGGTCAGGCAGGCGTTTTCGCGTGGGACGACCCACATCCAGCGACCCGCCTGCGTATGGAGGCGGGCGTGGCGCAGATCGACGAAGCCCTTGGCATCCTCGATCTGTTCAAGCCGTGGCAGGTTACGGCCCAACTGGCAGGTGGTGCCGCTGCCAAGGATGTTGACCTTGACCATATGCGGTGCACGCTTGTGGAACATCCAGTTCTTCCAGCCGCGACGGCCGCTGTCATCCTTGGCTACCCAGGCATTGCCCAGATACCCCAACACATGGCGATCGGCGGGCAGCGTCTTGAAGAAGGCGACCGTCCGGGTGACGTAATCGGGCGGATAGACGATGTCGTCGTCGATGGTGAAGACGATGTCATCATCGTCGGGCAGAAAAGCGAACTTGCCTGCGTCCTTCAGGTTCCGATCGGGGATTAGCACTTCGATCCGGTCGTCGCCCGCCAGCGCGTCGGGAATGCGGTCATACCCGTTCAGGCAAATGCACAGCCGGTCCACCTGCGGCAGGATCGAGGCGACGGTCTGCATCAAGATCCCCGCGCGCGGGGGAAAAGTCGCCAGATGGGCGCGGATCATGGGTCAGCCCTGCCGTGTCATGGTTTTCTGCCACGATGCCCGCCGCACAGTGGACGTGTCAAACGGCGTCTTGCCCGAACCGCGACCAGTTTAAATCCATTAATGGAAGGTTTTTTCAAAATGCTTGGCAAAGGCGCCCTGTTGTCGTATGTCAGGCTGACGCAACACGCGGTGGCCGCCGATTCCACCGCGATCCGGAGGAACAGCATGACCGCCAGCACCACCCATCGCCACGGCCTTCAGATCGACGGCCAGCTTGCAGATTTTATCGACACGCAGGTGCTGCCGGGCACCGGGGTTCAGTCGGACGACTTCTGGAAGGGCTATGCCGCGATGCTGGCGGAATTTGGCGACCAGAACCGCGCACTGTTGGACCGCCGCGCCGATCTGCAGGGCAAGATCGACGACTGGCATCGGGCGAACCCCCAGATGGACCCCGCCGCCTATCGCGATTTCCTGACCAAGATCGGTTATCTGGTACCCGAGCCCGCGCCCTTTGCCGTGGACAACGGCGATGTCGACCCCGAGATCGCCACCCTCGCCGGTCCGCAGCTCGTCGTGCCGGTCAGCAACGCCCGCTTCGCGTTGAATGCGGCGAATGCGCGGTGGGGATCGCTTTACGATGCGATGTACGGATCGGACGTCATGGGGCCGGTGCCCACGGGTGGGTTCGACACGGCGCGGCGCGATGCGGTCGTTGCGCGGGCGGTGCAATTCCTTGATGACAGCTTCCCCTTGGCGCAGGGCAGCCATGCCAACGTCACGGCCTATACCGCCGATGCTACGGGCCTGAGCGCCACGGTCGACGGCCAGCAGGTCGCGCTGGCCGATCCTTCCGCTTTCGTCGGCACGCGCAAGGACGGCGGTGACACCGCGCTGATCCTGCGCCATCACGGGCTGCATGTCGAACTGGTGCTGAACCCCGATCATCCCATCGGTGCGGCTTCGGCCAGCGGGCTGCGTGACATCGTGGTCGAGGCGGCCCTGACCGCCATCCAGGACTGCGAGGACAGCGTCGCCGCCGTCGATGCCGCCGACAAGGTAGCCGTCTATGGCAACTGGCTGGGCCTGATGAAGGGCGATCTGACCGACAGCTTCGACAAGGGCGGCAAGACCATGACCCGCCGTCTGGCTGATGACCGCCAGATCAGCCGCCCCGACGGCAGCACCCTGACCCTGCCCGGTCGCGCGCTGCTGCTGGTGCGCAATGTCGGTCACCTGATGACCACCGACGCCGTGATGCTAGACGGCCAGCCGACCCCCGAAGGCCTGATGGACGCGATGGTCACCACGGCCTGTGCCATCCACGACCTGAAGCGCACGCAGGGTCTGGGTAACAGCCGCAAAGGTGCGATCTATATCGTCAAACCCAAGATGCACGGCCCCGAAGAGGCGGCCTTTGCCGATGCCGTCTTCACCCATGTCGAAAAGGTACTGGGTCTTGCGCCGAACACCGTCAAGCTGGGCCTGATGGACGAGGAACGCCGCACCAGCGCCAATCTGGCCGCCTGCATCCACGCGATCCGGCACCGTATCGTCTTCATCAACACCGGCTTCCTTGATCGCACGGGCGACGAGATCCACACCTCGATGCAGGCCGGTCCGTTTGTCGGGCGCGACGGCATGAAGACCTCGACCTGGCTGAAGGCCTATGAGGATCGCAACGTGCTGATCGGGCTTGCCGCGGGCATGAAGGGGCGCGGCCAGATCGGCAAGGGCATGTGGGCCAAGCCCGATGCTATGGCCGAGATGCTGGAGGTCAAGATCGGCCACCCGAAATCGGGTGCTACGACCGCATGGGTGCCCAGCCCCACCGCCGCAGTCCTGCATGCGCTGCACTATCACCAGGTCGATGTCGCCGCCCGTCAGGATGAACTGAAGGACCAGCCCCTGCCCGGTCTGGACCTGCTGCTGACGCCTGCGCTGGCCGACGGCCCGATCCCGCAGGGTCAGGTGATGCGTGAATTGGACAACAGCGCGCAGGGGATCCTGGGCTATGTCGTGCGGTGGGTCGATCAGGGCATCGGCTGTTCCAAGGTGCCCGACATCGACGACGTGCAGCTGATGGAGGACCGCGCCACCTGCCGGATCAGCGCGCAATACCTGGCCAACTGGCTGGAACACGGGCTGATCACCCGCGATCAGGTCGAGGAGGCCCTGCGCCGCATGGCCGCCAAGGTCGACGCGCAGAACGCGGGCGATCCCGCCTATCGCCCGATGGCGCCGGGCTTCGACGGCCCCGCCTTCAATGCCGCGCGCGAGTTGATCCTGACCGGAACGCAGCAGCCCTCGGGCTATACCGAACCGGCATTGCACGCATGGCGGGCCAAGGCCAAGCAAACGGCCTGAGCCATCCTCCGAAAGGTGAATGCGGGTGCCATTGCGGCGCCTGCACCGCCTGTTAAGCTGGTGCGGCACAAATCAGCGAGGCTTCGGCGACATATGGCGGGAAAACGAATTGCGGTGGCCGGCATCGGCTATGTCGGGCTGTCCAATGCCGTCCTGCTGGCCGAGCGCAACAGCGTTCGCGCGCTGGACGTCGACGAAACCCGCGTGGCGATGCTGAACGGGCGGCAATGCCCCATCGTCGACGACGACATCTCGGACCATCTGAAGCATCGCAAGCTGGACCTGACGGCGACCACCGATCCTGCCGTCGCCTATCGCGATGCCGAGGTGGTCATCGTGGCCACGCCGACGAATTACGACCCGGTGACGAATTACTTTGACACCTCCAGCGTCGAGGCGGTGATCGCGGATGTCATCCGGCTGGCACCTCAGGCGCTGATCGTGGTGAAATCGACCGTGCCGGTGGGCTTCACCCGTCAGGTGCGCGACAAGATGCAGACCGATCAGGTCATCTTCAGCCCGGAATTCCTGCGCGAAGGTCTGGCGCTGCACGACAATCTGCACCCATCCCGCATCGTCGTAGGCGAGGACAGCCCCCGCGGCCGCGCCTTTGCCGACCTGCTGGCCGAGGCGGCGTTGGACGACGGCGTGCCGATCCTGCTGACCGGATCGACCGAAGCCGAAGCGATCAAGCTGTTCGCCAACACCTATCTTGCGCTGCGCGTCGCCTATTTCAACGAATTGGACAGCTATGCCATGGCCCAAGGGCTGGACAGCCGCCAGATCATCGAGGGCGTGGGCCTCGATCCGCGCATCGGCACGCATTACAACAATCCGTCGTTCGGCTATGGCGGCTATTGCCTGCCCAAGGACAGCAAGCAGTTGCTGGCCAATTATCAGGACGTGCCACAGAACCTGATCGCTGCCGTCGTCGATGCCAACCGTACCCGCAAGGACACCATCGCCGAAGCGATCCTTGCGCGGGGCCCGCGGGTCGTGGGCATCTATCGCCTTGTGATGAAAGCCGGGTCCGACAACTTCCGGCAAAGTGCGGTGCAGGGCATCATGAAGCGGCTGAAGGCCAAGGGGTTGGAGGTCATCGTCTATGAACCCGCCATGCCCGACAACAGCTTCTTCGGGTCGGACGTGGTCAGGGATCTGGACGCCTTCAAGGCGCGCGCCGATGTGATCGTCGCCAATCGCGTCACCGAGGATCTGTACGATGTTCGCGACCGCATCTACACCCGCGACCTGTTCGGCGCGGATTGATCGTCACAACAGCTGACGCAGGCGCTGCTCGATCTGGCGGCGCCTCCAGCGGGATCTGATCTGTTTCGCATAGAGGTTCTTCGGCACGATGCAGATCGAGCCGTCATTGTGTTTCAGCAAGAAGCGACGCGTTGCTGCGGCAATGCGGCTGTCGGCGGCGGTCAGGGCGGCGACGGTCACCTCGACCTCGGTGATGTCCTCCAGATCGATATTCTCGAAACTGTTGTGGCGGGCGCGGTCCAGAAGGTCGGTGACGCTGCCGATATCCACCGAGTTGCCCGACTTCAGCGGCCCCTGCAGCGTCGCCTCACGCGGGGTCTTGTGCTGTTCGCGCGCGATCTCGGTGCGGTCCGCGACCGACGACACCCGTTCCCCCTGCGTGGTGCGCACCGACAGCATGATCTCGAGCACGTAGATCGGCTCGAACCCGAGGTTGCTGACGAGGATGCGGGCGGACAGATCGCGTGCGCCACCCAAATGCACTAAAATCTCGGTCCGGCGCTGGCGGCGCAGCCCCGAGACGATGATGTGCAGATAGACCATCCAGACCAGCGCCGTGATGGCCGACAGCCCTGCCTGAACGATCCCGCTGTTGTCAGACACCCAAGTCCACATGCCCCAATCCCCCACGTCGATTGCGCGCCACAACACCTGCATGACGGTGTTGTTCCATGACAGGAACTTCACTGCCCGCCTGCGGGTTCAGACCTTGATCCGCAAAAGGAAAATGCCATGACCGAACCCACCCCAAGCGCCATCGAGGGTCGCATGCTGGCTCACCGTCGCATCCTGTCCCGCCTGATCGCATCCCTGCCGGAACAGGATCGCACCCAGTTGCTGGATTGGATATCCAACCGCGAGGTCATGCGCGACGGGCAGGAAGACCCCGGCGCCGTCCCCGCAGAAGGCAGCGCATTAGAACTGGCCATGGCCGACGAATTCAGCCGCGTGGCAATTCTGGCGGGTGATACGCTGTCCGATCAGGACCGCTGACCCCCAGCCTGTGCAGCAGGCGGTCAAGGTCGATCCGGGCCTGCAGCCGCGACAGCAGCAGGAACAGCCCTCCCAGCTTACGGTGCAGGAACATGATCTGCGGCGGGGGGACATGCGCCACCCGCCGCGATTGTGAGAGGCTCAGGGCGATATCGGCGATCTGTTGGGGGATGGTCGTGGCGGCGGCATCGAAGTCCTCGCCGCGGCGCAAAGGCGACAGGGCCAGTTCGATCATCTGCATGACCGCGGCCTGATGACCGGCATCGGCATCGGATGCCAGATAGCCGATGTCGATTGCCGCCTGTCGGACGGCATCGCGGTCATCCGCCAACCCCGCGCGCAGAAGCTGCAGATATGTCGGCGCCAGTTCGGACGAAAAGCTGCGCAGCGCCCCGAAATCCAGCAATACGACGCGACCCGTCTGGGGCTGCCAGCGATAGTTCGCAAAATTCGGATCGGTCTGCATCAGGTTGAAATGGAACAATTCGTCCAGTGTCAGGTCGATCAGATCCTGCGCAACCTTGTTGCGCGTGGCAGCGGGCGCATGGATCAGACTGTCGATCGGCTGGCTGTCGATGAACTGCATCGCAAGGACATGACTGGTAGTCAGGTCCGGATCAGGCGTGGGCATGATGACGCCCTCACGGTCGCCAAGCGCGCGGGCATAGGCGGTCATCTTGGCGGCCTCGGCCAGATAATCGGCCTCGGCGTGCAGTTGCAGGCGCGTTTCTTCCAGCAACGGCGCGATGTCGGTTCCGGGGGGCAGCAGTCCGGATATGCGCAGCAGCAGGCCGAGGTTGTCAACGTCGCTGTCGATGCTGGCACGCACGCCGGGGTATTGCACCTTGACCGCCAGCACCCGCCCGTCATGTGTCACCGCCCGATGCACCTGCCCGATCGAGGCCGCAGCAATCGGCCTGACCTGAAAATCGGCAAAACCTCTGCGCCAGTCGGTTCCCCATGCTTGCGCCAACACGCGTTGCAACTGGCGTTCGGGCATGTGGTCGGCCTCGGCCTGCAGGCCTTGCAGCATCTGTGCCAGTTGCGGCGGCAGAAACTGCCCGCTTTCCATCGAGATCAACTGGCCGACCTTCATCGCCGCACCGCGCATCCGCGACAGCTGTAAGGCCAGACGTGCGGCATTGGCGGGCGTCAGCAGCAGATCGCGCGCATCCAGACGGCGGCCCGTGGCCAATTGGCCCAACCCCTGCGCGATGGCCCGCCCACCGATGTTCGTGGCAAGCCCGCCGATCTGCATCAGCCGCGTCAATCGCCCTGACGGAACCGCCCGCGCCTTTGGACGGCGATCATCCATCGGCCAGCAGATGCGCGGCCATCGCGGTGCCGCTTGCCCAGCCATCCCGCGCCGTCGGCCCAAGCGCCCAATCACCCCCCGCCAGCAGACCATTGCCGTCATCGGCCAGAAACGGTTGTCCAAGTGGCCGCGACACGCGCGAATACAGCCAGCGATGGGCGGATGCATACTGCAGATGATCAGAGGCGGCGCCCAGTTGGTCCAACAGAACGGGGGCCATCATGCAGGCAAGTTGGTCGAAGCCCACGTCGATATGTTGCGCGCTGAAGTCCGGATCGGCCTGCATGACCCAGGTTGCCAGCGGCTGGCCCTGTCGATCCGGCTTGCTGCCATCATGGGCGATCCAGGCCGCGGCGCCTGTTCCCGATTTCCAGCGAAACGGCTGCGGCGCATCTGGCGACAGCCCCGCCATCAGTGTCACGCAGGGGTCATACGCCACCTTTGCAAGCGGTTCGGCAAAGGGGTGATCCGCGCCCAGCAGGTCGCGCGCCTGCGGTGCCGGGATCGCCAGAGCCACACGGCCCGCGTCCTGCCATATGTCGTCGATGGCGATCTGCCAGCCTGCATCGCCGCGACGCAATCCGGCCACCATCGCACCCTGCGTGACGTCAAGATCGCGGGCCATGGCGCGCACGACATCGGACATGCCCGGACTGCCCACCGGGCCGCGATCGGCCCAAGGGGCAACCGCACCGCCCAATCCCCGCAGCATTTGCGCGAAGTCGGGGTCAGTTGTCGCCAGATCCTGCGCGCCATGGTCGAATTGCAGACCTTGCCGCGTGCGGCGGGTGGACATGCGACCGCCGATGTTGCGCCCCTTGTCAATGACGCGCACCTTCAGACCCGCCCGATGCAGATGTCGTGCACAGGCAATGCCGGTGATTCCCGCGCCGATGATGGTCACCTGATCGGTCATGGTTGGCCCCTTTGCCATTGTGCCCTGCCCCCATCAGGGCAGGTCGCGGCGCGGGGCGCAAGGCGGCGATTTGTCACCAAGCTGTCAGTCGAGGTTAAGGCCACCCACGAAATCAAGGAAACTGGCCAGCGCCGCCGTCACCAGCTTGCGGCTGGAATAAAGCACATGCACCGGCACCCCCGGCAGCGCGTAATCGGCCATCACCGGCACCAACCGACCCTGCGCCAGATCGTCGGCCACCTGAAATTCCGGCGCCAGCGCGATGCCCTTGCCCGCCACAGCCAACGACCGCAGCAATTCACCGTTGTTCGACGAAAACACCGGGGTGATCTTTTGATAGATCACCTCGTTTTCATGCCGCAGCGGCCAGGTGCTGGGGCCGCGCAGGTTGGTGTAATGCAGGCAATGGTGGTCGCGCAGTTGGGCCGGGCTGTCGGGGCTGCCTTTTTCGGCGATATATGCGGGCGAGGCGACCAGCATGATCCGCGCGTCATGCAGTTTGCGCGCATGCAGGGTGCTGTCTTCCAGATTGCCGATGCGGATCACCGCGTCGAAGCCGTCGCGCGTCATGTCTGATCGTCCGTCGTCCAGCGTCACGTCCAGCTGGATGTCGGGATGTTCCTCCATGAAACGGACCAGATGCGGCTGAAAGACCTTCAGCGTGTATTGCACCGGACTGCCCAGCTTCAGCGGGCCTGACGGGCGTTGCGACGCCGCGCGCACCGCCTCGGTCGCGGCATCGAGGCGGGACAGGATGTCGCTGACCTCGGCATAGAAGCTGAGGCCGATGGCCGTGGGCTTGACCGCCCGCGTGGTGCGCGTCAGCAACCGCGTTCCCAGATCCGCTTCCAGATCCGAGATCAGCTTGCTGCACATGCTTTTCGAAATGCCAACCTTGCGCGCGGCATTGGCAAAGCTTCCTTCGTCGATAATGGCCGCAAAACTGCGGAGGACCTTGATATCCATTCCGATGTCCAACAGGGGCCTGTCGCGTTCAGCCAAAACGCCCCGAGGGCCGGTGCCAGATAAAGAAAGACCGCCATACCCGGTCTGGGCATGACGGTCGGAGGGGTCCATCACGGAACCTTCCAGCTGGTGAACCATTAACGGTCCTGGTTGCTGTTGGCAACTTGCGTGGTCGAGGGGAAGGCAGTGACGGTCAGCATCTCGCCGGCGTCCATGTCGGCACGGGCCAGTTCGGCCGAGGTCATCACCGAGTTTGCACGAACCTGCATGGTTTCGACGGCTGCGGTGGTGTTGATGGCGTCGGGGCGTTCGTTGCGTGCGCTGGTTGCTGCACCGGCTGCGCCGGTTGCCAGGGTCAGGGCGGTCATTGCGATCATGATGGTTTTCATGGTTTCAGTCTCCGAATTTGAATGTCAGGGAAACGACTGCGCCGTTTCGATGACTGACAGATAAGAGGACGGACCGTCATTGATTAGTCATGAAATTTCGCCTTCTGTGTTCGATACAGCGGTATAATCGCGCGCCATCGTTCACACATAAGGTATTATTCGCCGCCGCAGACCTGCGCAATTCGGGAAACGATCGCATCAACATCTCCGTCGTGGGAATAGGCCTGCAGGGGCAGCCCGTCCCATTCGGCGTTCGGACCCTTGCGGTCGCGGGGGTTCATGATGGTCAGCCCCAGCCCGATGCCCTGCCACAGCACGCGCACCTGTCCATGCGTCAGGCGGAACAGGTCGGGGTCGGTCAGGAAGACCGCGGCGCAGCAATCGTGGATGACCATGCCGTCGAACCCAGCCTGCCCATAGAACGAGATGTAATCTTGGGACAGATCGGCCACCAACTGCATCCCCGCCCCGCCCTTGTCGGCAATGGATTGCAATTCGCGGCGATTGATCAGCGTGCGGGTGGTCAGGTCCAGCGGGATCGCGGTGACATGCCAATCGGCGCCAAAGACCATGTCGGCGGCCAGCGGATCGCCCCAGATGTTGGCCTCGGCCGCGGGGGTGATGTTGCCGGGCACGCGGAAGGCACCGCCCATGATCACCACGTCGCCCACCAGGTCTGCGATATCAGGCGCCATCTGCAGCGCGCGGGCAAGGTTCGTCATACGGCCCACCGCCAGAATGCGGATCTGACCGGGGTTGGCGCGGATCTGGTCGATCACGAACTGGGCGGCGGTATCGGCCTCATCTACTGCTGTGTCCGGGATGGCGATATTGCCAAGGCCGTTCGCGCCGTGGATATGCACGGGGAAATCCTCGGACGGCATATCGGGGGTCAGTGCCTCGGCGGCACCGGCATGCACGGGCACCGACACGTCCCATGACCGCAGCAGGAACCGCGCATTGCGGGTCGTATCCGCGACCGAGGCATTGCCGAAGACCGTCGTGACGCCCAGAAGCTGGATCTGCGGATGGCGGATCAGGTAATACAGCGCAAGCGCGTCGTCCACGCCGGGGTCGGTGTCGAAGATGACCTTATGCTTGCCCATGTGTCGTTCCTGCCTATCATGAAAGAGCGGCTGCTTTACCTTGCTGCCCGGCAGCGTCAACCACCCATGCCCCCACAAGGCCCGATCAGGGACGGAAGAATGCCCATGGCACGTCGAATTTCAAAGTTGATCGGCGCATTCGCACTGCTGCTGGTGCTGGCCGTGGGGGTGGTGCACCTGTGGAACGGACGCGGCGCGGGGGCGCAGGCGCTTGGTGCCGCCTCTCCGCAGGACCTGCGGCTGGCCAGCTTCAACGTCCATTATATCATCCTGGACAAACCCAAGGGCGCATGGTCCGTCGCGGATTGGGACCGTCGCCGACCCGCGATGACACAGGCGGTGACGACGCTTGGCGCCGACATCATCGCCTTTCAGGAAATGGAGAGTTTTCGCCGTGGCGATGATGGCAGCGTCAATCTGGCCCGCGATGCGCTGTTGCAGGCGATGCCGGATTACCGCGCCGCCGCCACGGGGGACTGGCGCAGTTTCCCGACCACGCAGCCGATCTTTTATCGCCATACCCGGCTGAAGCTGTTGGATCAGGGATGGTTCTTCTTTTCCCAAACGCCGGATGTGATCTATTCGCGGACCTTCAACGGATCCTATCCTGCCTTTGCATCATGGGCCGAATTTCACGACCTGCGCAGCGGGCAGGACCTGCGGGTTGTGAACGTGCATTTCGACTATGGCAGCGGTGAGAACCGGCTGCGTTCGGCGCAGCTGGTGCGCGACCGCGTGGCGGAGTGGACGACCTCGGGCGAACATGTGGTGCTGGTCGGCGATCTGAATGCGATGGCGGGGTCGGACACGGTTGACATCCTGAAGCAGGCCGGGCTGAGCCTGTCGCCGGTCAAGGGATCCACCTATCACCTGAACCGGGGGCTGAACCTCTTCGGCGCCATCGATCACGTCCTGCTGGATTGCGGCACCGCCATGCAGGGACCCCCGGTGGCCATCCGCCAGCGCTTTGATGGGGAATGGCCAAGCGATCACTATCCGATCCTTGCCCAGATCACCCCCGGCGCGGGCAGTTGCGGTTCCTAACGACCGGTACGCGCCATGAAGCGCCGGTCGATGCGGTCCTTCCACCGCCAGACCCACGACCCCGCGACATGCGCCCCCCGCCAGATGGCCAAACCGGACTTTCCACCAAGCGAGACGATCTTCAGGTGATGGCGCTGCGGTTTATGCGCGACCGTCGCCCTGCCCTGCACCGATGCCACGATGTTGCGCGCCAGTACCGGCCCTTGCCGGACGGCATGGACGCCGGCCTTGGGTCGAGGCGCATCGACGATGACCGCGCAGTCGCCGACGGCAAAGATGCCGGGGCAGTCCGTGACCTGCAGGTCCGCCCCGACGGTCACATGCCCCTGCGGGTCACATGGCAGGCAGCGCGCCAGCCAAGGGGCGGGCCGCCCGCCTGCCGCGGCGATGGTCAGGTCGCTGGCAATGCGGGTGCGGTCGGTCAGGATCACGTCCTCGGGCAGGATGCAGGCGACGGTGGACTTGATATGCACGGTGACACGACGGTCGGCCAAAGCCTCCAGCAGCAGGCGCCGCGGGGCGGGTGGCAGCTCGGACAGGATGCGCGGGCCGGATTCGATCAGCGTGACATGCGGGCCGATGCAATGGGCGGCAGCCAGCGCCAGTTCCACCCCCGCCACGCCGCCACCGATAATGGCCACGGGACCGGGGCTGTCCAGAAACCGCGCCCATCGGTCGGCAAAGCCGGACAGCGGTTTGACCGCCACGCCATGATCGGCAAAGCCCGGAATCTGGCGCAGATCGCCCTGAATGCCGATATCGACCGAGGCGATGTCGAACCCCATCCGCCCCGCCGTTGTCGTCGCCTGCCGCAGGTCAGGATCGATGCCGTCCACCTTGCCCGTGACCAGCCTGACACCATGCAGCTGGGCGATATGGGACAGGTCGAACCGCGCCTGATCCGCCCGGTAATGTCCCGCGACAACGCCCGGCAGCATCCCCGAATAGGCCGCAAAAGGCGATGGGTCAATCAGGGTGATCTGGGCATCGGGCAGGCGACGCCTGATCTCGGGCAGGGCCACCAGATGCGCATGGCCCGCGCCGATCAGCAATATCCGGGGTGCATCCTGCATCAAGGGCCTGCCTATCTGTCACATGCGCAAGGGTTGCCCCTGAAAGCCCCCTTTGGCAAGCGCGACGATGCGCCTAGATCGTCATCGTCGCCTTGACTGCCCGCCCCCACGCCGCATAGCGCGCATCGCGGTCGTCATCGTCCATCTGCGGGGTAAAGCTGCGATCAAGGCGCCATTCGTCGGCAAAGCCCTGCGCGTCGGGATAGATCCCGCATTTCCGTCCCGCCAACCAAGCGGCGCCAAGGGCCGTGGTTTCGGTGACGCGCGGGCGGTCGACCTGCGCGCCAAGGATGTCGGACAGGAACTGCATGGCCCAATCGGATGCACTCATCCCGCCATCGACACGCAGGGCGGTTTCGCCCTTGGCCTGCCAGTCGGCCTTCATCGCCTCCAGCAGGTCACGGGTCTGGAAGCCGACGCTTTCCAAGGCGGCTTTCGCCAGTTCGGCAGGCCCCGAATTGCGGGTCAGACCATAGATCGCGCCACGGCAATCGGGCTGCCAATAGGGCGCGCCAAGGCCGGTGAAGGCCGGCACAAGGATCACCTGCTGCCCCGGATCGGCCTTTTCCGCCAATGGCTGGGTTTCGGCGGCATTGCGAATGATCTGCAGCCCGTCACGCAGCCATTGGACCACGGCACCCGCGATAAAGATCGACCCCTCCAACGCATAGGTCGGCTTGCCGTCCAGCTGATAGGCGATGGTCGTCAGCAGCCGTTTCGATGATGTGACCGGCGTATCGCCAGTGTTCAACAGCGCAAAGCAGCCGGTGCCATAGGTCGATTTCATCATCCCCGGCTTGAAGCATGCCTGCCCCACGGTTGCGGCCTGCTGATCGCCTGCAAGGCCGGTGATGGGAATGGGACGCCCGAACAGATCGGGTCGCGTGGTGCCGAAATCGGATGAACAATCATGGACCTCGGGCAGCATCTTCAGCGGGATGCCGAACAGATCGCTGATCGTGCGGCTCCAACGGCCTTTGTGGATGTCATATAGCATGGTGCGGGCGGCATTTGTCGCATCGGTGGCGTGGACCTTGCCGCCGGTCAGGTTCCAGATCAGCCAGCTGTTGACAGTGCCGAACAGCAGCTCGCCCGCTTCGGCGCGGTCGCGGGCTCCGTCGACATGGTCCAATATCCATTTCAGCTTGGTGGCCGAGAAATAAGGGTCCACCAGCAGGCCGGTGCGTTTGGTAATCATCGGCGCATGGCCCGATGCATCCAGTTCGCGACAGAAATCTGCGGTGCGGCGGTCCTGCCAGACGATGGCATTATGAATGGGTTTGCCGGTCTTGCGGTCCCAGACCAGCGTGGTTTCGCGCTGGTTGGTGATGCCGATGGCGGCAATGGTGGGATTGCCCGCCTTTTCGATCGCGGCGCGGCAGGTGGCGGCAACGCTGGCCCACAGATCGGCGGGGTCATGTTCCACCCAACCCGATTGCGGAAAATGCTGGGGAAATTCTTCCTGCGCGGTGGCGACAATCGCCATCTTGCCGTCAAAGACGATGGCGCGGGACGAGGTCGTGCCCTGATCGATGGCAAGGATATGGGTCATGGCAATCCGTCTTGTCAGAGGTGTCGAAGGGGGCGCGGCTGACCGCGCCCCCCGTTCGCATGGCGCAGGCTTATTCCTGCCAGCGCTTGATCAGGTCTTCATAGGCGATGGTGACCGGAGCGGGCTTTTCGTTCTCCAGCTTGGGCTTGGGCGCACCTTCCTGATCCAGCCAGACCTGCGGGTCCTGCGGCTCGTTCATCTTGGGGCCAAGGTCGCCCTGGACGCCGGAACGTTCCAGACGCTCAAGCACGGATTCCTGCTGTTCGCAAAGCGCGTCCAGGGCTTCCTGCGCGGTCTTGGCACCCGAGGATGCATCGCCGATGTTCTGCCACCACAGCTGCGCCAGGCGCGGATAATCCGGCACGTTCAGGCCGGTGTCCGACCAACGGGTCCGGTCGGGCGAGCGATAGAATTCGACCAGACCGCCCAGTTCCGGCGCACGTTCGGTAAAGCTCTCGTGGCGGACGGTGCTGTCACGCACGAAGGTCAGACCGACATGGCTTTTCTTGGTGTCGACGGTCTTGGAGACGATGAACTGTGCATAAAGCCATGCGGCCTGCGCGCGGTCCACAGGCGTCGATTTCATCAGCGTGGCGGCACCCACATCCTGATAGCCGACCTTCATGCCCTCTTCCCAATAGGCACCGTATGGCGACGGGGCCATGCGCCATTTCGGCGTGCCGTCCTCGTTCATGACGGGCAGGCCTTCCTTGACCATGTCGGCGGTGAAGGCGGTGTACCAGAACATCTGCTGGGCGATGTTGCCTTGTGCGGGAACGGGGCCAGCCTCGCTGAAGGTCATGCCTGCTGCCGCGGGGGGCGTATAGTTCTTCAGCCAGTCGATGTATTTCTCGATGGCATAGACGGCAGCGGGGCTGTTCGTGGCACCGCCACGCGCCATGCAGGATCCCACAGGCTGATAGTCTTCGTTGACGCGGATGCCCCATTCATCAACCGGGAAGCCGTTGGGTTCACCCTTGTCACCCATGCCGGCCATGGACATCCATGCATCGGTGAAGCGCCAGCCGAGCGAGGGGTCCTTCTTGCCGTAATCCATGTTGCCGAAGATTTCCTGACCGTCGATCTCGCGACCGGTAAAGAACTTGGCGATATCTTCGTAAGCCGACCAGTTGACCGGAACGCCCAGATCATAGCCGTATTCGGCGCGGAACTCGGCCATGATGTCGGGGTCGGTGAACCAATCGTGGCGGAACCAGTAGAGGTTCGCGAACTGCTGAACGGGCAGCTGGTACAGCTTGTCGTCGGGACCGGTCGCGGATGCCAGGCCGATGAAATCGTCCAGATCCAGATCGGGGTTGGTGAAATCGGCGCCCTCTTCGGCCATCCAGTCGGTGATGTTGCGGGCCTGCTGATACCGCCAATGCGTCCCGATCAGGTCGGCATCGTTGATATACATGTCATAGACGTTTTCGCCGGTCTGCATCTGGGTCTGCAGCTTTTCGACGACGTCGCCCTCGCCGATCAGGTCGTGAGTGACCTCGATGCCGGTGATGGCGGTGAAGGCGGGCGCCAAGACGCGGCTTTCATATTCATGCGTGGTGATCGTTTCCGAGACCACGTTGATGGACATGCCCTTCAGGGGCTCTGCCGCATCGACGAACCACTGCATCTCGGCTTCCTGATCCTCTCGCGACAGGACCGACTGGTCGCCGATCTCCTCGTCCAGGAACTTGGTGGCGGCCGCCATATCCGCAAATGCGGGTCCGGTCAGCGCCATCAGCACCGCAGTGGTGGACAGCAATCTTCTGTTCATGTGTTTCCCTCCCTTGGGATTATTCCGTTTCTTTTTGGCCCGCGGGTTCCTTACGTCCGCAGGCCCCGCGCGATCACACCCACCGGAAAACGGCAGCGGCGTAGATCAGGCAGACCAGCAACGCCCAGGGCTGCGCCAGCCCCACCAGACCCAGCCATGCCAGGTTGATGAAGGCCGAGCCCAGAAGCGTGATGAAAAGGCGGTCGCCGCGTGTCGTCTCGATCCCCAGAACGCCGGTGCGCGGCGTTTCGGGAAAGCGGATCGCAAGGATCGAGAAGATGATCAGCAACACCGCGATGGTGGCGAAGAAAAGCGCCGTCGGCATGGTCCAAGCCATCCAGGACATGATGCAATTCCCCCCTTACACGCGGCCCAGGGCAAAGCCCTTGGCGATATAGTTTCGTACGAACCAGATGACCAAGGCACCCGGCACGATGGTCAACACGCCGGCCGCGGCCAGTACGCCCCAATCCACCCCTGACGCACCTTGCGTCCGTGTCATCGTCGCGGCAATAGGCTTGGCCGCCACCGAGGTCAGCGTGCG
The DNA here is from genome assembly GCF_042466435.1 of Paracoccus sp. R86501. NCBI lineage: Bacteria > Pseudomonadati > Pseudomonadota > Alphaproteobacteria > Rhodobacterales > Paracoccaceae > Paracoccus > Paracoccus sp. R86501. The sequence goes on from NZ_JAXHPZ010000002.1 coordinate 93,943, forward strand.
CGACAGCAGCAGCTCGACCCAGCTGAACATGAAGCAGAAGAATGCGGCAACCCCGATGCCCGACGAAATCAGCGGCATGAAGATCTTGATGAAGAAGCGGCCGAAGCTGTAGCCATCGATATAGGCGGTTTCATCGATCTCCTTCGGGACGCCGCGCATGAAGCCTTCCAAAATCCAGACGGCCAGCGGCACGTTGAACAGGCAATGCGCCAAGGCCACAGCGATATGCGTATCGAACAGCCCGACCGACGAATAAAGCTGGAAGAATGGCAGCGCAAAGACGGCGGGCGGTGCCATGCGGTTGGTCAGCAGCCAGAAGAACAGATGCTTGTCGCCCATGAAGTGATAGCGGCTGAAGGCATAGGCTGCCGGCAGCGCCACACCCACGGAAATCACCGTGTTCATCACCACATAGATCAGGCTGTTGACGTAACCCATGTACCAGCTGGGATCGGTCAGGATGGTGACGTAATTGCGGAACGTCAGATCGCGCGGCCACAGGCTGAAGGTGCCGGTGATCTCGGCGTTGGTCTTCAGGCTCATGTTGATCAGCCAATAGATCGGCAGCATCAGGAACAGAAGATAGAGGATCATGACGACGGCGCTGCCGTTGATGCGCTTGCTCATGGATCAGCCCCTTTTGTCAAGATTGGTCATGACGGTGTAGAACACCCATGAAATCAACAGGATGACCAGGAAATACATCAGCGAGAAGGCCGCCGCAGGTCCAAGGTCGAACTGTCCCAAAGCCATCTTCACCAGATCGATGGACAGGAAGGTCGTGGCGTTGCCGGGACCACCGCCGGTGACGACGAAAGGCTCGGTATAGATCATGAAGCTGTCCATAAAGCGCAGCAGGATGGCGATCATCAGCACGCCCGCCATTTTCGGCAGCTCGATATAGCGGAAGACCTTCCAACGCGACGCCTGATCGATCTTGGCGGCCTGATAATAGGCGTCGGGGATGGATTGCAGACCGGCATAGGCCAGCAGCGCCACTAGCGACGTCCAGTGCCAGACATCCATCACGATGACCGTGGCCCAGGCATGAACGGTGTTCTGGGTATAGTTGTAGTCGATGCCAAGGGCATCCAGCGTATAGCCCAGCAGCCCGATATCGACGCGGCCGAAGATCTGCCAGATGGTGCCGACCACGTTCCACGGGATCAGCAGCGGCAGCGACATCAGCACCAGCACCACGCTGGCCCAGAAGCCGCGCTTGGGCATGTGCAGCGCGACGAAGATGCCAAGCGGGATCTCGATCGCGATGATGATGGCGGAAAACGCCAGCTGGCGGCCCAATGCGTTCCACATCCGGTCGGATGCCAGAAGGTCCTGGAACCACTCCAGCCCCGCCCAGAAGAAGACGTTGTTCCCGAAGGTGTCCTGAACCGAGTAGTTGACCACCGTCATCAGCGGGATCACCGCCGAGAACGCGACCAGAACCAGCACCGGCAGGACCAGGAACCACGCCTTGTTGTTGACTGTCTTGTCCATATTCTTTCCCCTCCCCTTGCCGGCCCTTAACGGGGCGCGACGCGCCAGTCGTCGGCATAGACGTTGACATGCGCCGGATCGAAGACCGCGCGGGTCATGTCCGACCCGATCGACTGATCCTCGGGTGCGATGATGTTGATGTCATGGCCCATCAGATCGGCGCGGATGATCTTGTGGCGGCCCACATCCTCGATCCGGCGGATGGTGACGGGCAGGCCCTGGTCCGCGGACAGGCGCACGTGTTCGGGACGGATGCCGATCTGCACATTGCCCGACACGGGACCGTATGAATGCGCCAAGGGTGTGGTGCCGCCCGGCACCAGCGCCTGATTGCCGTCGATCTTGGCGGGCAGCAGGTTCATCCCCGGCGAGCCGATGAAATAGCCGACGAATGTATGTTCGGGACGTGCGAACAGTTCTTCGGGCGTGCCGATCTGGACGACGCGACCATCATACATGACCACGACCTTGTCGGCGAAGGTCAGCGCCTCGGTCTGGTCATGGGTCACATAGATCATCGTGTGACCGAAATCATGGTGCAACTTCTTCAGCTGCGTGCGCAATTCCCACTTCATGTGCGGGTCGATCACCGTCAGCGGTTCGTCGAACAAAAGCGCGTTCACGTCCTTTCGGACCATGCCGCGGCCAAGGCTGATCTTCTGTTTGGCATCGGCCGTCAGCCCTTGGGCCTTGCGCGACAGCATATGTTCCATGCCGATCATGCGCGCGATCTCGTTAACGCGTTCGGCGACGTAAGCCTCGTCCCGGCCACGGTTGCGCAGCGGGAAGGCCAGGTTGTCGCGCACGGTCATGGTGTCGTAGACGACCGGGAACTGGAACACCTGTGCGATGTTGCGTTCTGCCGTGGGCGCGCGGGTCACGTCCTGCCCGTCGAACAGGATGCGGCCCTGCGACGGGATCAGCAGACCCGAGATGATGTTCAGCAGCGTCGATTTCCCGCAACCCGACGACCCCAACAGCGCATAGGCCGCCCCGTCGTCCCAGTCATGGTCCAGCTGCTTCAGCGCATAATCATCTTCCGATTTCGGGTTCGGCAGATAGGAATGCGCCAGGTTTTCCAGTGTGATCTTTGCCATTGTCGCGTCCCCCTCAGGCTGCCGTTGCATATGCTGCGGGGGTGACCAGGCGGCCATCCTCGGCAAAGACATAGACGTGGCGCGGTTCCAGCCAGACCGGCAGGGTCTGACCAAGCGGCAGGTCGTGGACGCCGTGGATCAGTCCGACCCAACGCTGTCCGTGATGGTCCATGTGGACGAAGGTCTCGGACCCGGTCAGCTCGGTCACGACCAGGGCGGCGTCGAAACGCAGCGCATCGGGCGCGGGCTGCGACAGATGCAAGTGGTTGGGCCGGAATCCCGCCTGATACCGCCCGTCGGGCAGCGTGGCCAACAGGCCCGCATCACCGCCCTGCCCGCCGTCGAAGGACAGGCGGTCGCCGCGCTTCTCCATGCCGACGAAATTCATCGGAGGATCGGAAAACACCCGCGCCGTCGTGGCCGAGGCCGGCTGGCGATAAACATGCGGCGTCAGCCCGAATTGCGTCACGCGGCCTTCCCACAGGGTGGCCGTGTTGCCGCCCAGCAGCAGCGCCTCTTCGGGTTCGGTGGTGGCATAGACGAAGATCGCGCCCGAAGCTTCGAAGATGCGGGGGATCTCGACGCGCAGCTCTTCGCGCAGCTTGTAGTCCAAGTTCGCCAGCGGTTCGTCCAGCAGGACCAGACCGGCGTTCTTGACCAGCGCCCGCGCAAGGGCGCAGCGCTGTTGCTGGCCACCCGACAGTTCCAGCGGCTTGCGCTGTAGCATCGGGGACAGCTTCATCATATCGGCGGTTTCGCGGACCCGGGCATCGATCTCGGCCGCATCGACACCCATCAGCCGCAGGGGCGAGGCGATGTTGTCAAAGACCGTCATCGCCGGATAGTTGACGAATTGCTGATAGACCATCGCCACCTGCCGGTCCTGAACCCGCATTCCGGTGACGTCCTTGCCGTTCCAGATGATCCGGCCCTCGGCGGGCTTGTCCAGCCCCGCCATCAGCCGCATCAGCGAGGTCTTGCCCGACAGCGTCGGCCCCAGCAGCACGTTCATCGTTCCGCGTTCCAGCGTCAGATCGGTGGGGTGGATATGCACCTGCCCCTCGACGATCTTGCTGACGCCTTTCAGTTCCAAAGTCATGTGTTCGATCCCCTCCCAAGGTTGCGCCGCTTATCCTGCGGCGGCACCCGCGCGGCCCATCCGGGCCTGCATCCATTCATCCAATGCGCGGATCTGATCATCATCCAGATGCAGACCCAGCTTGCTGCGGCGCCAGATCACGTCAGCGGCGCAGGTGGCATATTCGCGATCCATCAGCCAGATCACCTCAGCCTCGGTCAAAGTGGCGCCGAAATCGACGCCCAGATCCGCAGGCATGACGGCATTGCCCATCACTTCGGACGCTTCGGCACCATAGGCGCGCACAAGGCGCAGCGCCCAACGCTCGGTCAGGAAAGGATGCGCCTTGCGCAGCCCTTCGACAAGCGCGGCGACCCCGTTGACGGGGAAATCCCCACCCGGCAGCGCGACTCCCTTGGTCCAGGATCCGGGCAATGCATCGAAATGCACGCCGATCTTTTCCAGCGCCGATTCCGCCAACCGGCGATAGGTCGTGATCTTGCCGCCAAAGACGTTCAGCACCGGCGCACCGCCATCGCTGTCCACCTTCAGCGTGTAATCCCGCGTTGCCGCCGTCGCGCTTTGCGCGCCATCGTCATAAAGCGGACGCACGCCGGAATAGGACCAGACCACGTCATCCGCCGACAGCTGCTGGCGGAAATACTGGTTGGCAAAATTCAGCAGGTAATCGCGTTCTTCCGGTGTGCATTCGGGCTTGACCGAGGGGTCCTGATGTTCCGCATCGGTGGTGCCGATCAGGGTGAAGTCGGTCTCGTACGGGATCGAAAAGATGATCCGCCCGTCCGTGCCTTGGAAGAAATAGCATTTGTCGTGATCATAGAGCTTGCGCGTCACGATATGCGACCCGCGCACAAGACGCACGCCCTCGGTCGAATTCAGGCGTATCTTGCCCTGGATGATGTCGCCCACCCAAGGGCCGCCCGCGTTGATCAGCATGCGTGCATGATGGCTCTGCTGCTGCCCGTCGGGGCCCTGCACGGTGACAACCCAATGATCGGCGTGGCGATCGGCCGAGACAACCTTGGTGCGCGTCATGATGTTGGCGCCGCGCGCCTCGGCATCGCGGGCGTTCAGGACGACCAGACGTGAATCCTCGACCCAGCAATCGGAATATTCATAGGCGTAGTGGAAACGTTCCTGCAAAGGCGCGCCTTCGGGGGTGCCATCCAGCGACAGCGTCCGCGTGCCGGGCAAAATCTTGCGACCGCCCAGATTGTCGTACATGAACAGCCCCAAGCGGATCAGCCATGCCGGACGGCGGCCCTTCATCCAAGGCATGACCAGACCCAGCAGTTTCGAGGTCGGCGTGTCGGATTCGAACCGCATGTCCGGGTGATAGGGCAGCACGAAGCGCATCGGCCAGCTGATATGCGGCATGGCCTGCAACAGGACTTCACGCTCGATCAACGCCTCGCGGACAAGGCGGAATTCGAAATATTCCAGATAGCGCAGCCCGCCGTGGAACAGCTTGGTCGAGGATGACGACGTGGCCTGCGCCAGATCGCCCATCTCGGCCAGGGTCACCGAAAGACCGCGACCGACCGCGTCACGCGCGATGCCGCAGCCATTGATGCCGCCACCGACCACGAACAGATCGACAAGATCCGGGGTGCTGCTGTCGGACAAGGGCCGTTCCTTTCCACGTCATGCGTTGGTCCAATTTCTGGACCCGAACGCGCAGAAAAGAAAGCCCCTAATTTTCGTTTTTGTTCATTTTGTTATTTTCCAATAAATTCATGCATCTATGGAAGTTAAGTCATCATGCGCGCCACTTTTCCGCACCGATTTCGCGCGCAATCGAGCCCATCTGTTGCCAGATCTTGCATAAAGCGCAACGAAACGAACATCTTGCCTGAACGGTTTTTGCGTGGCACATCTGGCGAAAAGGACGCCCGATGTCGCAGACCTTCCGCCACCCCCAGATCCTCGAGATTGCCCGCCGCGACGGCAAGGTCACGGTCGAAGGTCTGGCCGACCACTTTGGCGTCACCCTGCAGACCATCCGCCGCGATCTCTCCGAACTTGCCGACACCGGCCGGTTGGAGCGCGTGCATGGCGGCGCGATCCTGTCGTCAGGCGTGGCCAATATCGGGTATGAGGATCGCCGTGCGCTGCATCAGGATGCCAAGACCAGCATCGCCCGCGCCTGCGCCGCCGAGGTGCCCGAGAACATCTCGCTTTTCCTGAACATCGGCACCAGCACCGAGGCCGTGGCCCGCGAATTGCTTGGCCATCGCAACATGCTGGTGGTGACGAACAACATCAACGTGGCCAATATCCTGGCGGCCAACCCCGATTGCGATGTGATCGTCACCGGCGGCAGCCTGCGACGCGCGGATGGCGGGTTGGTGGGCTCGCTGGCGGCGCAGACCATTCAGCAGTTCAAGTTCGATCTGGCGGTGATCGGCTGTTCGGCCTTGGACCCGGACGGCGACATGCTGGATTTCGACATCCAAGAGGTCGGCGTCAGCCAGACCATCCTGCGCCAGTCGCGCCGGACATTTCTGGTGGCCGACCATTCCAAGCTGACCCGCAGCGCACCTGCGCGGATCGCCAGCCTATCGCAGGTCGATTGCCTGTTCACCGATCAGGATCTGCCGCGCGATCTGTCGCGCGCCTGTCAGGATTGGCAGACCCGTATCGTCGTCGCGGGTTAAAGCGCAGCCAGCAGCGCCGCGGTATCCGGCATACGCGACAGGCTGGCATTGATGCGATCGCGCCAGCGTGGTCCGCGGGACAGGGCATCCTGATACGCCTCGGCCAGATCGTCGGGGCGGTCATGGGCCAGCGTTGCGATCAGCAGCGCCGCCTGTGCGCGATCCTTGGCCGATTTCAGCCGGTCCTGATCGCGCCTGCGGTCGGCCACGATCAGCTTGTGGATGGCATAGCGCTCGGGTCGGGGGATCTGCACCAGCACGCCGCTACGATAGGGGATGGCGGCGTGGATGGGTTCCGCGATCAGATAGTTCAGATGCCGCAGCGCCTGCGCCTGCACGCCAAGCGCGGGCAGATCGCGCAGACCTTCCTGATCGAAGGCAGGGGTCAGGAATTCCACCAGCGCATTGCCCGCCGTCTGCCGCCAGCGCCAAGCGCGACCGGGCTCCAGACTGGGCGCGGGGTCGAAATCGAAATCGGCCAGCACCTGCTGCACGGGGGGCGCGGCGGCATCCTCCAGCGCCAGCGACAGGCGTTCGAAGCTGGCGATGTCCAGATCATCGGTCTGCGCCACCTGATCCAGCCCGAGGCGCAGGTTCAGCTTCTCCCTCATAGAGGCGGAATGCATGGGTGCCGACCACCGTGCCACCAAGCCGGAACACCCCCGCCCCCGCAAGCGCCGCCATCAGGCTGCCGGTGGTCGGGTCGAGGCCGAGGAACCCTTCGGCCCGCAACAGGCGAACAAGACGCGCCCGGTCCCGGCGGCGCTGGTCGGCGGGGACGCGATCTTCGCGGGCGCGGGCCATGCGGGCAGCAAGGTCGGGCGCATCCTCACCAATATAGCGCTTGCGGACATCGGCCCCGACGCGGAAGCTGTCATACCAGTATCCGCGCCCGTTCCGCGTCACCAGCGTCGGCGTGCCGCGCAAGTCGCGCAGCCCTTCGTCGCGAAGCGACCGCAGCAGGTCGTGATAGGCCGCATGAGCCAAGGCGGAATGCAGTTTCGGCGTCATGTTCAACAATCCCTTCGACTGTTGAATACAGAGATGTTCAACAGTCATCAAGAGTGTTGAACATGCGCGTCATGCCGCAATGAAATCCCGCACGAAGCTGGTCGCAGGCGTCTGGCGGATCTGGGCCGGGGTGCCGATCTGCTCGATCCGGCCCATGGACATGACGACGACCATGTCGGCTAGCTCCATCGCCTCGTCCTGGTCATGGGTGACGAAGATCGAGGTCAGGCCGGTTTCGTCGTGGATATCGCGCAGCCCCTGACGCAGCTCTTTGCGGACCTTGGCGTCAAGCGCGCCGAAGGGTTCATCCAGCAGCAACATGCGGGGCTGGATAGCCAAGGCGCGCGCCAGGGCCACCCGCTGTCGCTGCCCGCCCGACAGTTGGGTCGGAAAGCGGCTGCCGATATCGGGCAGCTGGATCAGGTCCAGCAGGCGCGTCACCTGCTGCGCGATCTGCGCCGGTGCAGGGCGGGACGCGCGGGGGCGGGCCCGCAGGCCATAGGCGATGTTGTCGAAGACCGTCATGTGCCGGAACAGCGCATAGCTTTGGAACACGAAGCCCGCGCGGCGATCCTGCACCGACATGTTCGTGGCGTCCTGACCGTCGAACAAGACGCGGCCCGCGGTCGGATACTCCAACCCGCCAAGGATGCGCAGCAGGGTGGTCTTGCCCGACCCCGAAGGCCCCAGCAGCGCCACCAGCGCGCCTTGCGGGATGGACAGCGACACCGGATGCAGCGCCGAGGTGGTGCCGAAGGTCTTGGCGATCTGGTCGATCTGGATATGCATGATCTGTCCTCAGTGGCGACGGGTTGCGGCAAGGGCGTCCGCGTGGCGCAGCTCCAGCCCGGTTTTCAGGGTCAGGGTGATCAGGGCCAGGCAGGTCAGCAGCCCCGCCATGGAAAAGGCCGCGACCGAGAGGTATTCGTTGTACAGCATCTCGATCGTGATCGGCATGGTGGCGGTCTGGCCGCGGATCTTGCCGGATACGACCGCCACGGCCCCGAATTCCCCCATGGCACGGGCGGTGCAGAGCAGCGTGCCGTAAAGCAGCGCCCACCGGATGTTGGGCAGGGTGACGGTGGCAAAGACCCGCCAGCCGGATGCGCCAAGGGTCAGGGCGGCCTCTTCCTCGGCCCGGCCCTGTTCGATCATTACCGGGATCAGTTCGCGGGCGACGAAGGAGAAAGTGACGAAGACCGTGGCCAGCACGATGCCCGGCACCGCGAAGACCACCGGATGGCCATGCGCGATCAGCATGCCGCCAAGGGTGGAATTCGCCCCGAACAGCAGCACGATACACAGGCCCGCAACAACGGGACTGACGGAAAACGGCAGGTCGATCAGCGTGATCAGGAAGGCCTTGCCGCGAAAGTCGAACTTGGTGATGAACCAGGCGGCGGCGATGCCGAAGGCCGCGTTCAAGGGTACCGCGATGGCGGTGATCAGCAGCGTCAGCCGGATCGCCGACCACGCGTCATGGCTGGCAAGGGATGCGATGGCCGCGCCCCAGCCCTGCGCCAGCGCCTGTCCGATGACGACCACCAGGGGCATCAACACCAGCAACGCCAGACCGCCAAGCGCCACTGCGATCAGAACCAGCCGCATCAGGGGGCTGTCGTCGCTGGCACGGCGGAAGCGGGGTATAAAGACGGCATCAGACATGACCAATCCTCCTGCGGGACCAGATCTGGACAAGGTTGATCGCCAGCAGCATGACGAAGGAAATCGCCAGCATCGCCAGGCCGATCGCACCGGCGGCGTCGTAATTGTATTCCTCCAGCTGGATGACGATCAGCAGGGGGGCGATCTCGGTCTTCAGGGGGATGTTGCCGGCGATGAAGATGACCGAGCCGTATTCCCCCACCCCGCGCGCCATCGACAGTGCAAAGCCGGTCAGGGCGGCGGGCGTCAGCATGGGCAGGATGACGCGGCGGATCGTGTGGATGCGCGACGCCCCAAGCGTGGCCGAGGCCTCCTCGACCTCGGTGTCGATTTCCTCGATCACGGGCTGGACGGTGCGGGTGACGAAGGGCAGGCCGACGAAGACCAGTGCCAGGAAGATGCCCCATTGCGTATAGGCGATCTTCCAGCCGATCTGCGCGGCCAGCCCCCCCAGCATGCCGTTCGGCGCGTAAAGCGTCGTCAGCGCGATCCCCGCCACAGCGGTCGGTAGCGCGAAGGGCAGATCGACCGCCGCATCGACCAGCCTGCGGCCCGCAAAGCGATAGCGCACCAGCACCCAGGCCAGCAGCGTGCCGAAGACCAGATTGAACGCCGCCGCCAGAAAGGCCAGCCGGAAGGACAGCCATAGCGCCGCCCAGACACGGGGACGGTTGATAACATCCCAGAGGCCAAAGGGGCCGAATTGCGCCCCCTGCCAGATCAGCGCGCCGATGGGCAGAAGCACCACCGCCGACAGCATCGACAGGGTGATCCCCGCCGAAAGGCCCCGCCCCGGCATGGGGCTGCGGGCGATCCATCCGCGCGCGGTCATCACGGACCCGCGTAGATCTGGTCGAAGATGCCGCCGTCACCGAAATGTTCGGGCTGCAGCCTGGCCCAACCGCCCAGATCCTCGATCGTGACAAGGTTCATCTGGGGGAAGCGGGCGACGTTTTCGGGGTCGGCCTGGCTGTCATCCCATGCGCGATAGTAATGTGCGAAGGCCATCGCCTGCGCCTGCGGAGTATAAAGGTATTCCAGATAGGCCTTCGCCAGTTCGCGCTGCGCATCGTCCTTGATGTTGGCATCGACCATCGCAACCGGCGGTTCGGCCAGGACGCTGACCGAGGGCGTGACGATCTGGAACTGATCGCTGCCCAGCTCCTGCTGCGCCAGCCAGGCCTCGTTTTCCCAAGCCAGCAGGACATCGCCGATGCCGCGCTGCGCGAAGGTCGTGGTGGCGCCGCGCGCGCCGGTATCCAGCACCGGGACATGGGCAAACAGATCGTGGACGAATTCCTTGGGGTCGCGGTCGTTAGCCTGCGCCCATGCCCATGCCGCCAGATAGTTCCAGCGCGCACCGCCGCTGGTCTTTGGGTTCGGGGTGATCACCTCGACCCCGTCCTTCAGCAGATCGCCCCAATCGCTGATGCCCTTGGGGTTGCCTGCCCGCACCAGGAACACGATAGTCGAAGTATAGGGGCTGGAGTTGTGCGGCAGACGCGCCTGCCAATCGGCGGGTAGCTTTCCGGCCTGCGCGATCTTGTCGATGTCGCTGGCAAGGGCAAGGGTGACGACCTGCGCGTCCAAGCCCTCGATCACGGCGCGGGCCTGTGCGCCGGACCCGCCATGGCTGGTTTCCAGCCGGGCCGCGTCATGGCCCTGATCGGACCATTCTTTGGCAAAGGCCGTATTCACGGCACGATACAGCTCGCGCGTGGGGTCATAGCTGACGTTCAGCAGATCCTGCGCACGGGCCTGCGGCGCCACGGCCAGCAGGGCAAGGGTCAGGAAGGCGGGGCGGATGGTCATGGGACGCGTCCTTTGCTGCGCTCAGATGCCGGCCGGCGTCAGCCGTCCGACGGGAAAGCCGGTCAACTGGGCGCGGCCGGTGGTGATGGTGACGCGGCCATCGCTGTGCTGCGCGACCCGCGGGCCTTGGGCGCTGCTGTATTTGCCGGTCTTGATGGTGACGATCATGGCAATTCTCCTGAAAGGATCTGGGTCAGAGGATGGCGGGCAGGGTTGCTTGGCCGCCCTGCCTTGCGATGCAGGACTGGCCCGCCGGACGGCAGCGGTGACGCCCCTGCATGGCCGTCAGCAGATGCGCCGGACCGTGGAACGCGGCATCGCGGCGTTCGATCAGCGTCACCGCGCGGAAGGGCCGCGGGGGTAGATCGCTTGGGCGGAAATGTCGGGTCATCGTCGCATCCTTGCTGGTCCGGGTCCGGCTGTCGCTGCAGCCAATACCTAAATAACGACAGACAAAGTCGTCTATAGCAAGATAAAAATATACACCTGAAAGGTCGTGTTTTAAATTTCAGGAATAAGCATTGAAAATCAGTGAATTGACGACATCAGGAATCGCCGCCCGTGATGCTTGCGGCAACCTGATCGGACTCCAGCATGTCCGCCAGACTTAGTGATTCGATCAGAATCAGATAGGACCAGAACACCTCGGCAAAGACCTTGCGCAGACGACAGGTCGCCTCATCGGTGCAATCGTCGCAGCGCTGATAGGCACGGCGCGACAGGCAGGGCAGCGGCGCTATGGGGCCGTCGATCAGACGCAGCAGTTCGGAAATCGAGATGTCGGACGCGGGCTTGATCAGACTGTATCCCCCTGCCCGACCACGCACAGAAGCGACCAGACCGGCATTGCGGATTTCCAGCAGGATCTGCTCCAGAAACCGCTTGGGCGCGCCCGAACGCTTGGCGATCATCTCGATCGTCAGGGGCTGGGGGGCGGGGCTGCGGGCCTCGTCGCCCAGAACCAGCAACGCCTTCAGCGCATATTTCATCTTTTGCGTGATCATCGTGTCTCTGGTTTGCAAGCTGGGGGGCGGGGTGTAAAGCCGTTCGACGCAGGGGTGCTGATAAATGCGCGCCGTGGCGGGGCGCAATGGGCCGCAGCCGGTCGGGGCCGTTCCGCTATTTCCCGCAAGGGGTTTTTTGACTATTCCTGCGGAAATCAAGGAAGGAAAAGGCCACATGCAGGTCGATCTGATCATCTTCGACTGTGACGGGGTCATTGCCGACAGCGAGGTTCTGTCCGCAAGCGTGCTGATCGCCCAACTGGCGCAGCTGGGCATCGCGATCACCATGCAGGACGTGCGCCGCGACTTTCTGGGCCGCAGTTTTCCGACCGTGGCCGCCACCATCCGCCACCGTTTCGACCGCACCCTTCCCGACGATTTCGAGGCGACCTATCGCGCCCGCCTGCTGGAACGCTTCGACGCCGAACTGAAGCCCACGCCGGGGTTCGATGCGATGCTGTCGTCCATCGGTGACCGCCGGATCTGCGTTGCGACCTCCTCCAGCCCGCCGCGGGTGGCGCATACGCTGCAGGTGCTGGGCCTGTCCGAACGCTTCGGCCCGCATGTCTTCACCGCCAGTCAGGTCGGACGTGGCAAGCCCGCGCCCGACCTGTTCCTGTTCGCGGCCCGCCAGATGGGCTGTGCCACGGACCGTGCGCTGGTGATCGAGGACAGCGTTCCCGGGATTCAGGCCGCGCAGGCCGCCGACATCCGCGTGCTGCATTACACCGGCGGGGCGCATCTGCGCGACCAGCCCCCCCATGCGGGCGTCGCCCGGCTTGACGACTGGTCACGGCTGCCCGACCTGATCGCCCGCCTGCAGACCCCGGGGGATCACGGATGAGCCACGGACGCTTCAGCCCTGAATCCACCCGCCTTGACGACGCCGCCCGCGCGGGCTGGCTGTATTACGTCGCAGGCAACACCCAGGACGAGATCGCGCGCAAGCTGGGGGTCAGCCGCCAGTCGGCGCAACGTCTGGTGGCGATGGCCGTGGCCGAGGGGCTGGTCAAGGTGCGGCTGGACCATCCCATCGGGCGTTGCATGGACCTTGCCGCGGCCCTGCGTGACCGTTTCGACCTGCAGATCTGCGAAGTCGCGCCCTCGGACCCTGATGCGCCGGATCTGCTGACCGGTATTGCCATCGCCGCTGCCGCGGAGTTGGAACGTGTACTGAAATCGCCCGAAAGGCGCATCATCAGCCTTGGCACCGGACGTGCCCTGCGCGCGCTGGTCGAACAGCTGCCGCGCATGTCCTGCCCCCAACATGTCATCGTCTCGCGCCTTGGCAACATGATGGAGGACGGCTCGGCCACCCCCTATAACGCCACGATCCGGCTGGCCGAACGCGTGGGTGCGCCGCATTACCCTTATCCGCTGCCGGTTCTGGCACCTGACCCGCAGGAACTGCGCGCCATGCAGCAGCAGCTTGGCGTCCGCAACACGCTGAACCTGTGCGCTCAGGCCGATATTTCACTGGTGGGCATCGGCCAGATGGACATGACCGCCCCCCTGCACATCGACGGCTTCCTGCCCGAACCCGAAATCCGCGACCTGATCGCCCAAGGTGCTGCGGGCGAGATCACAAGTTGGATCTATGACACCGACGGCCGGATCATGGATTGCGCCTTCAACCGCCGCGTCGCCTCGGCCCCGCTGCCCGCAAACCCCGAAAAGCCGGTGGTGGCACTTGCATCGGGGACCGCCAAGCTGCCGGCGATCCGGGCGGCCTTGCAGGGTCGTCTGATCAGCGGTCTGATCACATCCGAGGTCACGGCCGAACGTCTGCTGGCCTGAATCACCTTCAAATTTCCCGCATCGGCAAAGGCTTGCAAGAATTTGCAGGCCTTTTTCATATGTATCCTTGACAGAATCCCCCTTTGAACCGAACATATGCCCATCGGTCGGGCAATTGCCCATCCGGCAAGGGAGGACTTCATGAACACCACATTGCGCGCCCTTCTGGGCGCTTCGGCCCTATGTGCCATCGGCGGTGCCGCCATTGCACAGGACAAGACGACGCTGACCATCGCCACCGTGAACAACGGCGACATGGTCCGCATGCAGGCGCTGGCAGCTGATTTCACCGAAAAGCATCCGGATATCGAACTGGACTGGGTGACGCTGGAAGAAAACATCCTGCGCCAGCGCGTCACCACCGACATCGCCACCAAAGGCGGCCAGTATGACGTGATGACCATCGGCACCTACGAGGTTCCGATCTGGGGCGCGCAGGACTGGCTGGTCGCATTGGACGACCTGCCTGCCGAATATGACGTGGACGATCTGCTGCCCGCCATTCGTGACGGCCTGACCATCGAAGGTTCGCTTTATGCGGCCCCCTTCTATGGCGAAAGCTCGATGGTGATGTATCGCAAGGACCTGATGGAGAAGGCCGGGCTGGAAATGCCCGATGCGCCCACCTGGGACTTCATCAAGGAAGCCGCCGCCGGCATGACCGACAAGGACGGCGAAATCTATGGCATCTGTCTGCGCGGCAAAGCGGGCTGGGGCGAAAACATGGCCTTCCTGACCGCCATGTCCAACAGCTACGGCGCGCGCTGGTTCGATGAGGAATGGAACCCGCAATTCGACAGCGAGGCATGGAAAGCCACGCTGGACGATTATCTGATGATGCTGAACGAATACGGGCCTCCGGGTGCGGCGAACAACGGGTTCAACGAAAACCTGGCGCTGTTCCAGCAGGGCAAATGCGGCATGTGGATCGACGCCACCGTCGCCGCCAGCTTTGTGACCAACCCCGACAATTCCACCGTGGCCGATCAGGTCGGCTTCGCGCTGGCGCCCGATAACGGTCTGGGCAAGCGCGGCAACTGGTTGTGGGCATGGTCGCTGGCCGTTCCCGCAGGCAGCCAGAATGTCGATGCCGCCAAGGAATTCATCGCTTGGGCAACGTCCAAGGAATATACCGCTATGGTCGCGGAAAAAGAGGGTTGGGCCAACGTCCCCCCGGGCACTCGTCAGTCGCTCTATGACAATGCCGAATACCAGAAGCTGCCCTTTGCCAAGATGACGCTGGACAGCATCAACGCCGCCGATCCCAAGAACCCGACGGTCGATCCGGTCCCCTATACGGGCGTCCAGTTCGTCGCGATCCCTGAATTCCAGGGCCTTGGCACCGCGGTCGGCCAGCAGCTGGCGGCTGCACTTGCAGGGCAGACCACGGCCGAACAGGCGCTGCAAAGCGCGCAGGCCCTGACCACGCGCGAAATGACCCGCGCCGGTTACATCAAGTAAGCCGGTAAGGCCCTAGGGGGGCGGACTTCGCCCCCCGATCCCATCTCTCCCCGCCACCCCAAAGCCGGACGCGCCAGCCGCGCGCCGATTGATGAAAGGTGACCCCATGTCTACCAAGGCATCCCGGACCGCGGCCCGGCTGATGATCACACCGGCGGTGCTTGTGCTGCTGGCCTGGATGATCGTCCCGCTGTCGATGACGCTGTATTTCTCGGTCCTGCGTTACAACCTGTTGATGCCCGGCATGGAAAGCTGGGCGGGTTTGGACAATTATCGCTATTTCCTGACCGATCCGGCCTTTTCGTCGGCTCTGTTCAACACCCTTGCCCTTGTGGGCGGAGTGCTGCTGATCACCGTCATCGGCGGCGTTCTGGTCGCGCTGCTACTGGACCAACCCTTCTGGGGACAAGGCATCGTGCGCCTGCTGGTGCTGGCGCCGTTCTTCGTCATGCCGACCGTCTCGGCGCTGGTCTGGAAGAACATGTTCATGAACCCGGTCAACGGCATCTTTGCCTGGTTGGCCAAGGTCATGGGCCTGCAACCTTATGATTTCCTGACCCAAGCGCCGCTGATGTCGATCATCGGCATCGTGGCTTGGCAATGGCTGCCCTTTGCCGCGCTGATCCTGCTGACCGCGCTGCAATCGCTGGACGGCGAACAGATGGAGGCCGCCGAAATGGACGGCGCATCACCCTTGAAGCGGTTCTGGTTCATCACCTTGCCGCATCTGTCGCGCGCCATCACCGTGGTGATCCTGATCCAGACCATCTTCCTGCTGTCGGTCTTTGCCGAGATTCTTGTGACCACAAATGGCGGTCCGGGCACGGCCAGCACCAACCTGACCTTCCTTGTCTACATGCAATCTCTGCTGCAGTTCGATGTCGGCCTTGGGTCCGCAGGCGGCGTGGTGGCGATCATTTTGGCCAATATTGTTGCGATCTTCCTGATGCGGATGATCGGCAAAAACCTCGACGCGTAAGGAGCGATATCATGTCCCGTGCCGTCACCAACCGCCGCAAGGCAATCGTCACTGTCATCGCCTGGACGGTCGGTCTGCTGATCTTCTTCCCGATCATGTGGACCGTCCTGACCAGCTTCAAATCCGAATCCGACGCCATCGCCATCCCGCCGAAGTTCTTCAACTTTGACTGGACGCTGGAAAACTATGTCGCGGTTCAGGAACGCTCGAACTACTTCCGGCACTTCTGGAATTCGGTGGTCATCTCGGTCGGCTCGACGCTGATCGGTCTGGCCATCGCCATCCCTGCCGCTTGGGCCATGGCCTTCGTGCCCGGCAAGCGCACCAAGGATGTGCTGATGTGGATGCTGTCCACCAAGATGCTGCCCCCCGTGGGCGTGCTGGTGCCGATGTATCTGATTTTCCGCGACACCGGCCTTCTGGACACGCGCATCGCGCTGGTCACCGTGCTGATGCTGATCAACCTGCCGATCATCATCTGGATGCTTTACACCTATTTCCGCGAGATTCCGGGCGAGATCCTGGAAGCCGCGCGGATGGACGGTGCCGGTCTGAAGTCGGAAATCCTCTATGTGCTGACGCCGATGGCGGTGCCGGGGATCGCCTCGACCATGCTGCTGAACATCATCCTTGCATGGAACGAGGCGTTCTGGACGCTGAACCTGACCGCCGCCAAGGCAGCACCGCTGACCGCCTTCATCGCCAGCTATTCCAGCCCCGAAGGGCTGTTTTACGCCAAACTTTCGGCGGCCTCGACCATGGCCATCGCGCCGATCCTGATCCTGGGCTGGTTCAGCCAGAAACAACTCGTCCGCGGCCTGACTTTCGGCGCCGTGAAATAGGAGACGACCATGGGACGCATCACACTTGAGAACGTGACCAAACGCTTTGGCGAGGTCGAAGTCATTCCGCCGCTGAACCTGGACATCGAGGACGGCGAGTTCGTGGTCTTCGTCGGCCCCTCGGGCTGCGGGAAATCCACCCTGCTGCGCCTGATCGCAGGGCTGGAAGACACCAGCGGTGGCCAGATCCTGATCGACGGCAATGACGCCACATCCACACCCCCCGCCCGTCGCGGGCTGGCAATGGTGTTCCAGTCCTATGCGCTTTACCCGCATATGTCGGTCCGCAAGAACATTGCCTTCCCGATGCGGATGGCGAATGTCGATCAGGCCGAACAGGACCGGCGCATCGCCTCGGCCGCGGCGGCGCTGAACCTGACGGATTATCTGGAACGCCGTCCGGGCCAGCTGTCGGGTGGCCAGCGCCAGCGCGTCGCCATCGGGCGGGCCATCGTGCGCGAACCCTCGGCCTTTTTGTTCGACGAACCCCTGTCGAACCTTGATGCCGCCCTGCGCGTCGGCATGCGGCTGGAGATTTCGGAACTGCACCAGCGCCTGAAGACCACCATGGTCTATGTGACCCATGACCAGGTCGAGGCGATGACCATGGCCGACAAGATCGTCGTGCTGCATGCCGGTCGCATCGAACAGGTCGGCAGCCCGATGGATCTTTATCGCGCACCCAAGAACCTCTTCGTCGCGGGCTTTATCGGCAGCCCCAAGATGAACCTGATCGACGGCCCTGCGGCAGCGGAACATGACGCCACCACCATCGGCGTGCGCCCCGAACACATCCAGGTTTCCGCGACCGAGGGCAAATGGCGTGGCCGTATCGGCGTCAGCGAACACCTTGGCAGCGACACCTTCTTCTATGTCGAGGATACGGGGCTGGCCGAAACCATCACCGTGCGCGCCGGGGGCGAGATCGACCTCTATCACGGCGACACGGTCTGGCTGACCCCCGACCCCACCAAGATCCACCGCTTCGACGCCCAAGGCGACCGCATCGCCTGACCCCCGCTTCACCCCGATCCGAACGACCCCGCGCGCGCATCACGCGTCGCGGCAGGGGTCGCCTTGACGAAAGGTCCGATCATGACCACTGCCCTAACCCAAACCGCCCTTGCCGCGCTCTCCCCGGACGTCGGTCGGCCCGACTATGACCGCAGCGCCCTGCGGGCGGGCATCCTGCATGTGGGGGTGGGCAACTTCCACCGCGCGCATATGGCATGGTATCTGGACCGGCTGTTCGCCTCGGGGCGCGACCATGACTGGGCGCTGGTCGGCGCGGGCGTGCGTCCGGGCGATGCGGAGATGCGCGACCGTCTGGCCGATCAGGATTGGCTAAGCACGCTGGTCGAGCTGGACCCCGAGGGGCTCTCGGCCCGCGTCCTTGGGCCGATGGTCGATTTCCTGCCCGTCGATCCGCAAGCCGTCATTTCGGGCATGTCCGACCCCGCCATCCGCATCGTGTCGCTGACCATCACCGAGGGCGGCTATTACGTCGATGCCAAGACCGACGGCTTTGACGCGACCCACCCCGACATGGCGCATGATGCCGCCAACCCCGACAGCCCGCGCACCGTCTTCGGCATGATGCTGGCCGCGATCCGCACCCGACGTGACGCGGGTCATGCGCCCTTCACTGTGCTGTCCTGCGACAACCTGCCGGAAAACGGCCATGTCTGCGCGCGGACTCTGCGCGGGTTGGCGGCACTGTCGGACCCGGCGCTGGCCGATTGGATCGGTAAGAACATCGCCTTCCCGAACTCGATGGTGGATTGCATCACGCCCGCGACCTCGGACCGGGAACGCGATCTGGTGCGCGACCAGTTCGGCATCATCGACGCGGCCCCCGTCGTCTGCGAACCTTTCCGCCAGTGGGTGCTGGAGGACAACTTCCCCCAAGGCCGCCCCGCGTTGGAGACCGTCGGCGCCGAATTCGTGCAGGACGTCGCCCGGCACGAGCTGATGAAGCTGCGCATCCTGAACGGCGGCCATGCGGCCATCGCCTATGCCGGCGCGCTGCTGGGGCATCATTTCGTCCATGATGCCATGGCCGATCCCCGCATCGTTGACTGGCTGACCGCCTTGGAAACCCGCGAGGTGATCCCGACCCTTCAGCCGATCCCGGACGTCAGCTTTGCCGATTACCTGCAGGTCATCCTGCAGCGCTTCGCCAACCCCCGCATCGGCGACACCATCCCGCGCCTCTGTCTGGACGGATCGAACCGCCAGCCCAAGTTCATCCTGCCAACCTTGCGCGACAGACTAGCAACGGGTGGCACCATTGACGGGCTGGCGTTGGAACTGGCCCTGTGGTGCCGCTATTGCGAAGGCACCACGCAGGATGGCACGCCGATCCCGCCGAATGATGCGCAACACGCCCAGCTGAAGACCAGCGCGCTGGCGGCCCGCGCCGATCCCGCCGCCTTCCTGGCGAATGAGGCAATCTTCGGCGACCTGGCGCAGGATGCCACGCTGCAGCACGCATTCGCCACACAGCTGCGCCAGCTGCACGACAGGGACGTCGCCGCCACGCTGGCGGGATATGTGTCGGGCTGAAGTTCAGCTGTCTTCGGGGTCGGTGCTTTCGACGTGACCGACGAACAACCTGTGGCCTTCGGGCGTCAGGGCCCAGACTCCGAAGCTGCGGAACTCGACCATCACTGGTCTGCCCTCGGCTGTGGCTTCGGCCACGACAAGCAGGTTTCGGATCATGTCCAGCGTGAATTCCGCCCTGCCCACCAGCTGTGGGGGATCACGACCCATCATGTCGATGGTCTGCTTCATCATGGCCTCGTAAAATCGCAACGTTTAACAAACAAATGCTAGCAACAGAAAAC
Source organism: Paracoccus sp. R86501 (assembly GCF_042466435.1). NCBI lineage: Bacteria > Pseudomonadati > Pseudomonadota > Alphaproteobacteria > Rhodobacterales > Paracoccaceae > Paracoccus > Paracoccus sp. R86501. Next base: position 113,710 of record NZ_JAXHPZ010000002.1, read on the forward strand.
GGATCAGGCCACTGATCTATGGTGCCCGACAGGTCGCCGACAGCGTTTTGTGCAATGTTTTGCCGATTTTAACGGATGCATGCCCCCGATCCGCGATCAGACCGGGGGGCACGACGGCCTCAGGTTGTGATAACGGCGATCAGGGCACCATGGGCCAGGGTCTGGCCCTGTTCGACCTTGCGGGTCAGGCGACCGGCGCAATGGGCTTCGATTCGCGTTTCCATCTTCATCGCCTCGATGACGGCAATGACCTGACCTTCAGCAACATCATCACCGTCTTCGGCCTGCCACAGCGACAATGTCCCGGCAACAGGGGCGGTGATGTCACCGGGTTCCGCGGCTTCGATGGTGTCGGTCGTCGGTGTGGCCATGGACCCCATCGACAACATCCCCTGCGGCAAGGCCAGATCATGGCGCTTGCCATCGATCTCGATCGACAGCCGCATCATCGGCGCTTCGGTCACGGGGGTCACACGGGCGGCAGGGGTGACCGCGGCGGCAAGGCGGTCGGCGAAATCCGTCTCGATCCAGCGACAATGGACGCCGAAATCGCCACCCTCGGCGCGGAACTCGGGCGTGGTCAGGACGGCGCGATGGAACGGCAGGACCGAGGCCACGCCTTCGATGCGGAATTCGTCCAGCGCGCGGGCGGCACGCGCCAGCGCCTGTTCGCGGTCCTGCCCCGTCACGATCAGCTTGGCCATCATGCTGTCGAAGCTGCCCGCGACCTGACCACCCTGTTCGACGCCGCTGTCCAGCCGGATGCCGGGACCGCCGGGCGGTTGCCACAGATCGATGGGACCGGGGGTGGGCAGGAAGCCGCGGCCCGGATCCTCGGCGTTGATGCGGAATTCGATGGCGTGGCCGCGCGGGGTCGGCACGCTGTCATCGGCGATGGCCGCGCCTTGGGCCACGCGGATCATGGCGGTCACCAGATCGACGCCGGTGGTTTCCTCGGTCACCGGGTGTTCGACCTGAAGCCGCGTGTTCACCTCGAGGAAAGATATCGTGCCATTGGCCGACAGCAGGAACTCGACTGTGCCGGCACCGCTGTAGCCGGCATGGGCGCAGATCGCCTTGGCCGACTGATGGATCCGGTCGCGCTGGTCGTCGGTCAGGAAGGGGGCGGGCGCTTCCTCGACCAGCTTCTGGTTGCGGCGCTGCAGGGAACAGTCGCGGGTGCCAAGAACCTTGACGGTGCCGTGACGGTCGCCCAGCACCTGCGCCTCAATGTGACGCGGGCGGTCCAGAAACTGTTCGATAAAGCATTCGCCGCGACCGAAGGCGGTGACCGCTTCGCGGACGGCGCTGTCGAATAGGTCTTCGACCTCATCCAGATCCCACGCTACCTTCATGCCGCGACCACCGCCGCCGAACGCCGCCTTGATGGCGATGGGCAGGCCGTGTTCGCGCGCAAAGGCCAGCGCATCCGCGCCACTGCCCACCGGACCGGGGCTGCCCGCCACCAAGGGTGCGCCGACCGCCTGCGCGATTTCACGTGCGCGGATCTTGTCGCCAAGCGCGTCGATAACATCGGGATCGGGGCCGACCCAGATGATGCCCGCATCCTGCACGGCGCGGGCGAAATCGGCGTTTTCGGAAAGGAAGCCATAGCCGGGATGGATCGTATCGGCACCTGCACGCGCAGCGATGTCCAGGATCTTGCGCTGGTCCAGATAAGTGTCGCCGGGGCGGAACCCGTCCAGTGCATAGGCGTGATCGGCCATGCGCACGAAGGGTGCGTCGCGGTCGGGATCGGCATAGACCGCGATGGTTTCGATGCCCATGTCACGGCAGGCACGGATCACCCGCAGGGCGATTTCGCCGCGATTGGCAATCAGCAGGCGGGCGATGGGGCGCAGATCGGCGCTGTCATGGAACAGGGTCATGGTTGGCCTTCCGGGGTGATGGGGGCGAAGGGGGTGTCGGTGACGAAACGGATGCGCGCGCCGGGCGGGATCTGACCGGCCAGATCCAGCGCCTGCGGCTGAACCGTGGCGATGACGGGATAGCCGCCGGTCAGCGGGTGATCGGCCAGAAACAGCACCGGCTGGCCCGAATGCGGGATCTGGATGGCACCGGTGGCCGTGCCCTCGGACGGCAGTTCGCTGGCATCGCGGCTCAGGGCCTCACCCGACAGCCGTATCCCCACGCGCGAGGATTGGGCCGTCACTTGCCAGTCCTGTTCCAGGAACCGTGCGACCATCTCGGCGCTGAACCAATCGGTGCGGGGTCCAAGGGTCACGGGCAATTCGACGACCTGATCCCCGGCGGGCAGGGTGGGGGCGGGCGGTGGACCTGCCACCGCGCCTGCGGGACGTCCGGCAGGCGCGATGGCATCGCCGGATGTCAGCGCGGGCAGTCCGATATGGGCCAGCGTGTCCGTCGCGGCGGACCCCAGAACCGGCGCCACATCGAACCCACCGCGCAGCGCCAGATAGCTGCGCATGCCGCGCGCGGGCGGATCGATCTGGACCTGATCGCCCGCATCCAGCGCAAAGGCCGCGCCCGGCGCGACGGTCGTGCGGCCCTGCGGATGGATCACCACCGCCTGTCCCGCGCCGGCCAGGGCCAGCGTCATGGCGCAATCGGCGCGCAGGCGGACGGGACCAAGGGTGATTTCCAGCGCCGGGTCGTTTGCGGGATTGCCCACCGCGCGATTCGCGCGCCGCAACGCCCCCAGATCCAACGCCCCCGAGGCCGAGACCCCCTGCCCTGCCTGCCCCATCCGCCCCGCATCCTGCACCAGGATCGGAAAGGCGGTCTGGACCACAGCCAAGCCGGTCGAGGTCGTCGCGGGCGCGGGCGTTGCCACGGCATGAACCCTGGCGGCCCCTTCGACAAAGCGCGCCCGCACACCGGGACGCAGCAAGGCCGAAGGGTCGCGCGTCAGGTCGAACATTGGCAGCTCGGTCCGGCCGATCAACTGCCAGCCACCGGGCGTCTCCTGCGGATAGACGCCGCAGAACCGGCCCGCCAGCGCGACCGACCCTGCCGGGATGCGGGTCCGCGGCGCGGAACGGCGCGGCAGGTCAAAGCGGGCATCGTCGCAGGTCATATAGGCGAAACCGGGTGCGAAACCGCAAAAGGCCACCTGCCACAGCACCTCCTGGTGGGCGGCGATGACCTGATCGGTGGTCAGGCCCATATGGTGGGCCACGTCGCGCAGATCCTCGCCATCATAGGTGACGGGGATTTCCACCGTTTCGGTGCTGCGCGGCGCAGGGGCTGTGCCGGGGGCGGGCTGGCGACGGGCGATGGCACCGGCCAGCGCCGCATCGGCGGCCACGCCCGGATCGGTGGTGATCATCAGGGTGCGGGCGGCGGGGACGATCTCGGCCACGCCGGGGACGGGATCGGCCAGCAGCGCGTCGAACAGGGCCAGCGTCGCATCCAGATCCGCCAGCTCGACCAGCAGGCAGCGGGGGCCGACGGGCAGGAAGCGCGCGGTCATGTCTGCCACCGGGTGTCGGGCGTGTCGGTGATGAACATGTGCCCCGGCGCATGGGTGATGGCAAAAGGCGGGCGCGATGCCATGACCGCCGCCTGTGGCGTCACCCCGCAGGCCCAGAAGACCGGCACCTGTCCCGGCCCGATCGCCACCGGATCGCCGAAATCGGGCCGCGACAGGTCGGTGATGCCCAGTGCGGCGGGGTCGCCCACATGCACGGGCGCCCCATGCACCGCCGGCATCCGCCCCGAGATCATCACAGCCTCGGCCACGCGATCGGCGGGAATGGGTCGCATCGACACGACCATCCGCCCCGACAGCCGGCCCGCCGGGCGGCATGCGCGGTCGGTCAGATACATCGGCACGTTGCAGCCCTGTTCGACATGCGCGACGGGAATGCCCGCCGCCAGCAGCCCCGCCTCGAAGGTGAAGGAACAGCCGATCAGAAAGCTGACCAGGTCGGGATGTTCCGCCCAGGCAGCGGTCGCGTCGGGCGTTTCCTGCGCCAGGACCCCGTCGCGCCAGATGCGGTAAAGCGGCAGGTCGCTGCGCAGATCGGCATCGGGGGCCAGGGCCGTGACATGGCTGCCGGGGTCGGTCACGTCCAGGACGGGACAGGGCTTGGGGTTTCGCTGCGCGAACAGCAGAAAATCCCAGGCCCAATCGCGCGGCAGCGATATCATGTTGCATTGCGTAAACCTGCGCGCCATTCCGGCGGTGGGGCGGGGGGGACCGTTGCGGCAGATGGCCCGTGCCTCGGCCGGGGTCATGCGGCACCTGCGAAGGCTGCGATGGTCACGCCCCGCGCCAACAGCGCCTGACGGATCTGCGCCGCCATCTGCACCGCGCCCGGGCTGTCGCCATGCACGCAGATGCTGTCGGCCTGCAGATGCAGGTCCGACCCGTCCACGGCCTGGATGACCCCGGTGGTCGCCAGCTGGACCATGCGGACCGCCACGGTTTCCGGATCATGCAGCACCGCGCCCGCCTGACGGCGCGAGACCAGCGCACCTTCGGGGGTGTATGCGCGGTCGGCAAAAGCCTCGGCCACGACGCGCAGTCCGGCGGCGCGGGCGCGATCAAGAATGGGGGCGCCCGCCAGACCCATCAGCACCAGATCGGGGGCGATGGCCCGAATGGCAGCGATCACCGCATCCCCCTGCCCCGCATCCTGCGCGATGGTGTTATAAAGCGCGCCATGCGGTTTGACATAGGTGACGCGTGTGCCCGCCGCCCGCGCCAGCCCCTGCAACGCGCCGATCTGGTAGATCACATCGGCACGCAGCTCGTCGGGGGCCACATCCATGTTGCGTTGACCGAACCCCACGCGATCGGGATAGGACACATGCGCCCCCACCGCCACGCCACGGGCAGCGGCCTGTTCCAGCGTCGCCATCAGCCCCCGCGGGTCGCCCGCGTGAAATCCGCAGGCCACATTGGCAGAACTGACGATATCCAGCATCGCGACATCATCGCCCATTTGCCAAGCGCCATAGCCCTCGCCCAGATCACTGTTCAGATCGATCGTCGTCATGGTGTTTCCCCTTTACTGGCCCAGGAAGGCAAAGATGGTGCTGACCGAAACGGCCCCCATGTACCAGGTCAATGCACAGGTCGCAGCACTGGCCCACAGCAGCAGTCGGTTATAACGGTGCCCGCCCATCAGGTCGCTGCGCGCAAAGCCGATGTAGGTAAAGATCGTCAGACCGATCGGCAGGATCAAGCCGTTGAAACCACCGACAAAGACCAGGATCGCCGCAGGCGCCGTGCCCATGGCGACATAGACCAGCAGCGAAAACGCGATGAAGACCACGGTGGCGATGCTGCGCGCACGATCAGACCGGACGCCGAAAACGTCAAGGAAGCTGACCGAGGTATAAGCCGCCCCGATGACCGAAGTCAGCGCCGCCGCCCACAGCACGATGCCAAAGACACGCATGCCCCATTCGCCCGCCGCGACCGAGAACGCCTGCGCCGCAGGGTTGGCCGCCTGACCCGACAGGTCCAGCGTCACGCCCGAGGCCACGACCCCAAGGATGGCGAGGAACAGCACGAAGCGCATGACGCCGGTGACCGCAATGCCGGTCAGGGCCGCGCGCGTGACGGCGCCGAGGTTCTGCGGACCGGTCAGCCCCTTGTCCAGCAGGCGATGCGCGCCGGAATAGGTGATATAGCCGCCGACCGTGCCGCCGACGATGGTGGTGATGGTGGCGAAATCTATGAAGTCGGGGAAGACCGCCTGACGCAGCGCCTCGCCCACGGGCGGGTTGGATACCAGCGCGACAAAGACCGTCAGCACGATCATCACCAGCCCCAGCCCGATGATCATCCGGTCCAGCAACAGGCCCGCACGGCGCGACAGAAAGATGCCGATCGCCAGCACCGCCGACAGCGCGCCGCCGATCTTGGGTTCCAGACCCAGCATCGCGTTCAGACCCAGACCCGCGCCCGCGATATTGCCGACGTTGAAGGCCAGACCACCGATGATGACCAGCACCGCCAAAAGGAAGCCCGCCCCCGGGATCGCCATGTTCGCCGTTTGCGACGCGCGGCGGCCGGTCAGCGCGGTGATGCGCCAGATGTTCAGCTGGACCACGAAGTCGATGATGACCGACACGAGGATGGCAAAGGCGAAGGCCGATCCCATTCGCGCGGTGAAGGTCGCCGTCTGCGTGATGAAGCCCGGCCCGATGGCCGATGTCGCCATCAGGAAAATCGCGGCGATCAGACCGCCGCGCAGGGTTGCGTTGTCAGGCCGTTCGAGGACTTGCATAGGCGGTATCTCCCTGAATTTGATTTTCGATTAACCCGAAGCTGACGGACGGACCCACGATCGGTCAATTTTTTTGTGATGATCCGATGTTTTTTGTTGAACAATCGGAAAGGTTGCGCCGTGATATTGCCGATAAATCAGGCAATGGGGGCTTCGCTCTTGTTCATTCGGCGGCATTCCGATCAATTCGGGGCAGGAATAGGGACCGATGATGACACGTCAGACCACCACCCCGGGATTGGCCGAGGAAACCGCCAGCCGATTGCGCGCAAGACTCACCTCGGGGGAATTGCGCCCCGGAGAACGCCTGTCCGAAGCGCGGCTTGCGGGGGAACTGGACGTGTCGCGCAATACCCTGCGCGAGGTGTTCCGCCTGCTGACCCGTGAAGGGCTGCTGACCCATCTGCCCAATCGCGGCATGTCGGTGGCCGTGCCCTCGATGGGGACGATCCTGGACATCTATCGCATCCGCCGCCTGATCGAGATCCCGGCACTGGCGCAGGCCTGGCCGCGCCATGCCGCCGTGGGGCGCATGGCGGATGCCGTCGCATCGGCCTTGGCGGCACGCGACAGGGATGACTGGCTGGCGGTGGGCAGCGCGAACATGGAGTTCCACGCCGCCATCGTCGATCTGGCCGACAGCCCGCGGCTGGCGGGATTCTTTGCGCAGATCACTGCCGAACTGCGGCTGGCCTTCGGGCTGATGGATGCGCCCGAACTGCTGCACGCGCCCTTCATCGAGGCGAACCAGCAGATCGTCGCGCTGCTGCAGCAGGATCAGCCGCAGGCGGCCAGTGAACGGCTGGCGACCTATCTGGACCAATCCGAGCGGGTGGTGATGTCAGCCTTTGCAAGGATCGACAAGGCATGACCGGCCCGGGCCCCGGAAGGGCCACGGGCCACAGGTTCAGCCGATGTTCAGCACGAAGAAGTCCTGATCGGTCAGATCGGCCAGCTGGTTGCCCGACAGGGTGATGCTGTCGTCGTCGATCTGGATGACCACATCCGCCCCTTGCTGCTGGATCGTGCCGATGGCCTGCAGATCGGCCAGCGACTGGATGCCCAGCCCCGTCAGGTCCAGAAGGTCGTCGCCGTCCAGGTCGAAATCGGCGATGCGGTCCTGCCCGAAGCCCGGCTCTAAGAAGACGAAGGTATCGTCACCCGCGCCGCCCACCAGCTTATCGTCACCCGCACCGCCGAAGACGATATCATCGCCCGCCTCGGCGCGGACGTTCTGATCGCCATCCGCCGCTGTCCAACGGGTCTGGGTCAGCGCGCCATCCATATAGCTGCGCGCGATCGACGACCCGTCGGTGCCCTCGATCAACTGGCCGACCTGCTGACCGCCTTCATAGATCGCGGTCTTGGTGCGACCGTCGTCCAGCAGAACCTCGCGCCGGGACAGGTTGCCATCGGCGTCGAAGACATCCGTCGTGGAGGCGCGGGGCGTCAGATCGGCGCTGTCGGCGGTGGTCGCCGTCAGCTTGCTGCCATCGGCGGCATAGCGGATCGTCGTGATCGCGCCGTCGTCGCCATCGATCACCCGTTCGCGCAGTGTTCCGTCGCCGTCGAAGGTCTGGGTGATCTGCGACCAGCTGGCGGTACCGGCGTCATCCAGCCGCACGCTCTGGCTGGTGAACCCGAGGTTGGTGATGCCCAGATCCTGATCGCGCCCCGTATCCGCCTGATCATAGCCAGCGGCGGCAGTGCCGTGATGGGCCGCCAAATATTCCGCAAAGGCATCCTGTTCGGTGCCGTTATCGGCGAATTCGGCTACGCCGTCACGCAACCCGTCAGCCACACCATCGCCGTCCAGATCGAACAGGTCCACACGGTCCGGGTTCGCCAGATCGAAGGGATAGCCGTCACCGTTCGGGATCAGGAAGTTCAGCGTCACCGTGCGGATCGCCAGATCGGGGTCGGCGACGATCACGCCATTGCGGACCAGCGGCAGAGTGGATGCGCCGTTCCCGTCCACGATATCGGCCTGCGTCACCCGTTCGCCCGCAGGCAGGTCGGGATCGAAGCTGAAGCTGATGCCCGCGAATTGCCCGAACGCGCCACCACCCGCAGATGCGGCCGCATGTTCCAGAATCTGCAGCAGCTCCGCCGGGGACATGGTGACCAGCGACAGCCCGTTGTTGAACGCCAGCGCCGAGGCGATGTCGTTTTGCGAAATCGCCCCCTCGGGCTTGATGATGTTGCCGTCGGCATCGACCAATTCGCCATTGGGCAGGCGCACGGGGGCCGTGCCACCCGCAGGCACCACCGTTTCCCCGATGGACGCGCGGATCCCCCCGCCATTCTTGATCGAGACCATGACGCTGCCGTCATACCCCTTGGCGTAATCCAGATTGGCCATCGCGGTCAGGTTGCCAAGGTTGGTTTCCTGCGTGCGCACGCCATCGGCATCCTGGCCTGCATCGGTACCCGTGCGGTTGCCGTTCAGGAACACGTCCGAATAGCCGAAGACATTGGACTGGGTGGCGATGATTTCAGCCTCCAGCTGATCCACGATCGCCTGGATTTCCGGATCGACCAGGTCCTGCGCACCCAGATCGGCGACACCCTGATCGTCGGTCGCATAGGCCCCCGAGACCGCGGCGTCATAGCTTTCGGGGATGATATGCCCATCGGCGTCGAAATCGACCACCAGACGCCCGACGTATTTATAGCTGCCGTCGGTATTGACCACCGCAATCGGGTGGCCATCGGCATCGGTCGTAAAGATCGGGTATTGGCCCTGATCGCTGTCCCCGTCGCGGGAGCGGTCATCTTCGTCAAAGAGACGCGTGTTCGACCCGCCCGCCACGATCACATCGACGCCCGACAGGCGCGGGGCCAGCTGTTCCTCGATGCCCAGAACCTGCATGTGGGCCAGCAGGATGACCTTGTCCATGCCCGGGTTGGCGGCCAGCAGGGCGTCCACCTCGGACTGGATCTGGGCGGCAAGGGCGTCCAGCTGTTCGGGGGTGGGATCGTTGTCGAACGCACCCGGCGTGATACCCACCGAACCCGGCGACGAAATCCGCGCCAGCGTCGGGGTGGTCGCGCCGACAATGCCCACCAGCTCCGTCTGGCCGGTCTGTTCGCTGTCCATCGACATCACCACCGATGATGTGACGGTGCCCGCCTGCGGGGCCTGTCCGCCCGCGACCTGCAAACCCGCAAGGGCGGGATCGGTCGCAAAATCAAGGTTGGCCGACAGATAGGGGAACATCGCCCCCGCAAAATCGGCGCCCAGGATGTCACCCGGCGCATCGCCGCTGATCAGCCCGGCCAAGTTCGCGGTGCCAAAGTCGAATTCATGGTTGCCAAGCGACATGGCCTGCACGCCCAGCTCGTTCTGGATCTGGATGTCGGCGATGCCCTTGGACCCGAAGACCGCCTGCGATGCGTCATAAAAGGGCGACCCGATAAAGGCGTCCCCCGACGACAGGGTCAGCGTGTTGTCGGCAAGGCCGTCATCGCCCAGATCCTGACCGCGCAACCCGTTCAGCACGGCCGACAGGTTCGGCGCATCGGCCAGCGCACTGGTCGATCCCTCCTGGTCCGAGAAGTGCAGCAGTTCCAGCGTGAAGGTCTCGGATACCGGCGCGGGGGTTTCTTCGACCCCATAGATGCCGATGGTGGCCGAACCTTCGTTGGTGACGATATACAGCGCCTCGCCCGTCGGGCTGTCTTCGGCGGGGATGAACAGGGTGCCTTCGGGGCCGGTATCGCCCGCCTGTCCGGCGGTGGTGACGAAGCTGACATTGGCGGGGTCGGTGATGTCAAAGATCATCGTGGTGTTGGCGCGTTCCAGCCCGACAAAGGCATAGGTGCTGTCACCGATCCGTCCGATGGTGACGCCTTCGGGTTCCGGCCCCTTGTTGTCCGACCGCCCGTCATCCCACAGGTCGGGATATTGCTCGGCCAGAATGCGTTCCAGCGCATCGCCACTGTCGAAGACCATCCGCCCGTCCTGATCCAGGATCGAGAAGGACCGCCCCCCATAGGTCAGGATCTGGTCGATATCGCCGTCGCCATCCGTATCGCCATCCAGCAGCGACGACCCCGAGACGTTCAGGCGGCCCAGATTTTCATCGGCCTGCAGGGTTTCGGCATCCGGGAATGTCGTCGGGTCCAGCGTCACGTCTTTCAGGCGCGTGCTGTCGCCACCCGGGGCGAAATCATCGCGGTCGTCGCCTTCATTGGCGATGACATAGTAGTCGCGCCCATCCGCGCCGGTATAGGACGAGATCGCATCCGGCATGAACTGTCCGATCACCGGATTGCCGGTCGTCAGGTTGATCCCGGCGTCGCGGTCCGAGAAATCGGCCAGCAGCCCCGCGAAATCCTTGCCGCCAAGGGGAACGATGCGGTCGAAGGTATTGGTGGTCAGGTCAAGAACGGCGACGGCGTTCGCCTCTTGCAGGGTGACCATAGCGGTCAACCCGTCGGCCGAGATGGCGATATATTCCGGTTCCAGATCGTCGGACACGCTTTGGCCGTCGAAAATCCGCACGCCGGCCTGCCGCAGGGCGTTTTCCTGCCCGTCGAAAGCGGTGAAATCCACTTGGGTGACCGTGCCTGCCGCAAGGTCGATCACCGTCACGCCGCCCTTGGGGTTCGACAGCGACAGATCGACAGGCCCGCCTTCGTTGGCGACCAGCAGCTTGGTGCCGTCGGGCGTAAAGGTCAGCATGTCGGGCAGCGCGCCGGTATCGAAACTGGTGACCAGATTGCCGTCCAGATCAAGGATGACCACCTGCCCCGCGTCCGTCTTGGGATCGGCGGGCAAGGCCACCGCGACAACGCTGCCATTCGTCGCGACCGAGGTGATGTCGGTCGTCGCGAAATCGAAGCCCGCTGCGGTAAAGTCGATGGCCTTGGTCAGCACCGGGGCCGAGGGGTCGGTGATGTCCACGACCTGCAGGCCGGTCGATGCGGTCACATACAGACGCCCCGCCGCATGGGCCGAAATCTCGGCGCCTTCGAGGCTGAAGGATGCCTTGTGGTCCAGCGACAGCGCGCCGGTCGGGGCAAAATCACCCTCGAAGCTGGCACCGTCATAGATGTCGGGTGTGACGGGGCTGTCATCCTTGTCGAAATCGATGCCCACCACGATCGGGTCGTGGTCGGACGCGCGATAGGGTGTATCACCGTCAAAGGCCGACGGATCGCGCCCGAAATCAAGGTTGTAATCCAGCGCATCAGCCTCGTCCGAGTTGATGTTCCATTCGATCGCATCGACGATGTGGTTGAACATCTCCAGCGAGGCCAAGGCATAATCCAGCCCCCCCAGCATCGCGTCGAACAGGTAGGAATAGCCCAGTTCCACGAATTCGGCGGCCAGATCGACGAAGCCCGCCGTGTTGACCAGATAGGCCAGCGGATCTTCGGACGCATAAGAATTCAGGTCGCCCAGCAGCAGCAGGTTCGGCGTGTCCGATCCGGTCGGGTTTGTGTCCAGCCAGGTGTCCAGCGCCTGCGCGGCCAGAACGCGCTGGTTGTTGAAATTGCCAGCCCCGTCGCCCGCATCCGCATCGGCGCCTTCACCGCTGCCGCCCTTGGATTTGAAGTGGTTGACGACGACGGTCATCTGATCGCCGCCCGACAGCGTCTCGAACGTGGTTGCCAAGGACGCGCGGCTGGTCGAGGGGCCGTCGAAAATGCTGCCCGTGGTGCTTTGCGCCAGCAGCGTCGGATCGACCTGCGCGTCGGTCAGGAAGGCGGGCGCGGTCCCCGGTGCGATCTGCACCATGTCCGCGCGATAGATCATGCCACCGGCAATGGCATCATCGCCGACGAATTCGCTGCCCGGATCGACCCAGGACCAGATCTCGGCACCGGCGCTGTCGTTCAGCGCCGTGACGATCGCCTGGATCGGCAGGCCACGGTCGCCCTGCGCGCCGGTCGCGCCGGGGGCCATGCCCGGATCAAGGAAGTCGTTTTCCAGTTCGACCAGCCCGATGACATGGGCGCCGGTGCCTTCGATGGCTGTGGTCAGCTTGGCCAGCTGGCGGTCGTATTCCTCGACACTGTCGGCACCGCGACCGTCCTGGTCCAGACCGGGGCCGACGCCTTCGTTGCCTGCCCCGTTGATCGAGGTAAAGAAATTCAGCACGTTCATGCTGGCGATCTTGATATTACCTGCCACCTCGGCGATGGCGTCGGGGCGGGGGTTGGTGTCTTCGAACGTGTTCTGCCCGTCCTGCGTCGCGCGAATGCGCCACGTCGTCCCCGAAGTCGCGCTGCCCGCCCATTGGTAATCCAGCACCCCTGTCAGGTTCGTGACAGTGTCGCCCATCGAGGGCGCGGTCGCGTCCGAATAGCCCTGGAACCCGTCCAGATTGTCGATGGGCTGGTTCTGCTGGTTCAGACCGTCGTCATAGATGACCTGACGGCTGCCGACCTCTTGCAGATAGGCGTCATTGCCGGCGGCATCGGGGGTGTTGAACTGGCTGTAGGTAAAGGGGCGTTCGCCGGTGATGGTCGTGCCGCCCGGACCAGTCTGCTCAAAGCCGTTGGTGTCGAACAGCGTGATCTCGTTGAAGCGGTCCAGCTGGAACTGCTCGGTGATGGTGAGCATGTCGGGGACGGTGACCAGCATCCCTTCGTGGGCTTCCAGATCGGCCTGATAACCCCCCGATTGATCGCGCGAGGTGTCGCCGCCCAGTTGCAGAACCGCCGCCGTCGGCAGAGGATTGCCTTGGGACACGACCTGAATATCGGTAACGCTGCCGATCTGGGTCTGGCCGAAATATTCGCCGACCGTGCCGGTGACCCGCACGCGGTCGCCGATCTGGACATCGGTGCCGAAGCTGCCATCGAAGACATAGATCCCTTCGGATGTCCCCGCATCGCCATCGGCGTCGGCATCCTGTTCCTGCAGGTAAAAGCCGCCAAGGCTGCGGCTTTCGTCGCCGTCGCCGTTCTGGAAATCACCCACGACGATCGCATCGATGGTGACGACCTGCCCGACCAGCGGACTGGCATCGCGGTTGTCATATCCGCCGACCGGGTTCGCACCCTGCGTTTCGGCATTGCCCTGAATGGTCGAGATCAGCGTGACTTCGTCGTTCAGGATCGTGCCTTGGGCGGTGGCCTGCGTGATGGCCAGCGTGCCGGTCGGGTCGATCAGGGTGACGCTGAAGGTTTCGGGCAGTTCGGGGTCGGTATCGCCACTGATGGCGATCTGGATCTGGGCGCTGATCTGGCCATCTGCGAAATCCACCGTGCCATTGGTGGCGGTATAGTCGCTGCCCGCCGTGGCTGTGCCGTCAGCGGTGGTGTATTCAAGGCTGGCCGCGCCCGTCGCATCACTGCGCGTAACGGTGAAAGTCATCAGGGTGTTGCCCGCGTCGCCCTCGACCGACTGCGCATCGGCGATGGCATAGGTGGTCACGGCCGGGCCGGTGACGAAATCCTGACCGGTATTGGCGGCACCCGGGGTCGCATCGGATGCAGGGACCCAAGTGAAATCGGCAGCCTCGGACCCCGATCCGGTCAGTTGCAGCGACATGCCGACAGGGGTGCCGCCATCCTCAGCCACGCCCACATCGACCGATGTCATGCCGACTGCAGGCCCGTCCACCGCCGTCATCGACCCTTCGTAGCCCAGGAATTGCACGACCGCGCCCGCGCCGTCAACCAACGCGATGGCGTCGGGCGATCCGTTCTGGATGCCGGGCGCGGGCAGCGACAGCGTACCATACCCCTGCCCCATGTCGGCCAATACGCCCGACAGTGCCAGCGTGTCGTACATGGCACCGTTGTTGCCGTTGTACAAAACGACGCTCCATCCGGTCAGATCGGTGCCGGCAGGGCCTGCGATCTCGATGAACTCGCCCTCATCGGCGCCGGCATTGTCATAGTGGAATTCGTTGATGAAGATCGCGGTCATCGGAAACTCTCGCTCTGGTTGGGCAGGCATGTCTTGGGCGCGCCTGATCGCGAGGCCCCGGAAACACGTGCGGAATGGTGATGGCACTGGCCCGGCCAGCTTTTGCCAACATGGTTAACGGGTTTTCGTAACGGCAATTTGACGGCCATATGTCGGGATGATGGCCATTTGCCCATTGTCGTGGCAAGGGGATGATTTTGCAGGCGGCATGCATATCGTGCAATTTTTGCATCACTCAGGTCAGAATGGCGATCAGGATGGCAGGTGCGGACAGGCAGGACGCCGATCGCCTGCCGATTGCAGGATGGCGGGCCAGAAGGTGGTTGCCAGCACCCGCAGTTCGGTCACATTGGGACAAAAGGATCGGGATGGCTGCATCCATGGACGGGGACAAGATGATGACCAGACACCTTATTTCGCTGGCCGGCGGCTGTTTGGCCGTCCTGCTGGCGACCGGCACGGCGGGTTTGGCGCAGAATGCCAAAGGCGTGACATTCGCCCAATCGGTCGAACCTCAGGGCCTTGACCCGACCGTGTCGTCACCCGTGGCGGCGGGACAGGTTACCTGGCAGAACGTCTTCGAAGGCCTGGTCGCCATCGACCGCGACGGAGAGATCGTGCCGCAGCTGGCGACCGAATGGACCGTCTCGGACGATGGGCTGACCTATCGCTTCACACTGCGCGAGGGCGTCACCTTTCAGAACGGCACCCCCTTCGACAGCGCCATCGCCAAGTTCGCCATCGACCGCATCCTATCCGAGGGATCGACCAACGGCCAGAAGGCCAATTACACCGCCATCGCGGACGTGCAGGCCCCCGATCCGCAGACGCTGGTCCTGAAGCTGTCGGGTCGCAATGCCGATCTGCTCTATTGGCTGGGCTATCCCGCCGCCGTCATGGTCGAGCCGTCCTCGGCCGATACCAATGGCACCAGCCCCGTGGGCACCGGTCCCTTCAAGGTCGACGAATGGCGCAAGGGCGACCGGGTCATCATGTCGGCATGGGACGGCTATTGGGGCGAGGCCCCTGAGGTTTCCGGCGTGACCGCCCGCTTCATCGGTGATGCGCAGGCGCAGGCGGCGGCGCTGCAATCGGGTCAGGTGGATATCGTCGGCGACCTGAGTGCGCCCGAGCTTTTCGCGCAATTCACCGACGATCTGGGCTTCACCGCCGTCGCAGGCGCAGGCGAGATGGAGGTCGTGGCCGGCATGAACAACGCCCGCCCGCCCTTCGACGATCTGCGCGTGCGGCAGGCGCTGATGATGGCCATCGACCGCCCCAGCCTGGTCGAAGCCGTCAGCGCAGGCGAAGGCACCCCCATCGGCACGCATTTTTCGCCCGCCAATCCGCTGTATCAGGACCTGACGGACCTGTTCCCCTATGACCCCGACAAGGCGCGCACCCTGCTGGCCGAGGCAGGGCACGGCGATGGTTTCAGCTTTGACTTCAAGGTGCCGAACCGCGATTACGCCCAACGCTCGGCCCAGATCATGCAGGCCTTCTTCGCGCAGATCGGGGTGACGGCGAACATCCAGACCTCGGATTTTCCGGCGGCCTGGATTCAGGATGTGTTCAAGGACACCAATTACGACATGACCATCATCGGCCATGCCGAGCCCCTGGACATCGGCATCTATGCCCGCGATCCCTATTACTTCAACTATGACAACCCGGCCTTCCGCGACCAGATGGCCGCCATCGCCGCCGGGACGAGCGATGCGGAGCGGCAGGAAGGCTATCGCGCCGCCCAAGACATGCTGGCCCGCGACCTGCCGGCGCTGTTCCTGTTTTCCTATCCCAAGCTGGGCGTCTGGAAAGCGGGTCTTGAGGGGGTCTGGGAAAACGGGCCGGTGCCCGCAAACGACATGACCGACGTCCGCTGGACCAAGTGAGCCGCCAATGATCCCACCCCGATTGCGCAGGCTGGCAGCCGCGCTTCTGATGCTGCTGATCACATCGCTGGTGATCTTCCTGCTGATCGAGGCCGCCCCCGGCGATCCGGCCGAGATCATGCTGGGCACCTCGGCGCAGGCCGACACGCTGGCTGCGCTGCGCATCCAGCTGGGGTTGGATCGACCGCTGATGGTGCGCTACGCGGCCTGGCTGGGCGGAGTCGTGACGGGCGATCTGGGGCAGTCCTATACCTATGGCGTGCCAGTGGCGGGGCTGATCGCGGAGCGCATGCTGGTCACGCTGCCGCTGACGCTGATGGCGACGGTGCTGGCTGTCGTGGTCTCGGTCCCGCTTGGGGTGATGGCCGCGGCGCGTCCGGGTCGGGCGGGCGACGGGCTGGCATCGGTCTTTGCGCAGATGGGGATCGCGGTGCCGAACTTCTGGATCGGGCTGCTGCTGATCCTTGCCTTTGCGCTGAAGCTGCGCTGGTTTCCGACGGGCGGCTTTCCGGGCTGGGGCGATGCGGGGATCGGCGCAATCGGGTCGCTGGTTCTGCCCGCCATCGCGCTGGCCATCCCGCAGGCGGCGGTCCTGACCCGCGTCACCCGCGCCGCCGTCCTTGACATCGCATCCGAGGATTTCGTCCGCACCGCCCGCGCCAAGGGCCTGTCGCACCGCCGCGCGCTGTGGCGGCATGTCGTGCCGAACGCGCTGCTGCCGGTGGTGACGATGCTGGGCCTTCAGATCCCCTTCCTGATTTCCGGCGCGGTGCTGGTAGAGAACGTCTTCAACCTGCCCGGCATCGGCACGCTGGCCTATCAGGCGCTGTCGCAGCGCGACCTGATCGTGGTGCAGAACGTCGTCCTGCTGTTCGCGGTCATCGTGCTGGCGGTGAATGCGGGGACCGATGCGCTCTATGCCCGGCTGGACCCGCGGCTGAGGGGGCGGGCATGAGCCGCTGGCCCCTGTCGCTGATCCTAGGCGGGGCGATCACCGTTTTGGTGGCGGGGGCGGCGCTGGTCAGCCGCATCTGGACGCCCGCCGATCCGACGGCCATGGACATCATGGCCCGCCTGCAGGCACCGAACGCGGCGCATTGGTTCGGGACCGACCAGATCGGACGGGACGTGCTGTCGATCATCATGGCGGGGGCCTGGACCTCGCTTGGGATCGCGGTGGTGGCGACGGCCATCGGCGGGGCCTTGGGCACGCTGCTGGGGGTGACCGCCGCCGCCCGCGGTGGCCGGACCGAGCGTCTGGTAATGTCTCTGAACGGCGTGCTCTTCGCCTTTCCGCCGATCCTCTCGGCCATCCTACTGGGTGCGCTGCTGGGGCCGGGCGCGGTGACGGCCATCACCGCCATCGGCGTCTTCATGGTGCCGGTCTTTGCCCGCATCAGCCGCGCGGCCGCCATCCAGATCTGGGCGCGGGACTATATCGCCGCCGCCCGCATGGCAGGCAAGACCGACGCACGCATCACGGCGGAACATGTGCTGCCGAACATCCTGCCGCAAATCATCGTGCAGCTGGCCATCCAGACCGGCCTTGGCATCCTGTCCGAGGCGGGGCTGTCCTTCCTGGGCATGGGCGTGTCGCCGCCCACCCCCAGCTGGGGCCGGATGCTGTCGGAAAGCCAGACCTATCTTGGCACCGCACCCCATCTGGTGCTGGCGCCGGGGCTGGCCATCGCGATCACCGTGCTGGGGCTGAACCTGTTGGGTGACGGGTTGCGCGACCTGACCGATCCAAGACGGGGGCAGCCCGCATGATGCTGGACATCCGCGATCTGCGCGTCACCTTCGGCACCCGACAGGTGCTGCATGGCATCGACCTGTCGCTGGCACGGGGGCGCACGCTTGGGGTCGTGGGCGAATCCGGATCGGGCAAATCGGTGATGGCGCTGGCGGTGATGGGGTTGCTGCCCGGCACCGCACGGGCCACGGGGCGCATCGGCTTCGACGGGCGCGACATCCTGACGATGCCGGAACGCGATCTGTGCCGGCTGCGCGGCAACCGCATCGGCATGATCTTTCAGGAACCGATGACCGCGCTGAACCCCGCCATGCGCATCGGCGCGCAGATCGCCGAGGGGTTGATCCTGCATCAGCGCATGTCCCGCCGCGACGCCCGCAAACGCGCGTTGGAGCTGATGCAGATGGTCCGCATCGCCCGCGCGACCGAGCGCATCGACAGCTTTCCGCACGAGCTTTCGGGCGGCCAACGCCAGCGTGTCGGCATTGCCATGGCGCTGGCCATGAAACCCGATCTGCTGATCGCGGATGAGCCGACGACCGCGCTGGACGTCACCGTTCAAGCGCGCATTCTGGACATTCTGGACGATCTGGTGACCGATCTGGGGATCGCGTTGATGCTGATCTCGCATGATCCCGGGGTGATCGCGCGGATCGCGGATGACACGCTGGTCATGTATCGCGGCACGATGATCGAACATGGCCCGACCGAGCGCATTCTGCGCAGCCCCGGCCACGACTATACCCGCAGCCTGCTGGACGCGATGCCGCGTCGGGTGCGGGAAACCTTGGGGGATGCGCCATGAGGCCCCTGTTGCAGGTCGATCGGCTGACGCGGCATTTCGGTCTGGGTCAGGGTGTGGTCAAGGCGCTGGACGGGGTTTCCCTGACGCTGGAGGCCGGGCACATCCTTGGGGTCGTCGGGGAATCGGGGTCGGGCAAATCCACTTTGGCGCGGATCGTCATGGGGCTGGACCGGCCGTCGGCGGGCAGCGTCCGCATCGCGGGTCGCAACATCTTTGCCATCTCGGCGCGTGATCTGCGCAAGGCGCGGCGCGATTTCCAAATGGTGTTCCAGGACCCCTATGGCTCGCTGGACCCGCGTCATCGCGTCGGTCGGATCATCGCCGAACCGCTGCATCTGGATCCTGACGCCCCCAAAGGGGCAGCCCGCCGCGACCTGATCGGCAGCCTGCTGCAGGATGTCGGGCTGGAGCCCGCCGCGCAGGACCGCTTTCCGCATGAGTTCAGCGGCGGTCAGCGCCAGCGCATCGCCATCGCTCGGGCGCTGATCACCCGCCCCCGTCTGCTGGTCGCGGATGAGGCGACCTCGGCGCTGGACCTGACAGTGCAGCGGCAGATCCTGGACCTGATCCTGAAACTGCGCGCCGAACATGGCATCGCCGTGCTGTTCATCACCCATAATCTGGGCGTCGTTGATGAAATCTGCGACAGCGTCGCCGTCATGAAGGATGGCCGCATCGTCGAGACCGGCCCCATGCGTCAGGTCATGAACAGCCCCGCCCATGACTATACCCGACGCCTGCTGGCGGCCGAGCCGCGTCTGGCCGTGATCGGTCGCAAGCCCCGCCGCCACCCCACCTGAAGCAACCCCGACACGAAGGTCCGCGCCATGCCCGTCCCTGCCAAGACCTCCCATATCCTGGATCGCCCGGCCCGCAGCATCCTGGCCGATTTCCGCAACCGCAGTCTGTCGCCCGTCAACTACATGACGGCCCTGATCGCAAGGGTCGAGGCATCCGAACCCAAGGTCGGCGCGCTGTACCTGTTCCGCCCCGAACGCGCTCTGCAGCAGGCCCGTGCGGCGCAGGAACGCTATGCCAAGGGCGCGCCGATGGGGCCGTTAGACGGCATGCCGGTCACCGTAAAGGAACTGATCGCCACCAAGGGCGATCCGGTGCCGATGGGCACCGCCGCCACCGATCCCCTGCCTGCGCCGCAGGATGCCCCCACCGCCGCGCGCCTGAACGAGGACGGCGCCATCATCTTTGCCAAGACCACCTGCCCCGATTACGGAATGCTGTCGTCGGGGCTGTCCTCATTCCACCCGCTGTCGCGCAATCCGTGGGATCTGTCGCAGAACCCCGGCGGGTCCAGCGCGGGGGCGGCCTCGGCGGGGGCGGCGGGTTACGGGCCGCTGCATATCGGGACCGACATCGGGGGCTCGGTGCGCCTGCCCGCGGGCTGGACGGGGCTGTTCGGCTTCAAGCCGACGCAGGGGCGGGTGCCGATCGACCCCTATTATACCGGACGATGCGCGGGGCCGATGACGCCAACCGTCGATGATGCGGCCCTGCTGATGGGGACGATCACGCGGCCCGACTGGCGGGACGCGACGGCGCTGCCCTATCAGCCGCTGGACTGGGACGCGCCGCCCGCCGATGTGCGCGGCTTGCGGATCGGGCTGATGCTGGACGCGGGTTGCGGCAATCCTGCCGATCCGGAGGTGGTCGAGGCTGTGACCCGTGCGGCGATGCTGTTCGAACAGCACGGTGCGACGGTGATCCCCGTCGCGCCAGTGCTGACGCGCCAGATGCTGGACGGGCTGGATCGCGCATGGCGCGCGCGCTTTTGGTCAATGATCCAGCCCTTGCCCAAGGAAAGACGCGCGCAGATCCTGCCCTATATTCATGACTGGGCGGCCAAGGGGGCCGAGCCAACGCCGCTTCAGGTCGCGGAGGGCTTTGACCAGACCTTCGCCATGCGCCGCGCCACCGCCGAGGCCTTCCGGCAGGTCGATGCCATCCTGTCGCCGGTCAATCCCGATGTGTCATATCCGGCGGAATGGGCCTCGCCCACGAATGATCCCGCGCGGCCCTTCGAACACATCTGCTTTACGGTGCCTTGGAACATGGGCGAACAACCTGCCTGCTCGATCAACTGCGGCATGTCAACGTCCGGCATTCCCATCGGGTTGCAGATCATCGCACCACGTTTTCATGACGTTGCCGTCATGACCCTCGCCCGCGCCTATGAGGCATGGCGCGGGCCGATGACGGATTGGCCGCGTTTCGACGCCTAGGCCACCACCGACAGCGAACCGTCGGTTTCCAGAACAACGGACTGCACCGATGCTTCGTCATCATGCCCGGCCTGACGCAAAGCCGCCTGAATTTCTTCCGGGGTGATGCGTTGGCGCCGCATGCTGTCTTCCAGATATTGACCGCGATGCACCAGCAGCGTCGGTTCGGATTTGATCAGGTCACGGAACCTCTGGGACCGAACCGAGATGCTGGTGATGACGAATTGCAGCCCGATCAGCAGGGCCAGCGCCAGCATTCCTTCGGCCAGCGGGACGTTATCGCTAAGCAGCACCGTCGCCAGGATCGACCCAAGCGCCACTGTCACCACCAGATCAAAGGCGTTCATTTTGCTAAGGGTGCGTTTGCCCGACACCCGCAGCATGATCACCAGACCAAGATAGCCGAAGGTGCCGACGGCAAGAACGCGCCACAGCCCGAACCAGGTATCGTAGAAGATCGGATCGCTCATGCCGGGGCCTTTCCTGTGGTTTTCGCCATCGGGGGTCAACCGACAGGGTGGGCCATCGTTCCCTGCAAAGGCGTTGCGACGCGACCTATTGGCGCAAGGATTGAACGGGCAACGCATGTGCGCTTGGCCCGCAGGACGGAATGTCGCAAGGTGGCACGACCGACCCCCATGCCACAGGAACCACGTGTCCGATGAACGAACTGCGCGATCCGCATTCCCCCGCCGCCCTGCATTTCGCGGATGAACGCGGCGCGGCCCGGTCCAAATGGGTCGCGGGCATCCTGGCGCTGGTGCTGATCGCCTGGATGGGCAGCGGCTATATCCTGCCCGCCCCGCCCCAAGACGCCAACACCCCGGTCGAGCCGGTCAAGGCCATCACCGTCGCCGTGCGCGACAGCAAGGCGCAGGACGTCACACAGGTCTTCACCGCCGAGGGCCAGGCCCAACCCGACCGCCGGACCGTCCTGCGCGCCGAGATCGGCGGCGACGTGGCCGTCCTGTCGGTCCGGCGCGGGCAATACCTGGCGCAGGGCGACATCATCGCAAGGCTGGGGACCCGCGAACAGGAGGCCGACTTCGCCCGCGCCCAGCAGGAACTGGCCGCCGCGCAGCGCGATTTCGACAATGCCGAAACGCTGCTGGCGCGGGGGGTGGCGACGACGGATCGCGTGTCGCAGGCGCGGGCGGCGCTGGCGCGGGCGCAATCCGAACTGGCGCAGGCCGAGGAAGGCGTCGATGCCGCCGTGATCCGCGCGCCCTTCGACGGCAGGCTGGACGCGCTGGACCTTGAAGAGGGCGCCTATGTCCCCGCCGGCACCGAGGTCGGCACCATGCTGGACATCGACCCCTTGAAGATCGTCATTCAGGTGCCCCAGCAGGCCCTGTCGCGCATCCGCGAAGGCAGCAGCGCCACGGTCAACTTCATCACCGGGCAGCAAATCGAAGGCACCGTCGAATATGTCAGCAAGGACGCCGTGACCCAGACCCGCACCTTCCGCGCCGAAATCGCCGTGCCGAACCCGGATGGCGACATCGCCTCGGGGTTGTCGGTGACGGTGGCGATCCCGACGGGGCAGATGTCGGCGCATTTTATCTCTCCGGCGATCCTGTCGCTTGGGACGGACGGACAGCTGGGCGTCAAGACGGTTCAGGACGACGACACGGTGGCCTTCCATCCGGTCGTGGTGGAACAGGCGCAGACCGACGGTGTCTGGGTCAGCGGATTGCCCGACGAGGCGCGCATCATCACCATCGGCCAAGGCTTTGTCGGCGCGGGCGAACCCGTCGTCGCCACCCCCGAGGATCAGTCCGGGGCCGCAGAATGAACGGGTTGATCGACGCCGCCTTCGACCGCGCGCGCGTGGTGGTCATGGTGCTGTCCCTGATCCTGACGGTCGGGGCCGTAACCTATGTGGCGATCCCCAAGGAAAGCTCGCCCGAGATTCCGATCCCCACCGTCTATGTCTCGACCACGCTGGAAGGCATCGCCCCCGAGGACGCCGAACGCCTGCTGGTCGAACCGCTGGAAACCGAACTGTCGGCCCTGACCGGTCTGAAGGGCGTGACCGCCACCGCCGCCGAAGGCTATGCCAGCGTGCAACTGGAATTCGAGCCGGGCTTCGACGCCGATGCCGCATTGGACAAGGTCCGCGAGGCCGTTGACCGCGCCAGCAACGAACTGCCCGAGGATGCGACCGATCCGGTCGTCACGGAAATCAACACCGCGCTCTTTCCCATCCTGACCACCATCCTGTCAGGCCCCGTTCCCGAACGCACGCTGAACGCCTTGGCCGACGATCTGAAGGACCGGCTGGAGGGGGTTCAGGGCGTCCTTGAGGTCGATATCGGCGGGGAACGGGTCGAACTGCTGGAGGTGCTGATCGACCCCACCGTCTTCGAGACCTATGACATCTCGTTCGACGAGCTGATCGGCCAGATCAACCGCAACAACCGCCTGATCGCGGCGGGGGCCATCGAAAACGGCGCGGGCCGCATCGTGCTGAAGGTCCCCGGCCTGATCGAGGATCTGACCGACCTGATGGAACTGCCCGTCAAGGTGCGCGGCGACACGGTCGTGACCTTTGCCGACGTGGCCACCGTGCGCCGCACCTATGAGGACCCGTCAGGTTTTGCGCGCATCAACGGCCAGCCCGCGCTCGCATTGGAGATCAAGAAACGCGTCGGTGCCAATATCATCGAGACCGTCGCCGCCATCCGCACCGAGATCGAGGCGGCGCAGGCCGATTGGCCCGACAGCGTCCGCATCAACGACATGCAGGACGAAAGCGAACAGGTCCAGTCGATGCTGTCCGACCTGGAATCCAACGTCATCGCGGCGGTGCTGCTGGTGATGATCGTGATTGTCTGGGCACTTGGACTGCGATCCTCGATCCTGGTGGGGCTGGCCATTCCGGGGGCCTTCCTGGCAGGGGTCTCGGCGCTCTATTTCATGGGGCTGACGATGAACATCGTCGTGCTGTTCAGTCTGATCCTGGTGGTCGGCATGCTGGTCGATGGCGCCATCGTCACCGTGGAACTGGCCGACCGGCTGCTGCACGAAGGCCTGTCGCCCAAGGACGCCTATGCCCGCGCCGCCAAGCGCATGTCATGGCCGATCATCGCATCCACCGCGACGACGCTCAGCGTGTTCTTTCCGCTGCTGTTCTGGTCGGGGACGGTGGGCGAATTCATGAAGTTCCTGCCCATCACGGTGATCCTGACGCTAACGGCATCGCTGTTCATGGCGCTGGTCTTCATCCCGGTCGTCGGCGGCGTCATCGGCCGCCGCCAGCCACAATCGGCCCGCCAGAAGCGTCAGATCGCCGCCGCCGAAACCGGCGATCCGCGCGACATGACGGGGGCTGCGGGAGCCTATGTCCGGGCGCTGGAATGGGCGATCCTGCGGCCCGGGCGGACGCTGCTGTTTTCGATCATGCTGCTGATCGCGGCGTTCCTGGGCTATGGCCAGTTCGGCAACGGCATCAGCTTCTTCCCCTCGATCGAGCCGGATTTCGCGCAGGTCGAGGTGCGGGCGCGGGACAATTTCTCGATCTATGAAAAGGATGCGCTGGTCCGGCGGGTCGAGGACCGCTTGCTGTCCTATGATGCCGTCCACAGCGTCTATGCCCGCAGCGGGTCCAGCCAGCAGGCCGACAAGGAGGTCATCGGCACCATCCAGCTGGAATTGACCGAATGGGACACCCGCCCCCCCGCCGAACAGATCGCCGACCAGATCCGCCGCGACATGGCGCAGATCCCCGGCATCGACGTGCAGGTCCAGACCCAAGCGGATGGTCCCGCGGCGGGCAAGCCGATCAGTCTGGAAATCGCCGCCCGCGACCGTGACCTGCAGGCGCAGGCGGTCACCGCCATCCGCGACCGCATGGACCGCATCGGCGGCTTTACCGACGTCACCGACACGCGCGCCCTGCCCGGCGTCGAATGGGCCATTACGCTGGACCGGTCCGAGGCCGCGCGTTTCGGCGCCGATGTCGCCCTGCTGGGACAGGCGGTGCAACTGCTGACCCAAGGCATCACGGTGGCCGAATACCGCCCCGACGATGCCGAGGGCACGGTTGACATCCGCGTCCGTTTCCCGGCGGGCGACCGCACGCTGGCGGAACTGGAGAGCCTGCGCGTGCCGACCACCTCGGGTCTGGTGCCGGTCACCAATTTCGTCACCTTCAGCCCCGCCCCGCGCAGCGGCACCATCAAGCGGGTCGATGAACGTCGTGTGACCACCATCGCCGCCAATGTCGCGCCGGGTCTGCTGGTCAACGACCAGATCGTGGCGCTGCGATCGGCCCTGACGCAGATGGATCTGCCCGAGGGCGTCACTTGGTCCTTCGCGGGCGAGGCCGAGGATCAGCAGGACGCGATGATCTTTCTGGCGGGTGCCTTTGCCGCCGCCATCGGCATGATGATCGTGATCCTGGTCGTGCAGTTCAACAGCTTCTTCCAGGCCTTCGTGGTCATGACGGCCATCGTCTTTTCGGTGGCGGGCGTCCTGCTGGGGCTGTTGGTCACGGGGCGGCCCTTCGGCATCGTTATGGGCGGTATCGGGGTCATCGCGCTGGCGGGCATCGTGGTGAACAACAACATCGTGCTGATTGACACCTACAACGACCTCAAGAAGTCGGGCATGCCCCCGCTGGAGGCCGCGCTGCGCACCGGCGCGCAACGCCTGCGGCCCGTCATCCTGACGTCGGTCACGACCGCGCTTGGGCTGATGCCGATGGTGATCGGCGTCAGCATCGACTTCTTCCGCCGCGAGATCATCTATGGCGCGCCCTCGACCCAGTGGTGGACGGAACTCAGCGCGGCCATCGCGGGCGGGTTGATGGTGGCGACGGTGCTGACGCTGATCGTCACGCCCGCCATGCTGATGCTGGGCGAACAGGCAGGCGCATGGCGGCGTGCCCGCAGGCAGCGGCGCGGCAAGGGGGTGGACAATCCCCGCCGCCCTGCCCGATTGTCGCAAGACAGCTTCCATTGACGAAGGACTGACCGATGACCGATGTCCTGCTGCTGGCTTTCCTGTTCCTGATCGCGGGTGTCGTGTCCGTGCCCATCGCATCACGCCTTGGGCTGGGATCGGTGCTAGGCTATCTGATCGCCGGGATCATCCTCAGCCCGGTGCTGGCGCTGCTGAAGGTCGATGTGCTGTCCATCCAGCATTTCGCGGAATTCGGCGTGGTGATGATGCTGTTTCTTGTGGGTCTTGAACTGGAGCCCAAGCTGCTCTGGGACATGCGGATGCGCCTGCTGGGGCTGGGCGGGCTGCAGGTCGCGCTCAGCGCCGGGTTGATCGCGGCGGGCGCACTGGCGCTTGGGCTGGCATGGCCAATGGCGGTGGCGGTCGGGTTGATTTTTGCGCTGTCCTCGACCGCGATCGTGCTGCAGACCCTGACCGAGAAGGGCCTGATGAAAAGCGACGGCGGGCAGGCCGGGTTTTCCGTGCTGCTGTTTCAGGACATCGCCGTCATTCCGATGCTGGCCTTCCTGCCCCTGCTGGCCATGTCGGGCGGATCGCACCATCAGACGGATGCCCATGATGGCGGCATGTCGCTGGTCGACGGGCTGCAGGGCTGGCAGACCGGCATCGTCACGCTGCTGGCCATCGGGCTGGTGATCGCGGGCGGCACCTATCTGACGCGACCCGTCTTCCGCTTCATTGCCCAGGCCAACCTGCGCGAGATCTTCATCGCTGCCGCCCTGACCTTCGTGATCGGCACGGCCCTGCTGATGTCGCTGGTGGGGCTGTCGCCCGCGCTTGGGACATTTCTGGCCGGGGTGGTGCTGGCCAACAGCGAATACCGCCATGAACTGGAAAGCGACATCGATCCCTTCCGGGGGCTGCTGCTGGGGCTGTTCTTCATGACCGTCGGCGCGGCCATCGACTTCGGGCTGCTGGCAAGCGAACCGCTGATGATCGTCGGTCTGGCGCTTGGCGTCATGGCCATCAAGGCGGGTGTGCTGCTGGCCCTTGCGCGGGTCTTCGGGGTGCGCGACGAACAGGGCTGGCTGTTCGGCATTGGGCTGGCGCAAGCCGGGGAATTCGGCTTTGTGCTGATCTCTTTCGCGACGGCCAACGCGGTGCTGCCTGACAATATCGCGCCGCGGCTGACACTGATCGTGACGCTGTCGATGATGCTGACGCCGCTGCTGTTCATCCTTTACGACCGGGTGATCCTGCCCCGGTATCACGCGGCGGAACCTGTCGATGCCGATACGATCACATCGCCCAGCCATATCATCATCGCCGGTCACGGGCGTTTCGGCGGTATCATCAACCGTATGCTGCTGAGCGCGGGGCATGAAACGACGGTGCTGGACCATTCCTCGGCTCAGCTTGAGATGCTGCGCGCCTTCGGGGTCCGTGCCTTCTATGGCGATGCCACCCGTCCCGATCTGCTGCGCGCCGCCGGGCTGGAAACCGCGACGGTGCTGGTCATCGCCATCGACAACCGCGATCAGACGACCGAGATGGTGCGCTATGTCCGCCAGACCTATCCGCATGTCCATATCACCGCCCGCGCCCGCGATCAGAGCCACGTCTATGAACTGTGGGCGGCGGGCTGTCGCGATGTCATCCGCGAAACCTTCGACAGCGCGGTGCGCGCGGGGCGTTCCGTCTATGAGGCGCTTGGTGTGCCCCGCGATCAGGCCGAACTGACCGCCCGCAGCTTTGTCGCCCACAATCAGCGCACCATCCGCGAGCTGGCCGACCTGCACGACCCCGAGGTGCCGCCCCAGCACAACGCCGCCTATCTGAAGCGCGCGCGCGAGCTGATGGACGAACAGACGGCCCAGATGCGGGCGCGGGGCCAGACCCATACCGATGCCAGTTCCTGACACTTGAACCATGCGGATTTTTCCCGCCCGCGGAAAATATCCCGCGCCGGATTTGACGCGGGTCTGGCGCTGCGCCACAAACGGGCACGGGTCGATCTGGGGGGAATGACGACATGAGCTATCTTGGTATCGATCTGGGGACTTCGGGTCTGCGGGCGCTTCTGGTCGGCGACGACGGCCAGCCTATCGGCGCGACCGAACAGCATTACCGTGCCAGCAATCCTCACCCCGGATGGTCCGAACAGGACCCCGCCGATTGGGTGACGGCCTTTCAAGACGCGGTTGCGACCCTGCGCGACAACCACCGAGAATTTACGGACCTGCGCGGCATCGCGGTCGCGGGACATATGCATGGCGCGACGGTATTGGGGGCGGATGATGCGGTGCTGCGGCCCTGCATCCTGTGGAACGACACCCGCAGTCACGCGCAGGCCGCCCGGCTGGACGCGCAGCCGGAATTTCGCGATCTGACCGGCAATATCGTCTTTCCGGGCTTCACCGCCCCCAAGCTGGACTGGATGGCCGAACATGAACCCGACCTGCGGGCCAAGGCCGCGCGCGTGCTGCTGCCTGCCGCCTATCTGAACCTGTGGCTGACGGGCGATCATGTTGGCGATCTTTCGGATGCCTCGGGCACAGGATGGCTGGACACCGGCGCGCGGGACTGGTCCGACGATCTGCTGCAACGCACCGGCCTGACCCGCGATCAGATGCCCCGGCTGGTCGAGGGTTGTGCCCCCGCCGGAACCCTGCGCGCCGATCTGGCCGCCGAATGGGGCCTGCGCGGGACCGTCATCGTGGCGGGTGGCGCAGGCGATAATGCCGCCGCCGCCTGCGGTATCGGTGCCATGACCGAGGGCGCGGGCTTCGTCTCGCTTGGCACCTCGGGGGTGTTGCTGATGGCGCGGGACGGATACCGGCCTGCGCCCGAAACCGCGCTGCACAGCTTTTGTCACGCGGTGCCGGACACTTGGTACCAGATGGGCGTCATGCTGTCGGCGACCGATTGCCTGAACTGGCTGTCGCGGATCACCGGCGCGACCCCTGCCGAACTGACCGCCGATCTGGGCGATCTGCGCGCACCGGGGGCGGTGCGTTTCCTGCCCTATCTGTCGGGCGAACGCACGCCGCACAACGACCCGACCATCCGCGGCAGCTTTACCGGTCTGGCGCTGGCCACCGACCGCAACGACATGACCCGTGCCGTGCTGGAGGGGGTGGCCTTAGGTCTGCGCGACAGCCTCGAGGCCCTGCGCGCCACCGGCGCCCGTCCCGACAGCCTGATGGCCATCGGCGGCGGTGCGCGGTCACGATACTGGTTGCAGGTGATCGCCACCGCGCTGGACATGACGCTGGAGCTGCCCGCCGGGGGCGAGTTCGGCGCAGCGCTCGGGGCGGCGCGACTGGCGATGGTGGCCTCGGGGGCGGGCGATGTGGCGCAGGTGATGACCCCGCCGCAGATCACCGACCGCGTGGCGCCGGACCCCGCACTGCGTGCGGCCTTCGATGATGCATACGCCGGTTTCTGTGCCGCCTATCCAGCCATCGCCACCGCTCAGAGATAATTGCGCGCCACCGCGATCGCCACGGCCTGGGTCCGGCTTTTCGCCCCCAGCTTGGCGCAGGCCTTCAGTGCGCGCTGCTTGACGGTGGATTCCGCGATGCCCAACAGCGTCGCGGTTTCCTGCTGTCCCTGCCCGTCGCGGAAACAGCGCAGCACGTCCAGTTCGGCCGCGGTCAGGGCGGCGCGGTTCAGCACCATGTCCGTCCACAGGTGGAACTTGGCCGAACAGCCCGCGATCTCATCGTCGGTGAATTCGCGTTCGGGATGCGACAGGGTCAGGAACGACCGCTTGCCCGCCACCTTGCGGGAAATTGCGACCCCGTGGTTCAGCCGGAACTTCTTGGCCGCCGACATAACGCCACGCAGGTCGGGGATGCGCACTTCGGACCAGCGTGCGGCGCCGTCATGGGTCATGGTCCACATCGCAATGGGATCGCCGAAGAAGTAATTGCGGTCCTCATAGATCTTCCGCCACGCATCGGGATAGGCGTTGTACAGATGTTCCGGCCCCCGATAAGTCAGGTTGAACCCCATGATCCAGCCGCTTGGGGCCATCGCATGCATCTTGGCGATTTCGTCGTCGAAATTCGGTATCAGATCGTTCAGCATGTCATGCCCATATTGCGTGACCTGCAGGATATGCCTTTTCGGACATACTGAAAAGGCAGGTTGTCCGGTTTTTACAAGACAGATGCATCTTCGGAGCGCACCCTCCCGGCGGTAATCACGCCAACAGGAGACATGCGATGATGGCACATATCAAGGAACCCAAGCTGGCCACGGCCGAATTCAGCCGTGACATGGTGGAAACCATGCTGACCTATTTCGACGCCTATGCCGAAGAAGGCGTCCTGCAGGTCGAGGTGACCTCATGGGGATTGTGGCTGCCCAACAAGGTGACCGGCGGACGCCAGTTCCTGGGGCTGGCCAAGCTGCCCGACGGCATCCGGCAGTAAGGGGGGACATGAAGATGACACGCACCCCCGCCAACGACATCACCGTCGAACTGATCTGCCTGCCGCGCGACATGGCGCGGTTCGATCTGGTCACCAGCTTCTTTAAGCTGCGCAAGCAGATCTTCGTGGACCGCATGGCCTGGCCGCTGCACCACGCCGAGGGCATCGAGTTCGAGCAGTATGACACCTTCGACACCGTCTATGTCATCGCGCATCGCGACGGGCAGGCCGTCGGCGGTGCCAGGCTGAAGCGCACCGACAAGATGTTCGGTGCCGGCAAGGTGGTCTATTCCTATATGATCCGCGATGCGCATCTGGGCCTGCTGCCCGGCATGCCCACCAACCTCTGCCACGAGGAACCGCCCGTCGATGCCGGCGCATGGGAGCTGACGCGCTTTGCGTCCCTGCCGCTGCCCGGTCTGGCGGAACGCATCCTCGAGGCCGCGAACACCCATCTGCATGCGGTCGGCGCCAGCGACTGCCTGTTCCTGGGACCGCCCGCCTTCTTGCGGATGGCGGCACGCCTCGGCTGGACGCCGCGCCCGATGGGCGATCTGGTCTCGAACGACGATGGCAAGTTCCTGGCCTTTGCCTGCGCGGTGCGCGGCCCGTCACCCATCAACGTCTAGGTTCGGCCTGCCTGCCGGGCCGACCGGCCCGGCAAGGCATCCCTGCGTTGCAATTCGCCCGCCCCGATGCGGGCGCGGATGCCCCGCGACAGGGCATCGATCGCAATCGTCACCAGCGCGGTGGCGACAAGGATGACGACTGCGCGATCCATGCGCAGCGCAACGATGGCGTCGTCCAGATAGAAGCCAAGCGTGGCGACCCCCAACAGCCCCAGAATGGCGCTTTCGCGGATGATGATCTCCCAACGGTACAGGCACAGGGCGACAAAGCTGCCGAACAGGCGCGGTACGACCTCCCACCCCCAAAGTGTCAGGCCGCGCGGTGCGTCGGGGCGCAGGGTCAGCATGCGGGCCTGACGTCCCAGAAGATGGCCGATGATCGCCCCGTTGTGCAGCCCAAGCGCCAGGATGGCGGGCAGCATCGACGGCCCGAAGACCTGCAGGAACAGATAGGCCAGCATGTATTCGGGGAAGGACCGCAGCAGCACCAGCACCAGATGCCCCAGCCACGCGCCGATGCGCCCACTGATCCGCGGCACGATCAGCGCCTGCCCCACGAAGGCCAGCGCGCCCGCCAGGATCAGCGCCAGCTGCGCCACGACCAGCGTCGCCCCCAGCCCCGGCAGGATGGACCCCGTGAGCAGATCCTGAAGCCAAGGCCACAGCGCCGCAGGATCGCCCGCCCGCAAGGGGGCCGGTACGATGTCCTGGGTCAGGAAACGCCAAAGCGCCCCCTGCCCCATCGGCGGCGAACTGACCTGCGTCAGCACCGCGACCGCCGCCGCCAGCCAGGCAAGCGCCAGACGCGGACGCATCCATTGGCGCACCGTCGCGATCAGCAGGACATAGATCGCCATCACCGCGCCCGCCGCGCCATAGTTTCCCAGCTTGAAGAAGCTGTCCAACTGATAGCCAAGCGTCGGCAGCCCCACGAAGCCCAGGACCGCCGAGGACCGCAGCCCGCATTCCAGCCGATAGAGCGCATAGCTGACCATCTGAGGCCGCGCCAAGGGCGCCCGCGCCCACAGAAAGCGCGTCAAAGGGTCAACGCGCGGGCCCAGCCATCGTGACGGGCGGGGGTCGGCCTCGTCCAGGATCTCGGAGAGGACCTTGGCGAAGATGCCGGCATAGGGCAGCGCGATGGCCAGCAGCCCCGACCACACGCTGATGCCAAAGACCTGCAACAGCAGCAGGGCCCAGAACAATTCGTGGACCGACCGCAGGGCGATGGCCAGCCAGCGCACGGGGCGCAGGCGATAGAAGGGGGCCAGCGCCAGCCCCGCCAACCCACCAAGCGCCACGCCCGCCACGGCAAAGGCGACGGTCAGCGCGACGGCCCATCCGATCTGCTCGACCGCGGTGAAATCGGGCGACAGGAAGCCGCGGGCCATGCGCCCCAATTCGGCCCATGGGTCGTGGCCTGCCGTCGCCAGATCGGCAAAGGGCAGGCAGATCACGGCCAGCGCGACGAAGACCGCGACCAAACCGCCGCGCGACAACCTAGCGGGCATAGAGTGCCTCGGTCCGGGCGGGGTTCAGCTGATCGGCGGGCAGGTCGAACAGCACCGCGCCATCCTTCAGCCCGATGATGCGGGTGGCAAAGGCGCGGGCGATGGCCACGTCGTGCAGGGCCAGAATAGCGGTCGGGAAAGCGTGGTGGATCTGATCGGCCAAGGCCAGCGCCTGACGCGGATCGACGGCAGAGAGCGGTTCGTCCCCGACGATGACGTCGCCGCCGCGATGGAAGGCACGGGCCAGAGCCACGCGTTGTTGCTGGCCGCCGGACAGGGTCTCGACCGCGCGGTCGGCCTGATCGGTCAGGCCGACGCGATCCAGATCCGACAGGCCCGCGGTCCGGTCCACCCGCGACGGGTGGATCAGGGTGCGTAGGTTGCGCAGCGCCCCGTGATCGTCCAGCCGCCCCATCAGCACATTGCGCAGCGCTGACAGTTGCGGGACCAGCGCGTGATCCTGCGGCACCAGCGCGACGCGCAGGTCGCGTTTCAGCAGAGCATCGCGCAGGGCGGTCAGCAAGGTCGATTTCCCCGACCCGCTGCGTCCCAGCAGTGCGACGCGCTGGCCGGGGGCGATGGCAAGGCGCAGGTCACGCAGCACCGGCGCGCCGTCATAGCCCAGATCGACCCCGTCCAGCAGTTGCAAGCGATTACTCCAGAAGGTCCAGCTGGCGTCCGACCTGCTCGATCGGGGCGTAATCATCATTGGTGGCGGGCACGAAGGACGCGCGCGGGAAGGCGGCCAGCAGGTCAGGATCGTCCATGCCGATCAGCGCGGCCTGCACCTTGTCGGCGAAACCTTCGCCCCAACGGGTATCGACGTCGCCGCGGATCGTCCAGTTGTAATCGGGGTAAGGCGGGGTCTTCCAGATGATCTTGGCGGTCTCGATTTCCGGGGCACCTTCGGTCACGGCCTGATCATAGACGGTGAAATTCAGCGCCCCGACCTGCCACGCACCCGATGCCACCAGTCGCAGCGTCTGCGCATGATCGCCCGAGAAGCCGACGCGACCGAAGAATTCCTCGGGGGCTTCGCCGGTCTGTTCGCGGATCTGATAGTCGGGCATCAGGCGGCCCGAGGTCGAGGTCTTGGCACCGAAGGTGAACGACATGCCGCGGGCTTCCTCGGGGAAGTCCTCGGATTCGGTCAGGCCGGTTTCGGTATTGGCGATGAAATAGGTGACGAAGCTGGTGTCTTCCTCGCCCTGCGCGATGGCGCGGGCATCGGGGACCAACAGACGGGCCTGAACGCCCGACAGACCGCCGAACCAGGCCAGCTGCACCTGATCGTTGCGGAAGGCGGTGACGGCGGCGGGATAGGATTTCACCGGCACGAACTCGACCGGCACATCCAGCTGCTGCGACAAATAGTCCGCGACCGCGCCGAAACGTTCGGCCAGACGGGTTTCGTCATCATCGGGGATGGCCGAAAAATACAGGGTGTCCTGAGCCTGGGCGATGCCTGCAAAAGACAGGCAGGCCGCGACGGCCAGGGTGGTCAGACGGGAAAGGGGCATGGGCGGGATCCTTGGCTGCAGATGGCGGAACACGGGGAAAAACGGCGGACCCCGCAAGTCGCAGGCCGGGTCGCGCACCGTGTCGTCAAGCCACCGCCATGCGGTCAAGCCCATCGGCCCAAGCGCACCCGGCGCATTGGCTTTTCACCGCCCTTCTAGCAAGCCCTACACCCCCCGCGCAAGACATCGTGAACAGCAGGTTTCACAGGCTCACGCGCGCGTCAGCTCCCCTTGACTTGGCCGCGAGCGGGGCGGACAATATGGCAGTACCTATCAATTACGACAGGCAGATGGAGGGTCCCATGAATATTGACCTTTCGCGCCGCGGCTTTTTAAGGCTTGCGGGTGCGGGGGTTGCGGCAACGTCGCTCGGAGCCATGGGCTTCGGCGAGGCCGAGGCAGCCGAGGCCGCGCATGTGCGCGCCTTCAAGCTGGCCACGACAACGGAAACACGCAACACTTGCCCCTACTGCTCGGTTGCCTGCGGGATCATCATGTATTCCAAGGGCGATGTGAAGGCCGGCGAAAAAGCCGAACTTCTGCATATCGAAGGTGACGTCGATCACCCGACGAACCGCGGAACGCTGTGCCCCAAGGGCGCCGCGCTGAAGGACTTTGTCCATGCGCCCACGCGCCTGACGCAGCCCCGCGTCCGCCGTGCCGGATCCGACCAGTTCGAGGAAATTTCCTGGGACGAGGCGCTGGACGGCATCGCGCGCGCGATCAAGGACGACCGGGACGAGAACTTCATCGCCAAGAACGATGCGGGCGTCACCGTCAACCGCTGGACGACCGCAGGCTTCCTGGCCGCGTCCGCAACCACCAATGAAACCGCATGGCTGACCTACAAGACGGTCCGCTCCATGGGGATAGTCGGCTTCGATAATCAGGCACGCGTCTGACACGGCCCTACGGTGTCCAGTTTGGGCCCAACATTTGGCCGTGGCGCGATGACCAACGCGTGGACCGACATTAAGAATACCGACCTTGTGGTCGTGATGGGCGGCAATGCCGCCGAGGCGCATCCGTGCGGCTTCAAATGGGTGACCGAGGCAAAGGCACATCGTGGTGCCAAGCTGATCGTGGTCGACCCGCGTTATACCCGCACCGCTTCGGTCGCGGATTACTATGCTCCGATCCGTCCGGGCAGTGACATCGCGTTCCTGATGGGCGCGATCCGCTGGTGCATGGAAAACGACAAGGTCCAGTGGGAATACGTCAAGAACTTTACCAACGCGGCCTTCCTTGTCCGGGAAGACTTCGGGTGGAGTGATGGCCTGTTCACTGGCTATGACGAAGAAAAGCGTGATTTCGACAAGTCCAGCTGGGATTACCAGATTGGCGATGACGGCTATGCGCTGACCGACCCGACGCTGGAAAACCCGCGTTGCGTCTGGCAGATGCTGAAGAAGCATGTCGATGTCTATACGCCCGAATTCGTCGAAAATATCACCGGCACCCCCCGCGACAAGTTCCTGACCATCTGCGAGATGATCGGCGAATGCAGCGCGGTCGACCGGACAATGACGTCGATGTATGCGCTTGGCTGGACACAGCATTCCAAGGGTGGCCAAAACATCCGCGGCATGGCGATGCTTCAGCTGATCCTGGGCAATATCGGCGTTCGTGGTGGCGGCATGAACGCGCTTCGCGGGCATTCCAACATCCAGGGCCTGACCGATCTGGGCCTGATGTCGAACCTGATCCCGGGATATCTGAACATCCCGACCGAGAAGGAACCCGACTGGCAGACCTATATGTCCACGCGGGACTTCAAGCCACTGCAGCCGAACCAGACCAGCTATTGGCAGAACTATTCCAAGTTCATGGTCAGCTTCATGAAGGCGATGTGGGGCGACGCGGCGACGGCGGAAAACGATTGGGCGTTCGATTACCTGCCCAAGCTGGACGTGCCGTCATACGACATCCTGCGCATGTTCGAGCTGATGGACCAAGGCCGGGTGAACCTGTACTTCTGTCAGGGCTTCAACCCGATGCTGTCCTTCCCCCATCGGGGCAAGATCACGACGGCATTGTCGCAGCTGAAGACGCTGGTCGTCATGGACCCGCTGGAAACGGAAACTGCCAACTTCTGGCAGAACCATGGTATCCACAACGACGTCGACACCGCGTCCATCCAGACGCAGGTGTTCCAGTTGCCCACGACCTGTTTCGCCGAAGACGAAGGCGCGCTGGTCAACTCGGGTCGCTGGCTGCAGTGGCACTGGGCGGGGGCGACGCCTCCGGGTCAGGCCAAGCATGACACCTGGATCATGGCGCAGATCTTCCAGCGGGTTCGCAAGTTGTATCAGGAAGAAGGCGGTGCCTTCCCCGATGCCATCATGAACCTGACCTGGGATTACGAAGACCCGAACGAGCCCACCCCCGAGGAACTGGCTCGGGAAATGAACGGCAAGGCGCTGTCTGCCGTTTACGACCCCAAGGACGATACCAAGGTGGTGGCCGAGGCCGGCAAGCAGCTTTCCGGCTTTGGCCAGCTGCGCGACGACGGCTCGACCATGGCGGGTTGCTGGATCTTTTCCGGCAGCTGGACCGAAGATGGCAACATGATGGCGCGGCGGGACAACTCCGATCCCGACGATACCGGCATGTTCCTGAACTGGTCGTTCGCTTGGCCCGCCAACCGGCGGATCCTGTACAACCGCGCTTCGGCGGACATGAACGGCAAGCCGTGGGATCCCACGCGCAAGCTGATCGAGTGGACCGGTGAGAAGTGGGAGGGTTACGACGTGCCCGACATTTCGCCCACCGCGAAACCGTCCGAGGTCGGCCCCTTCATCATGAACCAGGAAGGCGTCTCGCGCCTGTTCACCCGGGGCATGATGCGCGACGGACCTTTCCCGACGCATATGGAGCCGTTCGAAAGCCCCATGGCCAACGTCTTCAACCCGAAGATGCGCGGCAATCCCGTGGCGCGGATCTTCGAAAGCGACGCGGCACGCCTTGGCACCAGCGACGAGTTCCCCTTTGTGGCGACCTCGTACCGCCTGACCGAGCATTTCCACTATTGGACCAAGCACAACGTGGTGAACGCCGCGCTGCAGCCCGAATTCTTTGTGGAGATCAGCGAGGAACTGGCCGCCGAACGTGGCATCAAGAAGGGCGGTCGCGTCCGTGTCTGGGGCAAACGGGGCGAGGTCTGGGCGAAAGCCGTGGTCACCAAGCGCCTGCGTCCGCTGATCTGTGACGGCAAGCCCGTCCATGTGGTGGGCATCCCGCTGCATTGGGGCTTCATGGGGGCCGCCAAGAAAGGTTTCGGGCCGAACAGCCTGACGCCCTTCGTCGGTGACGCCAACACGGATACGCCCGAATTCAAGGCGTTCCTTGTCAATATCGAACCCGCAGCAGAGGAGCCGGTCGCATGAAGGATACTGTCACCGGACCGACCACTGCGGTCTCGAACCCGCCCGTCCAGCCGATGAAGGCGTATTTCGATACGTCTGACATCGTCCGGATTTCGGCGACCAAAGACGTGCCGCAACCCACCCGTCAGCTGGAAAAGCTGGCCAAGCTGATCGATGTGTCCAAATGCATCGGCTGCAAGGCCTGCCAATCCGCCTGCATCGAGTGGAACGACACCAAGCCCGAGATCGAGGAGAACGTGGGGGTCTATGAAAACC
This sequence comes from Paracoccus sp. R86501, assembly GCF_042466435.1. Taxonomy (NCBI): domain Bacteria; kingdom Pseudomonadati; phylum Pseudomonadota; class Alphaproteobacteria; order Rhodobacterales; family Paracoccaceae; genus Paracoccus; species Paracoccus sp. R86501. The sequence goes on from NZ_JAXHPZ010000002.1 coordinate 151,154, forward strand.
CCCACGATCTGACCCCGAACATGTTCACCCTGATGCGCTTCAGCGAATGGGAGAACCCCGAGACCGACGATCTGGAATGGCTGATCCGCAAGGACGGCTGCATGCATTGCGAAGACCCGGGCTGCCTCAAGGCATGCCCGGCCCCCGGCGCGATCGTGCAATATTCCAACGGCATCGTCGATTTCATCCACGACAACTGCATCGGCTGCGGCTATTGCGTCACCGGCTGCCCGTTCAACATTCCGCGGATCAGCCAGGTCGATCACAAGAGCTATAAATGCACCTTGTGTTCCGACCGTGTGGCTGTGGGTCAGGGACCGGCCTGTGCCAAGGCATGTCCGACGCAGGCCATCGTTTTCGGCACCAAGGAAGACATGAAGGCCCATGCCGAAACCCGGATCGAGGATCTGAAATCGCGCGGCTATGACAACGCCGGGCTTTACGATCCGCAGGGCGTCGGCGGCACGCATGTCATGTATGTGCTGCATCATGCCGACAAGCCGGGCATCTATAACAACCTTCCGGAAAACCCGCGGATTTCCCCGTTGGTGGAAGGCTGGAAGGGTGTCACCAAGACCGCCGGTCTGGCTGTCGTGGGGCTTGCCGCCCTTGGCGCGACGCTGCACGGGCTGTTCAGCCGCGGCAACCGCCCCGACGAACATGACGATGACGCCGCCGAAACGCTGGTGGTCGAACGTCGCGATCCCGAAAACGGAGGTCATGTCTGATGGCGCCACGTCCCTTCTACTCCGAACGCGGCGATCACATCGATGGCAAGGCGCCGGTGACGGTCAGCCGTTACCGCGGCTTTACGCGCCTGAACCACTGGGTCACGGCCGCCACGCTGATCGTGCTGGCCGTGTCCGGTCTGGCGCTGTTCCACCCGTCGCTGTATTTCCTGACCAACCTGTTCGGTGGTGGGCAGATCACGCGCTGGCTGCATCCGATTGTCGGTGTGGTGCTGTTCTTCAGCTTCCTGCTGATGTTCGTGCAGCTGTGGCGTCTGAACATACCCAAGCCCGAGGATGTGACCTGGACCACCCGCATCGGCGACGTGGTCAAAGGCAACGAAGACAAGCTGCCCGAACTTGGCAAATACAACGCCGGGCAGAAGTTCGTCTTCTGGGCGATGACCGGTCTGATCCTGTTGTTGATCGTCACCGGCGTGATGATCTGGCAGCAGTTCTTCGGACATCTGGTCAGCATCCCGATGCGGCGCATCGCGGTTGTTCTGCATGCCTTGGCGGCTGTGGCGATCTTGCTGGTCTTCATCCTGCATGTCTATGCGGCGGTCTGGACCCGTGGCACGCTGCGCGCGATGACCCGCGGCACCGTCACAGGTGGCTGGGCATGGCGTCACCATCGGAAGTGGTTGCGCGAAATCGCCAGCCGCGACACAAAAGGCCCGGCAGAGTAATCTGCCGAGGCTTCATCGCCGACCCCCTGTGGCCGGTCGGCCCGGAGAAGACAATGAACACTGTGATCCAACCCGATCCCTCGGCCATCGGCGGCGTCCCCAAGGCGCCGCTGACCTTTTTGCCGGACCCCGCGAAACTGTTCGCGACCCGGGCCGAACGGTTCGAATTTCTGGCCGAACATGGCGGCAATGTCGCCCCCTACCTGCGCTTTCTTGGTGCATTGACGGCAGTGCAGGCACGGCTGGCGGCGGAACTGCCGGCAGCCGATCCCCTGCCCGCTGACCGGATCGAGACCGCCCGCGCCAACCGTATGCCCCCCATCGACCGCGCCGATCTGGCCACCGACGCCGGGCTTTATGCGACGCTGGACCGGCTGCTTGATCTGGCCGCTGACATCGAGATGCCCGAACAGGCGCGCATTGCCTTGCAGGCCGTCAAGGCGGCACCCTTGGCCGACCGTCACTGGTTGCTGGAAAACGTGCTAGCCGACCGCATTCCCGATGACAGTGCCGCAGCGCATCTGTTCGTTGCCGCCGCGGTTCAACTGAATCTGTCGCGGATTGCGGCGACTTTGCCCGCCGATCAGCTGGTGCCGATCCGCACTGGCGTCTGCCCGTCCTGCGGCGGGCGTCCCGCCACATCAAGCGTGGTGGGGATCGGGGTACTGGATGGCGCGCGCTATGCCGCCTGTTCGTGCTGCACGACGCAATGGAACGAGGTTCGTCTGACCTGCCTGTGCTGTGGGTCCACCAAGGGCATCAGCTATCGCAGCGTCGAGACCATCGAGGCCACCGTCCGCGCCGAGGTCTGTTCGGAATGCGACAGCTGGATCAAGGTGCTGTATCAGAACAAGAACCACAGCCTTGAACCCATCGCCGACGATGTCGCCAGCCTTGGGCTGGACCTGATGATGAAGGACACCGACAAGACGCGCGGCGGCTTCAATCCCTTCCTGGTCGGATATTGATGAACGGCTTTCGCGCCCTTCCTTCGGTCGATCAGCTGCTGCAGACGGACAGTGTGCTGCAACTGATCGACACGCATGGTCGCCAGCTGGTGACCGCGACGGCCCGTACTGCGCTGGACGCCGCAAGGGCCGCGATCAGGGAAGGCGCGGACGGTGCGGTGCAGGCGGCGCGGCTGCCGCATCTGATTGCGGCCGATCTGGCAGGGATGGCGCAGACGAACTTGCGGCCGATCCTGAACCTGACGGGAACGGTGCTGCACACCAATCTTGGCCGCGCAATTCTGGCGGATGAAGCGATAGCTGCGGCAACCGACGCCATGTCATCACCGCTGGCGTTGGAATTCGATCTGGCCACCGGCGGGCGCGGGCAGCGCGATGACCATCTGCGCGACATCCTGTGCGAACTGACGGGCGCCGAGGATGCGACCATCGTCAACAATAATGCGGCTGCGGTCCTGATCGCCTTGAACACCTTTGGACAGGGTCGTGATTCGATCGTGTCGCGCGGCGAGCTGATCGAGATCGGCGGCGCCTTCCGCATGCCCGACATCATGTCCCGCGCAGGCACCCGTCTGGTCGAGGTCGGGACCACAAACCGCACCCACCCCCGGGACTATCGTGACGCCATCACCGATACGACGGCGCTGATCCTCAAGGTGCATACCTCGAACTATCGGATCGAGGGCTTCACCGCCGAGGTGGGCGCGACCGAACTGGCGCAGATCGGACGCGAGGCCGGGGTCGTGGTGATGAACGACCTTGGCGCCGGATCGCTGGTCGATCTGTCGCATTATGGGCTGCGCCGCGAACCCACCGTCGCCGAAGCCGTGGCCGAGGGCGCGGATCTGATTACATTCTCGGGCGACAAACTGCTGGGCGGTCCGCAGGCAGGCTTTATTGTCGGGCGGCGCGACCTGATTGCGCAGATCAACAGGAACCCGCTGAAGCGTGCCCTGCGTCTGGACAAAATCCGTATCGCGGCACTGCAGGCAACGCTGAGGCTCTATCGCGATCCCGATCGTC
>NZ_JAXHPZ010000003.1:0-21155 GCF_042466435.1 Paracoccus sp. R86501
CCGTACCTCTAGGTCCGGGTACTGGCGCTGCTTTTCCGCCACCCGCTCGTACTTCGCCGCCCGCTCCGGGCTGACCACCGCGCCTCGGGCCTTTTCGTACTCGTTCGCCCACCGATCCAGCGCCCGAACCCGGGCTGGATCGATCTTCGCCATCCGCCCGTCCTCGGGGCTGACCCGGTTCACGATCACATGCACATGCGGATGCGCCGTATCCCGATGTGCCACGATCACCGCCTGGTGCGTCTCCAGCCCCAGGACCCGCAAACTGTCATGCGCAGCACGCGACATCTCCGCCCGGTCCAGCGTGCCGGCCTCGGTCGGATGCCAGGCCAGCGAATAGGCCAGCACCGGCTTTTGCGCCTTGCGTCCGGTGGCCGCGATCCCGGCCTCGGCCTTCAGCTGGTCGGCCCGCTCCGCCGTGGCGATCATGATCCGGGTGGCAACCTCCGGCCGGTCGCTGGCGATGTTGCGCGTCTCCGTCCAGGCCACACGCTCCGACGACGCCGGATGCGGACCAGATGCCGCCGCCCCGCCCTCCGGGTCAGGCGCCCGCTTGTCATGGGTGTAATAGGCCATCGCCCCTTTGAAGCTCCGGCCCTGCGCCGCGATCTGGAAGTTCATCCTTCCAGCTCCGCCAGCCGCTCCACCGCCGCCCGCACCTCGTCCAGCACTTCGCCAAGATCCATCGGCACCGGCTGCCCCGCGTTCAGCGTCCGGGCGATCTGGTTGAGGTTCACCCCCACTCGGTTCAGCGACACCAGCGCCGCCGACAAATCCGGTGCGGACCGCACCCGGACGCGCTGCCCCAAGGCAGCCGCGCGGCAGTACTCGGACACCGACACCCCGGCCCGCGCCGCCTCGGCCTGGACGCGCGCCAGCTCCTCCGCCGTCATCCGGAACGCCACCCGCTCGGCGCGGCTCTCCGCCACCGCCAGCGACGGCCGCCCCGGCTTGGCGCTGCCCGGGCGCAGAGCCGCGCCGCCCGCGTCACCGCCCGCGGCGGTGGTCGGCGTGGCTGAGGCTGGGCCTGTGGCTGCGTCCGTCATCGGGTCTCCCAAAGTGCCGCAAAGGCAGGTCTGGCAGCATGCCAGATCCGCAGCATGCGGAGTTCCTGCGCAGCAGGCAAGCGTTTTTGTGCAACAAAAACTATGCTTGCTACTCCCTCTGGTTGAACCGTATGGGAAACGCGCAATCGATTTCATCAAGGATATTGGAATGTCTCAGGGAAGTTCAGGACAAGGCGGTGGTGGTCCCATCGGCGGATTGATCGGCATCATCATCGGGGGATTTTTGTTCCTGCCGCTGATGAATGCCTACCTGGCATGGAACATGCTCCGCGCCACTCAATCGGCCCTTCAGCTCGTCTCGCGGCTGGTGCTCATCGGGGCACTCTGGGCGACCGGTGTCTGGGTCTTTGACCAGGCCGGCCGGAGCTGGGAGGCCAATGGCATGACCGGCGAAGGCTATGCCGGCCTGATCTTTCTTCTGCTCAAGATCGGCGCCGCCATCTTCGTCGCCCAGTGGATCCTGTTCGTCCTGACCGGCGGTCGCTGGAGCGATATCGCCCCCTACATGACCAGGGTGCCGGGACTGAAGAAGAAGCACCTGCGCGGCATGGCCCTCGTCGATGTTACCCGCCAGCGCAAACCGAAGTGGCTGGCCGACAGCAGCGTCAGGAAGCCCGTCGCCCTGGGCTGGGTGCCCTACCCCTCCCTGAATGCCGAGACCCTCCACACCCAGCTGGAAGGCGGCACCGGATCGGGCAAGTCCCAGGCCCTCAAATGCCTCGTGGCGGAGTTCCTGGCCCGCGGCGACAACATGATCGTCGTCGATACAGGTCATGATCTCCTGACCTCCTTCAGCGGCGTGGCCGGTCACGTTGATCGCTTCGACATCATGGACAACGACCTCCTGCCCCGCTGGTCGCCTTACCACGAGATCGAGCGCCGCAGCGATTGGCACCAGCTGGCCCAGGGCCTGATCGGCGACGGCAAGGGCGACAGCGCCGAATGGCGCAGCATGGCCAAGTCGCTCTTTGCCGCTGTCGGCATGGGCTATGCCCAGGCCTGCGAGGAGGAGGATCGCCTGTTCAGCAACCGGGAATTCTTCGACCTGCTGATCAGCGCCCCGCCCGAGGTCCTGGAGCCCTTCGTCAGGGGCACGGCAGCCGCCTCGCTGGTCCACAACGACAAGGGCCTCAATGCCATCCGCATGAGCCTTCTCGATCCCCTGCGCTTCTTCGAGTACCTGCCCGAACACGCCCAGCAGGTCGATCCCTTCTCGATCCGCAAATGGGTCCGCGAGACCATGACCGGTCCCAGCCAACGCTCTCTGTTCATCACCTATCGCAAGCGCGACCTGGCCACTGTCCGCAGCCTGATCTCCTGCGTTGTTGAACTGGCCATTTCCACCGCCATCGACACCGGCAAAGCCGAGCACCCGACATGGCTGCTGATCGACGAACTGGCGGGCCTGGGCGAGATCCCTGCCCTGCTCACCGGTGCAGCCGAGCTGCGCAAGACCAATGTCCGTCTGGTCTGCGGCATGCAGGATCTCAACCAGATCGAGGATCTCTACGGCCACAACCGCGCCGCCTCGATCTGCAACAACCTCACCAACAAGCTGTTTCTCCGCGCATCCGACGGCAAAGCCGCAGAGCGCATGTCACTCGCCCTGGGCGAACAGCGCATGCTGGTCGAGGGAGAGAGTGAAAGCGAAAGCGGCAGTTCCTGGTCGGGTACAACCAAGACCAGGGGCATTAGCCGGTCGGAACGCGATGAGCGCGTTGTCATGCCCTCCGAGATCCTCAGCTTGCCCGATCTCATCGGCTACGTGAAGCTCGCAGGCGACGCCAAGGTGTACAAGACCCCCGTGCCGATATTCGCGGGCGTTTATGACAACCCGGAGCCGGTGCCCGCATCAGCGCCAGGTGGAGCTCTGGTTAGGATGCCGAGCTAGAGTTCATACTTCGAGGTGTGGATCATAGCCGCGCTTCGACCTTTGCATTTTAGGGGGCACTCAGTGTGTCCCCTATTTCCAGTCTTCTCTTCTTCTCTTTCTTCTTCTTCTTAAGCTCATAATTAACTGATATAAAAAGGTAATTTATCCTATCCCTTAGTTATTGGGTCGGAAAGCCGTAGAAATGGGGTCGAAAAAGCATGCGAAGCCGTAGAAATGGGGTCGTTATTCCGTAGAAATGGGGTCGATAGGCTTGAAGCAGTAGCTTGAGCAGGTTCTCTTGTCTTGCTCGACCCGAAAACTACGGGTTGCGGCTTTTGTTTGACCACCTGCTTCAAACCGTAGTTATTGTCCTGCACAGGTAGCTACGGTTTCGACATGAAAAACGACCCAAAAACTACGGCTTCAACATTCAGCCTTCGCCCGCTCAATGGTGAAATGCTCAAGCCTGCTGAACTGGTTGAAGTGGACGGGGCTGAAAAGCTAACCTTGAACGCTAGGCGTGCTTTCAATTTGCTGCTGCATAACGCCCATGGGCCTGACATGGCGATCCCGCACAAACGATTTACGATTTCTCTTGCTCAGCTCAAGTTTTCCCACGCTGGAAATGAACGCCTAGCGCAGGCAATCAAGTCTCTCATGCGGACCATCGTCACTATACGTTCTCCAGATCGAGTTGAGCTTGTGCCTCTCCTTGGGCGCACTACTATTGCAGATCGTAAAAACGATCGTGGCTATCTTACTTATGAATTCGACCCGCTACTCGTAGAGCTTCTTCGCGACAGCCAGTTATTCGCCAAGCTGCAACTCGACGTGATTCATGCAGTGTCGAGCAAGTACGCCCTGGCCCTCTACGAGATCGTCGCCAAGCGAGCGCGCCTCTCTTACGTACGATCCGAAACTTTTGAGATAGAACAGTTTCGCTCAATGCTCGGCGTCGAGACTGGCAAGCTCGGGACCTATTCCAACCTGCTGAAGTTCGCGATCAAGCCTGCCTTTGAAGAGGTCAACCGGCTGGCAGAGTTTCACGCGGCATTCGAGCCGGTGAAGGTCGGCCGCAAGGTCGGCGCGATCAAAGTAGCATGGGCCATGAAAGGCGTAGAGGCGCAGAAGAAAGCCTATGCGGAGATTCACGGCGCCCCTGCCTTACCTGCCCTATTGTCCCAGGAAGAGCTTCCACTTGGTCCCGTGCTAGTGGAACGGTAAATTGCAAGATTTCAGAGCAGAAAATTCTGCAATTCTACACTCGGAAAATTTGTGGGTTCAGTAAGTGGCCAAATGTCAGCTCGGACAAACGCGAAATTTAGCGAGCGGGAAATTCGCCGCGCAAAGAATTTGGGGAGTTAAGCAATGAAGACCATCGTCATCGCGTCTCAAAAGGGCGGGGCGGGAAAGACCACGACCGCAATAAATATGGCTGTGGCCGCCTCACAGGATGATCTGCGCGTGGCTATGATCGACCTTGACCCGCAGCGGAGCCTGCGCGGATGGTGGGAGGGCAGGGACGGCGAGTGGCCCCAGATGCCCGACAATGATCCTGCACCGGACAAGGTAAAGGCCGCACTGCCCCAGCTGGCCAAACATTTCGACCTAGTGATCATTGACACACCGCCGGCCGCACCCGAGTGGTTACAAAGTGTCATGGCAGCTGCTGACCTTGTACTGATCCCGGTGCGTCCGTCGCCGCACGACTTGCGCGCCGTGGGTGCCACCCTAAAGGCCGCCAAAGCTGCCGGATCGGACTTTGCATTTATCCTGTCCCAGACCCCGCGCGCTAAGGTGACGGATGAGGCGGGCCGCGTCCTAGCGCAATATGGCAAAGTTGCTCCGGTGAACTCGGCCATGCGCGTAATTTATGCCGAGACTGCTGCGACGGGGCAGGGGGTCACGGAAGCCGGTGACCAGAAGGCCGCCCAGGAAGCTCGCGATCTGTGGGCCTATGTACAGGGGCTTCTCGATGGCTAAGAAAGGCGGATTTTCATTTGACGGCATGGTTGACCCCGATGGCAATGAACTGGCACCGATTGAAGGCGTGAAGCAGCGTGGCGCGACCGAGGGTCCGGCCGCTGCGGCACCAGTGGCGGAGACGCCCACGCCAACTCGTCGAGGAAGGCCGCCAAAGCCTCGTACCGCCACTGAGGCACGGCCGAGCTTCGGTCTCGACCCTGAAACACACGCGCTGTTCAAGATATGGCTGTTACGGCGTGGGGTCTCAATGCAGGACTATCTGGAAGCGCATATTCGTGACCTGGTGAAGGGCGAGAAGCTCTAGGAATTTACCGAGCGTAAAATTTAACGCGCGCTAACTCTCCTTTTCGGGAATGGCTGATCGCCCGCTTGCATCGAACGGTCAGAACTTTTCGCTCAACCAGACCTTGGCAAGCGCCACTTCCATATCCGCTTCATGGCATCATGCGAGCTTTCGGTTGAAAGCTTGCATAAGTTGTTGTCGGACGCGCATCCCAGATGCAGCATTTGATACGGTGGGCGAAGAGCTGACTTGCAGCGCTACAGCGCAACATCTGCGGCATGATGCATTAGTTGACGCCTAGCAGAAGTGCGATATTGAGCTAATGGTTCGAGTTCTGATAGCTATCGTGTCGAGCGACGAGCACGATCAGCGCTGGCCTTTGAAGCGAATTTTCCAGCTCTCTTCTATGGCAGCTTCTTCCTCTGCTTCTTCATCGATGTCTTCATATGGGTCGATAATCGCAGACTTCAGTGTGATGACAGTCAAGGTTCCATATGGCCCAAGTGATATCGTTTCGCCGTGGGCCTTGATGCCAGCCGGAGCAAGGTCAAACCAATCTGAGAGCAGGCAGTCTTCAGGGTTTTCGACTTCTGGAAGCTGGGTATTCTTTGAGTAGCTTCTGATTCGACCACAGGTTTTGAGTTTATCTGTCAGCGTAGAAAATTGAATTTGACCATTAAGCGATTTGATCACTGCCATTGGATAAGGGTCGAGCTCTACAGCACGTATGGCCGCAGAAGTCAGAGAAGTAACGGCGGCTTGGGAAAGGGCTGAAATGCCCCGCAAGCCTCGTGGAACTGCAAATAAGACATTTCGGCTCAAGTTCGTCGGCATCAAAAGATGCGCGGCAAATGTGTCGGCTTCCTTCTCGATAGCTTGGGGACTTTCAAAGGGAGCTCTCGAGAAGTGCTGCCCCCCATCTTGAAGGATCTCTTCAGGATGCCCTGCGATGAAATAGTGCCCCAGTTCATGGGCTACAGTGAAGCGCTGGAAGCCAGTATTATTGATGGTTCTGGAGTAGTAGATTGCAGCGTTTTCTCCAGAAAACACAATGCAACCACTAATTCCCGGCTGGCCGGAATCCCCTGCCATCACCACAATGTCGTTGTCCTGTGCGATCTGAAAGGGGTCGATAGGAAATGAAGTAAAACTCTGAGACTGTGCTTTTGCCTCCGCTCTCGCGGAGGCAAGGTTTGGTGTTCGAGCCATTATCCCTCTGATTTTTTTGCTAATGTATCAATCATCAATTGGATGGTGCGTCGATCAGCGTCTGAAAGGTTTTCCTCGTTTCGGAAGGCTGTTGTTACACCAGCCATACCATTTCCCGAGGTCCGCCCAAGTAAAAAATCAGAGCTTACGTTCAAAGCCTTCGCCAGAGTTCTAATGTTGGCGAAGGAAGGTTTACGTCGGTTCTTCTCAAAATGGCCTATGGCTGCTGGTTGAAGGCCTGTGATCTTGGCCAAATCAGTTTGCGTCAGCCCCCTGGCTTCTCGGGCCTCAAGCAGGCGCTCACCAAAAATATTATCGCTGTTCTCTGCTCTTGACATTGACGACTCCGTAGGATATATTGTTCCTATATCGTAGGTATCATGAGGTTGACCGTCGGCCTTTTTATTTAACCACAAAACCTACGATTTCGTCAAGTCCGATATACTTAACTGGTAGGATGGTCAAGCTGGAATGACATAAAATCGAAATGAACACCTACCTTAAATGATCAAAAATGGAGATAACAAATTGATCCGAAAGAAGAAAATTAACAAAATCCAGACTTATCTGGATCCTATCTCTCAGGGAGATGACCTGAAGGTTTCAGTCAAACTGACTGATCCGATGAAGGCCAAACTTAACCAATGGGGCTTCTCGCACCCTCCTGTGGATGGCGAAACTTTGCTGCCCACTGTGCGAGGTCCGGCTACCCGCTTCAATGCGGACGGCCGTTGGCAGATCCACAAGGATTTGCCCAAAGAAGATCGCTATATCCGCACCATCAGTTGGTCATGGACTGATTGGCAGGGAAATCACTACGAGGATTTCAAAGATATACATCGTCAGTGCTATCCGCGCACGTTGATCTCGCCGCCTGGTGAAGAAATCGCTTACATTGAAGTCGCTGGCGAAGCTTATCTTGTTTCGCGCGCCTTCAAAAACACGGTGGCAGAGCATAAGGCCATTCGTAGCGCTGCCAATGTGCTTTTGGAAATGTGCGGAGAATGCGAGTTCATTCAGGCAAACCTGGCTAAGTTTCCGCCGATGAAGATCAAGCGTGTGACATGGAAGTTCCTTCCTCCTGGAAAGTCCCCGTGGAGCACCCTGCACGCTCACCTGTCCGCCCACCTCAAAGCGTCCCCCTCGACCCTTAAGGTTATCTTTGATCGTCAGAAAACGATCATGAGCTACAAACCCGATGACATGTATGTCGGTGAAGGTGGATTTGGCGACTATATCGCTTACCACTTCAAAGCTAAGGGCTTTGTTGTTCTGGAATGTGTTCGTAAGGGGAACGCGATCTATGTCTTCGACAAAAATTGGGCGAGTTTTGCGCAACTCAGCAAGGGAGACATCATTCAGAACGGCTTGCACAAGGCTCGGATCGTTCACACCGATGGCTGGAAGGATCGTTTGGACAAGCTCTTCAAGCTCGGAAAGGCTGCCTAAGAAAAGAAGCGCCGCTCAGCTAAAACTGTGCGGCGCTTCTGTGTTGTACGGCTGACCTAGCTCCTGCTGGATTCCGATCCAGCTATTCGCGTAAAATAAAGCTCATTACTGCATAAGTTCGCATGGACCAATCCTTTGCGCGTACGACAAATGGCTGGTTTGGTGAATGCGGCGGCCCGGCATACCCACATACTGAGGGTCAGCAATGGGCCAACATGTCGGTGAAACATGAACCATAGCGCTGTAAGTTTCATGCGAGCTTTTTGAAAAAAGCTCGCATGAAAACTTTTATTTGCGGTATTCGAAAGCAGCATTCGACAGGGAGGACAGATGCTTGTTCCACGGCACTAGAAAGCTCTAGTGATACGACCACCAACTTGTCGGGAAAATTCAGTGCATAGAATCGACGAAGATGTCTGCAACGAGTTTTCGCGAGGTTCTCATGGGGCGCTTCCAAGCCCGAGCACCTTGCGCGCCGCCTTGGCTGCCTCTTCCCCATTGCTCTCGAGCAAACCAAGCAGAAAGCAGCCGAAATCTTTAGCAACTGGCATCGTAGCATCTACGATATCGGCTGCAATTTCCTTGCCAACTTCACCTGCAATTTTTTCGCCGAGCCTTCCAAACACTCCGACAGCGATCGACTTAAAGCTCGTGTCCTTTAGCTGTTTGTCCCTAGTTAAACGGTCTATGAATGCCTTTTTGGTTGCTGGATCGATTAGCTCATCGAGGAACTCAACAAAGGCCTCGACCGGCATGCGTACGATCTCGCGCGCGAAGCTTGCATCGGCGAACACGCCCTGAGCTTTCAGGCGTGCGATCACTTCTTCTTTGAGCAATGGGCTTTCAATTCCGAATGTCAGTAGCGTTCCGTCCTTGGAGAACCGGGTTCGCTGGAGCGCGGCCCGCAGGGCCGGGCTCAGATCGCTGCGCAAGCCCGGCTCGCGAAGTTGCCAATTGAAGATGAGCGTTCGAACTCGGGTGGGCGTGATATTGAAAGTGCGGGCAAGCTTATAGACCGGGCCGGCCGGATCGATTACCCCGGCATTGATTAGAGCCGTGAATACAAGAAGGTCGATCTCGCTCTTAGAGCGTGCCCCGAATGCTGGTGTAAGGTAGCCCTCTGCAAAATATTCAGCGAACAAGGTCGCTTTCACCGGGTCCTTTAGCGCTGCTTGAATGTCATAAGTCATGGTTGAACGACACCTTCCAACTGTTGGCTTCAGCTTTGGACAACCGGCATTAGATCAGGACAGGTCGCTGCATGACCGAACAGGGTTGGAGACGGTGGGCAAGACCAACCCACCGCGATACCTTGCTCATGCGTCGTCAAGTGCGATGCAGTTGCTAGCACTGGTTGCCCGGCAGGGCTCATCGCAGGAGGTGGCGGCGCCCATGTACCATGTGACCATCCCGCCGATCCATGGGCTGTGATTGCCGCCATAGTAGGATGCCGAACGCTAGTCCTGCCGTGGGCATTGTCCGGACCGAAAGAATAGAGCAGCCGAGCATAACCAAGGCCGGCGGAAGGAGGTATACTGGCGGGGCCCATGTCAGCGCCGTGATGTGGGACAACAAGCGCAGCGAGGTCGTGTGGCAGGGCACCAGGTACGAAATTATATGCGGCGTCACCTGCAAGAAGCCACCCCCGCTGCGACGCATGATCCTCCACAACCAATGCGAGGCCCGAGCTGTTGCGGTCGCTTCCTGTGCAGCGGCGAAGCTCTAGTGTCTGCCCTACCGCACTCCATTTAAGTAGGGACAGCTTCGTAGGAACGATCAGAAGTCGGCCACCTGCCTTAAGAATATTATTGCCAAAAGCTTTGTGCTTCATACTGATCGATTGACGCGGCGCGATCCATGTCATGCCAAGCAGCCGGCGGTCGAGCGTAGCGGCAGCCCAGTGATCGGCGTCCCAATGCGATAGGATCACACGCGGTGGTTCGTGGGTACAAAAGCTGATCTGGTTGGGTCTTGTCTTAGTGTTACGGTATACGCCACAGCCAACATCAAAATAGCTAACCGGTATTCCGCATTCACAGACCAGCGCGGTCGCCGAACCTTGGCCGATGTCGAACATGATCAATTGTTCCATCCGACAGTCTATCTGCAGTGTTTTGACCAGATCCTCCTCTGTAGCATCGGGCCAGTCTTCCATATCGAACAGACGTGTGAGGGCCGCAGCCGGTGCGGCGGGACGCGGAAGATGTGCCAACCGCGCGGGCACCGGGGCCATAAAAAGGCCACCAAAAACGTCAACCTCTAGGCCGCCTCGTGTGTCGAGGCTCATCTCAAGCCACTGGTCGCTTACGTCTAAAAGCTTTTTGACGAGGGGATCGGCGCGCCCCAACGTGATCTCGATACGGTAAATAGGCAATTCGTCAAATGGATCGGTACCGTCGATCTCACGGGAGCTAGGTGGCGCGAAACGCTGAGCCCAGAAGTAGCGGAGCTTTGCTTCGGCATCGGGGCTCAACTCAAGCCTCAATAATCCATCGTGAAAGCCTGGCCATTCTGCATCGATCGCATCAAATGCGAAAAGGATATCTTTTGCTTCGATCTGATTGGGCGGCTCGATTTGATCAAGCTTCGCGTAGCTTCGTCGGGGAAAATCTCGACGGCCCTCACCTGGAATGAAATAGCGGTTCATGCAATGTACTCAACATAGAGATGGGGAACGTAAGGAAAAATCAAAGTCGTGGAAGTGCAGCATTTCTTCAGTCTCGCCTGCTTTCCAAATCCGATCAAACTAATTTAACCAGAAAATATCCCTTCACCTTGTTAGTCGTCCAACTCAAGATTTGACGGATCAAAGGCGATAGGTTTGTGCAAGTTCAGGGTACGGCGCCGGTAAACGACTTAGGCCTTTCCCATGCGTAGCACAGGTAACGTCCAAAACTGTCTTGCAGACAGAAGCGCCAAGAGACCTTTGATAGTCACATTATGCGAGCTTTTGGTTATAAGCTTGCATTAATCGAAGCCGACCCGCGGTGCTAAGTATGACCGAGGCAGATCTTCGACCGGCCGACGCCGGAACTTATCGCCGTCTGGCCAATGACGGGCCAGCTTTTCCAAAATCAGACTATCACCCGTGTCATTGCCGTCGATCATAATGGGTTCCCAGTACCCGATCGACCGTGCCATCAATCCCGAAAACCTAGGTGGACAAGCTATTACCATTCAGCAGCTTCTGCAGCTGGTAGGTCGCCGCCGTGGCTAGGCCGGTCCTGATAGATCCGCAGTAGATATCGGTCCGGAATTCCTGCGTATTGAAGTCCGTCAGCTGGATGTTAGTGAAACTTCAGGTCAGAAGTTTCTGTTTTGGTTCCTGCTTTCATTGAACGTAGCAGCCATCGTCGCAGAGATTCGGTGTGGATCTCAGTCGCAAGCGAAAAGAAGTATGCGAAAATCACACTAATAAAAGTGAGAATAATTATGGTTGCGAGAGCTTCGATGCTACGCGGGTCTAAGGCTAGGAACGGGTCAGATTTTCCAGAATGAAAAGTAAGAAGCAAGTGTTGCAGTGGTAGGTGGGTAATATACAAACTGAATGAGAAAGCTGCACAGCGCCTCGCAGCCACGGTGATGCTCGATCGGGCTTCCGGCCCATCACTACGAAGAGATAAGAGCATGTTTGTAAACGAAAGCCCAACTACGAGTGTTGCAACTGGACCAATATAAGGATGCATCGCTGGAAAGCAGACTGCTGCGCTCACTGCAAGTATAATTGCTATAGACTTCGACTTCATAAGTTTTACGGGCACAACTCGCGCTGCAACACCCATCAGCCACAGCGAAAACAGCCATACGATACTAAAGTTTGAATAAAATAAGAACACTAACGTCCCGACACCAAGTAGGAACAGGCAGCATTTCAGAATGATCCGAACTTCCGACATAATTGGTGCAAGTAATAAAGGGAATATAAGATAGTACCAAAACTCATTAGCGAGACTCCAGAGTGCCAAGTTGCTACCATAGGTTGGCACCAGTGTTGTCTGCAAAAATAAAATATTTCCGATAGCTGTAAGTGCTGAATAAGATAAAATTGTTTCAAATCCAGCATTCGCATTCATCTCAAAATTGCTGGTACGTATGTAGTCGAATAACCCTGTTATGATTAACGCTGGAATGAGAACGATATAGAGCCGGGTGGAGCGGGCTGTAATATATTTTCGGACGTTCATGCGACCATTTTTCAAAATCTCAGTAACTAGCGGCCCACCCACGAGATATCCGCTTAAAACAAAAAACCAAAAAACCGCTTGTGTTCCGCAATTTGCTACAGAATAGATAATATTGTCCAAGGTGGTCGCTTCACTGCCGCCTAAGGTATATGTTTTGGCATGAAAGATAACGACAAGGCTGGCTGCGATGGCACGCAGGACGTCCAGTAGTGCAGCATCGTGTGGTGATATCTTACTGTCGCTTACTTCATTTATAATACTTTTGAATAATCTAAATTCAGCGAAATTCGGAAGTTGCATAATTAAGCCTCTCTATGGCTGAAACCATATCTTGGACATTGCGGCCCACCAATTTTCTCTCACCGAGGGTAGCTGAGACCAGATGACGGTGACAGTTATCCAATCGAATGATGAGCTATGATCAGGCTTGTGATCAGGTGGTGCGCGCGGAGGCTTATATGGGTGGGCGTGGCAACATTGGTCTGTCACCGCCGGATCTCAGATTATCTTACCCATGCAAGCTTTTGGCTAAAAGCTTGCATGGGTGCTTCCTCCGGGATCCCAGCAAAGCAAGGGGAAATCTGCATCCTTTGCGGGGAGCCGCTTCCCTCATGCGAGGTTTGAGGGCAGGATACCACGAAAGCCTGCAAGGATCTGCCCGTGCCCGTCACCTCTCGAACCATCTGGAACAAGGGCCGTGTGGTGGGCAAGAAACCACCCCTCACGCCTGACCAGGTTGCCCTGATCCGGCTCATCCTGCGCCAGGAGAGAGATCTGCGCAGCCTGGCGCTGTTTAATACCGCCCTTGATACCAGTTTCCGGGGCTCCGACCTGGTGCGCCTCCGGGTCTCGGACGTCGCCACCCCGGCCGGGGTGCGCGAGATCGTGGAGATCCGGCAGAAGAAAACCGAAAATCGCCATGCCCGTCCGGTCCAGGCGCGACTGTCCGTGGGCACGCGCGATAGCCTGCGCGCCTATCTGGCCGCGTCTGAACGGCCGCTGCACGGCTGGCTGTTCACGGGGCAGGGGGCCCGGTGGTCGCACATCCATCTCAGCGAGAGCCAGCTCTGGCGGCTGTTCAGGTCCTGGCTGAACAAGGCCCGCATCGATCCCAGTCTCTATGGACTGCATTCGCTGCGTCGGACCTTCCCAACCCATATCTACCGGCAGACCGGCAACCTGCGCGCGGCCCAGCTGCTGCTCGGTCATGCCAGCATTGAAAGCACCAAGGAGTATATCGGCACAGAGCAGGCGGAAGCCCTTGAAATTGCCCGCAAGTATCATCTCTGAGCCATGCAAATTTATCTCGAAGAATGAGCTACCCCCCCCAATCGGACAGTGACGGAGGCTACAATCTAACATATTCCGGTCTCCAAGAACGAGGAGACCAGAACATGTCAAAACGCAAGAACCATGACGCATAGCTTCAAAGCTCGCGTGTTGCTGGAAAGAGCGCCGCATCGATAACGTTTTCATCGAGCGCCTCTAGCGATCCCTGAAATATGAGTGCGTCTACCTGTACGCTTGGAACACCGGGTCGCAGGCCAAGGCCGGCATCGGTCGCTGTATCATCTTCTACAATCACCAACGGCCTTACCCGCCCATGGCGGGCAACCGCCCGGCGTGGTTTACTTCAATAACATTGAAACCGATCAGCAGGTGCAGGCAGTAGCTTGAATCAGCCGGAAATCTATCCAAGGATCGTGGAGTAGCTCAGAGAAGTGGGCGCTCTATAAGGAGAACAATAAGTCATAATGCCCGTTAATCTCAACAAGCCGCAAAACTGGAAGGCCGACATTGCTAGGTCTGTCGATATGTACAATCAGTGGTTCATGGATTTCGCGCCAAAGGCGTTCCGGGACACACGCATCGACGCGACAAAGGATGTAGAGACAGCGCTTGCCAACACGGCAAACTTAACAGATGTCACACCCGACATCCTACGAGAATGGCCGGGAGTTTTGCCGACCCTGCGTATGTCAACCTGCCCGCCATTGGCAGTCGCCCGCCTCATAGGACTGGCTGGTGTCTCTCCTTCGCTTGTGAAAGCTATGGAGCAGCACCAGCGGTTGCCGCCGCGAATGAAAGCCTCATTGCTCGCGGAGGATCTAGAGAAGATAGGAACCATCATTGAGAAGATGGCTGATCCTGACATCTTCGTCTGGATAGGACGGGCGGAACCCGCAACCGAGACTGAAATTCATCGCGCGGCGACGATTGTCGCAGACAGGCTGTGTGGCAGCGTTGCAAACCCGATTATTCGAAACGCCCAAGAGCGTCGCCAGCTTGCTTATGTGGCCGAATGGCTGGAAGCTCGGGGCTATACTAGGCTACCTAACGGTTATAACGGTACCTTCCGCGAGATGCCGCCTGGAACGTACTCGTTTCGTATGAACGTCCCGGTAGGAGGCGAGAATGGCGGCAAGACAATCAACATTCCGGTCGATGCGGTCATCATGCGCCGCGAGGCGCAAGAGGGAGAGTTTCCACTTCTGGTCGAAGCCAAGTCTGCGGGAGACTTCACAAACACGAATAAGCGCCGCAAGGAAGAAGCCCAAAAGTTCAATCAGCTTCGCCATACCTACGGCACGGACATTGAATTTATGCTGTTCCTCTGTGGCTACTTCGATAGTGGCTATCTCGGTTATGAGGCCGCAGAAGGCATCGACTGGGTATGGGAACACCGCATAGACGACCTTCAGGAGTTTGGTCTATGACCACAACCGACATAAACGCCCTGGAAGCAAAGCGCCTTGCGTTGCAAGCCCAGATTGATGGCAGAAAAACTGGCGAAGATCGCAACCGCATGGGCCAGTTTGCAACCCCTACCGCCCTAGCCCGCGAAATCGTGGCCCACGGCATCCGCCTTTTGCCAATCGATCAGCCGATCAGTTTCTTTGATCCTGGCATCGGCACAGGCTCGTTCTATTCAGCCTTGCGAGCGGTTGCGCCTGTAGAGCGCATTGAGCGCGCCGAGGGCTTCGAGATTGACCCGCACTATGGTACGCCTGCTAAGGCGCTATGGCAGGATATGCCGCTTGTGATCCATGCTGCAGACTTCACAAAAGCCGCGCCAGAAGGGCAGGGGGCAAATCTCCTTATCTGTAACCCGCCCTATGTACGGCACCATCACCTGAATGGTGCGCAGAAGTCAGCGCTGCAAAAGCGAACGGAACAGGCGTGCGGCTTAAAAATCAGCGGCCTGTCCGGTCTGTACTGTTATTTTATGGGGCTATCGCATCCTTTTATGGCCGAAGGAGGCATCGCTGCCTGGTTGATCCCAAGCGAATTCATGAGTGTGAACTATGGTCAGATGCTAAAACGCTACCTGCTGGAAAAGGTCACGCTCCTGCAAATCCACCGATATGACCCCACAGATGTGCAGTTTGACGATGCACTTGTGTCCTCTGCCGTCGTTTGGATCAAGAACACGCCGCCGCCTGCAGATCATGCTGTCACTTTTTCTTATGGAGGCACACTTGCTAAGCCCGCGCTTTCGCGCGAGGTGGCTGCAATAGATCTTGCCGACGAGTCCAAATGGACACGCTATCCCCAGGCCACCAAAGCGCCTCAGCGCGCGCAAATCTTGTTAGGTGACCTGTTTGATATCAAACGCGGCCTTGCTACCGGGGATAACAAATTTTTCATCATGGATCGCGCCCAGATTGACGAGCGCGGGTTGCCGATGAAATGTTTTACGCCGGTCCTGCCCGGCTCGCGCTACCTGCCCAGAGACGAAATTAAGGCCGACGAAGACGGCTTTCCCCTGATCGACAAGCAGCTTTTCTTGCTTAATACCCGTTTACCCGAAGATGAAATCGAACAGCGCTTCCCGGCTCTTGCAGCCTATCTAAAAACGGGGGAAAAAGGCGAAAATGCAGTTGCTGATCGGTATCTTTGCCGGTCGCGTAAACCTTGGTATGCACAAGAGAAGCGCCCTGCAGCGCCAATAATCTGTACCTACATGGGCCGAAGCCGGGCAGGGGGAAAACCCTTCCGGTTTATTCTAAACCAATCCGATGCCACTGCCTGCAATACCTATCTTTTACTATACCCCAAGCCGTTCCTGGTACACGCCAGCAAACAAAGCCCTGCTATCATGCGTACCGCTTGGGAATTCCTTAACGAGATTGATCCGGATAAGCTGCTAGAGCATGGTCGCGTTTATGGAGGTGGTTTGCACAAGTTGGAACCTAAAGAGCTCCGAAGCTTTCCAGCCGATGACCTTTTGGCTCGTTTGCTTCAGATTAAGCCACTTTCCCAGCAGCTTGGCTTGTTCGAGAAGGACATAGCCTAGTTTTTCCATCTCCAGGTCAATCCATAAATTCATCAAGAGAAAAATGAACAGCGCTATAATTTTAGAATATATTGATGCCGAAATCACGAACCGCCACTCAAATGATTTTGGCATTAAGGTCGGTTTTGAGCTCTTCAAAGAGCTATAGAAAGCTGGGCATGTATCGATTAAAAAGTTTGGGATAATGGGTACTCGCCTATTCGAGCACGATCAGTACGTTTGCAAGATCAAGCTGACGATCATTCAAGGTTGGTAAAACGCCATGACGGTCAGCGTGAGAAAGTTGGAACCTGTCCATTAAGCTCCCCGTCGATCTCGTTGGCGACCTCGACCCATTTGCGTGCACCGTCATAGAGCGGCTGTGCATACTCTGCCTGCTCCCATTGATGTTCGCCAGTGACCTGCTGCCATTTGGCATTATAGACGTCCTGACCGGTCTGACGGATAAAGCGGATTCCATTATCGCTCACAACCAGACCTTCAGCTGCCCTTATCGTCTGCCCATCCAACGTATAGTCGCACCAAGCCAGATCGGTCGGAAACTGCCCTCCCTCCTCTTTGTTGGCGCAGTTCAGCCCACTCATCCTGCCGGTAGGTGATCTACCTGCCAAGTAGTGGGCAAGCTTGTCGAACACTACTTCCGACATTCCAACGAGATCACCCGCAAACGCCTTGTATGCAGTCGTACTTCGGGAACGTTCGAAAAGCGCGACTTCGATCGGAATACGCAAGGAACCAAAAATGGAATATGATACGATCCCGGCCGCGCCTAGAGCATCCGCACTGGCGAGACCGTTACGCGCCTCATTGTCGCTATCTTCGAGCAGATGAGAGTAATGCCGACGGTCGGCCGAGGACAGTCTACTATAGGTGGTCATCTTCTCATGAATAGCGGATGCTGACGAAGTCAAATCGTTGATCTTCTGCTCTGTAAGGGCAGCTCGAATATCTGCGCTTACGAAGGCTTTTAGTTCTTTTGTTGATTCACGGATTGCGTCAATGACGTTGGTATTGGTTGGTTCCGCGTCACTACCGAACATCTGCGATAACAACTGTTCGCGGAAATGATCGGCGGCAGCAACTGCCAACTTTTTTGCTACCCAAGCCGCACCCGCCGCCAAGGGGCCGGCGTTAGCACTCCAACTACACGGTAGAAAGACCGTGGCGGCCGTCATCCCTAAGAAACGCCTGCGCGAAATGGATGCACTCATTTTGTCTACCAGCAAATCGTTGAAGACGATAGTTGTAAAATGCACAGCCATGCGACGGGTGATGACGGAACCAATAATCCGAGGCGGGACGTGTGGTATTAAGTTTCTTAAGCAAGCATAACCCTAACGCCCCCTTGGATAAAGCCCATTGCAGGCTGATCCAACGCATCAGGGTTCTTAGATTATTGACACCCATCAGCCCAACTCTTTTGAAAGAGTCCGCATTGATAAATTTAGAATTTTGGCCTTTTTTATCGCGCAACTTACCGTATTTAAAACGTTAAATTTATATCAATATTTGTTATTTTTTTGTCAATCAATTCTAAAATAAATAAATAATAGTCGGTAAAATTATAATCTAATTATAAAACTATTTAATCTCAAATAGAGCCGCAACAGGTGTAATTTTGCTATCATCAATACTTGCTCTTTTTTGACATGTTGCGCAGCCAGTAAGAGACATTATCATCAAAAAATTCAAAAAAAGCCGCGTCTTTAACATTTATCTTTCCTTTTTTGTACTGCGAATAATATTCCGCCACCTATTGGTATTAATGTGCAAGACTCTAGTACTAACTAGTTGAACGAATCAGCAACTCGTGTAAACATACTACAGTTATCATGAATCCAATGCCATTACATGTTCGATCACACAGGCAGGTGTTATGTTGGTATCTTCATGTCAGTAGTATCCATCAACAGAACATATTTGCATTGGACCAAAGATCACTTTATTCTTACAGCAACTTACCTAATTGCACGCTTTAAAGAAAAGATGTGTAAAGTTGGCCGTGGATTATTTTCGTTCGGGCAACCACGCAGTGGAATTCTTAAGTTTTCTGATGAAACAGAAAACTCAGCTATAAGTGCTGGATCGCCCCATGTCAGAGCAGATGACAACGAAGGCGCTTTTCTTATTAAGTATAAAAAAAATACGAGAATCAAGAAATTAATAACTTCTGCCAATTCGATGCATAGCCGAAATCCCCCTTTAAATTTAATAATTTTGAAATACTTAGTAGCGTCTATATTAATTACACCGTCATTATCCGATAAAGCTCATTCAGGACCCTTTGATGCTGCTGTTGGGATAATAACCGACCCATTTAAACTTGGATCATTAGGATCTGACGCATTAGCCGCAGTCGAAAGATTCGCGTTGATGGCTGAAACTCTAGAAAAAAATGTAAACGCTCATGCTAAAGAACGCATAGCGGATATTTCAAATATTCTATCTGAACTTCATTTAAATTCGTTAAATATAATAGAAAAAGGGGGTATTGAGGCCACGAACGTAATCGACTTTGCCGTCAGTGAAGTTGAACAAGCAACAAAAAATATGCTTGATGATTTTATGCATACTGCACTTTGCACTTCCGAAACAGTAAGTGCGAATGTCGAAGAAAATTTGGCCAATTCTTTAAATCGGATTGGTGCTCCTAAAGTAAAAATTTTTGGGATTACAGTTTTTAAAGGTGAATGGAACCCTGGCGACATTACTGATCCTCAAAAATCGTTTTTAGCCCTTCACAACGAAATAAAAATAAAGCTAGAAAGCTTAAAACCTAATGACCCTGCGTCAATAATAACGCAAGCATATGATGAGATACGTCGCCAAGCTACAATCACAATGTGTCATTACAACTCTTCATATATCGCATTTGAACATTTATTTGAAATTGAGTTGGAATATAGAAGGCGCCAAGTCTTCTGGATGAACAGGGTAAATCCACTATAATATAAACTTCGAAAGGAGAGATAATTTGCGCAATTATTTGTATAATGCACTCATCGTCATCTTTGTTTTTTCGGCCATGCCTTCTAATGGTGTTGCCCAAACGTCTATAAATCAGCCCAAATGCAAAAGCATTGAAGATTGCGCTCAAAAAGCAATGGAAGCTGCGTTCGAAGCTAAACTTGCTTTGCAGATTGCTGTTCCTATTGGAGCAGTAATGGCTTTCAATCTCGCCGAGTGTCCCCTTGGGTGGGCTGACATTCCCCTCACTAGCGGCAGGATGGTTGTTGGAGCAGGTGAGGGAGCTTCATTAACTCCCAGAATTATCAATCAAATAGGGGGAGTTGAAAAGCACACTCTATCTTTGCAAGAGATGCCGTCTCACAATCATTCCAATGAAAATTTCAAAAATCTCCTTCAATATACAGGAAATTGGACCGGAAAAGGCTATGATGGCTCCAAAGGAGAAATTGATAGCGCCCACTTTGCCGAAATGCGTCCAGCTGGCGGAGGTCTTCCTCACGAGAACATGCCTCCCTATATAGTTCTAAAATATTGTGAAAGAAAAATATAAATACCTATGCTTGTTTAAAATATTCGTCCTGAAAGGATCTTCGAGCCAAGGGCACGACGAACTTAATAGCCCCAAAAAATCTTGGAACAGTGAAGGTGCGAACAGTCTGGAAATACGTCACAGCCTGACTTAACGTAGCAACTGCGAGATTTTTTAGTGTTACAGCCTCCGCAGGTAGCGATTTTGCATAATGAGGAGCTCAGAGGTATGGTAGCACGTAAATTATAGCTCAGGCTTAAGTCGCCAGCGGCGCTATAAGTTGTAATGAGCAAGCGTACAGATTCGAAGTTGGCGGCTCAAATCTGACTGGGTATTGCACAATTATCGATCCCGATCGCCTTGATCCTGCCAACGCCCTTTAGAATTGTCCCAATCAAGCGTTTTCGTGATCAGATTTTTTTGCTTATTCAGCCAGTCGAACCTCGACGCCTTTTTATCCTCCTGCGCCTGCTCCGTCTGCTGTCGAGATTCAGAAGCGCCCCGCGCTGGAACACTCCGCTCCGCTGCCTGCCGGTCCAGCCACCCAAAGCGCGACCCCTGCTGCGCCTCCCGCCCCCGCTCCTGAACGACATCCCTGCCCCGCTCCGGCGCTTTCTCCCGCCCGATCTGCTTCCAGGCCTCGCGGATCTTCCCCCATTCCCCGGCCTGCCGTTCGACCAGTGCCCCTCGATCCTCCTTAAACCGCTCCAGCGCCTGGCCCATCTCGAATGCCCGCCCAGCCTTCAGCGGCTCCAGCTTGCCGCCCAGCTCCCGGTTCAGGCGCGCTGACAGTGCCGCCCGGTCCCGCTGGCTGGCCGCCGCGAACGTACTCTCCCGGCGCTCCTTCGAGATAAAGTTCACCGCCACCAGCTTCGCAAAGCTGCCGCCCTCAACCCGGTGCTGATCCCGCGCCGCCGCGATCGACAGCGACAGCCGCCCGACCAGACCGCGTTCCATGCGCTGCCGCTCCCGCGCCCCGTCGCGCTCGCCCCGGAACTGCGCTGCCCATTCGGGCTTGGTATCCCGCTTATGCGCCGCCACCACCTCCCGGGTCCGGCCCTTATGCGCGGACACGATCTCCGCTTTCTGCGCCGCGTAGCCCCCACGCAGCGCCACCCACTCCTGCCGGTGCCGCGCCTTGGTCGCCGCGCTGATCTCCCGCAGGATCGCCGCCTGGCTCTGCGGCCGCTCAGAGGCCCCCTGAGCGGCCTTCCGGGCCTCAGAGAGGGAGGATGCCCCGGAAGACGCCTCCTGCCGCTCCTGGGCCGCCTGAGCGCGCCCTGCGGCCTTCTCCGCCACATGCGCCCG
>NZ_JAXHPZ010000004.1:0-52559 GCF_042466435.1 Paracoccus sp. R86501
AAAGAATGGACGGAGGCGGGCCATCTGCGCCTCCGTCAGCCAGAACAGGCAGCTCATCGATCAGGTCTCCTTGCAGAGCCTGAATCACGCCAAACAAATGAAATCAATGGGTCTGGAGCCTAGTGCGCTCCGCGGGACATCGCAACCGCAGGGATCGTCATGAAGACAATACGCAGGTCCATCCACGGATTCCAGTTCATGACGTAGAAGCGATCCATTTGGACACGCTCCAGATACGTCGTGTTGCTGCGGCCGCTGATCTGCCACAGGCCGGACAGGCCGGGACGTGCGGACAGGTAATGGCGGGTCGAGCTGGCATAGTGGTCCAGTTCTTCCTGAACCACCGGGCGCGGGCCAACCAAGCTCATCTCACCTGACAGAACGTTCAGCAACTGCGGCAGCTCATCAAGGCTCAGCTTGCGCATGATCGCGCCGATGGGGGTGACGCGCGGATCGTTAACCAGCTTGCGCTGCTCGTTCCACATTTCAGCCTGGTCGGGATTTTCACGCAGATGCTGCTCAAGAACCTCATCGCCATTCACAACCATGGTGCGGAACTTCCAGCAACGGAATTCGCGACCGCCAAAACCAATGCGGCGATGACCATACAGTAGGGGTCCGGAGTCCTTCATCTTCAGAACGATGACCAACCCCAGGATCAGCGGCAACAGCAGCAGGATCCCAACGCCGGCCAGCAGAATGTCCAAGCTACGTTTGACCATGCCACCGACGGGAGTGTCCGTCCGGGGGGCCGAATCGGCTCCAAGACCTGCAAGAGATGTACCTGATGCCATCGAAGGCTGGCAGCCCGAGACGAAGTACCTCTGCGCACGAAGCGTTCTGATCATACCGCTAACCCTTTGGTAATAATAAAAGAAATGTAATGACGACACAAAACGGCGATGGTCGTCGCAATCGCACCGAAGAGGGTTGTACAACATCTCGTTAAAATTTTAGCAATCGTTAAAATATGGTTAATACGCTGCACAAGAAAATGTGCATGTATTGTGTGCACTTAACCTGCTGTCATTGCAGCTTTTTCAGGCAAGCCTCGGCCAAGACTGTCTTTTTTGGTAGGTTGCGAAAAAGCACGCACATAAGAGAATACGCTCTGCAGGAAGTTCTGCGTAAATTTTTACAAGGTGATCAACATGAACAAAGCGTACGTTCGTCCGACTCTTCAGGTCCAAGGCAAGCTGGAAGCAATGACCCAGGGCAGCAGCACCGGCAGCCGTCTGGACAACTCGTTCCCGACCGGAACGCCCTTCGGCGACCTGACCTTCTCCTAAGAACTAAGGGTCATGCGGCAGGAAACTGCCGCAGGCCTCACCCTAGTGTTCACCCGGCGATAACCAGTTTCTGCAAATTGTCTTGCCGCAGGTGCTCCGTTGGGTTTTTTTAAGATCACATGGCACGCCGGTGATTGAGTGGATTTGTGTATGACGTATCTTGTTTCGCCTGATTGCGTTTCCTGTGCAGTCGAAGATGGCGTCGCTATTCTTGACCTTAAATCAAATACTTATTTCAGTCTTGATGAAGTTGGAACGTCCATTTGGGACCGTATGGTCAACCCTGCATCCTTGGACGACCTGACCAACGCCGTGGCGTCGGAATACGATGTTGCCCCCGAAGAATGCCGGGGCGACATCAAGGATCTTCTGGATGACATGTTGAAAAACGGCCTGATTCAGGTGGTATGACATGAAACGCCTGTCAGGCATCAGGCGGCCCAGCAAACGCGAGGTTGCCTTGCTGGCGCAGGCTCTTGGCGCGATCCTTCGGGTGCGCCTGCATCTGGTGCGCGGTACGCATCACGCCCTGCGCCGCATGATCGAGGCGCATCCGCTGCCCGAAAACGCGCCGAACGAAGCCCCCCGTGCCGATCTGGCCGAAATCGCTTGGTCCGTGCGGAATGCCGCCCGACTGGTTCCGGGTGCGACCTGCCTGACGCAGGCCAGTGCGGGCCAGTGGCTGCTGGCGCGGCGCGGTCATGTCTCGACGATACGGCTCTCTGTTCCCGGCAATTCCGAAAAACCCGGCACCTTGGCACCCCATGCCTGGCTGATTTCCGGTCAGACGATCGTGCTGGGCGGAACGGTCGCCGATTATGCCCGGCATCGCCCGTTACATGACTTTACCCTGCCCGGCACCCTTTCCGCAGACACCCCTACGACATGAGCCGCTTTGCCGTTCTGCTGGATCAGCGCCAGGATGCGGTGCCTGTTGCCGGACGTATCGAAGCCGATCTGGCCCACCGCAGCCACAGCCGCCCCATCAGTCATGACGACCACGGCATCCGCTTGTGGCAAACCGGAGGTTCGGATGTCCGATCCTCTGGTCCGCTGACTTTGGTCGGGGATTTTGCGCTGACCGATCTGGCCGATTTGCGCAGTTCCTTGGGTGCGGGACCAGATGCCGACAGCGCTGATCTGGTGCTGGCAGCTTGGCTGCGGTGGAGCGAAGACGCGCCGGATTACCTGAACGGAGCCTTTGCTTTCGCCCTGTGGGATCGCCGCTCCAGATGCCTGACTGCAGTGCGCGACCGTTTTGGCGTTCACCCGCTGGCCTATGCCCTGACTCCGACCGGCATGGTTCTGGCAAGCGAGCTGTCATCCGTACGCGCCGGTCTGGAAAACACGCCCGACATCAATCCTGTCTGGGTGTCGGATTTCCTGTCGGGTCAGCCAAGCGATATGCGGGCGACGGCCTGGACGGACATCCTGCGCCTGCCGCCGGGTCATCTGATGGTCGTCCAGCCGGACAACACCCCCACCTTGCGCGCTTGGTATCGACTGCAATCCTCGGCCCCTCCTGAGGTCAAGGACGCCGGACCCGCGCTGCGTGACGCGCTGGCACATGCCACCCGCCAAGCCTGCGCCGATGGTCCGACGGCAACCATGCTCAGCGGCGGGCTGGATTCCAGCACTCTGTCGCTGATGTCGGTCGAACATCAGGGCTCAGCTGATGCGCGCCCATCGCTGTCGCTGCGCTATCAGGACCCGGCCATGGATGAAGGCCGCTATATCGACGACGTGCTGCAGGCTGCGGGCGACCGCCTTTCACCGGTCTTCCTGACCGGAGAGACAGCCGACGACGACCTGTTCGACTTCGACGGAATGTTCGCCCGGCACGACCAGCCGGTTTTCGCGCCGGGACTGGACCGCAATCACAGACTGCATCGCGCGGCATATGAATTGGGCTGCAGCGCAGTTCTGGACGGGCATGGCGGCGACGAGGTCATCGGCGGCACGTTCCGCGACATCGCGCTGCTGGCGCAGGGACGGCAATGGCCGCAGGCGCTGCGCCTTGCCACGCAGCACGCCCGATTTACCGACTTCCCCATGACCGAGGCCGTTGCATCGCTGCTGGCGGCCAGAGGGCGGCGCGGCTTTGGGCGTTTGGGCCGCGGTATTCTGGGCCTGATGAACAGCGACACCTCGGCCGCCAGCGATTGGTCCAGTCTGGTCCATCCGGATCTGGTCCGCGACACCCGAATGACCGAACGCCTGCGCGACATGAACACGCCCGATCCCCGCGACCGTCATCTGCCGCAAAGCCTGCGACTGCATACGGCGGTCATGGCCGGCCCGATGTCCGCCACCGCCTTCGAGGTTCTGCGCGGCGTCGCGCGCGCCGAGGGTGTCGAGACGCGCTATCCCTTCTATGACCACCGCGTGGCCGAGCTGTGCGTATGGCAGCCCGCCGCCGCGAAGGTGGCCCATGGCCGTCCGCGCGCGCTGCTGCGGGACGCGACGCGGGGTCTGTTGCCTGAATCGATCCGGCTGCGGCGCGACAAGGCCGATTTCATGCCGGGCTTCTGGTCCGGCCTGCGCCGCGATCCTCATGGTCGCATTGCGGACCTTGGCGCGGACGGCGGTCCCTTGCAGGGCTGGGTCGATCCTGCGACCTTGCACGCAGACCTTGAATGCCTGAAAATGTCATCCGAGCCCGAACCTCAGACGGCTTTCCGGCTGTGGCGGGCTCTGTGTCTGGCTGCATGGCTTGGCCGCCGGGCTGTTCCGAATTCGACCGTTTGACGATCTTCCCCTTTTGTTTGCGAGTGTTTGATGACTGCTGCTGACCCGGCCCTGCGCCCCACGACCGCCCATTGCTATTCCGCCTATGGTCTTGCGGTGGCCTCGGACGTCATCCTGCCCGAGCTAAGTCCACGCACTTCGGGCGGCACGGTCGATCTGCACATCATCGAAGCCCCCCAGCCCGAAATCCAGCGCGGCCCACATCCAGAATGCCATTTCACCCCCGAGGGAAGCAGCTTCTGGTGGCCGGCGGTCGGTGCGTTTTCGGTGTCCGCTGACGGGCGCCAGATCGGCATCGAACGCAATGCGGATGTTTCGGACGACCTTCTGGCCTTTCCGCTGCTGGGACCGGTGCTATTCGAGGCTTTGCGCCGCAACGGGCTGTTCGTGCTGCATGCCAGTGCCGTCGTTCACAAGGGGCACGGGATCGCCTTTCTGGCGGACAAGGGCGTCGGCAAATCGACGACCGCGACCAATCTGCTGCGCAACGGGGCGCAGCTTCTGGCCGACGATCTGGTCGCATTGAACGACGCCGGACTGATGCTGCCCGGTTTCGCCCAGGTCAAACTGTCTTCCGAGGCAGCCGCACTGCTGCCGCAAGGGTTGACCCTGCGCGGCCATGTCCATGAGGGCATCGACAAATCCCGCGCCATGCTGGACCACGACCGGCTGGCCTCGGCCCCGGTCCCGGCATCGCGGTTGTATCTTCTGGAGCGTGCACCCGCGGGACAGCCGACCAGCGTTGTTGCCATCCCCCCGTCCGAAGCCCTGTCGGCGGTGCTGCGCTTTTCCTATGGGGTCCGTTTCGGACAAGGTCTGCTGAACGGCGCGGCGGCCGCGGAACATTTCCGCGGCGCGGCGCAGGTGACGCAGAAATGCCCGCCCCGGCGGCTGCTGCTGGCCGACGGGCTGGATCAGGCCGATGACATCCGCGCCGCCATCGAACGCGATCTTGCAGATGACTGAAATGCCCCAAGACCCGACCGCCGCTGCCCAACAGCCCGCAACGGCCGGTAAGCTGCTGGGATCGGGGGGACAGCTGTCTTCCCTATGGCGCGCTTTGCGCCATCTGGAGGGGCGGCGGTTATGGATCGGGCTGGGGCTGCTGGTGCTGGGGACCCTCAGCGAAGGGGCGGCCATCATCACCTTCCTGCCCGTCCTGCAGCTGGTCGGATCGCAAGGCACGACCATCGATCTGTCGGGTATGGATTTTCCCGGCGTGGGCCTGCTGCCCGCCATGATCCCCCTTGCCGCGCTGCTGGTGCTGATCGTCGCGCTGACGGCGCTGCAGACGATCTTCAACCGCAGCAAGGCGGTCTATCTGTCCGACCTGATCCATGATTTCGCCAACCATTTCCGGATCACCCTGTTTCGCAGCGTGGCGCAGGCCCGTTGGGCGCATGTCGCCCGCATTCCCCGAACCCGCATCGAACACGCTCTGACGGGGGAGATCGAGCGGCTGTACCTTGCTGCCTTCCTGATCCTGTCCATCGTGCAGAACCTTGTGGGATTGGGGCTGTATTTCATCCTCAGCCTGGCGATTTCAGTGCCGATGACGCTGCTGTCCTATGGTTTCGGCGTCGTTGCCTTGGCCTTGATGCGGCCTTTCCGGCGGTTGGCGCGCCATTACGGTGACCGTCTGCAGTCGCGGCGTGAACGGCAGATGTCGGCGGTGTCAGAGTTCGTGGGCAGTCTGAAGATGGCCCGCAGCATGAACCTGGAAGGGCGCTATCTTCAGCTGTTCTCCTCGATCCTGGGGCAGACCAAGTCGGATGCGCGTGAATTCATCCGGCAGTCAACCATCGGATCGGGGCTGTTCCAGTTCGCCGTGGTCAGCGGCGCCGCGATGTTCATTTGGGTGGCGCTGAACTGGGCGCAGCTGGATGTCGCGCGGATCGTGATCCTGCTGCTGCTGTTCATGCGTACCGCGCCGCGCTTCATGGGAATGCAAAGTTCGTTGCAGCAGTTGATGGTCGATCTGCCCGCTTGGGGCGCCATCAACCGATTGCAGACCGAATTGCGCGACCAGCAGGACCCGGCCATGGACGGCGCGGCCCCAGCCCCTGCCCCGACGCGGGAAATCCGGTTGCAGAACGTCAGCTGGCGCTTTCCTGATGAAACGCGCGAGGCGGTCAGCGACTGCACGCTAAGCTTGGCGGCGGGTCAGCTGACGGTGCTGGTCGGCCCTTCGGGTGCGGGGAAAAGCACCATCGCCGATATCGTGATGGGCTTGCTGGAACCCCAGCAGGGCGCCGTGCTGGTGGACGGAGTGCCGCTGCACCACGGCCAGTTGCGCAGCTGGCGCGACCGGACCGGCTATGTCGCGCAAGAGCCGTTCATGATCAACGGCAGCATTCGCGACAACTTGGCGCTGGCTGCGGGCGAAGGTATCGACGACGAACGCATCCTGCAGGTGCTGGATCTGTCAGCGGCGGGCTTCGTGCGCAACCTGCCCGCGGGTCTGGACACCATGATCGGCGACCGTGGCGGCCTTTTGTCGGGTGGTGAACGTCAGCGGATCGCGGTGGCCCGCGCGCTGCTGCGCGACCCCGACATCCTTGTGCTGGACGAGGCGACAAGCGCGCTGGATTGGGAAAACGAGGAAAGTCTGATCCGCGCCATCGAAGGTCTGCGCGGTCGCGTCACGGTTCTGGCCATCACCCACCGGCCCGCCATCAGCCGCGTCGCCGACAGGGTCTATGTGATGGACGCGGGCCGCGTGGTCCCATCAGAAGGGACCAACGGCAAGGGCCTGCAGGTCGAGGATTACTTGGGCAGAATGAAAAGCTGATTCCGCAGCCTGTGCATCCGCTTTGCCGGGGCATTCCGCGTCGGGCGGGTGGCCCGGCCGACGGAGATGACGACATAGGCAACAATCAGCATCTGCAGGAAAATCACGGCCAGAAATGCCATGCCCAGACTTTGCCAAAGCGAAAACCCCGTCGTGATGCCCCAGACAAGGGCACCCACGATCGTCGCCAAAGCAGCCATCAGGTAACGGACGACAAACATACCGCATCTTTCTTCAGATCGACCTTTTATAGCATGGCCGATAGAAAAATGAGCGACAATGGTTAAAAAAAAGTTACTTTCTGGACATGCGACGTTTCAGTGACATGTATGACTTGGGTCCACCAAGGTAATTTTCCATCTCTCCGGGCAGCAGGAACGACTTCAACTTGCGCATGTTGACGCCGTCATAGACCACGCCCAAGCAGCGCGCTTCCAGCAGATGATCATCGATCAAGGCCGTTTCGGCCATCGCCCGCGAGGTCTGACCCCATTCGCCCACGATGACGAATTGCGCCAGTTCGTGCAAAATCGCACGGCCCTGCGCGACAGGGTAAAGTGGCGGAACATCCACGATGATGCGGCTGAAATCATTGTCGCGTGCCTCTGCCGTGATCTGCGACAGCAGCCGACCCGTCAGCAGGTCGTCCGAAGGGCCGCCGCGATCCTGACCGCATGGCAGAACCACAAGATTGGTGTCCGCAATGGCCACCAGCATATCCTGCCAATCACCCCGCCCTGCGACGGCATCCGTCAAGCCGGGCTTGCGATCCAGCCCCAACATCCGGCTGAGAGTCCGGCCACGGCTGTCGGCGTCTATCAGCAGCACCGATTGCATCCCGATACCCAATTGGCCCGCCAGGTTGAAGGCAACCGACGACCGCCCCTCGAGGGGATGGAACGAGGTCACGCCCGTCACCGGCAGGTTCCGTCCGGCAGCATCGCTGGCCAAACGAACGTGGCGCAGTGTCTCGGCATAGACCGAGTCCGGGTAATGCAGCACGGGCACGGGAACATTGATGACGGGGGGACGCGCCTTGGATGGCACAGGCAGCGTCTGCCCTCCGGTGGGGCCGGTCGTGACCGGGGCGGGTGCCGTGGGGGCGACGCTTGGCGTGCGCGCACGGCGGACCGCGGGCAGAACCGGCAGGTGGCCAAGGAAGCGCAGCCCGGAATATTCGGTCACATCAGCGGCCGTACGCAGCGAACGTTCGCGCCATTCACGCAGAGCGGCGACGGCCATGCCCATGAACAGCCCCAGCAGGGTCGCGGCCAGTGCCGTACGCAACACGGCGGGCCCCGTCGGCCTGGACGGAACCTGCGCATAGGACAGGATCCGCACGTTCGACACGGGGAAGGACTGCTGCTGTTCGATTTCCTGCGAGCGGGTCAGGGTCTGCTGATAGATCTGCGAGACAGGGTCGCGGCCTCTTCCTGCAAGGCCTGCAGACGCACGAAATTCGCGGCCTGAGCGCTGTTGCGTTCAGATGCCGTCTGCACGCTTTGCTGCAAGGCCTCGACGCGAGCATTGGCGACGTCCAGCGTGCTTTGAGCTTCGGCGCGCTTGGATTGCAGTTCGACGAACAGACGTTCGGCGGTCGTGTTCAACGTCTGCTGAAGACCCGGCACCTGTGGGTGGTTCGGTCCCGAATTCGCCAACAATCGCTGCAAACGGGCTTGGGTGTTGTTATAGGAATCCAGCCGCGACCGCAGTTCGTCCGAAATATCGCCACCAATCGCCAGCGAACTGTTCGTATCGGTCAGTCCTTCGACCCCGCCTGCGACCGCACGGTCGTAGGTGTCCAGAACTGCGCGGGCGCGCGCAGCCTCGGTCAGGACATTCGTCAGGCTCGAGTTCAGTTCGTTCAGGGCCTGTTCGGTCAGCAGACCGCCCGAGGAAAATTCGACAAGGTTGTTTTCCGCGGCGAACCGTTCGGCGGCATCACCCGCAGCCTGGGCCTGAGCCTGCAATTCTTCCAGACGACCGCGCATCCAGCCATTAGTCTGGCCGCCGATGGAATCCGCGTTGGCCGTCAGGATGTCCTGAACGTAAAGATCGGCATAGGCATTGGCGACCTGAGCCGCGATGGCCGGATCATGCGAGGAATAGCTGATTGCCACGGCCGAACTTTGTCCGATCCGGTCCACCCGCACGCCGGCGCGCAGACGGTACATCGCCAAGCGCCGTACCGGATCAAGCTGATCGATCGACGTGTCGGTCGGTGCCCCAGTGCCCGAAACCTGGGACGGGTCGGTGACATCGGCCGGGGTCGTCAGAACCTCGATCTGGTTGCGAACCCAGACCAGCGGGCGGAACACGACGGAAATGACCTGACCAATTGCCGAAGTGAAGGCTGACCGCGGTGGGTTCATGAACGAGGTGTTGTCCTGCAATCCGGTGCGGTCCAGCACGTCACCGGCCAGCTTGTCGGATTCCAGAATGACACGTGCATTCTCGATCCGTTCGGCGGGCAGGGCGACGGTTCCGATACCGCCGGCCTGCTGGACCGACCGGTTGACGTTGCTGTCCAGCAGCAGGCTGGAATAGGTGCCAAAGGTCTCGGGCTTGGCCATGGCATAGGTCAGGCCCAGCACACCCATCAGCGCGCGGCGGGCAGCACCATGGTCATCCGCTGGCGACGCAGCGCGACCAGCAACCGACGCAGATCGATGGTCTGGGCAGGCGCGATCGGGGCCTCGGAATAGGCCTTGCCACCTTCATAGGGCTTGAGTTCGCGTACCATCAGTTTTCCTTGCGTCCCGAGCGGGGATCAGTGTCTGACCCATCCGGCGCGGTTCCATAAATTTCGATCTGGCGGGCACCGCCAAGATGGGACACCGCTCCAAGATGGAGGGCTCCGCGCATCAGTTGACGGTTGCGCCACGCAGGGTTCGCCACCCCGATCATCGCCAGCCCGCCACAGGTTACGGCCTTGGCCATCGCGATCCCGGCTGCCTTGATGCGCCCGGCACGCGAACGCCCCCGGGCAATCAGACTGGCATGGGTTTGACCCATCCGATAGCGACGGCGCAGCAACCACGCAAGGCGCGCCCGATCCGAAGGCACCGTTTCATGCACCAATGCGTCGGGCGCAAAGGCAATCTGCCCCCCCGCAGTCAAAAAATCGGCAAAAAAGGCACTGTCTTCCCCACCCGAGCGGCCCCGGACCGGGTCGAACCGCAGGTTGGCTGCCGCCGGATCCCGACAGGTTGACAAGGACATTGCAGGTATAGCCGCTGGTGATCACGCCGTCCTTGCCCAGAACCGGCAGCGTGTCATGCGCCCTTGCGCGGTCCATCCAGATCGGCGCATCAGGCAGGTAATGCGCACGCACCGGCCCCAGGATCGCGCCCGCACCTGTATTCTGGCGGGCCTGCACAAGGTGCTTCAGCCAGTCGGGTTCGACGGTTTCATCATCATCCAGATAGACCAGCAGCAGCGCGCCCGTGGCGCGCGCATGATCCAACAGCGCATTGCGCGCGATCGAGATGTTGGCCTTGGGGGCATGAATATAGGTAACGGGCAGAGAATGACCGGCTGCGATCGTCTGGACCATATCCCGTGCCGAGGGCTGATCGTCATTGTCGGCGATGGCTACGGCGACTGGCAGACCACAAGGCGTCAGCTCCTCAAGCGAGGCTAGCGTGGCGGCCAGTTCCGGACGGCGGAAAGTGCAGATGCCGATTAGTACGCTGTCGTGAAAGGCGAGGGCGGTCATGCGGCACCTCGCGCAGGGGTGGCGGGCCTTGGGGCCAGCCATTGCCGCCAGAACCCTGCCGACCAGGCCATATGCATGGTTCCTGCAGCCAGTCCGGCAAACAGGCCGCGTGGCCGACCCGTCTGGATCGCGATCATGACGCCGCCCGCCAGACAGGCCAGCAGCCACAGGATCAGCGGTAAAGCAAAGATTGCACTTAGCGGGGTCAGGATGACCAGCGCCGCCGCAGGGGCCAACATGGCCACGACCGCCTGACGAGCCGCGGGGCGGGTCTTGTTCTTCAGCAGGTTTCGGGCCCGGCCACGGCCAAAATTGTAATACTGCCGGACAAGCGGACCAAGGCGTGACCGGGGGAAATAGGTCAGGCCTGTCAGGCCCGTCAGCCAGATGCGATAGCCCGCGCCCTTCAGCCGGTGGTCAAGCTCGGCGTCTTCGTTGTGGCTGAACTGACCGTCATAACCACCGACTGCACGAAATGCTTCAAGCCGCATCAGCGCGTGGTGGCCGTGATCCACCCAAAGCCCTCCGCCAGCCAGACGATGCGCCGAGCCGCCATTGCCCAATCGCGAATTCTGCGCATCGGCGATGATCTGCTGCAGCATCCCCTGCCCTTCGGCATGCATGGCGACGACGACGCTGTCGGCGTCATGTCGTTCCGCCTCGGCCAGCAACACGTCGCCGTAATCGTCGGGGTAATCACTGTGCGCATCCAGCCGTAGCAGCCATTCGGCCCCATCACCGAACTGTGTCACCGCCAGATTCACGCCAGCCGATTGCAGTCGATCGGGGTTGTCGATCAGCCGGATGCGCGGATCATCGACCGCACGGCGGCGGACGATGTCACAAGTTTCATCTTTCGATCCACCATCGGCCACGACGACCAGCCCGTCGGCACGGGCGGCGAAGGCCGAGGCGAAGGACAGGACGCCGTCGATGTGACGCGCCTCGTTCAGGGCTGGAATGACGATCAGAACACGGGGCGTGGGCATGTCGGACCTCATGTCGCGGCCACGGGATCTGTCCCGCAGATGGCTGACGTCAGATGGCGGCATTCGGCCTTGTCCATCTCGAGCACGGCGCGGGGAAGGTCGGCCACCGCCTCGCGGCGGGTGGCAAGTGAGGCGGGGCTTAGCGTGGACAAGGTTGCCGCAACTGCATCGGCGCCGGGGGTCGCAACAAGGACGCCGCAATCCCATGCCGACACCCGCCGTGCGACCTCGGTTCCGTCCAGCACCACGGGGACGGCACCATTCAGGCAGCCTTCATACAGACGGTTCGGCAGCAGCCAGTCGGAATTCTGCCCGGCCTGATAGCGGTCGATCAGCCAAGCGACATCGATCTGACCATAAATCGCGGGCAGATCGTCCGGCCAATCATAAGGGCCCATAAAGGACAGGTCAGGATTGGCATCCACGACGTCATGGAAATCTTCCATGACATCCAGCGCCGGACGTCCACGCAGGATCACCCGATATTGCCCCGGATGCGCGCGGGTCACCTGATCCAGAACGCCAAGCGACCAACGGCACCGCAGCATTCCGAACCAGCCGATGATCAGCGGACCGCCGTTTTCAGCGCCATCAGCCGCAGCGCCCCTCTGCTGCGTAATGTCAGGCCGCGCAAAAGGCTTGTTTTCGACCATCAGGGTTGGGACATCAGGCTGGTTGAAATGGCGCAGATAGCTGGTGTCGAAGGCAGGCGATGACAGCACTACCAGACTGGTACGATGCATCAGCTTTGCCTCGACACGGCGCAACACACGGGCAGCAGTCCCCTGCCCCAGCATCATGGCGTGGATATCCAGCAGTTCATAAACCAGACGAGCGCCCCTGATACGCGCCAGGCGGGCGCCCAATGCAAGCATTTCCAGGTTGCGGGCCAGGATCACTTCGGGGCCGTGCTGCACAGGGATCATACGTGCAATACGGGGCCAGGCGGCCGCGATGGCGCGGACCCGCTGGATCATGCGGCCATTGGCGGTATGACCAAGGACGGTTGCTTCTTCGGGCAATGGCCCCTGCCCCCGCCGAAAGCCTGCGACCCGAACCTCGGCGCCGCCCTGACGCAGCATGCTGACCCGTCGCCAGATCGAGGGATCATCAAGGTCATGGGCAAGATAGGTCACACGCAAAAACACATCTCCAACAAAAAATCACAACGGCAGACTTCGAAACAGTTCTTGCAAAAGGCAAGCGACGACCCGAGAAATCCTGGCCCTTGAATAGACAAATTTATTGCAGGCGAAAACCGCGGAATGGCTCCAGTTTTCCAAAGTGACGACAAGGAAGCGTGAACCGCTGAACCGTAAGGCATTATTGGCGGATGCTCTCCGCTTTCGGTTGCATTTTCTGTTGCATTTACGTCCTGCGGGCAACGTTCGGCCCGTTAGATCGCGTTAACCAATCCTTCATATTTTTTGCATGTCGGACGATCGCTGCCGGCGCGCAGGACAGGAACAGCGTGAAGCCCGGACTCATCCTTTGAAACCGTCATTCAAGCTTGATCAGCACGATCAAGCTTTCTTGGCATCACCTGTCTTGCCGCTGACGTCCCATTTTTGCCTCGGTCATGCCGAACGGTCGATTTCAGACCCGAAGCCGTCCAGAGGTTCGCAACAGGAGACACGATATATGGCCTATGATCCCGATCTGGATCCCATCTTCGAAGGCTTCAACACGCAGCTTGCCGGCATCATTGCGCGGCTGGACAAGCTGGACGGCGGTGCTGGTTCCGCACCCGAGCAACCCCAGCCCCCGGCCGTGATCGATCCGGTCTGGAAAACCCTGAATCGCAGCACGATCACCATTCCCCGACAGATTCAGGTCCCGGCAGGTCAGCGCGAAATCTATATACCCATTAATGCGGATCACACCGACAGGGAGAGTTTTTATTGTTATGTCAATCGCTTGGTGAACGTATCAGGCGGTGGCATCAACGTTGGCAATTCGACCGATCAGACCAGAAATTTCGAAGGTCTTGATGTGGTGTATCGCTGGTCGCCGGGCGATGATCTGGCGCATTATCTCAAAATCGTAACTAAGTCAACTTATCCAGCCGGACGCAGTTTTCGTGTCGAGGTCCGCGTAAAGGGCTTGGGCGACTCTCAGAAGTTTAGCAGCGTGGATATCACCTTTGCCGACGATGCCCAGCACCCTGATATGCCTCCGCAGTTCCACCGCCCGCTTCGCGAGCTGAAACTGGATGGCGCGCAGCGCAAGAACCAATTCGATGCTGCCGCTGGCAAATTCTCGGATTCCGGGTTCGACGCTCAAGGTCGTCCGACGTGGCGGTCACGCCTCTCGCATGGTTACACACAGGATGGAAACCAGGAAACCGGCCTTTACATGAGCGAGGAGAAATTCCCCGGCAAGGCACAATCTCCGATCACCTATGACAGTGCCGAAAGAGCACTACGCCTGCACACGCTGGCCTTCCCCACAGATGCCCGCGCCGAATTCGACAGTCGTCTGTTCCGTCATCAGGCATCGGTCATTCAGGGCCAGACGATGGATGACGTCTGTGGTGTCGAGGGTGTCTGGCGGATGGAAGCCAAGATTCCTATCCGTCGCTATTCCTGGCCGGCTTTCTGGCTTTTGGGTCGCGGAACCAAAGGCAGTGCTGGCGGTCAGACCCAATGGCCCCCGGAAATCGATATTTTGGAAAAGTTCAATTATTCCTGGGGGGCCGCAGACACGCCGCATACGACGACCTTCGCCCAGCATTATGGCGATGCGGGTTCCAACAGCCGAGCAGGTTCTTTCGGTGGTGAAGCAGAAGTAAACCAATGGCTGCCCGGAACCGGTGCGTTGAACGAGAGCTATCATAGTTGGGCCTGCGCGATCGTCTACGATGACAAGGATCCACTGAAATCCGAGGTTACCTTCTTCTTCGATGATATCGAAGTCGGCTGCCATGTCCTTCATGCACGCCATCAGGATATGAAAACCCGGCTCGAGGCTCTACCCCATCGCAAACGTCGCCGTGAGGGCGCCCGGCAGCTATACGTCCGAGCAGTACAACAGCGATGACGGCCGCGGGCATTCCGGTGACATGCTGATCCGCGACATCGCCTATTATCCGAGTGGCTTCATCATGTCGCCGAAGACCGTCTGACCCAACGCACAGGCATAAACCACCAGTGGCGTTATGAAATAGTTTCAGGTTACCCAATAAACCCGGTGCTTAACTGCACCGGGTTTTTATAATTACCGGATTTTCTACTTAATCCGGTTTTTGTATAGATCCCAAGCTTCTTCGATGATCACGCCTTGCTGGACACCACGACGCCTTGCCTCATTCGCGATTTCCTCGGCGACGGGGGGCAGCACCTTGGCGTGGACCTGCCCCGTACGGGGGCTCGGCTTGCGTCCCCGTTTCTTCGCAGGCTCACGATCAATGAAGCCCAGTTCTTCCCCGACGCGATCTGCACGTTCGACCGCGGCAGGGCTGCGATCCTTTTCACGCGACCGCAGACGGCCAAGATCGATGCTGAAAGGTTTGTCGTTCATCATCATGCGCCCTCGGTTGTAAGCCGGGCATAGACCGCGCGGGCGAACCCTTCGGCATTGTCGATGGCGGCATTCATGTTGCCCTGCGCAGGCATGGTTCGCAGGTTTCCCCCGAATTCGAACAATGCCGAGAACGCCGTCCGCTCCATCAGCGACGGTTCGATCAAGTCAACTCCCTGGTCCCGGAGCGATGTTTCGATGCCGCTGTGTTGCCGCGACCTGATCGCTCGTGTCATCGTGAAGACCACGGCATGCGGGATCCTGCGGTCCAATGCCTCTTCTTCTTCTTGTATCAGCTGAAGGGCCCGCACGCCCACCGTCGCATCAAGCGTCGTGGCCCGCATCGGCGTGATGACGAGGTCGGCCTGAGAGATGGCCCGACTGACCAGCCGCGATGCGATGCCTTCCAGATCGACGATGACAAGCTCTCCATCAAGGTCGTGGCGCTTGATCGTGCGAACCAGTTCTCCTTCGCCCACATCCGACAGGACCTTGATCCGGGGAGGCAGAGGCGCCCGCTCGGCCCAGAGCGACAATGATTTGTTGGGGTCGCAGTCCAGCATGGTGACCGTGGCCCCTGCGTGGGCCAATTCCGTTCCCAGAATGGTCGCGGCAGTGGATTTTCCAGCCCCCCCTTTGGGCGAGGCAACAACGATTGTCGGCATGATTCACCAGATAATTAAACTAACCGGATATTATATTTAATCCGGTTATCCGCAAGATATTTCACGTTCTCTGGCAAGAACTCTGCCCGAAAACCAGCAAAACACGCCCGAAATGCGCCTATGTCGAAACAGCAGGCTGGACTTTCTCACGGGGGCTTGCCACGTGAACCTCCATGAGCACAGGCATTTCTCCCTCCGTTTCGGTGATCATCACCGCCCATAACGCAGCTGCTACCATTGCGGACGCGATCAGGACGGCCTTGGCCGAGCCTGAGACCGCGGAAGTGATCGTGGTTGATGATGCCTCGCATGACCAGACCATGGCAGTGGCGAAGGCTGCAGGCAGAGGGGACGGCAGGCTGATCATCATCACCTGCGCCGTCAACGGCGGCCCCGCTGCAGCCCGAAACCGTGCACTTGAAGTCGCCAAAGGCGATTTCGTTGCGGTTCTGGATGCGGATGATTTCCTGCTGCCCGGACGTTTTTCGCGCCTGCTGGCAATTCCGGATGCCGACATGATGGCCGACAATATCCTGTTCATCGCTGAAAGCGGATCGCCGGAGGATCTGCCAACGGCACCGCGGATCGTACCTGCTGTCATCGACATCGATCTGGCCGGCTTTGTGCGGGCCAATCACTCCGTCCGGGGCAGCAGCCGACAGGAGTGGGGGTTCCTCAAGCCTGTCATGCGTCGCGCATTCCTGCAGAATAACGCGCTGCACTATGACGAGGCACTGCGTTTGGGCGAGGATTACGACCTCTACGTCCGAATGTTGCAGAAGGGCGCGCGTTTCCGGGTCTCGACGCAGGTGGGATATGCGGCACGTTGGCGTTTGGAATCTCTCAGTTCGCGTCACAGCACCGCCGATCTGAAGGCCCTTCACGGTGCGGCGCGATCCCATCTTGCCATCAAGGGCTTGGACAGCCACGCTGAGGCAGCTCTGGCGCATCATGCAGCCGAATTGCGTCAACGCTTTCTGTTGCGCGATTTTCTGGATCGCAAGACGCAGATCGGCAGGGCAGGGGCGCTTGTTTCCGCCTCACGTCGTCCTGCAACCCTTCTGCCGATTGCGCGGGGCATCCTGGCCGACAAGTTGGCTGCCCGAATGCCCGCACCTGCCTCCCGTATCGGGCGCCTGCTGATCGAGCAGAACTGACGTTTCAGACCTACACCTATCTTTTCCTCAGCATGTTTTTGGAGCTTTCTCTAGGCCCGGTCATGCCGGATCGCTTCGAGTTATCCACAGAGCATGGGTGTTAAATAGGTGTTAAATAGGTGTTAAGGGCAAAAATATGCCCTTTTTTCTATTTTATAACAGATACTTGCCTCGACACCTTATGGGTGAAGTGTCGTTTCTTCATGGGTGAAGTGGTGATTCGTTATGGGTGAAGTGTCGTTTCTGGGCGGTTTATGGGTGAAGTGTCGTTAACCTTGTTTTATGGGTGAAATGTCGTTATGGGTGAAGTGTCGTTAACATCGTGAGATTCGATGAGCAGTCCGCTTCTTCCCGATCGTCATCCGCAACGCGACTTCTTCGTCTGCGATATCATCAACGCGGCACCCAAAGCGGACGTCGGGTCGATGGAACACCCGATCTTCTCGCTCTCGACCAAGCCGGACCTGCGACCACGACATTACGAACACAACGGGCTGACGGTTAACATCAAGCCCTCCAGCGACGGGATCGCCACGGTCCACGACCGTGACATCCTG
Organism: Paracoccus sp. R86501; assembly: GCF_042466435.1. Taxonomy (NCBI): domain Bacteria; kingdom Pseudomonadati; phylum Pseudomonadota; class Alphaproteobacteria; order Rhodobacterales; family Paracoccaceae; genus Paracoccus; species Paracoccus sp. R86501. The sequence goes on from NZ_JAXHPZ010000004.1 coordinate 17,434, forward strand.
ATCTTCTGCATCAGCCAGCTGATCCGCGCCCTGAACGACGGACGCGAGGTCAGTCAGATGGTGCGTTTTCAGGCTTCCGATCTGCTGCGTGCCACCAACCGCATGACGACCGGCCGGGGGTACGACCTGTTGAAGGCTGCGATGGAGCGGCTGGCGGGCACGCGGATCTCGACCAACATCAACACCGGCGGCAAGGAGGTTTTCGAGACCTTCGGGCTGATCGAAAGCGCCCGCATCGTGCGCCAGACCCGCGAAGGCCGGATGCAGGAAATCGAGATCAAGCTTTCGGACTGGGTCTTCAACGCTATCCGCGCCCATGAGGTGCTGACGATCAGCCGCGATTATTTCCGCCTGCGCCGACCGCTGGAGCGGCGTCTTTACGAACTGGCGCGCAAGCATTGCGGCAACCAGCGCGAATGGGCGATCGGGCTGGACCTGTTACAGAAGAAATGCGGGTCATCCTCGACCAATTTCGAATTCAGGCGCCTTGTGGCCAATGTCATCCGCGAGGATGAGGCCCATGCCCATATGCCCGATTATTCGATCCGCTTTTCGCCCGACGACACCAAGGTGGTGTTCCGCAACCGCGGATCGGCCCCCATCCCCGAGGTTTTCGAAGCTTTTCTGGACGCTGATGCCCATGAGGAAGCCCGCGCCGCCGCACCGGGCTGGGACGTGCGCTATCTGGAGATCGAATGGCGCCGCTGGTGCACCAACGAAGAGATCGAACCCAAGCACCCCTCGCGCCATTTCGTCCGCTTCTGTAGGACATGGTACGAGAAACGCGGCGCCCCCTGAGGGGACAGGCATCGCGCAGGGGTAACAGGCCGGAGCGCAGAAGGGGGCAATATGGGGTTCAGCCCTGAGATGATCGCAGGGGTCCGCGGGGACTCGGGGCCCGAGATCGGCGTGCTGATCGCCGCCAGCCTGCCTGGGCCTACGACTGATGGACAGGCTGACCGCGCGCCCGATCCCGACCGTCTGTTCGACATCGCCCGTCTGAACAAGATGCTGGGCTGGCTGCCCATTGCTCCGACCCTGCTGCCGCCCGACTGCAAAGAGCTGTCACCACGGCTGCTGCAGGTGCGCATGCACACGGCCCGGATGAACCGCCAGGCGATCGATGTCACGGTCGAGGTGACGGCGGCCCTGACGCAGGCCGGGCTGCGCCATGTCGTGCTGAAAGGTCCGTTCCAGCAGATGGTCGTCCATGACGATCCGTTCCGCAGGCCGTCAGGGGACATCGATCTCTATGTGGCGCCGCGCGATCGCAAGGCTGCAGGGGCCGTCCTGCAGCAGCTGGGGTTCGCACCCATGGAGCAGGATCAGATGCTGTGGTGGGTCTCGTTCCTGGGGGAACAGCATTTCAGGCGCGAAGCCGACGGCGCGGTAATCGACTTGCACCACCGCCTGCAACAAGCGGGACTGCCCGATTGGCGCGGCGCCGAGGATGTTCTGGACCGCGCAGCCACCGTGACCCATGACGGGGCGGCGATCCCTGTCCTGTCGCCCGTGGACGGCTGCCTGCTGATGACGGTGACGCTGGCCAAGGCATTGCTGGCGCATGAACCTTGTGGGTGGGCCGCCGCCGATCTGACGCATTGGCTGGCGCGTCTTGGCCCTGCGGATCGGGCGCAACTGGCAAAGGTGGCCGCCCGAAGCGGGCAGGGGCAGACCCTGTCGCTTGGCATCGCGCTGGCACGGGCCTGCAATCCGGGCAACGCTCTTGCCGACTGGTCAACACCTTTGCTGCCCGGCCTGCCGACAGACCCGGCCATCCTGCGCGATCTGGTGTTCCAGCCCTGGCAGCGCGAGGTCGAGGCCCCCCGGCGACGGCAGATGCTACGGATGCTGGCGCGTGGCCGCCCCCATGTCCTTGCCATCGAGGCCTTGCGCGCCGCGCTGTCGTTGAAGGTCAGGGCGACGTTGGAACGACAGTCGGACAAGGCCTCAGGCTGAAGAAACCCCGCGCGTCGCCTTGAACAGCCATTCGGCCCATGACGGGGCGCCCTCGGGCAGGTCGTCCCCCCGCGTGGCCATGGCCGCGACCCTTGCGGCCCCCGTCGCCGGAGGCCGCGACCAGCTTTCGCCTGCCTGTGGCATGTGCGGCAGCGGGTCGGCCGGGGTCGCGGATGCAGCAGGCGTTTCGGCAGTGCGACGCCGACGGTCGCGCAGGCTTTCGACCAGACGCGCAATCATGGCCGGATCGACCAGGCGGGGCAGGGCGCCCTTCCAGTGGCCCGCCTTGATATCGGCCACCAGCCGTTCATAGCGCAGCGCCAGACGCAGATGACGATCCACGGCCTTGGCGGCGGCCTGCATGTCGGGGTCGGTCATCGGGGGCAGGGCGCGATGCGCCTCCAGCATCGCCTCGACCGTGGCGATGGACAGGCGGTGCGAGATCGACCCCTCATGCCGGCGATAGGCGTAAAGCGGGTCGGGCAGCACCAGAAGGCGCGCCCCGCCGATCAGCATGCGCAGGACCAGGTCGTGATCCTCGCCGATCCGCAGTCCGACGTCATACCGCAGATCGGCAAGGACGCTGCGGCGGATCACCGGTTTGAGATATCCGTAAGAGGGCAAGGATGAATTGCCGTCATTGCTGCGCAGATAGGATGCCGCACCCAGCATCATCGGCGCGGCCAGCGCCAGCGATTGCAGCAGGGTCCGGCCCTGTGGTTCTGCCACTGCGCCGAAATAGACCAGATCATCGGCGACCAGATCGGCATCTGCCGCTTGGGCGGCTGCAATCAGACGCTCCAGCCGTTCGGGGTGGATCAGGTCGTCGCTGTCCACGACCGCGATCCAGTCGCCGCGTGCCGCATCCAGCGCCAGGTTGCGCGTTGCCGCCGGTCCTGCGTTCCGCGACGAGGCGATGACCCGCACCCGATCATCGGTCGCGGCGATCCGGCGGGCGATGGCCACGCTGTCGTCGCCCGAGGCATCATCGGCCAGGATCAGCTCCAACCGCCGCTCGCTTTGGGCCAGAACGCTGGCCATCGCGGCGGCTAGATGTTCCGCGCCACGGAAATTGGCCATCACCACCGAAACCACCGGGGGTGACAGGCTGGGGGTCAAGACGTTCTGACCCGACGGAGTGCCCGACATGTGACTGCCTTTCCCTTGACCCATATGCTTGCGGCTTCCATAAGCCGGGCACGCCCGCGCGGCAACCGGCGCGGCCATGAGGCTTTGTACATGCGCCAGTCACCCCTTCTGATCCTTGCAGTTGCCGTCGCTTGCGCGGCGCAGGTTCCAGCCGCTTCGGCTGCAGAACCCCATCCCGATGCCAAGGGCTTTTACGAGGATTTTTCGCAAGGACTGGACAAGGACCGCTGGTACGTCTCGGACGGGTGGTCGAACGGCGACTGGCAGGATTGCGAATGGTCCGGCAGGGCGGTGCAGGTGCGTGGCGGCATGCTTAGCCTGTTCCACATTCCCGCCCCTGCGGACCGCGCCGCCCCGGCGCTGTGCGGCGAGGTGCAGACCAAGGCCTTCATGCAATACGGCACCTTCGAGGCACGCATCCGTACGCCCCGGCAATCCGGAATGAACGCCTCGGTCTTTACCTATGCGGGACCCGTCCATGGTTCTCCGCATGATGAGATCGACATCGAGATCCTGACCCGCGATCCCGGCACGATGACCATGAACACCTATGTCGCGGGCAAGCCCCATAATGGCGGCAAGGTGGCGGCCGATCCGTCCTTCGAGGATGCTTTCCGCACCGTCGGCTTCCGGTGGGCCCCCGAGGGCATCACCTGGTATCTGGACGGGCAAGAGGTTCACCGCACGGACCCTGACAGCACCCTGCCTAATCATCCGCAAAAGCTGTACATGTCGTTCTGGAGCACCGCGACACTGACCGACTGGATGGGCCGCCCGGCGCCGCAGGACGGTCCGCTGGCATATCAGGTCGATTGGGTGGCCTATACGCCATTGGACGCGTCCTGCCTATTCGAAGGCTCGGTCACCTGCGAGGCAGACTGATGGCAGGGGCCGCATATTCCCGGTCGTCGATAGCAACACGCCGTGCGGCACGCCGGGGGCAGTCTCCGACGCTCAGCTATTCCCCCGACACCATCGCGGCCTTCCTTGCCGTCTTCGGCATGACCTTCATTCCCCTTCTGGGCTCCAAGGGGGCGTTGTTGTTCCTGATGGCCGGCATGGCACTTGTGGCCACCAACGCGGGTCAGGCACTGGCTGCCCTGCGACGCGAATGGATGATCGTGCTGGTGGCGCTCTGGTGCGTGATGTCCTTCGCCTGGTCGGATTACGCTTCGCTGACGATGCGATATGGTATCCAGTTGGGCCTGACCGTGATGATTTCCGTGGCCGTCGGTTATCGCCTGGCCCCGCTGGCCTTCGTCAAAGTCGTTTTCCTCACCAGCACGATGTCAGGGCTCGCCAGTCTTTTGATCGGGCGCAACCGAGGCGATGGGATGGGATATCTAGGCATTCACGCCAGCAAGAATGCCTTGGCGGACGCCAGTTCCGTGCTGATCATCGTGGCCTTGGCGGTACTGGTCGACCGACGCCTCTCGGTGCGCTGGCGACTTCCCGCGCTGGCATCGCTGCTGATGGGAACAATGCTGCTGATCATGGGGCAATCTAGCGGGGCATTGGTCAGTACCCTTGCCGTCATCATGGTCTTTGGCGCCATCATCCTGCTGCAACGCATGACACCCCATATGCGACTAGTGGTGATCGGATTAAGCATTGTTCTTTTTGCAGGAATTGCAGTGCTGCTGTCGTCCATGTCGGATCAACTCGCAGCAATGTTCCTGGATCTCACCGGCAAGGACATCACGCTAACGGGACGAACCGATCTTTGGGCCGTAGGCCTCGGACAGATTGCCGAAAGGCCGTTCTTTGGGGTCGGTTTTCAAGCATTCTGGGTTCATGGACAGCCTTTGGCTGAGCAACTATGGGCTGATTTTGGTATCAAGACCCGTCAAGGTTTCCACTTCCACAACACCGTCATCTCAAATGCCGTCGAGATCGGCGTTCCTATGACCGTAATGCAGACGCTCATTTTCTTCGGGGCAGCAGGGGCATGTCTTGGCTGGGCAATTCGCAGCCCCTCGGCGGCATCAGTCTTCTTTGCCCTGTTCATGGTGCGGTTGTGCATGCTGATGTGGATCGAGGTGGTATATTTTTACCAGTTCAGCATCGCGACGGGGATCATCATCGCAGCTATCTGCTATGGACATCGGGCCAAGGACAGGGGCCATACTTCCGGAACACAGGCTGGTCGCCATACTGACGACACGACGGCAGCTTAGTCACCCGAAGCCATCATCGACATGCAGCTTGAACATCGGAAGGCCTCCGATTGTCGGCTACAGAACGATGCAGACATGCTTGAAAGCTTAGTCCGGCTGAACCATCGACAGCTTCTCTGAACCGATATGCTCGGCAATCCGGTCCAGCACCTTCGATCCCCAAAGTTCATTGGCGTGGACGGTATCGTCAGGGTCCGTAATGTGATCAAGATCGTGGAAACCGTGCACGTCCGGGTCGAAGTCACCCCCAAGCGTGCCCGGGCAGGACGCATAGCAAAGTCCGGTCTCTTTGTTGAACCACATCTCGGTCAGGCCGAGGGTGAAGACGAAGACCGATGCTTCCTCTACGCCATTACGGATCGCGTTCAGTGTCGCCTGTCGGCTGTCGTCGAATTCACCCTTGTCGTCAAAGCCGTCAGGCTGGATTGCGGGTCGCACAGGGTCGATGATGGTCCCGTCGGTGTGCCAGATCTCATCGTTCGGAACGGCGCCTTCCAATGCCCATTGCAGCCATTGTTTCAGCATCTGCGTGGTATAGATGTTGCCTGTCCGGAACGAAAAGATGTCATAGCCGAACGCGCGCGCCGTTTCGTCATCCAGCCCAAAAGGCCTCCGCTCGGACTTGAGCCAGTTAAACCCGGCGCGATCCAGCGCCGCGCTGATATGCTGGGCAAAACAGGACCCCGCGGTCAGGACCGCGTCCTGCGGGTCAATGTCGAGCTTGTCCGTCCAGATCCCATCGATCATTCCGCCCAAGCCGGCCGCACGGACGACGGATGTTCGTCAATAGGCCGTGCGGGGCAACTGCGTATGGGGATTTGTGCTGGTCATTTCACTCTCGCAAAGCAGCGCTGTCGGTCAGGCCTTCAGGCAATGTCGCACGCGGGCCATCGTGACGATAGCCCGCGTGCGATTGCTGCGCTACCCGAAGATGGGGGCGCCGTTCTGCTGGTGCCGCTGTGCAAGCTTCTTCATCACCTTGCCCTTTTGCGGGATCAGACGTGCGGGTTCCGCGACGAACTCGGGGTCCTGCAGTTCCGGGAACAGGGTGAAGACCTCACGCTTGGCCTCCTCGGTCAGCGAACGGATCGCTTCGGCACCGGTGAACAGGCTTTCGGCCGCCGAACCGTTTGCGAAGACGATTTCATGCTGGTCGAAAAGCATGTGGAAGTATTCGACCGAAGTTGCTGCTTCATCGATATCGATGCCATCAAGGATCAGCAGCTTGTTGGCTGGGATCAGGACCTCATGTGTGCCGAACATCCGTTTGGCGATGGCCGACCGGACCAGCATGCGGTGCTGCGGCGAGACGATCAGGTCCTTCTCCGGCAGACCTTCGCCCAAGGCGCCTGCCTTGATGCGGATGGGAAGCAGCCTGGGGTGCTGCCGCAGGTCGATCGCGTCCAGCTGGCGGCTGCCGATCCAACGCAGTTCCTGGAAGCCGCGGTCCATGGTCCTGACCAGATCGCCCGCCTGCAGGTCTTCGATGGCAACCTGACCCGAGGGCGTGTCGATCAGCGACCCGCGTGCAAAGCAGACCACGCCGGTGGTTTCGGCGGACAGCAGCAAATTGACGTTGCTGGCATCTATACCGTTCAGCGCGATGCCGGCATCGGCCCCGAATGTCAGGTTGTCGCTGTAATCGACACTTCCGCCATTAACCGTGCTGTTCGACTGGTTCAGGATCCCGTCGTCCAGAATGTCGGCACGCATCTGGCCCAGAGTGTCGTAATACTGGGACATATCAAGGAAGTCGTTGTCGGCGTTATTGCCGTCGCCCAGGGTTTCACCATTCTGGTTGAAATCCGTGATGGTATCGAGGCCATCCCCCACCGAGTAGACGAAGCGATCCGCTCCGGTCCCGCCAGTGATCAGGTCGTCGCCGATACCGCCTATAAGGCTGTCGGTCCCGGCGCCACCGTCAAGGGTGTCGTTGCCGGCGCCACCCGAGATGACGTTGGCGCCTGCGTTGCCGGTCAGCGCGTCGTTCTGCGCCGAACCGGTCAGGTTCTCGAAATTGCTGATCGTGTCGCCTTGGGCATCACCGCCAGATGCAGTGTTGGTTCCAATATTGACAGTCACGCCTGCGGTGGATCCGGCATAGGACAGCGTATCCGTGCCCACGCCGCCATCCAGCGTGTCCGCACCCGCACCGCCATTGATCGTATCGTCGCCCGCGCCACCCGAGATGACGTTGGCACCTGCGCTGCCGGTCAGGGTGTCGGCCTGGGCCGAGCCGGTCAGGTTTTCGAAGTTGCTGATGGTGTCGCCTTGGGCATCACCGCCAGATGCAGTGTTGGTTCCAAGATTGACAGTCACGCCTGTGGCCAATTCCGCATAGGACAGCGTATCCGTGCCCGCACCGCCGTCCAGCGTATCCGCACCCGCACCGCCATTGATCGTATCGTTGCCCGCGCCACCCGAGATGACGTTGGCACCTGCGCTGCCGGTCAGGGTGTCGGCCTGGGCCGAGCCGGTCAGGTTTTCGAAGTTGCTGATCGTGTCGCCTTGGGCGTCACCGCCGGATGCAAAGTTGGTTCCAAGGTTGACGGTCACGCCTGCGGCCGATCCCGCATAGGACAGCGTGTCGATGTCTGCCCCACCGTTCAGCACGTCGGCACCGGTGCCACCTTCAATGGTATCGTTGCCTGCACCGCCCGAAATGGTGTCGTTGCCGCCCAGACCTTGCAGAAGGTTGGCCTGAGAGTTGCCGGTGATGGCGTTGGTGCCGGCGTTGCCGCGGACGTTCTCGAAGTTGAGGAAGTTTGTCTGCCAGCCGCCGATAGGCGTCGCAGCGCCGGTGTCGTTGAGTGTGATACCAATGTTGAAATTATTCAATGCGGCCGAATCGAACGCAATCGTGTCAATGCCGGTACCACCGTCGATGGTGTCGATAGGTCCACCAGATGGAAAGTACCCAAGCTCGGCAGTGTCGTTGCCGCCTTCCAGTTGAACATTGTCAACGCCTGCGGTCCCTGCGGTGCCGCTACCGCCGAGCCAGAAATCGTCGCCTTCGCCGCCGAAGACTGTGTTAGTCCCCGCACCGCCGAACAGCGTGTCGTTGCCAGCCCCGCCCTGGAGGGTGTCATCGCCATCGCCACCATCCAGCGAGTCGTTGCCATCGCCGCCCAGAAGCGTGTCGTTGCCGGCTCCCCCAAGCAGGGTATCGTTGCCGGTTCCCCCGATGATGCTGTCATTGCCAGCGCCGCCATTGATGAAATCGTCTCCCGCTTTTCCATCAATGATGTCGGCACCAGTGGTCGCCCGGTCACCCTCGGGATCGATATAACCTCCGACCACGATCGTATCGTTGCCAGCCGTACCATCCACGACGCCGGCGGTGGACGCTGGAAGTGCGAACGAGGTCTGGTTCAGGTTATAGCTGTAGGCCACGGTCGCTCCCAAAAATGTTGGAAGGCCGTTCGGGGCAAAGAGATAGGTTACTCCAGGATTTGAAGGAACGGTGAAGACCGCGATGTTTTCAGTGCCAGCCAGGCCGAGAACCGAAGAAACAGTACCTGCCGAGACAAAGTTGAAACTTTGTGTCGCTCCGCCATTGATCGAGATCGTCGTCGTATCACCCGTATTCAATACGCCGTTGCTGTCCTAGATGACTGCGTTCGCCCTTGTAAAGTTGGGGGCAACGCTTAGTCCCAGAAGGTTCGCAAGATCGCCGTTAAAAGCATAAACTTGGCTTGTATTGACAGTTACCATTAAAAGATCCCCTAGCCTTGTCAGGCGGTTAGCATAAGCGTGGCGCGATAGGGGGATACCCCCAAATCACCATCGAGCTTCGATATGCAGGGGCGCTTAATTCTGGTTTGTTATGTATAATGTATTTACAATAAACCATGCATGGTACCAACCCGCATTAACCACGTATCTGCCGAATTATTAAGTAAGATGTCAAACGGTTACATTCGTTGGTGCTAATTTTTATTTTTAAATGTATGCACATATAAAATATTTTCCAGCTGTACTTGGATAATGGCGCAATTGGGATGCCACTCCTGAACACATTGATCACAGTCCCGTCGAAACATAGCTGCCGCTCAAGATAGCACAGCACCCTATCAGCCCGATCGGTTCTGCACATTCCCACCACGGTGCGACCAAATCTTTGGTCGTTCCGGACGATCAGCTGCGTCCGGCAGGGCATGCTTTTGATCACCGACCTGCTGTTCGGTCTGGCTACCCTGAACCCGCGAAGTCAGCCATGGAACGCCACGCAAACGTCCTAAAAGGGGCAGGCCTTAAGCGCTGGCGGTGCTGGGAGGCGTAAACAAGGTTTGGTTGATAGGCTCCATGGCTGAACCGTTCTGCGAGGGTCAACAGTTCCAGACAATGAATGTGTTGGACAGCGTTTGTCGTAAAAGCCCAGCCTTGTTTGGCAGCGGCAAGTAGAGGCACTGCAGAATTTGCATATCGTGCTTTTGGCCGAAGTGATTGGACTGGACTACGGGCCGAAACAAACAGTTTAGGGGGTTCGCGCGCGCGTAGCGCAAAGCGCCGACCCGCATCATCGGTGATTGGATTAGCTTCTACAACAACCGCTGCCCTCATCAGGCTCTTGCCATGCGCACGCCGGCCGAGGCATTCAGATTAGCCGCTTAACCTGAGCAGATTCAGATGGGTCAATACAGGTCTTCGACTCCTGATAGATCGTGACCTGCCCCCTGCTGGTCCCTCATTCATAACGAGAGTCTGCAGGTTGGATCTGGGTATTCGGTTGCTCTTCCTGGCGCAAGTGCGCCGGGCGCGGAGCCCTCAAAATGCTCAAGCGCACGGCGCGCTTGCTGCGGCGTCTGGTTACCCAAGGACGAGTGCGGCCTGACCGTGTTATAGTCGTAGCGCCACAGGGCCAGCTTGCGCCGCGCGTCATCCAGGCTGTCGAAGATTTCCTCGTTCAGCAGTTCATCCCTGAGGCTACCGTTGAAGCTTTCAACGAAGGCGTTCTGCTGTGGCTTACCCGGATCGATGTAATGCCACGACACCTCGTTCTCGTCGGCCCATTTCAGGATCGCCCGACTGGTGAACTCGGTTCCATTATCGCTGACAATGCAGCCTGGCTTGCCGTAGAGCCGGATCAGGGCACTGAGTTCCCGGACGACCCGTGCGCCGGACAGGCTGGTGTCCGCGACAAGGCACAGGCATTCACGCGTGCAGTCGTCGATCACGGCGAGGATCCGGAACTTCCGCGAGGCACCGAAGCTGTCGGAGACAAAGTCCAACGACCAGCGCGCGTTGACGCCCGCAGCCGATGGCATCGGGATTCTTGTGCCACGCGCTCGCTTGCGACCGCGTCGTTTTTGCACGGACAGCCCTTCCTCGCGGTAGATCCTGTAGAGCTTCTTGTGGTTCATGATCATGCCCTTGCGTTCTAGAAGCACGCCGATCCGGCGATAACCGAACCGACGTCGCTTTCCGGCGATCTCCTGCATCTCCTTGCGGATCTCGACACTGTCCGGCGGGCGTTCTCGCCGGACTGTCTTTGGATCGACACCGACCAGCCTGCAGGCTCGGCGCTGCGAGATATCATGATCCCGTATCACCCGAAGCGCCGCGTCTCGCCGCTTGATCAATGTCGTCAGCTCTTTCCCAGCAGGTCTTTTAGGACGACGTTGTCCAGCATGGTATCGGCCAGCAGGCGCTTGAGTTTGGCGTTCTCGTCTTCGAGCGATTTCAATCTGGCCGCCTCGGACACCTCCATCCCGCCATACTGGGACTTGAACTTGTAGAACGTTGCAGGGCTGAGGCCATGCCTACGGCACACCTCTGCCGTCGGCATGCCGGCTTCCTGTTCCTTGATCATCCCGATGATCTGCGCCTCGGTGAAACGGCTCTTTCTCATGTGTCTGCTCCCTAAGAGTTGGCGCAGACTCTACATTACGGTGAGGGATTTCGCGGGGGGCAGGTCAATCGGCACAAGTCGCATGAGTTTCATCAGCCGACGAACCCGATGGCGCCCGCACCGATGCCCCTCCCGGTGCATGTGGCGAGCCATTTGCCGCGAGCCATATCACGGCGTCTCGAGGAACTGCCGGTCGATGATGGTCATGAAATTCAGGTTCTCAGCGCTTTCACCGCGCGGCTGGTAATAAAGACCAGAGCGCGCCAGTGACAACAGGCTGCACTGCCGCCGGACGCTGAGATCGGGGGTGATCCTGCTTCACCGCTTTTTGCCTCCAGTGCCGAGAATGAGACTGGAGGCTGCGGACAAAAAATCGCGTTCCACAATCAACTGGCCGATCTTGGCATGCAGCTTTTCGACCTCACCCGCAGAAATCTGCAGCGCGGCGGGCGCACCACTGCCAAAGGCCAAGCCCATGTTCTCGATTGCGGTTCTCTTCCAGCCCGTGATCATGGTGGGGTGAATGTCATACTTCTTGGCCAGTTCAGCTGTCGTCAGCTCCTCGCGAATGGCTTCAAGAGCCACCTTTGCCTTGAAATCCGCCGAATAGCGCTTCCGTTTCGTCATGCAGATCAGTCCTTCGTCAATCGCCAGAGCTTAGCGACCGGTCCGAATTCCTGCGACCACCTCTGTACGTATCTCACCCAAGTGAGATAACATTGCGTATTCTACGATGCCATCCGGCGGTCTAGGCTTTGCACCAGCCATTGTGCCATTCTGTCGGTGATACGCTTAACCTTCTTCATTCCAGAACCAACGACTTCAGACCTGCGCACGGCACGGTCGAAGAAGAAGCTCATGGCACAAATGGTGGCTAGAAGCAGTATAGCCCAGAGCATAGTCGAGCCTAAAGTCTGCGGCTCGGGTTTGACCATATAAAGCAGTATATTGCCCCATGCGAAGGTGAACATGCTTGTGCGTCCGAAGAAAGTCATGCGATCCCAGCCTGCCTTGCTGCCCACTTTCAGGATGTCGCCCAGCCAGATGCAGAACGCTGTCAGCCAAACCGCCATCACTGCGCCTATGGCAAAATAGAATGGGTGGCTGACCATTCTGAGGCTCATGTTTCCCATCGCGGTAAAAATATCCTGCGGCATGACCAGGAAACCGAGCCCAGCCACAAGCGTCGATGCGGCTAGCAAGCCAGACACACATCGTCCCAGGTCCTTGCGTGCGCCGCCGCCGGTCAGGAAAGCGCCCAAACACAGTCCCATTACAACCAAGGTCAAACCGTGCATGATCGACGGTCCTGCCAGCGGTAAGTCGCCAAACCCGGTGACGAATTTGACAACGCGAGCGGCATGCAGCGGCAGACCCAGATCATTCTGTGCGTCCGGTAGCGTGCTTAACCAAAGCCACGCCACCTGCCACAGCAACGATGCCGCAACCAAGGGCAACAGTCCCCATCTATTGCGGGCCCACAACAATAATGGCGCCATTGCCAAAACGACTGCGTAGAATTTCAAGATCTCGGTATAGGGCGAGTTGCCCATGAAGAGCACGGTGCCGATGGAAAATGGCAGCGAGTAGCCGTCATCGATCAAAAACAGCGCAAAAATGCTGATTGCGTACAGAATCCAACACTGCAGAGCCCGCGATACCAGCCTTGTGGCAACTCCCGGACGTGATGCGGGATCGGCCCATCGCGGGCGATAGACGAACTCTAGCATCGTGCCGAAAAGCAGGATGAAAGTGGGCGTCGCGATTTGGAACACTAAGCTCAAAACCAGCGACAGATCTTGTGAGGGGTATCCACCAAGGCCAGTTTCAGCCCAGACATGTGAAGCCATCGCCATAGTGATCGCAAAACTGCGCGCGGCATCCACGCCTACAATTCTCATCGACACATTACCTTTAAATTTTGCGGCTCACTATCTTAAGACCATACAAATGTAAACGCCAAGAGAGATTAGCAACTGTATCCCTTATGTGATCGAAGGCGTCCATTTCTAACGGCCTTTACACAGGGCGTTAGCCAAGTTGACTAGTTGCCGGGCGACCGTGGTTATAATGACCTTGTGCGGTTTCCCGACTTTTGGCAAATGACCTGCGAATGCCTTTATGAAGGGACTGTGACGCGCGGCGAGGGGACAACTTCGCGAGCGTGCGCACGCGGCCGGGCGGAGATCATCCAAGAGATTGCAGGGCGGAAGGATGGGCGTAAAAAAGAGTTCTTTGCTATCTTGCCGCCAATAATCCCCCAACATAGCCGATGGGTTCAAATAACCAAAAAATGGCTCTGAAATCTCACACGCAGTAAGACTTATTGGATCTTATCCCTCCTCCGTCTAAGTTAAAGCCGAGCGGATCATAGAGAGCGTTCGTTGCAAGCGAAGGCACCGACCTAGGTCAGCGGCGCTGGCTGGCGGGGCGTTGCCATTCGCAAAATCACGATGCGGAAAGGGCGCGGTTCCTAGTGAAGGCAAGTGGGAAGTGGTAGAGCCACCACCCGCCCACCCTTTCGACGACGATCTTCAACCCTAAAGACAGCAAGATGGCGGCGACAGTTATAAGAGGCACGCCCAGCATTGAGATAGCCATTTCTCCCTGGGTAGCATTTGCCAGAAGTGCAGCAAGCACGGCTACGATTGGCGAGTGAGCAACATAGATGCCAAATGTGTTCCGCCCCAGATACACAGGAACGCGTCGGGTAAGGTCAAAGCTGCACAAGAAAATTGACATTGCCAGTCCGACGATAATGCCCAGAAATGCCATCAAGAAGGCCATCGTCCCCACCACTGGCGGGGCAAAGCTGCCTTTGTAGATGACTGCGAAGGCCATGCTGAAGGCCAGCAATGACAGCGGGAACGTCGCCGGGGAGCGCAGGGTGTCAGAGTTGATCAGCGGTTTTGCATACCATGCACCGAACAGGAACATGGGCAGGAACTTTAGAAAGTTGTTGTGGGCATAATTGGCGAACTCGATTAGCCCCATATATGTTGCTAGTGATAGCATCAGCGCCACAACGAAAATTGCGTCCCTGCGCACCGTCTCTCCGGCGCGGGCGATGCAAAAATAGATCGCGAGCGCCCAGATGAACCATAGAACGCTACTGGGTTTGTAAAGGAATACGACCCACTTGCTGACTGCCGGTACCGACGTTAGCGGCGACACAGTTTCCCACAGCAGGTGAATGACGGACCACAGCACGAATAGGTAAATAAGCCCCGCTACTTTCCTATAGAAAGCGTCAGAACTTGCGCTTCGGGCTAATTTCTTCATCAAGAATCCCGAGATAAAGAAGAACATTGGCATCCGGATCGGCGACATGAAGTTATTGAGCAGCCAGTAATGCGCATCTGCCATATTCTGGCGGTCCATTGCCATAGTCGTGTGAAACACAACGACCAAGGCAATGGATATCCCTTTAGCGAAATCAAGGTAATCAAGGCGGTTCTCCAAGGTCATCTGTTAATGAATCCTTTGCTGCTCTACGTAACTGCCCGATAAGTACATTTGAGCCTGCCAAAGTCTCAGGGCCAACTCTAAAAAAATTCGGTTTTGCGAGTCCATTAGCAGGCTTGTTGCCTGCCGTCGCCACCTGTCCCTGTCCTCGCATAAATTGGCAATCATTTTTTGTATAAGTACTTGTTAATACTCACGTTATTTTTGTGCACTGCGTCTTCCTCCGGTTGATCCTTGGCGGGCTATAATAAGGCTGGAACCTCTTTGGGAAATTTACGGTTCTCGCTGCGCGCCGTGACGCGCGTGCAAAAGGACCTAGCCGCCCATCTTGCAACCCTTTGCCTAGCATGGAGCGACATTCATGGACGTTTCTGAACAGGAATTTCAAGCTGCAATCCAGCGCGGGGAGGACTTGCGCCAAAGTGGATACGCAGTCAGTGCAGAATACGACGCCCCTTAGAACTAGCTAGGAGTGAGCCTCAACTCCGGCATGGTCATAAAGGCGCCCGTCCATCTAATGCAGAAGCTAGTGGATGCCGATCCTACGGCTCTCGAGGACTGAGGTGCTCCCCCTTCCTTGGACAGGATCTGGACTTGCCCGGCTTTTGTGGAGAGCGTTTAGCTCACTTCCGTGGCCTTTCGCTCGAAGGCGATGGGGCTTTCGAAGCCGAGCGATGAATGTCGCCTGACGGGGTTATAGAACCCGTCGATGTATCTGGCGATGGCGTTTTCGGCCTGCTGGCGGGACTGCCATGCGACCGGCCAGATCAGCTCCGACTTGATGGTCTTGAAGAACGTTTCGACCATCGCGTTGTCGTAGCAGTTCCCGCGCCCACTCATCGAGATCAGGATGCCCCTTTTTCGGAGCAGGGCCTGATAGTTGACAGAGCAATATTGCGATCCGCGGTCGGAATGTTGAACCAGTCCCGACGCAGGGTTGCGAGCCACCAGAGCGCGTCGCAGGGCTTCTACAGCGAGATCACGCTTCAGGCGATCACTCGTGGCCCAACCGACGACGCGCCGGGAGAAGAGATCCAGCACGACCGCGAGGTAAAGCCAGCCTTCTGCCGTCCAGATGTAGGAGATGTCCGGCCCCCCACTTCTGGTCCGGGCCGTCCGCCGTGAAGTCCTGCGCGATCAGGTTGGGCGCGACAGGCCAGGAATGTTCGCTGTCTGTTGTCCGTTTGAATCGCCGTTTTTGCCGCGCGATCAACTGGTTCTCGCGCATCAGACGTGCCGTGCGGTGCCGCCCGATCTCGTGCCCTTCATCCGCGAGGTCGCGCTGCATGCGGGGACTGCCATAGGTGCCGTTCGACAGGGCGAAGGCCGTCCGGATATGGGCCAGATAGACCATGTCCTGTTGCTGGCGACGACAAGCCGGACGGTCCTGCCAAGCAAAGAAGCCGCTCTGGCTGACCCCAAAAACACGGCACATCCGGCTGATCGGGAAGCTGGCCTTCTCCGCCTTGATGAAGCCGAAGGTCATCCGTGGCGGGTTCTCTCGAACCGGTGGCGTTCACCCGCCACATCCCTCTTTCGCGAAGAAGGCCGCGGCTTTTTTTAGGATGTCGCGCTCCCGCTTCAGGACCGCATTCTCACGCCGCATCCGCTTCAATTCGGCGTGCAGATCGACAGAAGCCTCGTTCGGTGCATCGACATCACGTTCTTGGCTCAGCCATCGCGTTAAAGTCGACAGGCCAATGCCCAGATCCTCCGCGATCTTTCGTCGCGTCTGACCGCTGGTCAGTGCCAGCCGAACCGCTTCACGCCGAAACTCCGGCGTCGGTCTGTTCCTGTTTCCCATAGAACACCTCCTGGTTCATCAGTTGGTGTTCTCCACATTTTCCAGGCAAGTCCAGCTTGTCGTATTGGGCATGAATGTCGAGTGGATTGGCCTGCAGGGAATTCTCCATGCCACGCTTGGCATCCTCGACCCAACCCTCGATTTCCGAGGGTGCCAGATCGAAGGATCGGCTCGCTTCCGCCACCGTTGTCTTGCCCTGAATGATCTCGATCACAAGGGCTGTCTTACGCTTGGCAGTCCAACGTTTGATGCTGTCGTCCATCGTCATACTCATTGCTACCTTCTCCTTTGTAGCATGAGCAGATTTTCAGTGGGTCAATACATGGAAGCGTTGGAGCGATAACGGGGTCTTCGCGCGGATCATGGTCGGCCTGGCTGCCGAGGGTGCTGATCCGAAGACGATCATGATCGACGCCACGTATCTGAAGGCGCATCGCACGGCTTGCAGCCTGCGTGCGAAAAAAGGGGGGGCGTGATCGCCAGATCGGACGGACGAAAGGCGGTATGAACACGAAGCTGCATGCCGTCACTGATGCGAAAGGCCGATCCATTCACCTTTTCATGTCGGCAGGACAGGTCAGCGACTATACCGGCGCGGCAGCTCCTCTGGGCAGACTTCCGAAAGCCGACAGGTTCCTGGCGGAGCGGGGCCATGATGCTGACTGGCTGCGAAAAGCGTTGCAAGACAGAGGGGTAAAAGCCTGCATTTCTGGCCGGAAATCGCGCAAGAAGACCGTGGAATACGATAAGCGCCGCTACAAGAGGCGCAATCGCATCGAGATCATGTTTGGTCGGTTGAAAGACTGGAGGCGTGTCGCCACCCGCTACGACAGGTGTCCGGAGACATACCTCTCAGCTGTCGCATTGGCCGCAACCGTCATGTTCTGGTTGTGATAAAGAACGAGTCCTGAGCCTAACTAGTTCTTGACCTTGTAGGTTGAGTGTGTCGATTTTCTTATTAAGCCTAGCTGCCATACTGAATTCACAAGATGAATATCTCACGCGATTTGTGCAACAGAGTTCTAAAAAATTTTCATTTGTTGGCGATTCCATTCTCAGGCCTAAAAAATCAATACGATATCATTTTTTCCTAAACCATCGCGACAATGACCATGAATGGGAAGACGCAGGTTTCTGAGATATTTCGCCTGTTAGTCCCCATTCGATCAACGCCTCAAACAATGATCCCTGCTTTGGGGGTCGTTGAAATTTATGTGTTAGCTTCAAGACCGGCGCTGGCGGATTGGCTAGCTGCCAAGCCAAATCGTCGGGGGCTGAGTTTTTGAGCAGCTGTGCCTCACTACCAAAATGGAAAATGTGCTGCGCCGATACTCTCTCAGCCTGGTTCCAATGTGCGGAAAATTTTGAATTTGATTTCAGAAGCTGACCAAAAAGATTATGGACCCAATAATAATCGTCAGGCGTATTACGCCCCTGCCAGTATTTCTCCATAGCTTGCCGCCACTTATGTATAATGTAATCGTTTTGTTTTGCTGCCAAAAACCAGCTGGCCAAGGGTCTGCCGCCACCGGGGCTTGCCAGCGCAAAAAATCCAGGCGTTGCAGCGCGATCAATCCAGTCATCTAGTGGTCGAGCACAAAGAGTTGTTGCATCGGCCCAAACACCGCCATGATGGGCCAAAAGTTCAAGCCGCACGATATCGCTGAAGGCTTCGGCAGGTGCCGTACTAGCATTGATTCGGGCCCAAACATCGGGCGGCAGGGCGGCTTGCAAACCGGCCCGATCAAGCGCACAAAGTTTCCAATTGGGATTGTTCCGCATCCAGCTTTGCTGGCTAGCCTTTGCGACAGGAGGAGCTTTGTCCCAGCCCTGCAACCAAAGCTGCCAAATAATTCTTGGAACTATCAAGTCGTTCATTTTATTACTCTGCCATAATCATTATATAAATAATAACATAATCCGTTAAGATTTTTTAATTTTCAAGCTTAAGCCACTATGCGATCTAAACATTCAAGCACCAATTCGATCGCGTAATTTTCTGACACCGCCACCGATCATTTGAATTGCATCGGCCTCGGCCGCCTTGGGGCGCCCAGCTAGTCGCCACAGCACTGCAATTGTGATCACATAACTCAGTCCCCCTGCCACACATAGCTGCAGCAAGCGAATCCATATGCCCCAAGCATCGTTCGTCGGCGGCAACATTGTCTCTAGCAGCCAGATCACGCTTGTCATGATCATAGAGGCAAGGGCAGGTCGCAGTAGCAGTTGGAACTGTGCCCTGATGCGCAGATCGCCGACGTCGCGCACTAAGGTCATATTCCAGATCACGTTTACGATGGCGCCCACGAATGCACCTAGCATCGACCCTATCAGCATAGCGTAGGGGCCCTGCGGCGAACCTAGCCAAATTCCTATCAGGATCAGCGGCCAACGAACAAGTGTCGCGCGAATATCACGATAAAAAAGGCGCTGTGTGTTGCCCGTTGCCATCGCAATCGGTTGAACTGCGACGGACGCTTGCAGCGCGGCGGTGACTGCCAGGATCTGCATTACCGGAACGGCCTGCAGCCATTTTTCGCCAACCACCTGTGTCACGAGAGTGGGCGCAATCGCCGCGAACCCGATTGCGCAGGGTATGATCCAGAGGCACATAACCCCCTGTGCACGCAAATACGCCATGCGCAATGCGTCCTTCTGAGTCTTGAAGCGCGAAAAAGCGGGATAGAGTGTTTGTTGGATAGGTTGCGCCAGTTGCTCAAAAATTGTGTTTGTGAGACGATTGCCGAAACTGTATTGTCCCATAATATTTGTTGGCAGAATTGCCCCATAAAGCAGGGGAACCACTCGCCAGTTCAAGGCCTGCACACTGCTTCCTAAGGTTAGCCAAATGGAAAATGACAGAAGATCGCGCCAGTATACAAAGGTCAGACGCGGGCGAATTGGGCAGAAGATATAAGACAGCAGCACCCGCGTTATCTCAGAGGCGAGAGCGCCGAGCACCAGTGCCCAATAGCTGCGAAAGATTAAAGCGGCGGTCATGGCAACGATAAAGCCCATCAGCTTCTCACTGATCTGCATGATGAAGACTTGATGGAAAATAAGTTCCCTCTGGAACATGACGAGTCGTGGATTAGTGAGGGAAACTGCAAAGACCCCGATGGCCATTACATACAGGATGTCGCGCAGACGCTCATCGTCATAGAACTGCGCCACCGCTCCGCTAGACATTGCAAGCAGCACCGCCATGATTACACCGCGGGTTACGGAAATGGAAAAGGCGGTGTGAAAATGGTCATCTTTCGGATCGTCATGTTGAACCAAGGCCTCGGACACTGGCATTTCTGTAATTGATGTCACTACCGCCATGAAAGCAGCGGAAATTGCCACTAGGCCGAAATCCTCCGGCATCAGAAGCCGGGCCAGAACCAGCGTGCTGATAAGACCGAGAGAACTAGCCAGTAACCGACCGAGCGCAACCCAAAGTGCTCCCTTTAAAAGGCGAGCGCGTATATCACCCATTGCGCTTCGTTCCCCGCGGGATCATTGAAAAAACATGACATCGTTGCGCTTGGCAATGCAGTCTCGATCGCGCTGCCAAGCTGCTTCCATCTGTTCGCGTTGGTCAGCCGTCCACGGTGAAAACCGGTCAGAGCTGTCCTGCATCGGATAGAGCTCCTCCAACTCCAACATCCGGAACATGCGCTCTGCCCCTTGGATGTCGTCGGGCAGCGCGGCGCATGCACGGATTGCCCTATCCGAGGCGCTTGGACGAACGTCGGACTGCTGCAATGGCTGCAGACGGGCCAACGACACGCCTGTCATCTTCTGAACGATGAGTGGCTCAAGACGACGGAAATCCTCGTAGGCCCAGACATGTAGACGGGCCTGCGGTAAGGCTGTGCGGATTTGGTCAACAAGCTCTGGCCAGCGCCCTGTCGGGTTAACATGACGCTCGACGAAAATTTCTGGCGCCGGTACTTTCCAGAACCGCGCCGCCTCGCCGTATATGGAAGCTAGGAAATCAGGATAGCTGCGCAGACAAAGCCAAACCTCCAGCGGCCGGTTCTTAGGCAGGGCTTCTGCCAGTCGGGTCAGCCGTGCCCCGGCATCGGGATAGACCGAACCGTTGAAAAAGTCTGAGCCTTCCCCAAGCAGGTTTTCCTCGGATAACAGGATGTTACGGTCAAGGTCAAACCATTCGCGCATTCGGGCCAAAGCGCGATCACCACGAATTAAAGTGCCGAGCCGCCCGCGTCTGCTATACTGATCCATCACTTGCTGTTCCCAAGCCAACTTGAACCGGGGGCGGATATCTTCCGTTGGCCAATATGCCAGACCTTCCTGGGCGAGCGTGGCGCGGTTTTGTAGCAAATACTGCTGAAGATAGGTAGTCGCCGTTTTGTGGACCCCGACATGCAGCCGAACGATTTTCTGCGTCAACTCAATGCTCCCGCTAAGCTGCCTGTCATGCTTTGACAGTCAAATCGCCGCACGAATAGCATAGCTCCATGGCAGCACAACCTTCCGCTTTCCTAATATTTTATTCCGCTGAGAATACAGATCTACGATTCAGCATTTGGTTGAGGAGCCACTTAGTCAAGACGCTGTCGTGTATTGACCGGCATGATTGTCAAAGAGGTAACTTTCGGTCTGTAGCCCAAGATAGATGATGAAGCAAAGCGTGTATAAGCAGGATCACGCCCAACATCTCCAGGGTCTCCTCAAGCGCGATTGCGAACGGCCAGACCCTTCCCTGAACTAGGTCGATCATTCCAGCTTGCGATGCTGCACCAAGAGATTCGATGCCGAGCGCACCAATAAGGAAAATCGTGCCCGCCATGATTATCCGCCAGCGCGTGGAACGGGGTAAACGATAGAGAAATGGCAGGAACAGTAGACCAGCGACAACTACAAACATCACGCCGTAGACGAGCCACTTGTAAAATAGAATGTCGCCGACCCCGGTGATCTTGCCGATGCTGCTTCCTAGTATGCTTCCAAAGGATTCATGAAACATTGTCATTTCATCAAAAGAAAAAAAGAGGCTAAGCACCATTATCCCGTACCAAGCAGCATGCTGGTGCGGGGTTTCATCTACTTGTGCAATAAAATATGCTAATATCCCAGCCAAAAACCAGCAGGCAACCGTAAACCAGGCTGGCAGGTTGCCCTCGCCATTCATGTCCAAAAGCTGCTGTGTGAACTCGCAGGAGCGTGTCATACATTCAAGGTCGATTGCGTGCGTGGCGAGATAGATACCGGCCAATCCTACAGCGCACAGCGCCAGCGTTACAGTAATATACCGCGTGGGAAGATTGGTGGCGCCAGTTAAAGCGCATGAAGAGTGAAGTGGTGTCAAGTGCAAGGCCTAAATATTCGATGTAAACATATTAAAAAAAATTTAAAAGTTCAAGTTAAACTATTTAAATAATTAAAACAATTCGATGCGGTGTTTTTAAACTTCACGCCATTATTTTTGCTCTCGGGTTAAGCTAGGTGGGCCCAAAATGCTTTGTGCACACGCGCTTTAGCGGTGCAGCACATCTCGAAATCAAACCAAAGCATCAGTGTACCACAATTTTTATTGTATGTCCTTCTATGTGGATCAGCGCAAGGGATTCAGGCATTGATTTCATATTTTTGCGTGAATCAGGTCGCCGTAAGGAGGCCTTATCATTAATCGCCCTTTCTCGCTGACTGAGACGCAGATGGAGCGCCTTCGCCTCTACTTCCCTAAAAACCATGGCTGACCGTGCGTTGATGACCTGCGGGTTCTGAGCGGCATCATCTCCATCAACCGCAATGGTTTGAATAGCCTCGTGTATTGTAGCCTCCTTCTTAGCTAATTTTGAGGAAGGAGGCCATGATGGGCAGTAACACTTGCAGTGACGATTTCAAGCGAGATGCGTGAGGTGCCCCCCGAAAACTGGACACTGACGTAAGCTCTGCTTTTGTTGTCTGTTGATCTTCATCACGAGGGAGACCGACGATGTCGAAACGAAAGCAGCACGCGCCTGAGTTCAAGGCGAAGGTGGCGCTTGAGGCGCTGAAAGGCGAGGAGACCGTGTCGGAACTGGCGAGCCGGTTTGGACTTGCCTGGAAAATGTGGAGAACACCAACTGATGAACCAGGAGGTGTTCTATGGGAAACAGGAACAGACCGACGCCGGAGTTTCGGCGTGAAGCGGTTCGGCTGGCACTGACCAGCGGTCAGACGCGACGAAAGATCGCGGAGGATCTGGGCATTGGCCTGTTGACTTTAACGCGATGGCTGAGCCAAGAACGTGATGTCGATGCACCGAACGAGGCTTCTGTCGATCTGCACGCCGAATTGAAGCGGATGCGGCGTGAGAATGCGGTCCTGAAGCGGGAGCGCGACATCCTAAAAAAAGCCGCGGCCTTCTTCGCGAAAGAGGGATGTGGCGGGTGAACGCCACCGGTTCGAGAGAACCCGCCACGGATGACCTTCGGCTTCATCAAGGCGGAGAAGGCCAGCTTCCCGATCAGCCGGATGTGCCGTGTTTTTGGGGTCAGCCAGAGCGGCTTCTTTGCTTGGCAGGACCGTCCGGCTTGTCGTCGCCAGCAACAGGACATGGTCTATCTGGCCCATATCCGGACGGCCTTCGCCCTGTCGAACGGCACCTATGGCAGTCCCCGCATGCAGCGCGACCTCGCGGATGAAGGGCACGAGATCGGGCGGCACCGCACGGCACGTCTGATGCGCGAGAACCAGTTGATCGCGCGGCAAAAACGGCGATTCAAACGGACAACAGACAGCGAACATTCCTGGCCTGTCGCGCCCAACCTGATCGCGCAGGACTTCACGGCGGACGGCCCGGACCAGAAGTGGGGGGCCGGACATCTCCTACATCTGGACGGCAGAAGGCTGGCTTTACCTCGCGGTCGTGCTGGATCTCTTCTCCCGGCGCGTCGTCGGTTGGGCCACGAGTGATCGCCTGAAGCGTGATCTCGCTGTAGAAGCCCTGCGACGCGCTCTGGTGGCTCGCAACCCTGCGTCGGGACTGGTTCAACATTCCGACCGCGGATCGCAATATTGCTCTGTCAACTATCAGGCCCTGCTCCGAAAAAGGGGCATCCTGATCTCGATGAGTGGGCGCGGGAACTGCTACGACAACGCGATGGTCGAAACGTTCTTCAAGACCATCAAGTCGGAGCTGATCTGGCCGGTCGCATGGCAGTCCCGCCAGCAGGCCGAAAACGCCATCGCCAGATACATCGACGGGTTCTATAACCCCGTCAGGCGACATTCATCGCTCGGCTTCGAAAGCCCCATCGCCTTCGAGCGAAAGGCCACGGAAGTGAGCTAAACGCTCTCCACAAAAGCCGGGCAAGTCCAGCTAGACCTTGCACGCATTCGCGTAGAGCCGCACGCCGCAACCGCGGACATCTCGGGAAGCCTGCCGCGCTTCGAGCAGGTCATCGAGCCGGACAGCCTGCTTTGTCCGTGGGACTGTGGTAAGATGCATTGCATCGGCGAAGACCGGACCGAGCGGCTGCGTGTCATCGTGACAGTGCGCCCGAAGTATGCCTGCCGCCGATGTGCCAAGGGCGTGACCCACGCACCGGCCCCCGCGCACCTGATCGAAGGTGGACTGCCCACCGAGGGTGCCATCACATATGTCCTCGTTAGCAAATACGCGGACGGCCTGCCGTTGTATCGTCAGAGCAAGATCATGGCTCGGGCCGGGGTCGAACCACATCTCAGCACGCTGGCCGATTGGGTCGGCACTGCGGCATCCCATCTCGGAATTGATGAGCAAGCACTGGAAGTCCGAGCCGTTGAAATCACAGGAAACGATATCGGCGTCGCACCTGTTCTGCCCGATCTGCTCAGCCAGATCTCGGCCGATGAGCAGATCGGCAGCGTCACCGCCGGCGGTGCCTATGACACGCGCAAGTGCCGCGACGCTATCGCCGAACGCGGTACGCATGCCGTCATCCCACCTTGCAGGAGGGAAAAGCCCTAGAACCCCACAACAGCAGGCGCAATCGCGCGCAACGACACGGCTTCGCGCGTCGAAATACCTTGGTCGCGCTATCTGGCGAAACTGGACCGGATACCACCGCCGAAGCCACGTCGAAACGAAGATGCACTGTATGAAACTGCTAGGCCAATGCCTGATGCCGCGGGACTTCGACCGTCAGGACGCGGAAGTCCAAGTCCGCTTCGCCGCCATGAACGGCTACACCGCGCGTGGCATACCCGTCACTGCGACCGTGAGATGATTCCGTCCGGGGAAAGGTGTAACCCGATCTATCAGCGGATTTATGCAAGAGAACCATTTTTTGGCAAAAGTGAGCCTCAGAACAATTTCACCTAACAAAACGCTGGAGGGGCAGGCTGCATCATTCGCAGTATACACATAAAAGAGATCTCTCTGACTGTCATCGCGCGAAGGATTATGGCAGAGCATGTTCAGTGAGGGACTAAACCACTGTACCTCTGCGCTGCAGAGGCTTTTGCAAATCCTCGAATGAATTTCACAGCCCGCCGGGGCCCATGATGGACTGATTTATGACTTCTGTCTCACCCCTAGCACCGCGCCAAACGACAGAAGTTCTCATGGCTGATCAGCCAACGGTGCAGCCTCTCCTAGGAACGGCTCCTCTGACGATGGACCGCCCGCACTATGGTGCGGTCATCCGAGCCTATCAGTGCACACCGCTGCTGGAACAGGTCGTGGCGGCCCTCCGTGCACAAACTGCTCCACCCGAGTTCATCTTTGTTGTCAACAGTTCCCGCTCTGCAGAAACCGCGGCAAAGTTCGTGGCCCTTGGGCTTACTGTCGTTCCCTACCCAGAGGGAGAGTTCAACTACTCCCGCGCGATCAATGTCGGCGTCGCGGCAAATCCTGCGCCCTTGACGCTGATCATCTCCAGCCACGTTCTGCTGGGGCCGCAGATGGTGGAACGCGGCTGGCGCGATGCGCAGGCTCACGAGATTGAAATCGTCTTTTGGACTCCGCCTAAGCTGGGGCAAACGGGTGACGTTGAATACATCCTTGATCGTCGCAATTTTAACGGCCGAAACGGCGTTTCCAACAGCGCGGCATTGATTCCCACACAACGCATTCTTGATCGGCCCTACCGCGAAGAAGTCTTCTCGGCTGAGGATCAGGAATGGTCTCGCTATTACTATAGGGCTTTCCGGCGAGGCAGCTGGCGCGTCGAGACACCTGAAATGCAATACCTCAACCCCAATCACGGCGATGCGGTCTGGAGCTGGGAAAAGCTTCTTAATGAAGAGCTGGCCATCGGTCATTTCGTCAATCGGCGCTTGATCATGCCGGATCGGATCGTCGCGAGATTTTTGCGAGGTATTCTTGCTATTCTGCGCCGCCGACCCGAGCGGGCGCAGATGCATTTCAGCATCGCGAAAGCTTATTTCATGGCAAACTTTAGGCAACCAAAGGCACAGTCGCGCTATTTCTGAAATACCGCCCGTTCTCTCAGGAGTTTTTTGATAGTGGTACAAGACGACATGATAGAGCTGGTCTGTGTGACGGATGCTAATTATGCGCCACATTTTGCAGTCCTGCTAAAGTCCATAGAGGCGAACAGAGGGGCAGAGCGTGTCCGGGTCCATGCCATTCTTGATGGAGTTGATGCCACCCTTCTAAATCAGGTCCGCAGCGCCGTACCGGGGCTAAATATTCTTGATTACCATGTAACGGGACATATGGCGCTGGACCTGCCACCAATCATGCATATCAGCCGCGCGACCTACCTACGGCTAATCATGTCAGAACTTTTGCCGGTAGAGATCAACCGGGTGCTCTACCTAGATATTGATATGATAGTTACGCAAAGCCTGTTGCCGCTCTGGCAGAGCAATCTACAGGGTCGGCCCTTTGCAGCGGTAGAGGATCACAACCTCTCGGCCAAGGATCTGGTAAAGCGGTTCGGACTGCCATGCGAGGGGCGCTATTTTAACGCCGGTATGCTACTGATCGACATGCAGGCGGAGCGCGCGAGCGGATACCTCGGACAGGCGCTAGAACGACTGAAAGCCGACCCTGACGCCTATCCCTTCGCCGATCAGGATGCGCTGAACGAAGTACTATGGCAGAACTGGACGCCGATGGACATCACGTGGAACTACCAGCGCGCATTTGTAAATGGTCGTAAGGTCTATCGGGCAAACGAACCACGGAGTGTCCACCTGCCGGGTATTCTGCATTTCACCGAGCGCTGGAAACCTTGGAAGTCCGACGAATGGCATCCGTATGCTTGGCTCTATTGGAAGCACTTGCGACACACTCCGTTCTTCGCTGAGATACGGCAGCGTGACAGTATCACCCTGCCGCGTCTTGCAAAGTTCTGGCTAAAGTACCGGCTGGCGTTGATGCGAAGCAAATTGGCAGCCTAGGGTCAGGACTCATTCTTGATCACAGCCAGTGACCTGCCCCCCGCGAAATCCCTCACCGTAATGTAGAGTCTGCGCCAACTCTTAGGGAGCAGACACATGAGAAAGAGCCGTTTCACCGAAGCGCAGATCATCGGGATGATCAAGGAACAGGAAGCCGGCATGCCGACGGCAGAGGTGTGCCGTAGGCATGGCCTCAGCCCTGCAACGTTCTACAAGTTCAAGTCCCAGTATGGCGGGATGGAGGTGTCCGAGGCGGCCAGATTGAAATCGCTCGAAGACGAGAACGCCAAACTCAAGCGCCTGCTGGCCGATACCATGCTGGACAACGTCGTCCTAAAAGACCTGCTGGGAAAGAGCTGACGACATTGATCAAGCGGCGAGACGCGGCGCTTCGGGTGATACGGGATCATGATATCTCGCAGCGCCGAGCCTGCAGGCTGGTCGGTGTCGATCCAAAGACAGTCCGGCGAGAACGCCCGCCGGACAGTGTCGAGATCCGCAAGGAGATGCAGGAGATCGCCGGAAAGCGACGTCGGTTCGGTTATCGCCGGATCGGCGTGCTTCTAGAACGCAAGGGCATGATCATGAACCACAAGAAGCTCTACAGGATCTACCGCGAGGAAGGGCTGTCCGTGCAAAAACGACGCGGTCGCAAGCGAGCGCGTGGCACAAGAATCCCGATGCCATCGGCTGCGGGCGTCAACGCGCGCTGGTCGTTGGACTTTGTCTCCGACAGCTTCGGTGCCTCGCGGAAGTTCCGGATCCTCGCCGTGATCGACGACTGCACGCGTGAATGCCTGTGCCTTGTCGCGGACACCAGCCTGTCCGGCGCACGGGTCGTCCGGGAACTCAGTGCCCTGATCCGGCTCTACGGCAAGCCAGGCTGCATTGTCAGCGATAATGGAACCGAGTTCACCAGTCGGGCGATCCTGAAATGGGCCGACGAGAACGAGGTGTCGTGGCATTACATCGATCCGGGTAAGCCACAGCAGAACGCCTTCGTTGAAAGCTTCAACGGTAGCCTCAGGGATGAACTGCTGAACGAGGAAATCTTCGACAGCCTGGATGACGCGCGGCGCAAGCTGGCCCTGTGGCGCTACGACTATAACACGGTCAGGCCGCACTCGTCCTTGGGTAACCAGACGCCGCAGCAAGCGCGCCGTGCGCTTGAGCATTTTGAGGGCTCCGCGCCCGGCGCACTTGCGCCAGGAAGAGCAACCGAATACCCAGATCCAACCTGCAGACTCTCGTTATGAATGAGGGACCAGCAGGGGGCAGGTCACGCCTTTTGTTCAACCGATCTGGCGACCCCGCCCCCCTTTTTCGCGCGCACGCCGCAAAGGGCGACAAGGGGCCTCTACGACGTCCTCAAAGCATCTCAGCCTGCCAGTCCGAGAAACAGGGCCAGAGAGCGGCTAACGCTAACCATGGCCACGTCATCAAGCGAACCAAAGGCAGGACCGATTTTGTCGGCCTTCACGGTCATTGGCTTGTCCAGCATGATCTGCGATGGCGCCCGTAGGCCGTTTCCGGCGTCGGGTTCGACCGTCATGCGAAGTAGGGGCGCATCTACCAGCGTCGAGGTGACCGGCAGGACCACAACGGAGGCGGTGCCGGGAAACTGATCAGACTGGATCACAAGCGCCGGTCGCGGTTTTCCATAATCGCCCTGCAAGGCGATCGTCACCAGATCCCCGCGCTTCACTTCCAGTCGTCCAAATCCGCCAGGGCGGCATCCATGAAATCTTGTGTGTCGGTATCGGTCCGGTCAGCTTCGGCCACCAGAGCGGCCTGACGGCGGCACTCAGCGGCAAAGCCGGGGCGTCGAGTGTCAGGCACCCAGATCTGGACCGGGCGCAGTCCAGCGGCCCGCAGAGCCGCGCGGCGCTTCTGGACACGTTCGGAAACTGGGCTGGGCATGGCGGCCTCCATTTCCGTTACATGTAACAACTTCTGCTTTTCCCTTCAATCCGGCTGCGGAGGAAGTTTGGCAAGAAATGGAAGTGTAATTTTTTACACTTTCGGAGGGCGACAGCCAGCGCGTCATTGGAGGTCTCTGCGGCGATCCTGAACCTGTGACACCTTTGCGATCCGCCCCGTTCCGCCAGGACCCTGATCCGGCCGGATCTGCGCGGGCCCTCGGTCGGAATGATGACGATAGCAGGAAATGTAATATGTGTTTGTCACTCCGCGACGGACACAGTTGAACCCTAGGAAATACAGGCGGCGAACCGTCGGAACGGGCCGGAAATGTGACAAAAGGCTCGCAGGTTGTTTTTCAGGGGATGGGGGCGCGGCGGAACACCGACCGAACGGGCGCCCTGGGATCGGCGCAGGCAGATGGCAGATGGCAGATGGCAGATGGCAGATGGCAGATGGCAGATGGCAGATGGCAGATGGCAGATGGCAGATGGCAGATGGCAGATGGCAGATGGCAGATGGCAGATGGCAGATGGCAGATGGCAGATGGCAGATGGCAGATGGCAGATGGCAGATGGCAAAGGTCCAGGATGCGCCGCATCCCGGACCTTTGCCTGTTCAACCCTGGGCCTGTGCTCCGGGTGATAACTGGTTTTATGCGGCAACTCTTTGGGAGGGATGGGGATCAGCCGGGGGTTGTGGAAGCTAGGATGCTTTAGGCCGCCATTCGCCGATTGCGCGCACCCGGTCATGCGCATGACCACGATCCCACACCAAACCAAACGAAAGCGGCAGGACAGGTCCGCCCGACGCGCTGAAAAATGGCGCCCTCAGATTAGGATTATGGGGGTTCGCAGAACGATCCGCCCAGTTCCAGACGTATGCGCAACCGCAGACGCCGCTCGGGGCGAAAAAACGCTTGCTCAACAGGCACCGTCAGGTGATCTCGCCGTCGCGTGGCAGGCCATTTGGGGAATGTCGGTTCAGATGATGAACGAGCAAATTGTAAAGCTCTACCTGTTGCAAATTTTTATTTGCATTATCTTCCATTGTCCTATCAAGCTTATCCTTAATGGCTTGTGCAATATCTTCAATATTATATATACCCCCTGTCTGTGCAATGTATTCGTTTAAAAATGGCATTGCTATTTTTGGTTTTTTTATTGTATTTGGTCTGGATTTTTCTAGTTCCCTCAATATTTTAAGCGCTTTTTGGGGGCTTTTTCTTTGTAAATGTGACCTCATAAGCGCAATAGATATTAAATAGTCCCCCGGGTGCCTGTTTAAAGCATACTGGATTGCAATATCAAAAAGTTTTGGCTTTCTTCTGAGTCGCCTTAGAAGAACAGCGAGATATTTAGTGTTGTCTTTTCTCACGCTATGAATAAGCCAATTAATTTGTTCCAGAGAGTCGTGCCCTTCGGATTTTATTGAATTTTCAACTATTTTCTTTAAAGTTTTGCTTAAAATACGAGAACGGCTTAATGATGACAATGGAAAGTGGCCAGAGTATGGAACAAAAATTTCAAGACACGGGATATGTTTTTTTACTTCGGCAACCTGTCGCTTATCAACTCCATGTTGATCATGAATAAGATAGGCAATTTTCGGCATATTGTTTATTCTAGGTGTCAATATGTCAGGTTCATAAACAGTTGTTTCATTGAGATCTCTTAAGGAAAGTTGTTTAGATAAGCGTATGGCATCACTTTTCCAGCGGCGTTCATAGTCGGCGTGGATGTTCCAGATGGGAGCTGCTAAAATTAAATGCGTTACCTTGATAACAGAGGTCATACATATTGCGCCATAACCCCCCATAGATGTTCCATATGCAATAATGTTTTTATAATTTTTTTTTGAAATTATTTTTTCAATTTCTTGCAGGCATTTTTTAAATTCACTGCCTGCATACCAGTCATTTTCAATTGATCTAATAAATATCGTATCATGAGGAAATTTATTGAAAAAATTCTCACCAAAAAATATGTCTTCCTTTACTGAAGTACGAGATGTCAATGTTATGATTAAATGATCGCTATTTTTATTATTATAAATCGCATGATAAAACGAGTTTTCGTAAATATTTAACATCCAAGGCTCCATCCGACATTCTTTGAGTGGCTTATCGTTTGAGGCGAAGATCGCCCAATGTCACTCTCCAGACAAGCACTTCCCGGATCCACCGACGTATAGGGGTCGCGCCAACGCCTGGAACTGGACGTATCTGGCCTTGAAGCAACATCATCCTTCGGGCGCCCTTTTTTTCCAGCGATGCGGACAGACAGTGGGCTAGGTTACGCGGCATCGCCGAGCAGAGAGTCTGAAGGAAGTGTATTGATAAGAAATGAGATATTTTTTACACTTTCGGCCTCACCGAAACGTCTGCGTTTGCAAGGCGTGGGATAGGTCGGGATATGAAGTTCCGGCGGCCCCTTATCCGGACCTTCCGCCACAGGAAGCAACCCGCTGGCTAGGGATCACTTCTTCCAAGACGGGACACGACCAGATCCGAGGCTGCTATAGGCGAGCGGAACCCTTTGGAACGAGATGCCTTCGAAACACAGTCCTTGACTGCACCGCCAATATAATTCTCAGAAATATATTTACTTCACACAAAAATATTGGATATGTGTTGCGAGGATATTTACGAGGAACGATATGCTTAAATTTTTTGCTGCCATTCCTACGGCTTGTTTGCTGGCGGTGCCTGCCAATGCAGGGTGCATTGGAGCTGTAATTTCCGGAAACTGCGCCGGTGCTACAATAGACAGCCCCTTTGTTGGAACAGCCACTAATGAGAACTCGGGCTATCAAGGTAGCTCAGGGTCTTCGTATCAATATGACCTTAGCAATCCTAGTGACAGAAATAGTTACAGTACTGATCTTTCTGCACAGATGCGCGATGCGCGAAGCTTGGATCTTGGCCGCACTCAGGATCGTGGATTGGGCCAGTTCGGCGGCGGAATTCTTAACAATTAATGCTCAAGGTAGAAGCCCTGCATTGATCGCATTTTTCTAGTAGTTGAGACAAAACCCCGGCGCGACCTTTCGGGCCGGGGTTTTCTGCCGCATAAGACCCTATATCACCGAGAACGCTGCCGAGGGTTGATCCGGGTGCGCTTTAGGGTCCCAGAACCAGCCTAGACCCGCTGTTTTTAAGCGTTTGATAAGTGCTCTTATGGGGCTGCAAGCATAAGAGCGCAGGGGTCACGACCGCGACCATGGCCACCAGCTGCGGCGCGGACGATCAGCCAGTTTCTCAGCCATTGCTCGCCAACTGTCCCGGTCGGTTTCAATTGTGGCCAGAGCCTTACGCTCATGAGCGAGGATGGCTTCGGCCACATCTGCACGGGCGGTTTCTGCGGCCAGCTTTTCTCGAAGCTCAGCGATAATTTCTTGGGTGTGCGGGGTGTGCAGATTTAAAGGTGTGCGCACAGTGTGCGCCCTCCAAGCTTCGAGGGCGTCTGGTGTGATCCGCCATTGATTACGATTATCTCTCGAGGCCAGTAGTTCATGGGACTTTATGGCCCTCATGATGGTCCACCGTGACACGTCTGCTACCTGTGCAGCCCGTGCAGGGGACATGTGCTGAAGGGTGTCCACCGGGGTGTGCGGAGCTTTACTCATGGTGGCAAGTTCATCTGGCTGGCGTTCTCGAAGGTAAAACGCAATCGGGTGATTTTTCGACCCCGACGGATCGGCTCAACCTCCGCTGTGATGTTAGTGTGTGCAGCAAGTTCTAACAGCGAGGGGTCGATAACCCATCGACGAGTCTGCGCAAAATTAGCTCGGTAGCTTTTCGGAATTTCCATGATGATGTGGAAGCGGTCCATGTCAACTTCCCAGTTTCCGGTTTCACGGACAGTATTCACAAAAAATGGAGGCGCGAGGCATACTAACTCAGTATCCCGATGCGCAAATCACGCAAAATGCGCGTCGGTGTAAACCACGCGCTCTATGCACTGCGTAACCTTGTCGAAAGGTGCTTCAACAAGCTGAAAAACGCCCGACGGGTCGCTACCCGTTACGACAAGACCGCAGAGAGCTTTCTTGCCTTCGTAGATGTCACATCGATCCGTCTCTGGATCCACCATTTGTCAAAATGACCTAGTTCTATACGCCCATGTACACAGGGACCGGCTGCCAAAGTTTTGTAGTCTTACGAGTGGCGGATGGAAGCCGTGTGGAATGTAGCGAATGGCGTCCAAGGAAGTCCTTGATGGCCGTAGCTTTAACAAAAATTCTATTGGCAGTCGTTCAGATCTCTCGATCGCATGTTGACAAAATCATTGTCTTAAAATCGGTCTTTTTTCACTTCCTTCCCACAGCAAGTCCACCACTCAGCAGTGCGAAAAGTCTGTACAAAAACTCGAGAGGTTCTGACAGGTTTGTGGCAGAGGGTGTCCTTAAGGGGATCGCTCAACGGACGCCCAATCGCCTCCGAGCCAATCCCTGTGTTTGAAGGCGAAACTGATTCTCATTTAGATAGTACGATGATATTATCACTAACGGGGCCTTTTGCGTTACACATGAGAGCCGCCCTGCCCCAATTTCGCTAAGTCACGTTTGAAGGATGCGCCCATGTCAGAAACCCGCGTTGGCTATGCCCGGTGCTCAACCGACAAGCAGGATCTTGCGGCACAAAAGGTCGCCCTTCGCAATCTCGACGTGGCTGAGGAACGCATCTACACTGACCACGGCTTGACCGGGAAAAACCGCGACCGACCGGGACTGGCGCAGGCTTTGGCCGCCGTCAGAACCGGTGACACACTGGTAGTCACGAAACTCGACCGGCTGGCGAGATCGGTTCCGGACGCTCGTGCCATCGCGGACGAGTTGGCGAAGCGAGGGGTAAAGCTTGCTTTGGGTGCGTCAGTCCATGATCCGACCGACCCGATGGGAAAGATGTTCTTCAACATCCTTGCTACCTTTGCCGAGTTTGAAGCCGACCTGACACGCATGCGGACCAAGGAGGGTATGGCAGTTGCTCGCGCGAAGGGAAAGCTGAAGGGTAAAAAGCCAAAGCTGTCGGATCGACGCCAAACAGAGCTTCGGCGCATGTATGACACAGGCGATTACTCGGTCAGTGATCTGGCAGAGCTATTCGATGTCTCCCGGCCGACCGTGTATCGGGTCCTGCAACGTACACCGAGCGTTGAGGTGCCCATAGACACTCGATAGCTGCCCCTTGCTGCGCACCACATGAATCTACGCTTACAGGATCAAGTGTACACGCCATTTCTGTTGGGGAAGGTCAGCTTAGATACCAAAATGGGCATGGATTGTTAGTGAAGTTCGCTCATTGTGGCCTTGCAGCCGCATGGGTGAGCCACAACCTTAAGCATCCAAAGACTACCCTTGGAATAGTGCCTCCACATTGCTCCCGGCCGGGTCACGGATGAAAGCGGCGAGATCGTTGTTATGGTATTTCAAGCTAATATCAGGCGCCATTGTCTGTCCTTCGCAGGTCAAGCCTAGCTCGTAAAAGGCAGCAATCTCGTCGCGACTGCTGGCCCGAAAAGCTAGATAGATCGGCGTATGGGGCTAGATGGTTTTTTGCTGATGAAGAATTAGACACGGTCGCGGCCAAACCCAGCAACGCCACCCTAGGCCTGTCTACGGCGAACTGCTTTTTGATGTCCAGAAAGGTGAGCGCAGCTTCATAAAAGCTATGCACCTCCTGCAGTTGGCCTATCGCAAAATTCATATAGTCGAAAGTGCCTAATGTTAGCTTCCCTTCGGGGGCTTCGATTTTGTTATGGCGCGCTAGGCTCAGGACTCGTTCTTTATCATAACCAGAACATGACGGTTGCGGCCAAAGCGACAGCTGAGAGGTATGTCTCCGGACACCGGTCGTAGCGGATGGCGACCCGTCTCCAGTCTTTCAACCGACCAAACATGATCTCGATACGATTGCGCCTCTTGTAGCGGCGCTTATCGTATTCCACGGTCTTCTTGCGCGATTTCCAAGCGGGGATGCAGGCTCTTATCCCTCTGTCTTAAAACGCTTTTCGTAGCCAGTTAGCGTCATAGCCCCGGTCTGCCAGAAACCACTCGGCCTGCGGGAGGCCGTCCAGAAGAGCTGCCGCGCCGGTATAGTCGCTGACCTGTCCTGCCGACATGAAGAAGCGGATAGGCCTGCCTTTCGCATCGGCGACGGCATGCGGCTTCGTGTTCATGCCGCCTTTTGTTCGACCGATCTGGCGACCGCGCCCCCCTTTTTCGCACGCAGACTGCAAGCCGTGCGGTGCGCCTACAGATACGTGGCGTCGATCATGATCCGGGCGAAGACCCCGTTATCGCTCCAGCGCTTCCAGCGATTATAGAGGGTCTTCGCTGGCCCATATGCCCTCGGCGCATCGCACCATCGCAAGCCATTGCGGTTGATGAAGATAATGCCGCTGAGAACCCGCAAATCATCGACCCGTGGGCGGCCATGGCTCTTGGG
>NZ_JAXHPZ010000005.1:0-221011 GCF_042466435.1 Paracoccus sp. R86501
GCACCCCAAGGGTCGCGCGACCCACGGATCGCCACGGCGGCATTCACCACCACGTCGATCAGCACCAGCGCGAAGCCGATCGCCATAACGAAGCTGCTGACCGAGGCGATGATGTTGATCACCTCCCACCCCTGACCCGGATCGAAGGTGTCGATGCGGCGGCGCATGCCCAGCAGCCCAACCCAATGCAGCAGCAGGAAGGTGCCGTGGAACCCCGGCACGATCAGCCAGAAGGCCTTGTTGCCCAGCTTGAAGAAGGTCTTGCGACCCGTGACATGCGGCATCCAGTAATAAAGCGCCCCCAGCATCGGAAAGACGAAGCCGCCGATCAGGACGTAATGCAGATGCGCCACGATGAAATAGGTGTCATGCGCCTGCCAGTCGAAGGGCACGACCGCGACCATCACCCCCGTCAGCCCGCCGATGACGAAGGTGGCAAAGAAGGACAGCATCCACATCATCGGCAGATGCAGCTGGGGTCGGCCCTTGGCGATGGTGCCGATCCAGGCGAATATCTGCACCGCGGTCGGCACCGCCACCAGCGTCGATGCGGCCGAAAAGAAGGCCAGCGCCAGATGCGGGATGCCGGTGGTGAACATATGGTGCACCCACAGCCCGAAGCTGAGCACCGCCAGCGACACCGCCGCCGCGATCACCCATGGATGCCCCAGCAGCCGCGTGCGCGACATGACCGGCAGGATCGTGGAAATGGCACCGGCGGCGGGCAGGAAGATGATATAGACCTCGGGGTGGCCGAACAGCCAGAAGAGGTGCTGCCACAAGAGCGCATCGCCCCCATGGGCCACCTGGAAGAAGGGCAGGCCGAAAGACCGCTCCAGCTCCAGCAGGATGGACCCCAGGATCAGCGGCGGAAAGCCTGTCAGGATCATCACCGCCGTTACCAGCGCGTACCAGGCAAAGATCGGCATGCGGGCCAGCGACATGCCCGGCGCGCGGTATCGCAGGATGGTGACGGTGATCTCGACCGCGGCGGCGATGGCGGATATCTCGACGAAGGTGATGCCGATCAGCCAGAAGTCCGAATTGATGCCGGGTGAATTGATCGTCGATGACAGGGGTGGATACATGAACCAGCCGCTGTCGGGCGCGATCCCGGCCAGCAGCGAGAAGATCATCATCGCGCCGCCGAAGACATAGCACCAGAAGCCGTAGGCCGTCAGGCGCGGGTAGGCCAGATCGCGCGACCCCAGCATCTTGGGCAGCAGATAGACGGCCAGCCCCTCGAACATGGGGATGGCGAACAGGAACATCATGATGGTCCCGTGCATGGTGAATATCTGGTTGTAATGTTCAGGCCCCAGAAAGGCCGAACGCGGGCTGGCCAGCTGGGCGCGGATCAGCATGGCAAGGATGCCGCCGACGATGAAGAAGAAGGCCGAGACCGCCATGAACATCCGCCCAAGGTCGGTGTGGTTGACTGATGTCAACCATCCCCGCCAACCCGGATCGGATGCCCAGATGCGCGACAGGGCGCGATGCCTTTGCAGGGCGTTCATGGCGCCTCCCCTTGCAGAAATGCCTGCCATCCGGCGGGATCATGGGCGATGACGGTGAAGCCGTGGCCGCGATAGCCGGGGCCGTTATATTCCGCGCCAAGCCCCGCGTATTCGCCGGGGGATGCGGCCTCGATCCGCAGGGTGTTCACATGGCCGGGCACGGCGTCCAGCTTGCCCGCCAGACGCGGCACCCAGAAGGCGTGGATCACATCGCGCGACGTGATCGCCACATCCACGGGCCGGGCTGCGGGGATGTGCAACACGTCATCGGTTACACGCCCCGGCAGGTCGGCATAGCCAAAGCGCCAGGCGTATTGCCGCGCCTCGGCGGTCACCGAGACCATGTCCGGCCCCCGATGCGGCAACAGTTTTTCACCCACGACCAGCCCATAGGCCAGCAGCGCCGCCAGCACCGTCATGGGAAAGGCCAGCCCCAGCCCGATGACGAAGCGGCGTTCGGAGACCGCCCCCTCGGGGCGGCGCCATGCCCAAAGGATCAGCCCCGCCACCAGAGCCGTGATCGCCACCGATCCCGCCAGCAGCACCCACCACAGTTGCGCGATGGCCGCCGCCGCCGGTCCCGCCGGATGGACGGTGGACAGCTTTTCTTCGCAACCCGCCAGCAGAACCGGTGTTAGGATGACAGCCGACATCCGCATCAGGGGGCGCGCATGAAGCCGAAGATGGTTCAGAAAAACGCGAAGGGGCTGGTCGATCCGATCAGCAGGCATCCGGGCTTTGACCGGACCGAGACCATCGTCGGCATCTGGGGGCACCCTCTGCATGCCATGAGCGTCGCCTTTCCCGTGGCGCTGACCTTCTGCGCCTTCGGGGCCGACATGCTGTATTTCTGGTCGGGCGAGCTGTTCTGGGCGCGTGCCGCCATCTGGGCGGCGGGGACGGCGTTCCTGTTCGGGCTGGCGGCGGGGGCCACCGGCACGGCCGAGCTGCTGCTGGTGTCGGGCATCCGCATCCGCGCCGCCGCATGGACGCATTTCGTGATCGCGGTGATGCTGCTGTCGATCCTCGGAGCGAACTGGGGATACCGGCTGACAACCGGATACGAACAGGCCGTGCTGCCCTATGGCATCCTGCTGTCCGGCTTTGCGACCGTCATGGTGATATTCACCGGCTGGCACGGAGGGAAGCTGGTCTTCGATCATCATCTGGGCACGTCGAAGGGCAATTGATGGCCAAGCGGCTGATACAGCCAGCCGGGCAAGGGGATCCGGTCCAGATCGGGCTTGGCCAGCACCAGCAGCAGGACGCAGGTCACCGGGACCGTCAGCAGGAACAGCGGCAGCGTGGCGCGGGGAACGCGGTGGACGCCCTTGCGCTCGGCCACCTCGACCAGGACATAGCCGATCCAGACGTGGAAGCCGACCATGGCCGCCACGAAGACCAGCTTGGCGAAAAGCCAGGTGAAGAACACCCCGCGCAGAAAGATCAGCCCCGTTCCGGACGCGATGGCGATGACCGCCGCGGGCGTGATCACGAAGGCATAGGCGTAATGCGTCGCCCGCCGGATGCGGGTGTAATCCGCCTGCCCGATGGCCGGATCATGGCGTGCCAGCATCAGCGGCAGCGCGAAAAGCCCCGCGCACCAGATGACCAGCATCGCGATGTGCAGCGACTTCAGATGGGGGACGATCGCCTGAAGGTCGCTCATGCGCGTTCCGCCATCTGCCAGCCGCGCCGCGCCTGAAGGCCGATCATCGCAGCATAGGGGACCATCCCGGGCACCCACATGATCAGCCCGCCCAGCTGCTGATCGGTCAGCGGGTCAAACCCCCAAGCCAAGGGCGCGACGGCATGGGCGGCATAAAGCGGTGCGGGTGCAAAGGTCAGGATCGCCCCCAGCATCCCCATCTGGATCAGCCCGGCCAGCGTCCACATCATCGCCTGCGCCGAGGGTCCGGCCGACAGCACTGCCCGCCAGAACAGCACTGCCGAGGCCAGCAGCGTGACCTGCATGATCCAATAAACGCCCATGTCGGACAGCGCCAGATCATAGCCCGCAGGCAGGTGCCACAGCCACAGGATGAAGGTCGAGATGGCGAAATGCACCCCCACATGCCCGCCCCGGCGCGGTATCGCCGCCGCCAGCAAAGGCGCGGCGACCGCGACCAGCAGCACATGATGCACCACCCGTGCTGAAAACAGCCCCACCGAGATCGCACACAACGGAGACACGAAGGCCACCGACAGAACCAGCATCGCAGCCGTCCCCGTCGGATGCCGCCGGACGACCAGCCACATCAGCAGCATGACTCCCAGCAGGACCGGATCAAGGTTCCACGATGTCCAGACCGACGCAGGCACCGGTGCCGCGCCACAATAGCTGCCGGGAAGGATCGCGATGGTCATGAAGCCCCCTTAGCGGCGCGCCTTTGGTGACGCCCCACCGACCCTGAGGATGCCGGGTTCCGGTGATCGGATCAACCGGTGGCACGCGCATTCCGATGGCATCCCACCTGTCGGAGGCGGGTGCTGACTGAATGCCGCTGCACGGCGATCACGCCTGCCCTTGGGCGGTCGCGTACCACGGGCGTCGATGTTTGCAGTCCGAACCGGCATGGACAGTTCGGTCCGTCTGCCAGCCAAAGGTCCGGCTGAACGCCTGTGGGACCGGACGGAAATATCGACCTTGCACCAAACCATCGCCATTTCGCGCCGCCTTGGTGGGGAACCCCTGCGGGGATGGCCCGTTGGCACAGGAACGCGCGGCGCGGGAGGTCCCGGGTCGGCGCGACATGACGACATTTCCTCGGGTCCGACGACCCGTCCTTTCAGAACGGAAGATGACACGCACGTGGAGAAGATGACCAAGGACAAGTTGGGCTGGGCCATTCCGCTGATGCGGTTGGGGTATTTTGGCAAGGGGATGGTCTATCTGGCCGTCGCGGGGATCTCGCTCTATTCGATCTGGCGGGGCGGGCAGGCCAAGGATACCTCCTCGGCGCTTGGCTGGCTGGAAAACACCTGGGGCGGCAGCGCGGCGCTGTTCGTGATCCTGCTGGGGATGTTCGCCTATGCTTTGTGGCGGATCTTCGATGCGGCCTTCGACCTTGAGGATTACGGCACCGAGGCCAAGGGCATCATCGCCCGCATCGGCATGCTGGTGACGGGGGCGATCCACATGGGTGTGGGCGTCGTGGCATTTACCCTGCTGTTCGGCGGAAGCGGCGGTGATCAGGGTCAGGGATCGGGTATTCCGCGCTATGTCGGGCAGGTCATGCAATGGCCGGGCGGGCGCTGGATCATCGGCGTCGTCGCGCTGCTGATCATCGGCGCGGGCGTCCACTATATGAAGCAGGGCTGGACCAATGAATACCGCAAGCACCTGCGCGCAAACCACTTCACCACCCGCTGGAACCCCGTTCTGAAAGCCGGCCTGATCGCGCATGGCATCGTCGTCGGCGTCGTGGGCCTGCTGTTCCTCTTCGCCGCATGGCGCGCGAACCCGCAAGAGGCCGGCGGCACGGGCGAGGCGTTTTCATGGCTGTCGGGGCAGGTCTATGGCCAAATCCTTGTGACGGGCATCTGCCTTGGGTTGGTTGGCTTTTCGATCTTCTGCTTCGTGAACGCCGCCTATCGCATCGTTCCCAAGCTGTCCGGCCCCGACATCAAAAGCCTCGCCGCCAGCCTTGGCGCTTCGTCCTGACCGGCGCGTCCGGTCAGACGTCCTTGCAGAACGCCTCATAAAGGGCTGCCATCAGCACATCCAGATCCCGGTCGATGATCCGGTAATGGATGGACTGCCCCTCGCGGCGGGTGTCGACCATGCCCGCCTCGCGCAGTTTGGCCAGATGCTGGCTGAGGGCGGATTGGCTTAGACCCACTGCCTGCTGCAGTGCCCCCACCGGGCGTTCCCCCTTGGCCAATTCGCACAGGATCAGCAGGCGCTTGGCATTTGCCACCAGCGCCAGCCGCGCCGCGACATGATCGGCGCGCTGCTGCAGCACCTGCGATGCCTGATATTCCAAATCCATTATATTAGCCTTGACTGAATTAGTATCGATTAATATATCCTGTCCCACGGGGTCCGGCAAGTGGACCGCCACAACATCGTCTGGACGGAGCATCACATGCAGTTCGCAACACAGACCGCATTCACACCATGGGCCTCGCTTGGCGGCGGCGTGCTGATCGGGATCAGCGCGGTGATGGTCATGGCGCTTTTTGGGCGAATTGCGGGCATTGCCGGCATTTCGCAGGGGGCCATGGGCGGGATCTTGCCGTGGCCGGGGGCCGCGCGCGACCGCGATTGGCGGTGGGCCTTTCTGCTGGGGCTGATCGCCGCGCCGCTGGCCGTGCTGGTCGTTGGTGGCACCGTCAGCCAAAGCGTGCCGGACAATCTGCCCGGCATGGGTATCGCGGGGCTGCTGGTCGGCGTCGGGACGGCGCTTGGGTCGGGTTGCACGTCGGGGCATGGTGTCTGCGGATTGGCGCGGCTGTCGGGGCGGTCGCTGGCGGCGGTGGCGACGTTCATGACAGCAGGTATCGTGACGGTCTTTGTGATACGTCATCTGCTGGGGGGTATGTGATGCGCATGATCTGGGGCTTTCTGTCCGGGCTGATCTTCGGGCTGGGGCTGGTGATTTCCGGCATGTCGGACCCGGCCAAGGTGCTGAACTTTCTTGACGTGGCGGGCAGCTGGGACCCCAGTCTGGCCTTTGTCATGGGCGGCGCGACCGTCACGACCTATCTGGGCTATCGCTTGGTCTGGCGGCGCCCTGCCCCGGTTCTGGACCCGTCCTTCGACATTCCCACCAATCGCAGCATCGACCGCCCCCTGCTAACCGGGGCGGCGCTGTTCGGCGCGGGCTGGGGCATCGGGGGCTTCTGCCCCGGCCCGGCCT
The DNA here is from genome assembly GCF_042466435.1 of Paracoccus sp. R86501. Classification (NCBI taxonomy): domain Bacteria; kingdom Pseudomonadati; phylum Pseudomonadota; class Alphaproteobacteria; order Rhodobacterales; family Paracoccaceae; genus Paracoccus; species Paracoccus sp. R86501. The sequence goes on from NZ_JAXHPZ010000005.1 coordinate 6,380, forward strand.
TTACCGCCCTGCCGCTGCTGGCACCCGGCACGCTGGTCTTCCTGCCCGCCATGCTGCTGGGCCTGTGGATCGGCGCGGGGCTGAAGGCCCGCAGAACCTGAAAGGAGCATCAGATGAGCCGTTCGAAACTGTCGCAACGCATTGTTCGCCATTCGCCCTCGACCGGGGCGGGCAGCCCCGATGTCTGGGGCATCTATGAACCCGACACCGGGTCCATCCAGTATATCTGCGCCGATCCCGCCACGAAGAAGGCCGCGCTGATCGACGTGGTCTGGAACCTCGACCCGCGCAACCAGCGGTTCTCGACCGGCAGCATGGATCAGGTGCTGGATCTGGTCGCGCAGAACGGCCTTGCCGTCGAATGGGTGCTGGACACCCACCCCCATGCCGATCACGTCATGGCCTCGGCCCAGCTGCGCGACCGCACGGGGGCGCCCAATGCCATCGGCGCCATGGTGCCCGACATCGCGCGGATCTGGGCGGACCTCTATCACCTGCCCGAGGCCTTCGATCCCCCGCGCGACTTCGACCGCCTGTTCGCCGATGGCGAGACCTTCCGCATCGGTGATCTGCAGGTCCGCGTGATGCTGTCGCCGGGCCATACGCTTGGCTCGATCACCTATGTCTGCGGCGATGCGGCTTTCACCCATGACACGCTGATGCAGCCCGACGTGGGCACCTCGCGCGCGGATTTCCCGGGCGGTGACAGCGGGCAGCTGTGGGACTCGATCCAGGAAATTCTGGCGCTGCCTACTGAGACGCGGCTGTTCGTCGGCCATGATTATGGCACCGACAACCGCAACGAACCCGAATGGGAGGCGACGGTCGCTGACCATCGCGCCCGCAACCGCCATGTCCGCGACGGCACCCTGCGCGACGACTGGATCGCCATCCGCGACGCCCGCGACGCGACGCTGCCCCTGCCCGACCGCATTCTGGCGGCACTGCAGATCAACCTGCGCGGCGGTCGCCTGCCCGCCCCCGAGGCCGACGGCCACAGCTATCTGAAGACCCCCGTCAACCGCTTCTGAGGAGCGCGATCATGGCCACATCCGGCAGACTGCCGATGCCCGAATGGATGCGCGGCTATGACCGCCACGCCCTGCTGGGGGACGGGATGGCGGCGGTGATCGTCACGATCATGCTGATCCCGCAGTCGCTGGCCTATGCCATGCTGGCGGGGCTGCCGCCGGTGGTGGGGCTTTACGCATCCATCCTGCCGCTGGTTGTCTATGCCCTCTTCGGCACCAGCCGCACCCTGTCGGTCGGGCCGGTGGCGGTGGTGTCGCTGATGACGGCGGCGGCGGCGGGCGCGGTGGCGACGCCGGGCAGCCCCGAATATCTGGCCGCCGCGCTGGTGCTGGCGCTGCTGTCGGGGGTGATCCTGCTGGCGATGGGGGTCTTCCGGCTTGGCTTCGTGGCGAACCTGCTGTCGCATCCGGTCATCTCGGGGTTCATCACGGCATCCAGCCTGCTGATCGCGGCGGGGCAGCTGAAGCATCTGCTGGGCATCGATGCGGGGGGACAGACGCTGATCCGGATCCTGCCGTCGCTGTTGGGCCAGTTGGGGGCGACCCATCTGCCGACCTTGGCGATCGGGGCGTTGGCGACGGGGTTCCTGCTGTGGTCACGGCGCTGGATGAAGCCCGCGCTGATGGCACTGCGCATGCCCGCGGGGGCCGCGGCGCTGCTGGCGCGGACGGGGCCGGTGATGGTGGTGGCGGCCTCGATCCTGGCGGTGCGGGGGCTGGACCTGCAGGCGCGGGGCGTGGCGGTGGTGGGCGACATCCCGCAGGGCCTGCCGCCCCTGTCGCTGCCCGCGTTTGATCCGACGATGTGGATCGCGCTGCTGCCCGCTGCCACGCTGATCGCACTGGTGGGCTTTGTCGAGTCCGTCTCGGTCGCGCAGACGCTGGCGGCCAAGCGGCGGCAATCGATCAACCCCGACCGAGAGCTGATCGGGCTGGGCATGGCGAACCTGGCGGCGGCCTTCAGCGGGGGCTATCCGGTGACGGGCGGCTTTGCGCGCTCGGTGGTGAATTTCGACGCGGGCGCGCAGACCCCGGCGGCGGGGGCCATGACCGCCGTGGGCATCGGGCTGGCCTCGGTCTTTCTGACGCCGCTGCTGTATCACCTGCCCGTCGCGGTGCTGGCGGCGACCATCATTGTGGCAGTGCTGGGGCTGGCCGATTTCGGCGCGCTGGCCCGCACATGGCGCTACTCCCGCAGCGATTTCGCGGCGCTGGCCGCCACGCTGGTGACGACGCTGTGCATCGGGGTCGAAACGGGCATCATGGCGGGGGTGGCGGTCTCGGTGCTGCTGCACCTCTGGGCGGCCTCGCGCCCACATGTCGCGGTGATCGGGCTGGTCCCCGGCACCCAGCATTTCCGCAACGTGCAGCGCCATGATGTGCAGTGCACGCCCAGCATCCTTGGCCTGCGCATCGACGAGAGCCTGTTCTTCGCCAACGCCCGCGCCATCGAGACCGTCATCCAGCAGCAGGTCGCCACCCGCCCTGAATTGCGCCATGTCGTGCTGAACTGCGCCGCCGTCAACAGCATCGACGCCAGCGCGTTGGAGAGCCTTGAACTGGTCATGCACCGCCTACAGGACGCGGGCATCCGCCTGCATCTGTCCGAGGTGAAGGGCCCCGTCATGGATCGCCTGCAACACAGCGATTTCCTGCGTCACCTGACGGGGCAGGTCTTCCTGTCGCATTATCAGGCGCTGACGGCGCTGGTTCCCTAGCTGCCGACCATCGCCATTTCCGGCAGCTTGCCCGCCTTGATGTCGAAGGTGACGGTGCGGGTGCATCCGGCCCCCTGCCCCGCCAGCGCGATCATCTGATCGGCAAAGCCTGGCCCCCCACGGCGATAGCGTTCGGCCGCCAGCGCCACGCGATCCGCGGCCTCCAGCGTCAGTTCGCGCGCTTCCAGCAGGCCGTCCAGCGCGTGGCAGATGTCATCGCGGCCAAGACCATAGGCACGTTCCAGCACCCATACGATCTCGACCAGAACCTCGCGGCAGATGAACCCGGGGGTGTCTTCCGACAGAGCGGCGATCAGATCGGTGGCCGCCTTGCCCTGCGCGGGGTCGTCCTGCATCAAAAAGCGGACGACGACATTCGTATCAAGCCCGGTCACTTGCGGCCGGCTCCGCCTGCGATGGCGTCTTCCATATCCTGCAGCGAAACGCCCCGGCGTCCCCTGCCCTTCAGCAGTCCGGCCAGTTCCATCGCGGGGCGGCTGCGCATCAGCCGCACCTCGCCGTCGTCAAGCAGAAGATAGCGCAGACGGTCGCCGGGGCGCAGGTTCAGCGCCGCCCGGATGTCGCGGGGCACGGTGGTCTGACCCCGCGCGGTGATGGTCAATTCCTGCATCTGACGTATCCAATGCATGTTGGTGTTCTGCATTACATATAGCTTGGTGCGCTTACCCATGCAACAAGATGCCAAAATTGTGCGGATGTGCAGGAAACCTATTGCGAGAATCGCAACCTTGCGGATAGTTTACGAAAGAAGATGAATAAGACGCCAGAAAGCGTAACTTTCGGCACCAAGGGGCAGGATGCATAAGCAAACCAGAATCGACCGGCTTGTCGGGGACCATGCTGCACGGCTGTCCGAACGGCTGCAAGCGCATCGCGAACAGCTGTTCCCGCCGAACGCCCGCAAGGAATTGCGCAAGTTCACCTCGGGTGAGGTGGCAGCGCTGCTTGGCGTCAAGGACGCCTATCTGCGCAAGCTGCATCTGGAAGGGCGCGGACCCTCGCCGGAAACGCGCGCGGGCGGTCGGCGGTACTATTCCCCGGCCGACATTCAGGAATTGCGTGAAACCCTTGAAAAGGGGGCAAAATCTCCGGGCACTTACCTGCCAGGACGGCGCGGCGACGACCATCTTCAGGTCATCGCCGTCATCAATTTCAAGGGTGGGTCCGGCAAGACCACGACCGCCGCGCATCTGGCGCAGAAGCTGGCGCTGGACGGTTATCGCGTGCTGGGGGTCGATCTTGACCCGCAGGCCAGCCTGTCGGCGCTGCACGGGTTCCAGCCGGAATTTGACCTGCTGGATGGCGGCACCCTGTATGATGCAATCCGCTATGATGATCCGGTGCCGCTGCGCGACGTGATCCAGAAGACCTATTTCACCAATCTGGATCTGATTCCCGGCAATCTGGACCTGATGGAATTCGAACATGACACCCCGCGCGCGCTGGCCGCGCGGTCGGGTAATCTTTTCTTCACCAGGATCGGCGACAAGCTGGCCGAAATCGAGGAAGATTATGATGTCGTCGTGATCGACTGCCCCCCTCAGCTGGGATTCCTGACCATGTCTGCGCTGTCGGCCGCAACCGCGATTCTGGTGACGGTCCACCCGCAGATGCTGGACGTGATGTCGATGTGTCAGTTCCTGCTGATGACCTCGAACCTGCTGGGCGTGGTTGCGGATGCGGGGGGCGACATGAATTACGACTGGCTGCGATATGTGGTGACCCGATACGAACCGGGCGACGGGCCGCAGAACCAGATGGTCAGCTTCATGCGGTCGCTGTTCGGCGATCACGTCCTGAACCATCCGGTGCTGAAATCCACCGCCATTTCGGATGCGGGAATTACCAAGCAGACGCTCTATGAGGTTGAAAAGAGCCAGTTTACCCGCGGCACCTACGAACGCGCGATGGAAAGTCTGAACTCCGTCAACGGCGAGATCGAGGATCTGATCCAAGCGGCCTGGGGCCGCAAGGGAGGTTTGTGATGGCACGCAAGGATCTTTTGAAGGGCCTGATGGGAGCTGCGGAAGACCGCCCTGCCCCGACATCCACGACCCCGGCTGCCCCCCGTTCCAAACGTGGCGCGATTGGCGCCGTCAGTCAGTCGCTGTCGGAGTTGAAATCACGCGCGCTGGTCGATGTCCCCGCCGAGATGATCGACATGGCGGGCATGAGTGACCGATTGGACGCGGATGACGAGGGGATCGCGGCACTGAAGGCCTCGATCCGCGAATACGGTCAGCAGGTGCCGGTTCTGTTGCGTGAAAGCACGACCGAGGAAGGCCGTTTCGACATCGTCTTCGGCCGCCGCCGGGTGCGCGCGCTGAAAGAACTGCGCCTGCCGGTGCGCGCCATGGTCCGCAACCTGACCGACCGAGAGCTGATCGTGGCCCAGGGTCAGGAAAACAACGCGCGGAAAAACCTGAGCTTCGTCGAAAAAGCCAGCTTTGCGGCGCAGATGCAGGCTGCCGGTTACGACCGCAAGGTGATCTGCGATGCGCTGTCGATCGACAAGACGGTGATTTCGCGCATGTTGGCAGTTATCGACGCCCTGCCCCCCCAGCTGATCCAAGCGATCGGCTCGGCGCCGGGTGCTGGCCGCGACCGTTGGCTGACGCTGGTCGAAAAGGCCCGCGGCAAATCCGCCGAGACATTGATCGCCGCGGCAACGGGTCAGGACTCGGACGCCCGGTTTCTGGCCGTCCTGTCATCACTGACGCCCCCCCGCGCCCCTGCCCAGGAAGAGCCGCTGTCGGATAATGACGGCAAGGCATTGGGCAAGGCGCTGCGCCAGAAGCGCAAGACCGTGATCGAGCTGACCGGAGAGGGCCGCGCCTTTGGCGACTGGCTGCTGGAACAGCTGCCCGAACTTCACCGCCAGTGGAAAGACCGCTGACGGGAAGAAACCCGCAACTTCAAACAAGGAGGCACAAAGGGAAGACCGAACAGAAAAGCCCCCCAGGACGTTAATCCCAGAGGGCCGCTTCTTGAACTCGCAACTCAATGATAGCGGCATTTGTTGACAGCTGTCAACACCGTCCTTTCGGGCGATCTAAGGTTTTTACCCCCGTGAAGATTAATGAGGCATATTTCAGTGACGCCCTTTGGGCGGCAGCCGGTGACGGCTGGACTTTTGGCAGCACAGGCGCTGTCAGAGAGCGCTTCCCCCTGCCCTGATGTTGACAAATGGCAGGTATTGCGCGATTTGACTGTCGCCCGCGCCGGTTATGGTGTCAGCGACCGCGACCTAGCGGTTCTTTCAGCGCTGGTATCCTTCCATCCAAGGCAGAAGCTGCAGGACAACGAAGCGCTTATCGTCTTTCCATCAAACGCTTCGCTGGCGGAACGTGCGCATGGCATGGCTGAAAGCACCTTGCGTCGCCATCTTGCCGCCTTGGTCAGGACTGGTCTGATCATCAGACGTGATAGCCCGAACGGCAAACGTTTTTCCCGGAAGTCGCCCGTGGGTCACCGAATCGCCTATGGTTTTGACCTTCGCCCCCTACTGATCATGGCGGTTGAGATTTCCGCTGCTGCCGAAACGGCACGCGCTGACGCTCTGCGATTGCGTCTGATGCGGGAAGAAATCGTGATCCGCCTGAGAGACATCCGCAAGCTGCTGGAATGGCAGGAAGCCCAGGGAAGCGACTGTGAACGGGCATTGGGTATTTGCGCCGAACTGAATAATGCGCTTCGCCGTAAGGCCAGCGTCATGCTGTTGGAAAATATCAGGGGGCGGCTAGCCGAACTTGATGTGTACCTTACTGCTGCCGATACAAAAGAAATGACTGCCAATGACAGCCAAAATGAGCGGCACTGTCAGAGTTCAAATACATATCTTAAAGAATCTGAAGAATGCTCGGAACAAGAAGTAACGCTGCAATCTGTTCTGGAAGCGGCACCCGAAGTTCACAACTATGCCCGCGACAGGATAACCGACTGGCGTGACCTGATCGCTGTTGCATGGTTCATTCATCCAATGATGGGCATCACGGAGGAAACATGGCGTCGAGCCTGTGAAGACATGGGAGAAGTCAACGCAGCCGTCACCATTGTCTGCATGCTGCAAAGGGCAGGTTCGATCAAAAAGCCTGGAGGATACCTGCGAAAGCTTTCTCAAAAGGCAGGTGCTGGCAGCTACACTCCGATTCCAATGGTCATGGCCTTGTTGCGATCTGATCCACTGGGAAATCCCCATGCAAAACTTGGCCGGTGTTGACAGCTGTCAACTTCGCGGCGAGATGCTGAGGCGGGCTATAAGGCGACGAAAAGCGACTTGCCGAACCGGCGTGCTTTTCAACCGCCCACCAATCAGTGGCACTTCAAGAAGGGATATCTCAGCGATGACCACACCCAAAGACGATCCATCGCAAGTTGAAGATATGGTCGAACTGAAAAGCCAGACGCGGCAAGCGGACTGGCGACGCGCAAATCCGCTGAAATATCGCGCGCATCTTCTGGTGCATCGTGCATTGGTTTCGGGGCAGCTGAAGAAAGAGCCTTGTGAAGTCTGTGGCGCGGAAACCGTGGACGCGCATCACGACCGCTATGACCAACCATTGAACATCAGGTGGCTCTGCCGTCGCCACCACATCAAGCTTCATCAATACGGTGAGGATATGTTTCCGATCGCAGGTCCGCGGAAAACCCACGAATAGGCGATCGCACCTACGAAGAATAGAAACTGCCCGTATCACAGATTACGTTGCAATATGTTAAATCCTGTGAATATCTGAGACAGAGGAATTTCACAGGAGAAGCAGCATGAACCAGGCATCAGGTTATCGGGCCTGCGTCATTGGCCTTGGATCGATGGGCATGGGGGCTGCGCTTTCCTGTTTGCGCGCGGGGCTGGCTACTTGCGGGGTCGATCTGGATGCGGGGCGGCGCGACGAACTGGCGGGGCAGGGGGTCCGGACGGCTGCTTCGGTTGCCGAACTGGGCGGGGACTTTGACGCCTTCCTGGTTCTGGTAGTCAACGGCGCGCAGGCGCGGCAGGTGATCCTGGGGCAGGGGGGATTGGCGGATCATCTGCGCCCCGGCGGTGCCATCATGGTCAGTTGCACCCAATCTGCAGATGATGCGCGCGCCTTGGGCGCAGACCTGCAGGCCCGCGGCATCCTGATGCTGGATGCGCCGGTGTCGGGCGGGGCGGCCAAGGCCGCACAGGGGGCGATGACGGTGATGGCCTCGGGGTCGGATGCGGCGTTCGATGCCTTGGAACCTTTGCTGCAGGCAGTTGCGGCCAAGACCTATCGCATCGGCCCCGATATCGGGCAGGGCGCGACGGTCAAGGTCATTCACCAGCTGCTCGCGGGCGTTCATATCGCCGTCGGCGCCGAGGCGATGGCATTGGCCGCCCGTGCCGACATCCCGCTGGAAACGATGTACGACGTGGTGACCAATGCTGCCGGCAATTCCTGGATGTTCGAAAACCGCATGAAGCATGTGGTCAACGGTGATTACACGCCCACCTCGGCCGTGGACATCTTCGTCAAGGATCTGGGGTTGGTGACGGAAACCGGACGGTCGCTTGGCTTTCCGCTGCCGCTGGCTTCGGCGGCCTTCGCGATGTTCCAACAGGCCTCGAACATGGGCTACGGGCGGGAAGACGACAGTGCGGTGGTCAAGACCTTTTCGGGGATCACGCTGCCGGGGAACAAGTCATGAAGATCGGCGTCATAGCGGATGATTTCACCGGCGCGACCGACATTGCGGGCATTCTTGTCGCGGGCGGGCTGACCACCACGCAGATGATCGGCGTTCCCGATGCGAATGCGCAAGTTGATGCGGATGCCGTGGTGATTTCGCTGAAAAGCCGTTCCAACCCGGTTGCGGATGCGGTCGCCGACAGCCTTGCGGCACTGGAATGGCTGCGGGCGCGGGGTTGCGGTCAGATCTATCAAAAATACTGCTCGACCTTCGATTCCACGACCGATGGCAATATCGGTCCGGTGGCCGATGCGCTGATGGATGCGCTTGGCACCGACATCACGGTCATCTGTCCGGCGCTGCCGGTGAACGGACGCTCGGTCTATCTGGGGCATCTGTTCGTAGGGCAGGACCTGCTGCAGGATTCAGGCATGCGCGATCATCCGATCACACCGATGCGCGACAGCAGCCTGATCCGCCTGATGGAGGGCCAGGCGCAAGGCCGCTGCGGGCTGGTCGATGCCGCAACCGTCGATCGGGGCCCACAGGCCGTGCGTGACCGGATCGCAGCGCTGAGGGCAGAGGGCATGCGCTACGCGGTGCTGGACGCCATCAGCGATGCGCATCTGGAAACCCTTGGGGCTGCGGTGGCCGACATGGCGCTGGTCACCGGCGGCTCGGGTCTGGGGTACGGCATCGCGCGGGCGGTGTCGGGCGGTGGCAAGGCGCAGGCGCAGGACGCGGGCGCGCCGCTGGCGGGACCTGCGGTGGTGATCTCGGGGTCGTGCTCGGTCATGACCAACCGACAGGTTGCGGCCTATGGTGCGCTGGCCCCCGTGCTTCAGGTCGATGTTGACCGCTGCCTGACGGAGGCCGAAGCCTATGGTGCCCAGCTGGCCGAATGGGTGCTGGCGCAGCCGCAAGACCCTGCGCCGATGATCACCGCCACCGCGGACCCCGACCGCCTGCGTCAGATCCAGGGCACCCACGGCTCTGCCGCGTCCGCTGCGGTCGAGCGTGCCTTTGCCGCCGCCACCCGTCATCTGGCTCAAGGCGGCATCACCCGTTTCATCGTCGCCGGAGGAGAGACCTCGGGGGCGGTGACGCAGGCGCTGGACATCAGCGGCTTTGCCATCGGTCCCCAGATTGCGCCGGGCGTGCCATGGGTGCGGGCGGTCGACAGGCCGCTGTCGCTAGCACTGAAATCCGGCAACTTCGGCACCGAGACCTTCTTTGCCGACGCCCAAAAGGTGACGACATGACCGCCGCCGACCGAATGGTGATGCTGTGCCGCAGCCTGTTCGAACGCAGATATTCGGTCGGTGGGGCAGGGAACGTCTCGGTCAGGAACCCCGATGGCGGCTTTACCGTGACGCCGACGGGCAGCAGCCTTGGGCGCCTGTCCGCCGATGCGCTGTCGGTGATCGGCTCGGATGGCGAACCGCTGCCGGGGCCGAAGCCATCCAAGGAATTCGCCTTTCATCGCGCGCTTTACGACGTGCGGCCGCAGGCGGGGGCGATCGTGCATCTGCACTCGACCTATCTGACGGCGCTGTCTTGTCTGGAAGGCCTGCCGCGCGACAATGCGATCCGGCCCTTCACGCCCTATTACGTCATGCGCATCGGCCATATGCCGGTCATTCCCTATTCGCGTCCCGGATCGCCACAGATCGGGCGTGATCTGGCGCAGGCCGCGCAGGGTAGCAGCGCGCAGGCTTTTCTGCTGGCGTCCCACGGGGTGGTGGTTCTGGGCCGCGACATCGACGACGCCGTCAACAATGCCGAAGAACTGGAAGAGACCGCCAAGCTGCAGTTCATCCTGCGCGGCGAGAAACTGCACTATCTGACCGAAGCCGAGATCGCCGAATTGGGCGGAGGATATTGAGATGACCCGTATTGCCGCGAACCTGTCGATGATGTTCACCGAAGCCGATTTTCTGGACCGGCTCGACCGGGCAGGGGCTGCGGGCTTCGATGCGGTGGAATTCCTGTTCCCCTATGATCACGCCATCGAAACGGTCAGGGAACGTCTGGACCGCAACAATTTGCAACTGACGCTGATCAACGCGCCTGCGGGCGATTGGGCCGCGGGCGAACGCGGCTTTGCGGCGCGCCCGGGCAAGGGGGCCGAGTTCCTTGCCAGCGTCGAAACGGCCATCACCTATGCCAAGGGGCTGGGCTGCCCGCGCATCCATGTGATGTCGGGGATCACCGCGGATGAACCCGACCGCGACGCCTGCGAAGCGGTCTGGACCCGCAACATGCGCAAGGCGGCGGATATGGCCGCGACCGCCGGCCTGTCGATCAGCATCGAGCCGCTGAACACCCGCGATGTGCCGGGTTATTTCGTCGCCCATCAGGATGCCACGCTGGCGCTGATCCAGCGGCTGGAACGCCGCAACGTACTGTTGCAGTTCGACGTCTATCACACGCAAATCATGGACGGCGACATCATCCGTCGCATCCAGCGCCTGAAGGGGGCCTATGGCCACGTCCAGATCGCGGGCGTGCCCGACCGCCACGAACCCGACAGCGGAGAGCTGAACTACCCCGAGATCTTCCGCGCCTTCGATGCGGCTGGTTTCGACGCGCCACTTGGCTGCGAATACAACCCCCGTGGCCGGACCGAGGACGGGCTGGCCTGGGCCGCCCCCTATCTGCGCGGTGGATCGTGATCCCCGCCGAACGCCAGCAGTTCATCCTGACCTGTCTAGCCGAACGCGACATCGTCACCATTGCCGATCTGGTCGAACGGCTTGGCGTGTCGCATATGACCGTGCGTCGCGACATCCAGGTGCTTGAGGACGCGGGCCGTGTCACATCCGTCACCGGCGGCGTGCGCCTGTCGCGCCGTCTAGCACAGGAACTGCCGCATCTGCAAAAAGCCGAATTGAACACCGGTGCCAAACATGCGGTGGGGAAGGCGGCGGCCGAACTGGTCCGCGACGGCATGGTCGTCTATGTGGACGCTGGCACGACCATGCTGGAGCTGGCGCGCCAGATCGGGGACCGGCGTGGGCTGACCGTGGTGACCAATGATTTCGTCGTCTGCGCATGGCTGTCTACGCATTCGGATTGCACGCTCTATCACAGCGGCGGTCTGGTCGAACGGGCCAACCAATCCTGCGTGGGCGGCGCGGCGTCGGATGCGCTGGCACGGTTCAACTATGACATCGCCTTCATCTCGACATCATCCTGGACGCTGGCGGGCCTCAGTTCGCCCTCGGAGGCCAAGGGCCCGGTCAAGCGCGTCGCCACGGAACAGGCCCGGCATGCGGTGCTGGTGTCGGATTCCACGAAATACGGCGCGGTGGCGGCAATAAACATCCTGCCACTGAAGGTTTTAGACACGGTCGTCACCGACGGCGGCATCGAGACGCATGTGGCCGACGCCCTGCGCGACATGGGCATCCAAGTGATCCTGACGCCCGACCTTGAGCGAGGAACCACATGACCATCATCGTCACCGGCGGCGCGGGCGTGATGGCCGCGCTGCCTGAAGACTAAATCACGCATGTCGTGGCGCTGAGCGGGGTCGCGGATGCCCGGATTGAGAGCCACGTTGGATCTATCGGCGTCGCCGACAAAGGTACCCCGCGCGCTATCAGGCGGTGGGGATGTCGTCTATTATTTGGTCGCTTGCCAGAGCGAAGCTGAGTTTCAATGGCCTTGAAGATCATGTCCACGCGGATCTGAATAGCCCCGAGTTTCTTAGGCTCAGAATGCATTGATTTCTGTTTCGCAGCGTGGTTCACGGCCTGGAAACGGAGCGGTGACATGATCTACCTTTTCTGGCTGACTGACGCGCAGATGGCACGCATGGTCCCCTTTTTTCCAAAGTCTCTCGGAAAGCCACGCGTCGATGACAGGCGAGTTCTTTGCGGGAATATTTTTGGCTTACGCTGGCGGGATGCACCTACCGCCTACAGGCCTCACAAGACGCTTTACAGCCGTTGGGGGCGTTGCAGCGGGAAGGGCATTGTTGCTCGGATGATGGCCGGACTGGCAGCCAAGCACTGTGAAAAGAAGGCCGTGATGATAGCGCGACATACCTGAAGGCACATCGCACAGCGACCAGTATGGCCGTCAAAAAGAAGGACGTAGTCGTCTGATCGACCGTATAAAAACACCAAGTTGCAGGCGATTTACGACAGCCAGGGGCGACCGCTCGACCTGTTCATCACCGCCGGTCAGGTGAGCGATCATATCGACGCACGGGCGCTGCTCAGCGGCCTGCCAAACGTCAAATAGCTGCCTGGCGATCGCGGTCATGATGCCGACTGGCTGAGAGACGCGTTGCAGGACAAAGGGATACGCGCCTGCATCCCGGTTGGAAGTAACGCAAGACGCCGGTCAAGTATGACAAGCGACGCGACAAGCGGCGAAGTCGCATCGAGATCATGTTCGGCAGGCTCAAGGATTGGAGGCGCGTGGCAACGCGATACGACAGATGTCCGAAGATCTTCCTCTCGGCCGTCAACGCATGCGTTGACCCCGCGCAGCAACCGTCATCTATTGATTATAAATCCTGATCCGAGGAGGTCTACGTTCGGGCCTACGCGAGCGGGTCCGAAGCACGCGCCGCGATCGACCGCTACATCGGCTTCTACAACGGACGCCGTCCCCAATCCATCGCTTGACGACAGGACGCTCGACCAGGCCTTCTTCAACCCGTTGCTGCGCGATTTGGTAGCGGCATAACCGAGACGGAAAACCACTTAGAAAACGCCCAGAGTTTGTTGAGGCAAACCGAGACACCTTTGCTGATGCCCCGGATCACCTTGCAGTCATTCCGCAACTTTCGCTGTGGTTGCACGGTACGATGAAACCGATTTTTCATGCCTCCATCGGTCCGGCAGATGCGTGGCGAGAATCCGTCAGACAAGCGCCAGCGAGATTGCGGGAATGAAGGTCACCAAGCCAAGCGCCAGCAGCAGCGCCAGCATGAACGGCCAGCCATCGCGCAGGAAATCCGCGAAGGATGTTTTCGTCAGGGTGCAGACCATCAGCATGACGGTCCCGACGGGTGGCGTCAGCGTGCCGATTGCCAGATTGAGGATCATGACGATGCCGAAATGCACCGGATCGATTCCCAGTTGAACAACGACCGGCTTCAGCAGGGGCACAAGGATGATCAGCAGGGCGTTCCCCTCGATGAACATGCCAAGAACCAGCAGGACGATGTTGATGAGGGCAAGGAACATCCACGGGTTTTCCGTCAGCATGATGATCCAGTCGGCCAAGGCGACGCCCGCGCGTTCCAGCGAGAATATCCACGCCAGCGCCGAGGACATCATGATGACCAGCAGAACGGCTGCGGTTTGACGTGCGGTCTGGGTGAAGGCCTCGGAAAGGTCCCGGACCTTCATTTCGCGATAGACGAACAACCCGATCAGAATGGTGATGACCGTAGCGACCGCGCCGGCCTCGGTCGGGGTGAAGACGCCAAAGCGGATGCCGCCGATGATGACGGTGATCAGCAAAAGCGCCGGCCATGCCTGCAGCAGCGTGATGCGGGTTTCCTGCGCGGTTGGGCGTTGGGTACGCGATGGCTGATAGCCCTTTTGCTTGGCCACCAGATAGACGGCGCCAATCAGGATCGCCGCGCATAGAAGACCGGGCAGGACGCCGGCAATGAACATTGATCCAATCGAAACATCGGCCACAAGACCATAGATGATCAGCGCAATACCCGGTGGCAGGATCGGGGTGATCAGGGACGATGCCGCGGTGATCGCAGCCGCGGTGCCGCGCGAATAGCCTTGCTTGATCATATCGGGCACCAGCATCCGGCACATCATCGCAGCATCGGCAAGGTTGGACGCCGAAAGACCGCCCATCAGCGTCAACAGCATGACATTGGTGTGGCCCAACCCGCCGGGCAAGCGCCCGACCATCAGATCCGCGACCTTCAGCAGTCGCGATGCAATACCTGTCGCACCCAGCAACGAACCAAGCAGAATGAAGAACGGGATCGCCAGAAGCGATGAATTCTGCGTCGGCGCGATCAGGCGCTGGACCGCGATCTGCAGTGGGATCTGCGCGAAGAAGACGAAATAAAGCAGGATGGCGGCGAACATCGCCAGATAGATGCGCATGTTCAATGCAAACAGCACGAACATGATCGGAATGATGATAATCCAGTCCATGGGTCGTAATCCTTCAGCGCAACAGTTCGTCGGATCGACCGCGCATCGCACGCCAGATCCGGACCAGCATCACAATCGCAATTCCCGCCGCGCCGACGGTCACGGCGATATCCAGCCAGAACCACGAAATCTTGAGGATTTGCGTCTTTTTCAGGGCGGCATTGATCGCCAGCTTATAGCCAAGCCACCCCATTGCCCCCAGCAGCCCGACCGAGACGAGCCCCACGATGCCCGTCAGGGCGTGGCGCAGCCATTCGGGCATCATCATCGTGACGACATTGATCGTCAGGTGACTGTCTTCGACCTCGCATCCGATCGCGCCGATGAAGACGATCCAGATCATCAGGATGCCGGACATTTCCTCGGTCCATTGCAGCGGCGCGCCCAAGCCATAGCGGGCGATGACAGCCGCAGTGGTAATGGCCACCAGCGTCACCACAAGAAGGCCGCCGATGCCGGACAGAAGTCGAAAGAGGGGCTTCATGGGATCACTTTCAGACAGAAAAAAGATGCGCGGTATCGGGGAAATCGAATGCCGCGCATCTGGTGGGACAAGGGGATGCTTATTCCGCGATCTGTGCCTGGATCTGCTCGAACAGGCCGTCGGACCATTCGGGGAACTGCGTATAGACGGCCATTGCGGCTTCCTTGAACGGGGCGGTGTCGGGATAGGTGATCGTGACGCCCGCCGCCTCCATGTCCTCGAGGATCTTGGCATCCTGCGCGGCGGCGACTTCCTGGCTGTAGAGCCCGGCTTCACGGCCGGTCTCATGCAGCATCTCGATAACCGAGGGGTCCAGCGTGTCGAAATATGCCTGTCCGCCCAGCCAAAGCGAAGTGTTCTGCAGATAGGAAATCATCGACAGTTCTTTGGCCTGCTCGTGCAGCTTCTGACCGAACAGAACCGGCAGCGGGTTTTCCACGCCGTCGATCGTTCCTTGGGTCAGCGCCGGATAGACATCGCCCAAGGGCATCGGGGTCGGCGTGCCGCCCATCGCCTCGATCGCGCGGATCTGCATTTCATTGTTCGGCGTGCGGATCTTAAGGCCCTGCATGTCGGCGGGCGTCTCGACCTTCTTGGTCGTCAGCAACTGACGCGTGCCATAGAGATAGTTCGAAATGACGATATGGATGCCCTGATCGCGCAGCTTGGCGTCCTTTTCCTTGAACCAGTCGGACTCATAGATCTCGAACAGCTGTTCGGCGTTATCGGTCAGATAGGGGCCGAACAAAATGCCCAGATCGGCGTCGTAATCGGTCAGGAAGCCGACATCCGCGATGGTGATGACATTCACGCCCAGCATCGCCTGTTCGATCACGTCCTTCTTTGCGCCCAGCTGAGACGAGGGATAAAGCTCCAGCTCGACCTTCCCGTCCGAGGCTTCGTCAACCAGTTCCGCCCAACGGTGCATCACCATATCGGCGGGCTCGCCGGGGTTGTTTTCATAGGCGATGCGGATCGTGGTGTCCGCGGCCAGTGCGGGCAGGGCGAACATGATGGCGGTCGTGGCGCCAAGCAGGGACTTGATGAACATTCGTTTCCTCCTCAAAACGATGGTGAATTAGCGGGCGTGCGCAGTCGTCTGCACGGGCCATAGGGTCAGCGGCGCGTCTCCGCCCTCACGGGTTGAAAGCCATGTGGTCAGGACGTCGGCCGAATGTTGGAAGTGGTCGGACATCGCGGCTGCAAGGGCCTGGGCGTCACGCGCCTCTAGCGCGGCAATGATGCGGTCGTGCTGGGTTTGGGCGGTGGCGGTATCCAGCCGTTGGGATTTGCCGACCTCGAGGTAGTATTTCAACGGAACCGATAGCACGCGGTACATATGCAGCAGGACATTGTTGCCGGCCGCTTCGACCAATCCCAGATGGAATGCGTAATCCGCCTCGGCGGCCTCTGCTGCAGTCAACGCGTCTCCCATGCGGCGGTTGATGGCGCGGATGCGGGCGATCAGCTCATCCGTCACATGGCACACCATCAAGGGTGCCGCGCCGGTTTCATTGATCCGACGGAAGTTGAGCACATCGGTGAATGTCCGCGACGAGGTGTCGAAAAACTGCGTCAGCTCGTTGAACATCACGTCGAAATCGGCTGCACGCACCAGCGCACCGCGTTTGGTCTTTTCGATGACGGTCAGGGCTTCCAGATGGATCATCATCTCGCGGATGGTGTTCCGGGACACGTCGAAGCGTTCGGCCAGTTCCCGTTCGTTGGGCAGCATGTCGCCGGGCCTGTAGCTTTCGGCGATCTCCCGACGCAGGACGTCACGAATTTCCTCGACTGTGGTTTTCACGACGGTCCTCCATAAAGTAGCGGCCCTCCTGACCGCGACTTTGGTTGGACCACAAGACCAAAAAAAAGTGGATCAGTCAAGCTACCCCACGGAAGTCGGGTGCAAAAATTTCGATTGATCTGAAAAAATTACGACCGTTGCGGCCAGTTGACCGAGGCCATCATGGTGCTGCGCGCCGTGGCAAGATGTGCGGTCAGCGCGTCAATGGCTTGCTGCTTTTGGCCGCCGAGACATGCCCGGATGATCAGCAGATGTTCTTTGATCGCTGCGCGATTGCGGGCTATCTCATCGCGCTTGTTCCACTGGAAGTGATAGTGGACGATGATGGAAATCTGCTGGGCGAATTCGTCGAAGAACCGGTTTTGCGCGGCTGCGCATAAGACCCTGTGAAAGCGGGCGTCCAGCGCTGGAAATTCCGAAAGCGCCGCATCGTCCCGTGCCATAAGCGCAATGTGCAGGCGTTCCATTTCGGCCATCTGGCGCATGTTGGCGCTGTCGCTGTCAGCATCGACCAAGGCGCGGATGGCCGCCATCTCGATCATTTCGCGAAGGTCGAACATTTCCTTTGCGAAGGCTTCGGTAAAGCCCCTGATGATCCAGTGATTATCGGAATTTTTTTCAATCAGCCCAAGCGGGGCGAACCTCATCAGCAGTTCGCGGATGCGCGGGATGGAAAGATCCAGCTGCCGTGCCAGTGCGCTCTCGCTTAAGGTCGAACCGGGGGGCAGATCGTTGCGCAGGGTCCATTCCAGGAATGCCTCCTCGGCACGATCGGCGGGATTTTCGACCTCTTCATTGGGAAAATAATCGGCGGCATGAACGCAGCGCAGCAAGGTTTTCGCACGCCCCTCCCACGCGATCAGGTCAAGATCGGCCAGATGGGCCAGCGTGCTGCGGATGGTCGTGCGACTGGCATTCAGATCGCGCGCCAGCTCTGCCTCGGACCCAAGAGCCGTGCCGATGGGCAGTCTCTCCAACTGGGACAGGGCGGCGTTGACGGTGCTTTTGAAGGTCTGGTTGGTGCGGGGCATATGTTCTGGGTCCAGGTTTCGGCAACGTAGCGCCTCCGACAGGGCGCGCAAAGGAATGCATGAAATCCGCACTGGAAATCAATAGATATGTCTTTTATACAAAAAAGACCATATTTAGACCTGCCTGCGATTTGCGCCGATTTGTTCGATAGGCCGATGTCAAACACTGATGAGGATCCGATGACAACTGTGACGATGAAAGCCTTGCTGTGCGAAGCCCCTGGCAAGCTGACTGTTGTGGAACGTGCGCTGCCCGTGGCGACGGCAGGGAATGTGCGGATCAAGATCAGGGCGATCGGCATCTGCGGTACGGATTATCACATCTATGACGGCAACCAGCCGTTTCTGGCCTATCCCCGGGTGATGGGTCACGAACTGTCGGGTCAGGCGTTGGAGGATAGTGCCGACGGGCGGATCAAGTCCGGTGATCTGGTCGTCGTGAACCCCTATCTGTCGTGCGGCGAATGTCGCGCCTGCCAGATCGGAAAACCGAACTGCTGTTCCAATATCGCGGTGCTTGGCGTGCATACCGACGGCGGCATGTGCGAAGAAATCGTCGTGCCCGCGGGCAATCTCTATCCGGCGAACGACCTGACGCCGATGGCCGCCGCCATGGTCGAATTCCTGGCGATTGGCGCCCATGGTGTGCGTCGGTCGCGGCTGCAGGAAGGATCGACCGCGCTGATCGTCGGCGCGGGGCCGATTGGCGTCGGCGCGGCGCTGTTCGCCCAGATTGCGGGGGCGACGGTCACGCTGCGCGATACTTCGGCCGATCGTTTGAAACTGGCACAACAGATCCTGCCGGATGCCCGGGTCGAGCTGGTGTCAGAAGCCGCGGACGGCGTGTTCGATACATTGTTCGACGCGACCGGCAATATCCATGCGATGAATGCCGGCCTGAATTATCTGGCCCACGGCGGCAGCTATGTTCTGCTGTCCGTCGTGAAGGGTGATCTGCAATTCGCCGACCCTGAATTCCACAAGCGCGAGACGACCTTGATCGCCAGCCGCAACGCCCTGAAGGTCGATTTTGAACATGTGATGGATTGCATGGCCAAGGGGCTGGTTCCGATTGACCAGATCGGAACCCATCGGACCACGTTGGAAGGCGCCGTGACGGACCTGCCGAAATGGGCTGCTGATCGTGGCACCGTCGTCAAAGCATTGATCGAGTTGTAATCATGACACTCTGCACACCCATCGTCCAATTCGGAACATCGCGCTTTCTGCAGGCGCATGCCGATCTGTTTTTCGACCAGGGCACTCCGGCGCGCGGCGTCACGGTGGTGCAGACGTCGGGTGATCCCGGGCGGGCGGAACGGCTGAAGGCGATGGCCGATCCCTCAGGATACCCCGTTCGCATACGCGGTATGTCAAACGGCAAGACCGTCGAAGATGACCTCACGATCAAATCGGTCAAACGCACGCTGTCCACGGCAACGGATTGGGACGAACTGGTCCGCGTTGTTACCCACGAGGCCGAATTCATCGTCTCGAACACCAGCGATACGGGCTTTGATCCCAAGCCCGCGGACCGTGATGCCGGACCGTCGCAGGCGCAAAGCTATCCGGCAAAGCTGTATCACCTGCTGGCCGCGCGTCATGCTGCGAACAAACCCCCGCTGACGATTTTCCCGATGGAGCTGATCCCCAAAAACGGGACGGTGCTAAAGGCCCGCGTTCTGGAAATTGCCGCCGATCTTGGTGCGGCGGATGGGCTGATCGACTGGTTGAACGCGTGCATCTGGGCCAACAGTCTGGTCGACCGTATCGTCTCGGAGCCGATCGAACCGGTCGGGGCGGTTGCCGAACCCTATGCGTTGTGGGCAATCGAGGCGCAGGACGGGCTGTCCGCGCCGACCGGACACCCGGCCATTCGCGTGGTGCCGGATCTGGAACAGATCGAGCGGTTGAAGCTGCATATCCTGAACCTCGGGCATACGGTGATGGCGGCGTTCTGGATCAAGGACGGTCAGCCAGACGACATCGTCCGTGATCTGTTGAAGGGCCAGACGGGGCAGCGGATGCTGGACGTGTTCAAGGCCGAAGTGATGCCCGGCTTTGCCCTGCGCGGTATGGAAACGCAGGCCGTCGCCTATCTGGATGAAACGCTGGACCGTTTCGCCAACCCGTTTCTGGACCATCGCATTGCCGATATCGCGCAGAACCATTCGCAGAAAATCGAACGCCGGATTGCGGCCTTCGTGGAATGGGTCCGCCAGATCGCGCCCGATTTCGACGCCCCGACCCTTGATGCCATCATCGCCGGAGACATGTGATGCAAGTGCCCGATCTTATGATCCTTGATCCGCAGGATACCGTCGCGGTGGCATTGACCGATATGCCCGCGGGGGAAACCCGCCAAGGTGTCACGGCGCTGGATGCCATCGCCCGCGGCCATAAGGTCGCCCGCGTTGCGATGGCCAAAGGGTCGCCGATCGTGAAATACGGTCAGGTCATGGGTGTTGCATCGACCGATATCGCCAAGGGTGCGCATGTCCACAGCCACAACTGCGCGATGCCTGAAGGCCATGCAGGGATGACCGCCTTGGAAAGTCGCGCTTTGCCGGTACCGGCGCGGAACAGCTTCATGGGCTATGCGCGACCCGACGGGCAGGTCGGCACGCGCAATTTCATCGGGATCATGGCATCGGTGAATTGCTCCTCGACGGTGTGCGACACGATTGCGGCCGAGGCGAACCGGACCCTGCTGCCAAGATACCCCAATATCGACGGCTTTGCGCCCATCGTGCATGATCAGGGCTGCGGAATGACCAATCAGGGCGAGGGGTTCGACACCCTTGTCCGGACGCTGAAAGGCTATCGCGACCATGCCAATTTCGGCGGCGTGCTGATCATCGGTCTGGGATGCGAGGTGAACCAGCTGACGCTGTACAAGCCGACCGAATGGGCCGCCGAGCGTATCAAGACGTTCAACATTCAGGATGTCGGCGGGTCGCGTTCGGCCGTCAAGCGCGCGTTGGAATTGCTGGAGCCCATTGCGGCGAAGGCCAATGAAGACCGGCGCAGCCAGCAGCCGGTTTCCAAGCTGGTTCTGGGCATGCAATGCGGCGGCTCGGACGGGTTTTCGGGAATCACGGCGAACCCTGCCCTTGGTGTGGCATCGGACCTGCTGGTCGCGGCTGGCGGAACCTCGATTCTGTCGGAAACGCCCGAGATTTTCGGGGCCGAGCATCTGCTGATCGCACGGTCAGATGCGGCGACCGGCCAGAAAATCGAGGATATGATCACATGGTGGCGTGACTATGCCGCCAAGAACGGGGCCTCGCTGGACAACAACCCAAGCCCCGGAAACAAGAAGGGCGGGCTGACCACCATTCTGGAAAAATCGCTTGGGGCGGTGGCCAAGGGTGGTTTGTCGCCATTGGCCGGGGCCTTTGCCTATGCCGAAAAGATCGACCGCAAGGGCTTCGTCTATATGGACAGCCCCGGATATGATCCGGTGG
Organism: Paracoccus sp. R86501; assembly: GCF_042466435.1. NCBI lineage: Bacteria > Pseudomonadati > Pseudomonadota > Alphaproteobacteria > Rhodobacterales > Paracoccaceae > Paracoccus > Paracoccus sp. R86501. Next base: position 27,740 of record NZ_JAXHPZ010000005.1, read on the forward strand.
CAGCGACGGGGCAGGTGGCCTCGGGGGCCAATCTGGTCGCCTTCACCACCGGTCGCGGATCATGTTTCGGCGCAAAGCCCGCACCATCGATCAAGCTGGCATCGAATTCCGAACTGGCCCGATCCATGCACGAAGATATCGATATCGACTGCGGTGTGGTGGTCAGCCAGGGCGTCCCCCTGGCCGAAATCGGTGGCCGGATCTATGACCTGATGCTGGACATCGCCTCGGGTCAAAAGACGAAATCGGAAGAGTTCGGCTATGGCGACAATGAATTCGTGCCATGGAAGATCGGCGCCGTCCTGTAAGGCCCAAAGTGGCGCGTCCCGGCGCACCCCACAGGGAACCAGGCCTCAGGTGCCGGGTTCGCATCCAATGGGACGCGGATGGTCGACCGGATCGTAGCTTCTGCTGCATAGCCGCCGAATGCAGCGGAAAATGCGGTTTCGGATCGGCCATTCTGTTCCTTGGAAAACGGGGACATGCCAGTGGTCGATTCGAAAAGCCGGATGATAGATAGTTTTGCCTTGGAACCGCGGGCCATGACGCCTGCCGACATTCCGTTGCTGCATGAATTGTCCGTCGCCGTCGGCTGGATGCATCGGGCCGAAGACTGGGCCACCGCGCTCCGCTTGGGCAGCGGCATTTTCCTGACGGATGAGATCGGGCGGCCATTCGGCTCGGCCATGTGGTTTCCGGTCGCGGATGATCTGGCGATGCTGGGCATGGTCATCACCACGCCCCGCCTGCAGGAACGGGGCGCGGCCCGCTGGATGATGGACCAGATATTGGCCCAGACCGGAAAGCGCGATCTGGGGCTGAATGCGACGCGTGCGGCCTTCCGGCTGTATCTGTCGATGGGGTTCCAGCCGGGGCTTACGGTCTGGCAGCATCAGGGCATCGTCACGGACAGCCCTGCCGCGGACCCGCGCGTGCGCCCGATGCGGGCCGACGATTTCGATGCCATTCACGCCTTGGACACCCGGGCCTATACCGCGCATCGTGAGAAGGCCTTGAACCTGTTTCTGGAACACTCGACCGGCACCGTGATCGAGGAAGCCGGCCGCGTCACCGGATATGCCCTGTGCCGACGGTTCGGGCGCGGACATGTGGTGGGTCCGATCGTGGCTGCCACGGCGCGAGATGCCGCTGCGGTGACCGGTCCGCATCTGGCGACGCATCGCGGCCGGTATCTGCGCATCGACACACGCGAAACCGAAGGCGACTTCGTCGATCTGCTGAACGCCAGCGGTCTTGCGGCGCGCGACACGGTCACCACGATGACACTGGGCAATCCGCGTCCGGTCGATCCGGACGCCCATGTCTTTGCCTTGGCCATTCAGGCCATCGGCTAGAACTCCGAGACCTTGCCCCAGCTGCCCTGTGCAAAGCGCGCGGGGTGATAGGCGGTGGGGTCCAGCACGGGTTTGGTGCCTGTCACCATGTCGGCGATCATCTCTCCGGCGCCGGGGCCGATGCCGAAGCCGTGGCCGCTGAACCCGGCGGCCAGCACCAGACCCGGCACGCGCGTTTCACCAATGGCCGGCACGCCGTCGGGGGTGCTGTCGATATAACCGGCCCAAGTGGCCTGAACCCGCGCATTGGCGATAGCGGGGATCAGCTGGGCCGCACGGGACATGATACGGCCAAGCGCGCGCCGGTCGGGCGCGGGGTCCAGAATGCGCATCCGCTCCATCGGGGTGGGGGCGTCCAGCCGCCAACGGGCGCGGGTTTCGTGGCCCGATCGCCACCCCTGGGTGCCACCCGGCCTCAAAATGCGCCAGCGTTTGGCGAACATCGGCAGGAAGTGGCGGGCATGGGCGATCTGCTGCGGCGTCGGGTTGACCCGCGCCGCCCCCGAGATGGCCAGCGCATAGCCCCCGTCGCCCCGCCGCGTGACCGACACCCGACCCGTATGCAGCGCATCGGGACCCTCGATGCCCGGCATGACCGTCATGATCGACGACCGCACCGAGGCCTGCGGGAAGGCGACGCCCAACTGGTTGCAGAATGACGACGCCCAAGCGCCGCCCGCCATCACCACGGTGGTGGTGGCGATCGTGCCGTGTTCGGTGACCACCCCCGATACCCGCCCGCCCGAGAGCCTCCAGCCCGCGGGCGGCGCACATCTGATGGACCGTGCCGCCAGCGGCAATGATGCCGCGCGCGATGACCGGACAGGCGCGCGAGGGATCGGCGACGCCGTCATCGGGCGAAAAAACGCCGCCCTTCCATGCCCGACCCGTGGCGCGGCCCCGTTCCGCGGCTTGGGCGGCATCCAGCATATGTGTCGTCACGCCCATCCCGCGCGCCATGTCGCGCCAGCGTGCCCAGCCTGCGATCTCGGCTTCGCTGTCGGACAGATACAGCAACCCGCAGCGGCGAAAGCCCGGATCATGCCCGATATCGGCTGCCATTGCCTGCCACAGGTCCAGACTGCGCGTCGCCATGGGAAGTTCGCGCGCGTCGCGGTTCTGCTGACGGCACCAGCCCCAGTTGCGACTGGACTGTTCGGCGCCCACGCGGCCCTTTTCGATCAAGGCGACGCTGACGCCCTTGCGCGCCAGATAATAGGCGGTCGAACATCCGACGATGCCGCCGCCGATCACCACGACATCGGCAGAGGCGGGCAGGTCAGCTGTGGATTGGATTGTCATCAGGGGCGCGGACATCGGATTCTCCTATCTGGATATATTCTGCCCGACAATGCCCGCGGGATGTGCCGCATTCCGGTCCGCCGCAGCATGACGTGCCGTGCCACCCTGCGCCTGCGGCAGCATTGGGCAGGTTCGAAAAAATCGGTCTGTCGCGGGTCGAAATCGTGCATCTAAGTTTGTGGTCGCCGCAGATCCTGCTAGGACAGTGGTGCCCGAAACGGAGGGGTCGCGATGAAGCTGGACCGCATCGATATCCGCATTCTGCACGAACTGCAGAAGAATGGCCGCATCACCAATGTCGAGCTGGCCGATCTGGTCCATCTGTCCCCCAGCCCTTGCCTGATGCGGGTCAAGAAGCTGCAGCAGGCGGGCTATATCACCGGTTACTCGGCGCAGATCGACGTGGCCAAGCTGGGCCCCACCCTGACCGTCTTTACCGAGATCACGCTGAAGAACCACCGCCAGATCGACTTTGCGCGCTTCCAGCAGGCGTTGGAAAAGATAGATGAGGCTGTGGAATGCCATCTGGTGTCGGGGGGCTATGACTATCTGGTCAAATTCGTCACTGCAGGCATCAGCGATTACCAGGCCGTGATGGAGCGGCTGATCGATGCCGAGGTGGGTATCGACAAGTATTTCAGCTTTGTCGTCATCAAGACGCCTTTCGCCAAATCCCATCTGCCGCTTCAAAACCTGTTCGACCTTTAACTGGCCGCATGGCGCAGGGGCATGGCGTCCAGCCAGCCCGTGTCCAGTTGCGGCACCGAGGAAAACAGCAGCTTCGAATAGGGGTCGCGGGCTTCTGCCAAGCGGTCGGCTGCCAGTGTTTCGACCACGCGACCATTGTGCATGACCATCACTTCGTCGCAGATCGCCTCGACCGTGGACAGGTCGTGGCTGATGAACACATAGGACAGGTTCAATTCGCGCTGCAGTTCCTTGAGCAGTTCGATCACCGCGGCGCCGACCACGGTGTCCAGCGCCGATGTGATTTCATCGCACAGGATCACCTCGGGGTCGGCGGCCAGGGCGCGGGCTAGGTTGACGCGTTGCTTCTGGCCCCCCGACAATTCCCCCGGCAAGCGGTGGCGCATGGCATGGGGCAGGCGCACCATATCCAGCAGTTGCGCCACCCGCGCCTGATGCGCCGCCCCCTTGAGCCGGTGATAGAAGGTCAGCGGACGGCCGATGATATCGCCCACAGATTGCGCCGGGTTCAGCGCCGTATCGGCCAGCTGGAAGACGATCTGCAACCGGCGCAGATCCTCTTTGCTGCGGGTGCGCAGGGACGGGTCCAGCCGGTGTCCGTCCAGCATGATCCGTCCCGAAACCGGCGGCAGCAGCCCGGCGATGGCGCGGGCCAGCGTTGACTTCCCGCTGCCCGATTCACCGATGACACCAAGGTTGCGGCCCTTGTCCAGACGGCAGCTGACGTTTTCCAATGCGATCTTGCGCGGCTTGCCATCCCGACCCATGCCGTAACCGGCGGTGACATTCTGCACGTCCAGCGCGGCGACCCGTTTCGCGGGCGTGACCGCGGCTTCGCGGGGGACGGGCTGAAAGGCTGCCAGCAGGGATTTCGTATAGGGATGGGCGGCATGATGCAGGATCTGCTCGGCGGTGCCTTCCTCTTGCACCTCGCCGCCCTTCAGGACGATGATGCGGTCGGCGATCTGTGCGACCACGGCCAGATCGTGGCTGACATAGACGCCGGCCATGCCGCCCTCCTTCATCACCGACTTGAAGGCACGCAGAACCTCGATCTGGGTGGTGACGTCCAGCGCGGTGGTGGGTTCGTCGAAAATCACCAGCTTGGGATCGCCGATCAGCGCCATGGCAGCAGCCAGCCGCTGCAATTGCCCCCCCGACACCTGATGGGGATAGCGGTCGCCGATGGTTTCGGGGGCGGGCAGGGCAAGGGCGCGGAAAACCTCGATGGCCTTGGCGCGTGCCTGGTCCATCGGCATCAGACGGTGGATGCGCGCCACCTCGATCACCTGTTCGATCAGCCGGGTCGAGGGGTTGAAGGCCGCAGCGGCGCTTTGCGGCACATAGGCCACGGTCGTGCCGCGCAGGGCGGCGCGCTGTCGTTCGGGCGCGCTGGCCATGTCGACCCCGTCCACGACCACCGACCCCGATGCGATATGACAGCCGGGGCGGCAATGTCCCATCAGCGACAGGGCGATGGTGGTCTTGCCGCTGCCGGATTCACCGATCAGCGCCACGATTTCCCCCGGCGCGATGTCCAGCGACACGCCGCGGATGATCTGCACCTCTCGGCCACTGTCGGTTGTGGCACCAAGGCGCAGGTCGCGGATCTGGGCTAGGGTCATCATTCGCTCCTGTCGCGGATACGGGTGGGCAGGTTGTCGATCAGCAGATTGACGCTGATCGTCAGCGTGGCGATGGCGACCGAGGGCATGATGACCGCAGGCGCGCCGAAGGACAGCCCACCCATATTCTCGCGCACCAGCGACCCCCAATCGGCGTTGGGCGGCTGCACGCCCAGACCAAGGAAGGACAGGCCCGACAGCATCAGCACGATGAAGACAAAGCGCAGCCCCATATCCGCCAGCACAGGCCCCATGATGTTGGGCATGATCTCGGCCCGGATCAGATAGGCGGTGCGTTCGCCCCGCGCGCGGGCAACGGTGACGTAATCCATGGTGTTGACGTTTACGGCCAACGCGCGGGCAAAGCGATAGGAACCGGGGGTATAGACCACGGCCAGCACGCCGATCAGCACCGGAATGCTGGACCCGATCGCTGCGACCACGACCAGACCGAACAGTTTGGACGGGATCGAACTGACCGCATCCAGCACCCGGCTGATCGCCGTGTCGGTCCATCCGCCCAGAACCGCTGCGGCCATCCCCAGAACGATCCCCGCCGTGCAGGCCAGAACCACCGCCGCCAGCGAGATCCCCACCGTAAAGCGCGCACCTGCCAGAACGCGCGACAGCATGTCCCGCCCCAGGTAGTCCGTGCCAAGCGGGTATTCTGCCGACAGGGGGCCGAAGAAGTCGTAGTCGACGATCTGGCCCGGCGGATGCGGGGCGATCCACGGGCCGATCACCGCGACGACGGCCCAGAAGGCGATGACGCAGGCGGCAAGGATGCCGACGGGGCTGACGTGCCAACCCATGTTGCGCGGCGACAGGTTGCGAAGGGAAAGGGTCTGGGACATCAGTGACGCAACCTCGGATTTGCCAGGATCGCCACGACATCGGCGATGGTGATGAGGGTCAGATAGCCCAGGCAGAAGATCATCGCGCAGCCCTGGATCAGCGGCAGATCGCGGGTAGAGACAGCATCCACCATCAGTTTCGCGATGCCGGGATAGTTGAAGATCGTCTCGACGATGATGACGCCACCCAGCAGATAGGACAGCGACAGTGCCATGGCATTCACGATGGGGCCGATCGCATTGGGCAGCGCATGGCGCAGCACCATCCGCGACCGCGATGCGCCCTTCAGGAAGGCCATCTCGACATAGGGGGCCTTCAGCGTTTCGATGACGGCGGCGCGGGTCATGCGGATCATCTGCGCCGACACCACAAAGGACAGGGTGATCACCGGCATCGCATAGGCGCGCAGCACCGCCCAGATGCTGGATGTGTCGCCGCCGAAGGACAGGGCGGGCAGCCATCCCAGCCAGACGGCAAAGACCAGCACCGCCGCCGTCGCCACCAGAAACTCCGGAACCGAGATCACGGCGACGACGATGCTGCTGACCGCCCGGTCGAACAGACTGCCGCGCCAGATGGCGGTGGTGATGCCCAGCAGCAGCGCGACGGGCACGGAAAAGGCCGCCGTCAGTGCCGCCAGCTTCATGGTGTTGGCAAGCCGCCCGCCGATCAGCTCGGCCACGGCCATGCGGTTGGCATAGGAATGGCCCAGGTCCCCCTGGGCCAGCCCCCCCAGCCACCCCGCGAAACGCATGATCGCGGGCTGGTCCAGGTTCATCGCCTCGCGCAGGCCGGCGACGGCCTCGGGGGTGGCGGCTTGGCCCAGAAGGATCTGGACCACATCGCCCGGCAGCATTTCGGTGGCGGCAAAAACGATCAGGCTGACGATCAGCAAGGTCACCACCGCCACGCCGATCCGGCCAAGGATGAGGGTCAGGACTTGCGGGTTCATGCGCGTCTCCGGGGGGCTGGGGATGGCCCGCAAGGTGCGGGCCCTTCGGGGTGGATCAGGCGGTCAGCCAGACATGCTTGGCAAAGTCGTAACCCATCTGCCCGCCAAGCGGGCTGGGGCGCAGGCCCTGCATCTTGTCGGTATGCACATCGACATTCGACAGATACAGCGGGATGGCGGTGCCGGCCTCGTTCGAGATCATCACCTGCATTTCGCCATAGATCTCCTTGCGGCGGGCAAAGTCCAATTCGCCGCGCGCCTCGACCAGCATGCTGTCGAATTTCTCGGATTTGTACTGGCTTTCGTTCCACGGCGCGTCCGATGCATAGAGCAGCGAGAACAGGATGTCGGGCGTCGGGCGCGGGTTGATATTGCCGAAATGGACCGGCGCCTTCAGCCAGTAGTTCGACCAATACCCGTCCGAAGGCACGCGCTGGACGTCGAAGTTCATCCCGATCTCGGACCCGGCCTGCTGCAGGATCATCGCCATGTCATTGGCCGAGGATGCCGCGTCCGAGCTGATGACCTCGATGCGCTGGCCCAGAAGGCCCGCCTTGTCGAACAGCGACTTGGCGCGTTCGGGATCGTATTCGCGGGGCTTCAGATCGGCGTTGTGGAAGGGGCTGATGGGGGCGATGGGCTGGTCGTTGCCGATCTCGGCCAGACCGCGCATGGCCGATTTCTGGATCAGCTCTCGGTTCAGCAGGTACTTCATGCCCTCGGCAAAGCCAGCCTTGTCGCCGGGCGCCATGTCCAGCCGCATGTTGAGATTGGTGTAATTGCCCGATGTGGTCTTGGACAGCACGACGCCGGGCTGGCCTTCGACCATGCGGATGAACTGCGGCTTGACCGAGGCCCCCATGTGGATATCGCCCGACAGCACCGCGTTCACGCGCGCATTGTCATCGGAGATGGCGAAATACTCGAAGCTTTCGATATTGGCCTTCTGGCCAAAGTAATTCTCGTTTCTGGCGCCAAGCGAACGCACGCCCGGCTGGAAGTCCTGCGACACGAAGGCGCCGGTGCCGTTGCCCTTGCTGAAATCGGTGGTGCCATCCGCCACGATCATGAAGTGGTGCAGTGCCAGAATGGTCGGCAGGTCGGCATTGGGTGCGGCCAGCGTGATGCGGACGGTGGTCGGGTTCTCGGCCCGGACCTCGGTGATCTGTTCGGCCATGGCAGCGACCTTGGAGCCTGTGGCCGGGTCCTTGTGGCGCATCATCGAATAGACCACGTCATCGGCGGTCAGGGTCTTGCCGTCATGGAAGGTCACACCCGATTTCAGCGTCACCGTCCAGACCTTGGCATCATCGGATTCGACGGCATCTGCCAGTTCCATCACCAGTTCGCCATGTTCGTCCAGATTGGTCAGGCGATTGTAATAGGCGCAGGCGCGGACATAGTCGGTCGCCCCCGAACCCGTTGCGGGGTCCAGCGTATCGGCGGTCGAAGACGACCAGGCGGCGGCGCGCAGATGGCCGCCCATGACGGGGGTTTGCGCCATGGCCGCGCCTGCACGCCCCAGAATGCCGCCGCCGGCGGCCATCGCGACGCCGCCCAGCATGAACATGCGCAGCAGCTCGCGACGGCTGGCGCCGCGGCGGATGGCGTCTTCGACCATGGCGTCGTCGCCCCGGGTCCAGTTCGTGATCTTGTCGGTCATTCCGGTCATCCCTGTTGTGATGGGTCGCGCCCGTCCGGCGCTTCCTGCGAAATCCGTGCGGCGCTTTCGCCGCGGAACGGGTGTGACGGTTGATCCGCCCTCGGCCCGGTCATGTGGCAGGTCGGTCCCGCCATGGTCCCCAGTGTCGCGCCACGCACGCCACCGAAAACTTTGAATTTGCCCCCCCCGCCGCAGATTGTTCCGCAGCCGGGGCGGATCGCGGCACGGCGCCCCTCAGTAGCCGCGGTCGCGATCGACCAGCCCCGGTGCCGTCTGCCCCGCGCGGTCGGCGCGGATGCCCGCGATGACATGGGCAGCGCCTTGGGCCGCATTGGTCTGGCTGGCGACATGGGGCGTCACGATCACGCGGGGGTGCGACCACAGCCAGTGATCCTGCGGCAGGGGTTCTGGGTCGGTCACGTCCAACCAGGCCGAGGCCAGCCGCCCTTCCAATGCGCGACCAAGGGCGTCGGTATCCAGCTGCGCGCCCCGGCCCAGATGGACCAGATGCGCGCCATCGGGCAGCGCGGCAAAGAAGGCGTCATCAAGAATGCCACGCGTTTGGTCGGTCAGGGGCAGCAGGCAGACCACGATGTCGCTGCCCGCCAGAAAGGTGGCAAGGTCGGTCGTGCAATCCACGCCCGGAATGTCGCGCGGGCTGCGGCTATAGCCTGCAAGGTCAAAGCCGAAGGGCGCTAACCCCGCCAGCACTGCGTGACCCAGTTGGCCCAGTCCCATGACACCGACGCGGGTTTGCGCGGCATCGCGGGTCGTCAGCGCCTGCCACTGGCCGCGCTGCGCCTGATCCAGATAGGCGGGCATGTCCCGATGCAGTGACAAGGTGGCCATCACGGCCATCTGTACCATCTGCCGCGCGATACCTGGCTCCAGCATCCGCACGATGCCGACCTGTGGGGGCAGGGCCGACATGTCGAACTGATCGACCCCTGCGCCGACGGAAAAGATCAGCCGCAGGTTGGGATAGGCCGACAGATCTGCGGGCGGAGTCCAAGCGACCATGTATTCCACCGCAGCCGGATCGGGTGCGCTGCCGATATGAAAGGGCAGATCGGGCATGGTATCCGCAAAGATGCGCGCAAAGACCTCGCCCCGGGCGGGGTCGGACAGGTATAGAACCGACATCAGCGCATCGCCTTGCGGATATCGGGGTCCTCCAAAGTCAGGTCCAGAACCTTGCGGGTGCGTTCCACGATCTGGTCGATCTGATCGGCGGTGCAACACAGCGGCGGTGCATATCCCAGAACACCCCAGCCAAAGGCACGCAGCACCAGACTATTGTCCCAAGCGCGATCAAAGATACGGATCGCGGGGTCTGCGGCCGCGGGCAGGGGGGTCTTGGCATCCTTGTCGGTCACAAGCTCGACCGCAGCCAGCATGCCGCGCCCGCGTACGTCGCCGACCAGCGGGTGGTCGGCCAGCGAGGCCAGCCCCGCCTGCAGGCGTTCGCCCATGATGCGGCCATTCTCCAGCAGACCCCCTTGATAAAGGTCCAGCACCGCCAACCCGACGGCCGCCGAGACCGGATGCGCGGAATAGGTCTGGCCATGACCGACCGAGGCCTTGCCTGCCCCGTCGGCGATCACCTGATAGACGCTGTCGGACATAAAGACGGCCCCCATCGGAACATAGCCCGAGGTCAGACCCTTGGCCGTGGTGATGAAATCGGGGACGATGTCTTCATCGGCGCAGGCAAACAGCGGGCCGGTGCGGCCAAAGGCGGTGATGACTTCATCGGCGATGAACAGGATGTCCAGATCAGAGCACAGGTCGCGCATCGCCTTCATCCAGCCCGCAGGCGGGACCAGCACCCCGCCCGAGCCTTGGATCGGTTCGACATAGAAGGCGGCGACATGTTCGGGACCGCCAAGCGCCTCGACCTTGTCCAGCAGGTGCTGGCGCGATGCGGCAATGACGGCGCGCGGGTCCGACCCGACCGGGTTGCGATACAGATCATGCGTCGGGATCTTGTGCTGCCAGTCATAGGGCACGCCAAATCCCGCATGGAAGGTGGGCAGGGCGGTCAGCCCCGCGCCCGCCGTGGAAGACCCGTGATACCCCTGCTGGACCGAGATGAAATGTTGCTTTGTCGGCATCCCGCGCGCGTGCCAGTAATAGCGCACGAAGCGGACCGTGCTGTCGATCGCATCCGATCCGCCAAGCGTGAAATAGACGTGGTCCAGATCGCCGGGGGCAGCCTCGGCCAGACGGGCGGCCAGCCGGACAGCGGGTTCGGAGCCCAGCCCGAAATAGCCCGTTGCATAGCACAGGTCCTGCATCTGCCGCGTCGCGGCCTCGATCACGCTTGGCTGGCCATAGCCGGCGTTGACGCACCAAAGGCCCGCGAAGCCGTCGATCAGCTCGCGCCCCTCGCTGTCGCGGACGGTCGCGCCATCGCCATGGGTCAGCAGACGCAGGCCCGCCGCTTCGTGGCCGCGCCAGCTGGCGACGGGGTGGATCAGGTGGGCGCGGTCCAGTTCGACCAGGGAATTGGCAAGCATGACGGGTCCTTTCAACCAAGCGCCTGAGCGGCGAGGGCAAAGCTGCGGATCGGGGCTGTATGGGGTTGCGGGGCCGTTGACATCGCGATGCCACCCCCCGCGCGGGGCAGGTTCAGCGTTTCGAGCCAAGGCGACAGCCCGCTGTCGGCCTGCGTGTCCACACGCAGGAAAGCGCCGGAATGGTCGGCCATGACATGGGCCAGCAGTCGCTGCGCAATGTCAGCATCTGGCGCGATGACCGGCCCCGCGACCAGACCGCGGCCAAAACGGCGGATGGCGGCCCAAGCCATCATCTGGTCACCTTCGCGACGGACGGCAATGCGGCCCTGTTGCAGCAGCGCGTCGATCAGCGGGCGGCGCTCCATGCCGGTGGCGGAGCGGTCCAATGCCGCCAACGCGGGCGCGTCGTTCAGCGTGGCCCATGTGATGCCACCCGGCGCGGAAACAGGCGCAACGGTGCCCTGATGCTGCACGATCTCTCCGGTCGGGACGAAGCCCATCTTGCGATAGAGGGGCAGGCCGGCCTCGGTCGCGATCAGGCGGTGTTCGGGGACCGGCGCGGTGGCCATCGCGCCCTCGACCAGCTTGCGTCCCAAGCCGCGTCCGCGCAGCGCCTTGCCCACGATGATCATGTTGACCAGCCCGACATCGCCAAAGTGCGTGACCAGCGCCGTTCCTGCGACCTGACCGTCATGCAGCGCGACCACGCCCTTGCTGAGCGACAAAAGCAGCGCCCAGTCCTCGGCGCGGTGGGGCCAGCTTTCGGCCTGCGAAAGGGCCAGCGCAGCGGGCAGATGCTCGGGTGCGAAGGGGGCAAGGGACAGGGTGACGGACATGGAACCTCCGGATCGTGTGGCCCCAGTCTGGCGCGGGGCGGGCGGCATCTGCGGCCGTTGACCGCGGCATGGCACAATCTTGCGCCGTTCGCCCTTGGGGCCGCCGCAGGATATGCCGCGCGGGCAGGCAGGGTGGCAGGCCGCGCGGGGACCGAGAGGGGGCGAAATGGAGGCTTCGTGACATATCCTGCGGTGGGCCGCGGCGATTACGGTGAAATCTGCCTTGCGGGGGCGCGGATGCGGTGCGTGCGTCCGGCGTGGCGGGCCTAGGCTTGGATCAACCCAGATCAACCAGAGGTCATTGTCATGTATATCCGCCCCAAGTTCATCACCTTCGACTGCTACGGCACGCTGACCAATTTCGACATGGCGGGCGCGGCGCGTCGCATCTATGGCGACACGCTGTCCGCCCCCGCGATGGAACAATTCATCCGGAATTTCGCGGCCTATCGTATGGATGAGGTTCTGGGCGCGTGGAAACCCTATGCCGAGGTCGTCCACAACGCATTGGAACGCAGCTGCCGCGCCAATGGCGTGCCCTTCCGCCCCGAAGACGCGGTTCGTATCTATGATGAGGTTCCCACCTGGGGGCCACATCCCGATGTGCCCGCCGGTCTGGCCAAGGTTGCCAAGGAAATCCCGCTGGTGATCCTGTCGAACGCGATGAACAGCCAGATCATGTCCAATGTCGAAAAGCTGGGCGCGCCCTTCCACATGGTCATCACCGCCGAGGAAACCGGCAGCTACAAGCCGCAGATGAACGGTTTCGAATACATGCTGCAGAAGCTGGGCTGCGGGCCCAAGGACATCTGCCATGTGTCCTCGTCGTTCCGCTATGACCTGATGACCGCCCATGACATGGGGATCGACCGGAAGGTCTGGGTCAATCGTGGCCATGAACCGGCGAACCCCTATTACGGCTATACCGAAATCGCCGATATCGGCGGCCTGCCAGGGGTTTTCGGGCTGTGAAACACGTCCCCTATTGGCAGGACAGCGCGCCGGCTTTCGGCGCAGCCGCGCAGGGACCGGTCGCGGGCGAATACGACGTCGCCGTGATCGGCGCGGGCTTCACGGGCCTTGGCGCGGCGCGTCGTCTGGCGATGGAAGGCAAATCCGTCGTCGTGCTGGAGGCCGCGTTGGTCGGGGCGGGGGCATCGGGGCGCAATGGCGGGCATCTGAACAACGGCATCGCCCACAGCTATCCTGCGGCGATGGCGCGTTTCGGGGCGGCGAAGGCGCGCGAGCTGTATCACGCTTTCGATGCGGGCATTGAGACGATCGAACGCATCATCGCCGAGGAAGGCATGGATTGCGATTTCCGCCGGTCGGGCAAGCTGAAGCTGGCATCAAAACCCGGCCATGTCGCGGCGATGCGGCGCAATTTCGAAGCGGTCCACCGCGAGGCCGATCCCCAAACCGAATGGCTGGACAAACCCGCGCTGCAGGCCGAGGTCAACAGCGACGCCTTTCATGGCGGCATGTTGCAGCGCAAAAGCGCGATGATGCATATGGGGCAGTTCGTGGTGGGGCTGGCCGAGGCTGCGGTGCGCCGTGGCGCGGTGATCTTTCAGGATGCCCCCGTCACCGCGCGGACGCGCCAAGGCGCAGGCTGGCGGCTGGATACGCCGCGCGGGGCTATGACGGCGGGGCAGGTGCTGCTGGCGACGGGGGCCTATACGGGTGACGCCTTCCCGTGGTTCCGACGCCGGATCGTGCCTGTGGGCAGCTTCATCATCGCCACACAGCCCCTGTCCGAGGATCAGATCGCGGGCAGCGTGCCGGGCGACCGGACCTATGTGAACTCGATGAATATCGGAAACTATTTCCGCCTGACGCCGGACCGTCGGCTGATCTGGGGCGGACGGGCGAGGTTTTCTGCCCGGTCTGACCAGCGGTCGGATGCGAAAAGCGGTGCGGTGCTGCAGGCGGCGCTGGCGCAGGTCTTTCCGCAGCTGGGCGATGTCGGCATCGACTATTGCTGGGGCGGGTTGGTGGATATGACCGCCGACCGCTTTCCACGCGCGGGGCAGGCCGAGGGCCTGTGGTTTTCGATGGGTTATTCCGGCCATGGCGCGCAGATCGCCACCCATATGGGCGAGATCATGGCGGACCGGATCATGGGGCGCGATCGCGCGAACCCGTGGCAGGACCTGCCGTGGCAGGCGGTGCCGCTGCATTCGGGCAAGCCGTGGTTCCTGCCGTTGGTGGGGATGTATTACAAATTCAATGACAAGGTGGGCTGATGCCGCTGCTGAAGAAGATCGATCTGGCCGAGGCCGGCGAACCCGTACCGGGCAAATGCGCCCCCGAAAAGCTGATCGCGGGTGATCCGGACTTCCTGACATGGGCCTTTGATGACACGGGTGACGGGCATGTCCGCACGGGCATCTGGCAATCCACCCCCGGCCAGAACCATTCCATCAAGGGTGACAGCTTCGAGTTCTGTCACCTGCTGGAGGGCGTGATCGAGTTGACCGAAGAAGGCCATGCGCCACGCGTCTTTCGCAAGGGCGACAGTTTCATCATGAAACCCGGGTATCGCGGTGTCTGGAAGACGATTGAGACGGTGCGCAAGATCTATGTGATCGTCGGCTGAGGGGAAAGGCGGGGGAGCCTGCTCCCCCGCGCCCCCACGCCCAAGGGGCCGCGGGCCCCTTGGGGAACCCCCGGCACCGTCGCGTCATAGGCCAGCCATGTGGAAGGCCTTGGTTTCCAGGTATTCCTCGATGCCCGCCCGCGCGCCTTCGCGCCCGAGGCCCGATTGCTTGACCCCGCCGAAGGGGGCGACGGCCATGCTGAGCGCGCCTGTATTCAGGCCGACCATCCCGAACTCCAGCGCCTCGCCCACGCGGAAGGCCCGCGACAGGTCACGGGTGTAGAAATAGGCCGCCAGACCGAAGGGGGTGGCATTGGCGGCCTCTACGGCCTCGGCTTCGTCGGTGAAGCGGAAGATGGGGGCGACGGGGCCGAAGGTTTCCTCGGATGCCAGACGCATATCGGCGGTCGCCCCTGTCAGGACGGTGGGGCGGGCATATTGACCGTCCGGCGCGGGGGCCTGCGCCGCGATGCGCGCACCCTTGGCGGTGGCGTCCGCGATATGGGCCTGGATCTTGTCCAGCGCAGCGCTGTTGATCATCGGGCCGATCTGGGTCCCCGCATCGGTTCCGGGGCCGACCTTCATGGCCGAAACCCTGGCGGACAGCCGTTCCACGAAGGCATCATGGATGCCGTCCTGAACGAAGATGCGGTTGGAACAGACGCAGGTCTGCCCGCCATTGCGGAACTTGGACGCGATGGCGCCTTCGACCGCCGCATCCAGATCGGCGTCGTCGAAGACGATGAAAGGTGCGTTGCCGCCCAATTCCAGCGACAGGCGTTTGACGGTGGGGGCGCATTGCCCCATCAGCATCGAGCCCACGCGGGTCGAGCCTGTAAAGGACAGCTTGCGCACCGTCGCGTTGGCCGTCAGTTCGGCGCCGATCGCCGTTGGCATGCCGGTCACGATGTTGATGACGCCCGCAGGGATGCCCGCCCGTTCGGCCAGAACCCCAAGGGCCAGCGCCGAAAACGGCGTGAATTCCGACGGCTTGACGACCACGGTGCAGCCCGCGGCCAGCGCCGGGCCGACCTTGCGGGTGATCATCGCGTTCGGAAAATTCCACGGCGTGATGATGGCGGATACGCCGACGGGTTCCTTCATGGCCAGGATGCGGCGGTCGTCGGTGGGGGCGGCGATGATCTGACCTTCGATGCGGCGGGCTTCCTCGGCGAACCACTTGATGAAGCTGGCGCCATAGGCGATCTCGCCGCGTGCTTCGGCCAGCGGCTTGCCCTGTTCCAGCGTCATGATCAGCGCCAGATCCTCGGTCGCGGCGATCATCAGGTCGTGCCACGCCATCAGCAGATCGGCCCGCTCGGCGGCGGGACGACGGCGCCATGCAGCGAAGGCGGCATTGGCGGCCATGATCGCATCGCGTGTCTGCCCGCCCGAGATGTCGGGCACACTGCCCAGCACATTGCCGGTGGCGGGGTCGGTCACATCGACCGTCGCGCCGTCTTCGGCATCGACCCACGCCCCCCCGATCAGCGCCTGCTGGCGCATCAGGTCCGGGTCGGACAGTCGGGAAATGGGGGCGTGGATCGTCATGGGTCAGGTCTCCAGCTGGGTCAGAACGGCTTGGGTGATGGCATCGGTGGTGTCGCGGCCCGGATGGGTGCCCATGCCGCGCGCGGTGGTGGCCTCGATGGCGGCCATGATGCGGGCGGCGGGATCGGTCTGACCCAAATGGTCCAGCATCATCGCTGCCGACCAGAAGGCGGCCATCGGGTTGGCGATGCCCTGTTCGGCGATGTCCGGTGCCGATCCGTGGACGGGTTCGAACATCGAAGGGTTCTTGCGCGTCGGGTCGATATTGGCCGAAGCCGCAAAGCCCAGGCCCCCCTGGATGGCCGCGCCCAGATCGGTCAGGATGTCGCCAAACAGGTTCGAGGCCACGACCACGTCAAGGCTCTCGGGGGCCATGACCATGCGCGCGCACATGGCGTCGATATGATAGCGGCTGACCTGCACATCGGGATATTCGGCGGCCAGTTCGTCGGTGACCTCGTCCCAGAAGACCATGCTGTGACGCTGCGCGTTCGATTTGGTGACCGACGCCAGCTTGCCCCGACGCGCCCGCGCCTGTTCGAAGCCGAAGCGCAGGATGCGTTCGACGCCCGCGCGGGTGAAGATCGAGGTTTCGACCGCGACCTCGTCCGGGGTGCCTTGGTGGACGCGGCCGCCGGCGCCGGAATATTCGCCCTCGGTGTTTTCGCGGATGCAGAGGATGTCGAAGTCGCGGGTTTTCAGCGGCCCCTCGACGCCTTCCAGCAGGCGGTGGGGGCGGATGTTGGCGTATTGCACAAAGGCTTTGCGGATGGGCAGCAGCAGACCATGCAGAGATACGCTATCGGGGACGCGGGCGGGCCAGCCGACTGCGCCCAGAAAGATCGCATCGAAGGCGCGCAGGGTGTCGATGCCGTCATCGGGCATCATGGTGCCATGCTGCAGGTAATGGTCGCAGGACCAAGGGAAGGTTTCGGTGCCGACGTCGGCGCCGCTGGCCGCGACCACGCGCATCGCGGCTTGGGTCACGGGGATGCCGATGCCGTCTCCGGGGATCAGGGCGATGCGATGGGTCATTCAGGGCTCCTCAGATGTCGATCAGCACGGTCTTGGACTGGCGGTTCGCGTGATAGGCCTCGCGGCCCAGATCCTTGCCGATGCCCGATTGGCCTTTGCCCCCGGTCGGCAGGATGTGATCGCGCGAACGGCCGTATCGGTTGATCCAGACCGTGCCTGCCCGGACCCGCCGCATCATACGCATGGCCCGCGACAGGTCGCGTGTAAAGATGCCCGCGCACAGCCCATAGGTCGGGTGGTCCGACAGGGTCATCGCCTGATCCTCATCATCGAAGCCCTGGATCGTCAGGACGGGGCCAAAGATTTCCTGCAGAATGGCGGGGCTGTCCGGCGCGACATCAGCCAGCAGCGTCGGCGCATAGAAATAGCCGGGGCGGTCCATCGCCGCGCCGCCGGTCAGCAGCGTCGCCCCCTGTGCAACCGCATCATCCACGATGCCGCCGATCTGCCGCAACTGCCGGTCCGAGATGATCGGCGCATAGCCCGTCGCCGCATCCCATGTCGGGCCGGGGCGGTCGGGCACCATCCGCGCCACCAGCCGCGCGGCAAGGTCCGGCAGGATGCGATTGTCGGCGATCACCCGGCTGCCCGCCACGCAGGCCTGACCGGCGTTGAAGGTGATGGACCGCGCGATGGCATCGGCGGCCAGATCGAGATCGGCATCGGCAAAGACGATCTGGGGGGATTTTCCGCCCAGCTCCAGCGTCATCGGCTTCATGCCGGTGCGGGCCACATTGCCCATGATGGCACGTCCTGCCCCCGTGGATCCGGTAAAGCTGACCTTGGCCACGTCCGGATGGCCGGTGATGGCGTTCCCCGTTACCGGCCCGTCGCCCAGAACCACATTGACCAGCCCCGCCGGGATGCCCGCCTGCACCGCCAGCAGCGCCAGCCGGATGGTGGAAAAGGGCGTCATCTCGGACGGTTTCAGCACCACGGCATTGCCCGCCGCCAGCGCGGGCCCCAGCTTCCACCCCGCCATCGAGATCGGAAAGTTCCATGGCGTGATCGCCCCCACCACGCCGTAAGGCTCGGTGACCGTCATCCCAAGCGAAGCATCGCGGGTGGGCGCCAGATCGCCGCCTTCCTTATCGGCCATCTCGGCGAAAAAGCGGATCTGTTCGGCAGTGACGGCAATGTCGCCTTGCGCCAGCTGTGCGACGGGGCGGGTCGATGACAACGCCTCCAGCGGTGCAAGGGTGGGGGCGTCGGCTTCGATCAGGTCGGCCCACCTGTGCAGGGCGCGGGTCCGGTCGCGGGGCGTAGCCGACCCCCATCCCGCCGCCTGCGCATTGCGCGCGCTTTCTACGGCGCGATCCACCATCGCGGCATCGGCCACGGGGCAGGCCGCATGTTCCGCCCCGTCCGAGGGCCGGAACATCGGCAGCACGCCCTTTGCCGGAACCAGCTTGCCGTCGATGACATGGCCAAGGGGCAGGTCGATGCAGTCTGGGTCAAAGCTTTGGGGCATGGCGGGCATCCGGTTTGTTGCAACGCCAGATTAGGGCAGGGCGCCAAGCAGTTTTTGCGCGGTTTCCACCAGGACACAGTGGATTGTCCCGTTCCGCCCCCCCGCCTTCGGCAGCATCTGCGCCCGCCGCCGCGCAGACTGCCTGAAAAGGAGAGCCCATGACCCTGACGGATATTCTGGCCGAACTTGTGGCCATCCCCTCGCTGCCCGGAACGCCGAACGATGCCATCACCGATGCCATCTGCACGCATCTGGACCGGCCCGGCGTGACCCTGCACCGCCTGCCCACCCCCGAGGGGCGCTGGAACATTCTGGCCAGCATCGGTCCGGCGGATGTGCCAGGTCTGATGTTGTCGGGGCATAGCGATGTCGTCCCGGCCCACGGGCAGCAGTGGTCCAGCGATCCGTTCCGCCTGACCGCGCAGGGCGACCGATTGGTGGGCCGCGGCACCAGCGACATGAAGGGCTTTCTGGCCGTCATGCTTGATCTGCTGCCCGATCTGCTAGCTGCGGACCTGCACCGTCCGGTCCATTTCGCAATTTCCTGCGACGAAGAGATCGGCTGTCAGGGCGTGCCGCATCTGATCGCGCGCCTGCCAGATTTGATCGCGCCGCCATTGGCCTGCATCGTGGGCGAGCCTTCGGACATGTCGCCGGTTCTGGCGCATAAGGGCAAGCAGACGGTCGAGGTGACCTTTGCAGGCACCCCCGGCCACAGCTCGGACCCTGCACGAGGTATGAATGCGATCTATCCCGCCGCCCGGTTTGCCCTGCAGGTTGAGGAGATGGCCCGTGCGCTGCGTCTGACGGGTCCATTCGATGCCGCCTTCGATCCGCCCTGTTCGACCCTACAGGCCGGGGTCATCACAGGCGGCACGGCCGTCAACATCATCCCCGATATGGCCAAGGTGCTGATCGAGGCGCGGGGCATTCCCGATCACCCGCCCGAAACGGTCATCGCGGGCCTTGTGGCCGGCTTGCCCGAAGGTGCCACACATCGCGTTCTGGCCGCTTATCCCGCCCTTCGCGCGGCTTCGGATCCTTCGCTGGCCCATCGCTTGTCGGCCCGATCCGGACGCCCGACCGTTCTGGCCGTCAGCTATGGCACCGAGGCCGGAGTTTTCGCAGCGGCGGGTATTCCATCCGTCATCTGCGGACCCGGTAAAATCGAACGGTCACATCGTGCGGACGAATTCATCCGTGCCGATGAACTGGCCCTGTGCCGCAAGGTCTTGCTGGAAGAAATCCGGACCACCTGCGCATGTGCTTTATCGACATAGACGCTGGATCATGCTGGAAAATGGCAGCCCACCCGTGGTCGATCCTTAGCATGTGACGATCGCCGCCACGGTCATCCCATGTTGCAACTGGCATTTTGTTCGGAATGGCGAAACGCCATGCGTTCAGGATTGGCGTCAGCCAAGAAAGTGCCACCCTGACGTCATGTCAGCGGGTTTCCCTATGCTGGTAGGGTTGCAGATAGGCCGGGAAATCCGGGGGCTCGATGATCGCCGTGATTTTCATCTGCGCGATGGTTCGTGCGGATAGCTTGGTCAAATGTGTCGAAAGCATGCTGGCCGCCGCCGAGACCGATCCTGACAGCGCAAGTTCAAGCACCTGCTGCAGCTCTTGCAGGGACTGTTTGTCGGGCGGAAGGCCAAGCGAGAACAGCGCCGCTTGGCAAGCCTCGAGCGCAAGCCGGTTCGCCGAGGCGCAATCCGCAAGATCCTTGTTCGGCGTCGTCAGGATCACCAGCTCGAAGAACTTGCGGTCAAGCGCGCGCCATTGATCCTCGGCCAGCCGTTCCTGCGTGGAAAGCTGCCGGATCCTGTCTACCAGTTTCTGGATGTCCTGAAACGGCAGCTGGGCTGATTTAAGGGCAGCAACCTCAAGGATATTGCGAAGATCGTATTTGTCCTTGATCCGTCTGGACGTAAGCCGCTCGACCATCCAGCGCGACGTCTTGCTTTTCTGCACCAGACCGCGTTCCTGCAAACGCCCCAGAACGTCGCGGATGATCGTGCGGGACACGCCGTATTCCTCGGCCATCTGCGCCTCGAGAATGCGGTATGAACCAAAGATCGGGCAGCGGGTGACGTGGAACGAGACGTCGTCGTAAACGCGGCTCCAGCTGGGCTTGCCGAGGCTGTCCGAGAGCGACGAGTGGTCAAGCTGGATCTGGCGCAGGTCTTCACGCAGCGGTTCCGCGCTGTCGCCCGACACGATGAAGCCCCGCCCGGAAAATCGTTCGACCAATCCATCGGCCTCGGCAATCTCCAGCGCGCGCTTCAGTGTTGCGCGCGACATGTCCAGACGTTCGGAAAGCGCACTCTCCAGCAGGACCAGCCCGGGCTTCAAATGGCCGAGCGAAATATTCTTCCGGATGAAATCGGCGGCCACTTCGAACAGGGGCGCACGTTTGTCGTAATTTTCGAAGGCGTCTTCTGACATCGGCATCTCGCGCTCGGGTCCCGGAATTCGTTGACTATATGCGTTTCCAAATCATGCCGGGAGGATATTCACTGTATGCAAAAAATCGTTTTGCACGACGCAAGCTTCCCGACGCAAGCCCGGTTTGTAAGCAAGGACTGTCCAAATTTTAGGACCGCACGGGGTGTCTGCCCCGAAGTGCCTCCATTTCCCGCACTTAATAAGACTTTCGTATGCAAAAGTCATTTTATCGACCCGAATCGCAAAGATGATGTTTGTATCTAGAAAACC
This sequence comes from Paracoccus sp. R86501, assembly GCF_042466435.1. NCBI lineage: Bacteria > Pseudomonadati > Pseudomonadota > Alphaproteobacteria > Rhodobacterales > Paracoccaceae > Paracoccus > Paracoccus sp. R86501. Next base: position 48,932 of record NZ_JAXHPZ010000005.1, read on the forward strand.
AGAGCCAAGGAGGGCCCAGTGCTGACATTGAGCCGAGTAAGACGCACCTATGGTGACACGACCGCCTTGGATGGGGTCGATTTTACAGTTCCGGACGACACCTACATGTCCCTTCTGGGGGCGTCGGGGTCGGGCAAGACCACGCTGCTGCGTCTGATCGCGGGCTTCGAGGAACCCGACGACGGGGTCATCTCGATCGATGGCGAACGGATCGACGGGCGGCCGTCGCATCTTCGCGACATCGGGTTCGTCTTCCAGAATTTCGCGCTTTTCCCGCATCTCAGCGTGTTCGAGAACGTCGCTTTCGGTCTGCGCCATCGCGCGAATGCGCCGCTGCAGAATGAGAAAGAGATCAAGGACCGCACGGATAACGCGTTGGAACTGGTGGGCCTGGACGGTTTCGGCCATCGCGGCGTCGGGGCCATTTCGGGCGGTCAGCGCCAGCGTGTCGCACTGGCCCGGACGCTGGTCACCGAACCGCGCATCGTGCTGCTGGACGAACCGCTTGGCGCGCTGGATGCCAACCTGCGTTCGCGCATGTGCGACGAACTGAAGGCAATCCGCGAACGCCTGAAGGTCAGCTTCCTGCATGTCACCGGGTCCGAGACCGAGGCGCTGATGATGGGCGACAAGGTCGCGGTGCTGGCCGATGGCCGCATCGTCCAGACCGGTGTGCCCGACCAGCTTTTCGCCGAGCCGATGAACGCCGCCTCGGCGCGGCACATGAACGCTTGGAACATCTTCGACGCCGCCCTGTGCGCCGGTTCTGTGGGGCAGGGGACAATCGCGGTGCGCTTCGACCAGATCGACGCCAGCGCCGCAGACCGCGCGCCCGAAGGGCGGCCCCATCTGCGGGCGAAATACCTGACCGGAGAGTTCAACGGGCCGACCGCGGTCTTCTTCTTCCGCGCGCAGGACGGAAGCCTTTTGCAGATTATCGACCACCTCAGCCAGCCACGCCTGCCCGACATGGTCGAAGGCGACAGCTATGATCTTCACTTCGCGCCGGATGCGGTGCGCCAGTTTCACGGAGCCGCATGATGACGACCCTGTCGATAGAGACGCAGCCCGACAAGACGGTATCGCCGGCCCTTTTGCGCGAAAAGAAGGACCGGCGTCGCGCGTTGGCGCTGCTGACGCCCGGTCTTTTGTGGATGTCGCTGTTCATGGTGCTGCCGATGGCCATGGTGGTCTATGTGTCCTTCTGGACGCAGACCACCTTCGCGGTCAACCCGACCCTGACGACCGAAAGCTGGGAACGGTTCCTTGGGTCGTCCACCTATCTGGGCGCGATCTGGACCACGCTGCGCATCTGGGCGATCGTCCTGGTCGCCACCGTTCTGGTCGGCTATCCGGTCGCATTGTTCATCGGGCTGTTCGTCCGCAACAAGACGCTTCAGACCGCCCTTCTGGTCGCTTGCGTCATCCCGTTCTGGACATCGTTCCTGATCCGCGTGATCGCTTGGCGTCCGATGCTGGGGACCGAGGGTGCGGTCAACACGATCCTGATAAATCTTGGGATCATCAATGAACCGCTGACCTTCCTGCTGTTCTCGGAATTTTCGGTGCTGGTCGGCATGACCCAGATCTATGTGGTCTTCATGGTCGGTCCCATTACCTTCATGTTGGGCCGGATCGACCCTTCGGTGATCGAGGCCGCCCGCGATCTGGGCGCATCCTTCGGCACGATCTTCCGCCGCATCATCCTGCCGCTGTCGCTGCCGGGCGTGATGGTGGGCGCGATCTTCGTGTCGGTCATGGTGCTGGGCGAATTCGCCACCGCCGCATCGCTGTCGGGCCGCAAGGTCAACCTGCTGGGCAACATCATCGTCAGCCAGGTCGGATCGCTGAAATGGGCCTTTGCTGCCGTGGCCGGTGTCGTCCTGACCATCATCATCGCCGCCGTCATCGCGATGGCGCTGCGGATCGTCGATCTGCGAAAGGAAATGTGAGCCATGGAATCGCGCATTCTTCGACCCACGCTTGCCGTCTATTCGGCTATCTTCCTGCTGTTTCTCTATGGTCCGATGATCGTTCTTGCGATCCTGTCGTTCCAAAGTGCCGATGGCGGTCCGCAATTCCCGATCCGCGAATGGTCAACCTATTGGTACCAGCACCTGCTGGGCCTGACGGAGCCGTCGCGTGTCTCGCAGCTTCCGGTGGGTGACAGCCTTGTCCGTTCGATGATCCTGGCCTTCATGACGACCGTGGTCTCGACCATCCTGGGCGTCATGAGCGCCGAGGCCTTCCGCACCAAGTTCCGGGGGTCCGGTCCGGCCTTTTATCTAATCATTCTGGGGATGATGGTGCCCGGTGTTCTGGTGGGTCTGGGGATGGCGCTGCTGTCCAACACCCTTGGCATCTCTCGGGCCTGGTTCGGCACGTCCTTCGTGCTGCATGTGGTCTATACCTATCCCTTCGCCTTCCTGGTGATGCTGGCGATCTTCAACCGCTTCGACCGCACGGTCGAGGAAGCCTCGCTGTCGCTTGGGGTCAGCCCGGCCCAGACCTTCCGCCGCGTGACTTTCCCGATCATCTTCCCGGGCGTGCTGTCGGCGATGCTGTTTTCCTTCACCCTCAGCTATGACGAGTTTTCGCGGACGATCTTTACCGTCGGTCGTGAACTGACCCTGCCCTTGGCGATCTACGGGACGTTCTCGGTCGAGATCTATCCCAACCTCTTTGCCTTCGGGGTGCTGACCACGATCTTCAGCTTCACGCTGCTGGCGATCTATGGCCTGCTGATGAAGCGTTTCACCGCCAAGGCCTCGCGCTTCAAAGGGCAGGAGGACGGGTGATGATCGCTCTTGTCACAGGCGCAGGGTCCGGCATCGGTGCCGCCATCGCACGCCGCCTTGCCGCAGATGGTCACAAGGTCGCCGTGAACGACCTGACGATCGACGCCGCCGATCAGACCGTCGCGCAGATCACCGCGGCGGGGGGGCAGGCCCGCGCCTATGCCGCCGATGTCAGCAACGAGGATCAGGTCAATGCCATGGTCGCGGGCATCACCGCCGACATGGCCGCCCCCGAGATCCTGGTGAACAATGCGGGCTTCGGCCATCAGGCCCGCTTCACCGATATCGAACCGGCGATGTTCGACAAGATCTTCGCCGTCCATGTGCGTGGCAATTACCTGTGCACGCGGGCCTGCCTGCCCGCGATGCTGGCGAAGGGCCAGGGCCACATCGTCAATATCGCATCGCAGCTGGGGCAGGTCGGCGGGGTCGAGCTGGTCCATTACGCCGGGGCCAAGGCGGCGGTGATCGGCATGACGAAATCGCTTGCGCGCGAGGTGTCGGACAAGGGCGTGCGTGTCAATGCGGTCGCGCCCGGCCCGATCAACACCCCGCTGGTCGAGGCGCTGTCGGAAGACTGGAAGGCCGCCAAGCGTGCCGAACTGCCGCTTGGGCGCTTTGGCCAGTCCGACGAGGTCGGCGGTGTCGTCGCCTTCCTGATCTCGGATGATGCGGCGCTTTTCGTCGGTCAGACGCTTGGGCCGAATTCCGGCGACGTGATGCTGTGAATGCAAGAAGATGGATATGAAGCAAATGGATAAACGCACAGTTCTTATCACCGGCGCAGGGATCGGGATCGGCCGCGCCGCGGCGCTGACCTTCGGCGCCGAAGGTGACCACGTCATCGTCACCGACGTGCTGGAAGACGAGGGCCGCGCGGTCGTCGCCGAGATCGAGGCCGCAGGCGGCAGCGCCGAGTTCCACCCCCTGGATGTTCGTTCGACGAAGGACGCGGATGCGCTGGTCGAGGGGCTGAACGCCCGCTTTGGCGGCATCGATGTCATCGTCGCCAATGCCGGTGTCGCCCTGCGCGTCCCCATGTCCGAGATGACGGATGAGAAATGGCACCAGACCATGGACATCGACCTTTACGGCATGATGCGCGTCATCCGTCCGGCGCTGCCCGCGATGAAGCCGGGGGCCTCGATCGTCTGCCTGTCCTCGATCATGGGCAGCCATTACGGCTGGCACGAACACGTCCATTACTCGACCGCCAAGGCCGGGGCCATCGGCCTGATCCGGGCGCTGTCGGTCGAATATGCCGACAAGGGCATCCGCGTGAACGGCGTGGCACCGGGCTATATCCGCACGGCCCAGCTTCTGAACCCCGGCCACAGCCTTGGCCCGGACGCGGCCCAGATCGCATCGCCCTACATCCCCATGCAGCGCCTTGGTGAGCCCTCCGAGATCGCCAGCGTCATCAAATTCCTGGCGTCCCGGGATGCGTCCTATCTGACGGGACAGGTCATCACCGTGGATGGCGGGCTTACCCCCGGTCGCTATTGAAACCGGCAAGGGGGGCGGCCACCGCCCCCCGACCTTGGAACAAGATCAAAAATGTCATCAACAGGGAACAGACACATGAGCTTGAAAACCAACCGACGTTCTTTCCTGCAATATGGCGCCGCCGCCGGCGCGCTGGCCCTGGGGTCGGGGCTGCACCCCTGGTCGCGCATGGCCTATGCCGCCAATCTGGGCGACCAGCAGCTGCGCACCACCGGGCTTTCAGTGACCGTTCAGGACCGCATCCTGGACATGTTCAAGGCGGCTTCGGGCGTCAGCTCGGTTTCGGGGACGCCGTCCACCTATCCCGATGCGCAGACCAAGATCCTGTCGGGGTCCGCGGATTTCGATGTCTGGGAAATCATCGCCGAGCGCCTGCCGGCCCTGATCGCCACCGACAACGTCGAGACCATTCCAGCCGCCGAACTGCCCAATTGGGCCGGCATCCGCGAGATCTTCACCAAGGTCGATCCCAAGTGGGATCCCAAGGCGCAGATCTCGGGGCAGATCTGGGCGGATGAGGCGCAGACCCAGCTGTACATGGTTCCGGCGGTCTATAATTTCGACTCGATCGGCTATAACCCCGACGTCCTCAGCGAAGAAGAAGCCAACACCTGGACCGCACTGTTCGACGACAAGTGGAAGGGCAAGTCGGGTCTGAACGTTGACCCGCTGATCGCCATCGGTCAGGCGGTTCTGGCGATGAATTCGCTTGGCCTGCTGAACGCCTCGAACCCCGGCAACCCGACCATGGAAGAGATCGACGAGGCGGCGAAATTCCTGATCTCGAAGAAGAAGGGCGGCCAGTTCCGCGCCCTCTGGGGTGATTTCGGCGAATTGGTCAACCTGATGGCCTCGGGCGAGATGGTCGTCTGCGACGCATGGCAGCCCGCCGTCATGGCCGTGAAGGCGCAGGGCAAGCCCGCCAAATACGCCAACCCGCGCGAAGGTTACCGTGGCTGGGCCATCGGGCCGTCGATGCTGAAGGGCACCGCCAACCGCGACGCCGTCATCGCCTATGCCGATTTCTGGCTGTCGGGCGAACCGGGCATCGCGGTGACCGAACAGGGGTATTACTCGCCCTCGGTCAACATCAAGGACGTCATGGACCCCGAGAAATACGGCTTCTGGTACGAGGGCAAGCCCTGGACCGGAGAAGCCGAGCGCGGCATCAACCCGGGCGATCTGCGCGATGGCGGCTCGCTCGAGGAGCGGTCCTCGAACGTCGCCTATTGGCACCAGTGGCCCGATGAATACGACCACCTCATCATGCGGTGGGACGAATTCCTGAACGCCTGACACAGCCGGGGACGGGCGGCCCTTGCCGCCTGTCCCACCCCGTCACACATCCTGAACAAGGGCTGCGCGCATGCTGCACGATCTAGAGCTGATCTCCGTCGGCAAAACCTATCCCGATGGCACGGTTGCCGTTTCCGACTTCGACCTGCAGGTCGAGAAGGGCGAATTCGTCGCCTTCCTCGGGCCGTCCGGCTGCGGCAAATCGACGACGCTGCGTATGATCGCGGGCTTTGAAGACATCACCAACGGCCGCCTGATGATGATGGGCCGCGACATGACCCGTGTGCCGCCCGAAAAGCGCCCCACGTCGATGATCTTCCAGAACTACGCCCTGTTCCCGCATATGAGCGTGCGCGACAACGTCGCCTTCGGGCTGGACGTCAAGGGCATGCCCAAGGCGGAACGCGACCGCAAGGTTGACCGCATCCTGAACATGTTCGACCTGGACGCCTATGCCGACCGCAAGGCCGACAAGCTGTCGGGCGGCCAGCGCCAGCGCATCGCGCTTGCCCGCGGGCTGGTCGTCGAACCCGAGATCCTGCTGCTGGACGAACCGCTTGGCGCGCTGGACGCGAACCTGCGGCGGATCATCCAGAACGAGCTGAAGCTGCTGCAGCGCGAATTGGGCATCACCTTCATCTTCGTCACCCACGCCCAATCCGAGGCGCTTGGCCTGTCGGACCGCGTCGTCGTCATGTCGAACGGCGTCGTCGAACAGATCTCGCCGCCGCGGGAACTGTATCGCAGGCCCGCGACCCCCTTCGTGGCCGATTTCATCGGCTCGAACGCGGTGCTGGCGGGCAAGCCGCTTGGGGCCTCGCAGGCGGGCATGGGGCGGCTGGACACGCCCTTCGGCATCATCGAGGGTGTCGGCACGGGTGCCGAGACACTTGCCGCCATTCCCGCCGAGGCCTTCCGCATCGCGCCCCTGAACACGCCGAGCGAAATCCACCTGCCCGGAACCGTCACCCATCGCCAGCTGGTCGGCGCGGTCGGCCACCTGCGGGTGCGCCTGGCCGACGACCACGAGATCGCGGTCGAGGTTCATGCCGACCGTCCCGAGGTCAGGACCCTGACCCCCGGCACGGCAGTCACCCTTGGGGTCGATCCGCAATCGGTCACCCTGATCCACGCTTAAAGACACAACAGGAGAATATATTATGGCTAAGGAAATTCTTGTCGGCTTCGGCATCGATGTGGACGCGGTCGCGGGCTGGCTGGGGTCCTATGGCGGCGAGGACAGCCCCGACGACATCTCGCGCGGGATGTTCGCGGGCGAGGTCGGCTCGATGCGCCTGCTGGATCTTTTCGACAAGCTGGACATCAAGACCACCTGGTTCATCCCCGGCCATTCGGTCGAAACCTTCCCCGAGCAGATGAAGGAAGTCGCCAACCGCGGCCACGAGATCGGCATCCACGGCTATAGCCACGAAAACCCCATCGCCATGACCGCCGAACAGGAAGAGGCGGTGCTGGACAAATGCATCGAGCTGATCACCGAACTGTCGGGCAAGCGTCCGACCGGCTATGTCGCGCCCTGGTGGGAATTCTCGAACGTCACGAACGAGATGCTGCTGAAAAAGGGCATCAAGTACGACCACTCGCTGATGCACAACGATTTCTCGCCCTATCGCGTGCGGGTGGGCGATACCTGGACCAAGATCGACTATTCCGGCAAGCCCGAGGACTGGATGAAGCCCCTGGTCCGCGGCGAGGAGACTGATCTGATCGAGATCCCGGCCAACTGGTATCTGGACGACCTGCCGCCGATGATGTTCATCAAGAAGTCCCCGAACTCGCACGGCTTCGTCAACCCGCGCGACATCGAGCAGATGTGGAAGGACCAGTTCGATTGGGTTTACGAAAACATGGACTATGCCGTCTTCCCGATCACCATCCACCCAGATGTGTCGGGCCGTCCGCAGGTTCTCTTGATGCTGGAACGCCTGTTCAAGCACATCGCATCCCATGAGGGCGTCAAGTTCGTGACCATGAACGAAATGGCCGACAACTATGACAAGAAGTTCCCGCGCGGTTGACCTCTGGCAGTAGATGACACAGGACGGACGGGCAGCAGGCCCGTCCGTCACCACGACGACCGGCACAGGAGAACAAGATGTGCTCGCTTTGCGGAATCCTTGGATGCGACGACCACTGGACCAATGCCATCGCGCGTCCCGGTATCTATTCCCGCAACCATAACGTCCGGTCCCGGCGGGCTGAGGAAAGCCGCCGCATGAAGGCGGTGAACGCGATCCTGTCCTATCGGCGGCTGAAGCTGGATATCTGGCAGGGGCGGTCCTATGTCGTCGCCTCGCCCACCGGAAAATCCAGCGTCTTCGAGGCCCTGTCGCATCTCTGGCCCGAGGCCGAGGCCCTGGCCGGACGCGACTTCGACCCGCTGAACGAAGAATTCATGTCCTTCATGGAGGCCCGGCCATGACCACACCCGTTCTGCTGCTGACCGGCTTTCTGGGGTCGGGCAAGACCACGCTTCTGCAACGCCTGCTGACCGATCCCTCGATGCAGGGGGCGGCGGTGCTGATCAACGAATTCGGCGAGGTGGGCTTGGATCACCACCTGCTGGACCGCATCGACGACAATGTCGTGCTGCTGAAATCCGGCTGCATCTGCTGCACCGTCCGCGGAGAGGTGGCCGAGGCGCTGGAAAACCTGAACGGCCTGCGGTCGCGCGGAGAGATCGCTTTCGACCGCGTGGTGATCGAGACCACGGGCCTGGCCGATCCCTATCCCGTGCTGCAGACGCTGACGGCCCATCCGGTCCTGCGGTCGCATTTCGCCAATGGCGGCGTGCTGACCACCGTGGATGCGGTGAACGCCATGCGGCAGGTCGAACACCGCGCCGAGGCCGTGCGCCAGATCGCCGCCGCCGACCGCATCGTGCTGACCAAGACCGACCTTGCCGATCCGGGCGACGAAGCGGCCATGCGTGACCGCCTTGGCCGGATCAACCCCGCCGCCCAGATCGTCAGCGCGTCCGAAAGGATCGAGGCGATCATCGGCGCCTTTGGTCCCACGACCTTCGTGGTCCCTGCTCGCGGGCATGACTGCGACGATCATTGCGATCACGGACACCACCACCACCACCATCATCACCACCACCACGACGAGGCGCTTGGCGTCACTAGCTTTTCGCTGGTCATCGACCAAGCGGTCGATTGGACCATGTTCGGAACATGGCTGACGCTGCTGCTGCACAAGCACGGCGACAAGATTTTCAGGGTAAAGGGCATCCTTGCGCTGGAGGGCGAGGACCGCCCCATCGCCGTGCATGGCGTCCAGCATCTGGTCCATGCGCCCACCCATCTGCAAAACTGGCCCGAGGGACCGCGTCAATCGCGCCTCGTCTTCATCATGGAAGGGCTGTCCCCCGAGGTGCTGCGCCGGTCCTTCGCGGCCTTCACGGGTATCCCGGCGGTCAGGGCGGCTGCATGACCGACCGACCGCTGCGCATCCTGACGACCGAAATCCAGCCCTGGCGTCTTTTGAAGGATCGCGCCGAGGCCGATCTGGGGTTCGAACTGGAATTCATCGAGACGGATTTCAACAGCGCCCAACGGACGGCGGCGCTGGATCCCTCCAGCTATGACATCTATGACCAGTGTTTCCACAATCTGGATATCGTCTGGTACTGGCGCGCCATCCAGCCGATCGAGACGCGGCGGATCCGCAACTGGTCCGATCTGGACGAATTTCCCCGGGTATCCGGATCGCAGGGGCGGACGAGAATGGGCGATGTGCCTGCCTCGAAGCTGTTCGTGCAACATGACATGACCCTGTCGGGCAGTCCGACGGGCCGGGTCTCGATGCTGCCGACATTCCATAATTTCGACAGTTTCGCGGTCGAATCCTCGGATATGGACGTGGATCGCGACGTGACAAGCTGGGCCGATCTGCTGGACCCGAAATGGGCCGGTCGCATTGCCTTGGTCGACGAACCGGCCATCGGTCTTTTCGATCTGGCGCTTGCGCTGTCGGCGTCGGGCAAGATGCAATTCGAGGACATGGGCAATATGTCGGTCGAAGAGATCGACGAGCTTGTCGAACACGCCCGAAACCTGATCCTGAGCGGGCATCTCAGCCCCTTCTGGTTGCGGGCAGGCGAGCCGGTCGAACGGTTCATGTCGGGCGAGTTGAAGCTTGCCTCGATCTGGTCGCCCACCATCGTCGAGATGAAGCGTCTTGGACTGAAGGTTCGGCAGGCCCGGCCCATGGAGGGGTATCGCGCGTGGCATGGCGGCATGTGTCTGTCGCGCAATCTTGAGGGTCGGGCGCTTGATCGGGCCTATGACTGGCTGAACTGGTATCTAGATGGCTATGCGGGTTCCGTGGTCGCGCGGCAGGGCTATTACATGTGCGCGCCCGAGCGGGTGCGCGCGTATCTGTCGCAAGCCGAATGGGACTATTGGTACGAGGGGCTTCCCGCCACCGAGGTCCTGAACGACAATGCGGGTCGCCCGGCGATCCGCGTCGGCGAGGTCCGATCGGGGGGCTCGCGCATGGATCGCGCGCGTCATGTGGCGATCTGGAACTCGACCATGGACGAACACAATTATGTCGTGCGCCGATGGGGCGAACTGGTCGGACTTGCCGCGACCAGATCGCGTCCGAACCGGCGCGCAAGCTGAAAGACGAACCCATGAAAAACGTGATCCTGATTGCAACGGGCGGAACGATTGCATCCGCGGCTGACACATCCGCCGGTGCGGTCAATGCCAGCCTGAACGGGCAGACGCTGCTGGCCAGCCTGCATGCACCCCTGCCGGACGTCACCGTGACGGTCGAGAATTTCGAAGCCGCCGGCAGCTATGCGCTGGACCTTGCGACCATTCACAGGCTTTGCGCGCGGATCGACAAGGTGCTGTCGGATGACGGGGTCGATGGCGTGGTGGTTACCCATGGCACCGACACGATGGAGGAAAGCGCCTTTCTGGCCTGGCTTCTGGTCACCTCGGACAAGCCGGTGGTCTTCACCGGGGCGCAGCGCCATGCGGGTCAGCCCGATACCGACGGGCCGCGCAACATCCATGATGCGATCACCGCGGTTGCCAGCGGGGCACTGACAGGCGTCGGGCCGGTGATCCTGTTCGAGGGCGACATCCACGGCGCGCGATACGTGACCAAGGCGCATACGTCGCGCGTGGATACGTTCCGCTCGGTCGGGCATGGCAAGCTGGCAGAGGTGGATTGCGGGGAAACCCACCTTTATGCGCGTCCGGCCCATACGCGCCCCAAGCTGGCGACGCCAGTGATCGATCCGGATGTGGAAATCATCGCGCTTGGTCTGGGAACGACACCCCGGTTGATGGCATTGGCCGCCGATGCGGGTGCCACCGGGATCGTCCTGTCCGCCTTCGGGCGCGGCAATGCCCCCATCGGCTTTGCCGATCAGGTCTCTCGTCTGGTCGATACCGGATGTCCCGTGATCGTCGCCTCGCGCTGTGATGAAGGCCGGACGCGCGCTGTCTATGGCATGGACAGCGGCGGTGTGACGCTGAAAGAAAACGGCGCGATCTTTGCGGGCGATCTGTCGGCCCTCAAGGCGCGCCTGATGCTTGCGGTGCTGATCGGCAATCAAGCGGGCCTGAACGATATCGAAAAAGCGTTTTTGACGATGTGATGCCCTTGCAGGGCTGGCTTGCCTGTCCGAATCTCGGCGCCGATCACGTTCCGGCCGCGACCTTGTGCAAGGTCGCGGCCAAGTTCGTGCGATCGGACGGACAGGCGGGGATCGCTTGCGCCTTTGGCTGGCCAGCACATCGCGTGATCAGGCCAGCGCCTGTCGCATCCGCTCGATACTTTCGGCGCGTGCCTTCCGTGCCGCCAGCGCCTGATCCATGTTGACGCGCTGGAATTTGACCGCCGCATTCGGTTGCAGCTGGCCGATCAGGTCCATATCGGCCGAGATCACCGCCCCAAGGGTGAAATAGCCGCCCCCCGACACCGCATCGCGGTGCAGCACGATCGGCTCCAACCCGCCGGGCACCTGGATCGAGCCATAGGAATAGCAGCCGTCCACGATGTTCGAGGGGTCCGACCCCGCGCCGAAGGGCTGGGGCCGTTCGATAAACTCCATCGGTCTGCCGCCGCGGAAGCGATAGCCCATGCGGTCGGCCTCGGGGGCGACGGTCCAGGCGTCGTCAAAGAAGGCCTGCTGGCTTGCCTCGGTCAGCCGGTGCCAATAGAGGCCGGGCAGCACCCGCAGCGTGGCGGGCTTGTCAGGATGGCGGCGCAGATCGCGGGGGACGCTGCGGCCCTCGGGCGCGGGGGTGGCCTGTCCCACGGGGATCACATCGCCCGGCTGGACCGGCCGGCCCTGAAATCCGCCAAGCGCCCCGATCGCATAGGTGGACCGCGATCCAAGCGCCATCGGCGTGTCGATGCCCCCCGAAACGGCGATATAAAGCCGCGCGCCCTGTTTGAGGAAGCCGAAGGACAGCACCTGCCCGGGCTTCACGTCGAAACTGGTCCAGGTCTGGCGTGCCTCTCCGTCCAGCTTGACGTCCAGCTCGGCCCCGGTGACGGCCACGGACATGGCGGCACCGAACCTGATCTCGGGGCTCATGAAGACGGCTTCCAGGCAGGCGGCGCCTTCGGGGTTGCCGACCAGCAGGTTGGCCGCGATCAGCGCCTGACGGTCCATCGCCCCGCCTTCGGGAATGCCAAGGTGGAAATAGCCCGGGCGACCAAGGTCCTGAACGGTGGTTGCCAGTCCCGGCTTGACGATCTCAAACGTCATCGAGCGCCTCCATCAGCTTGGCGTTGAAGCCTGTCATGTCGTTGTTGAAGGCATCCAGATCGAATTCCACCTGCGCGATGCGGGGGCGATAGCTGCCTTCCTCGACCTGCTTGGCAATCGCGTCGTGTTCGGCGCGGTCGATGGGCTTCCATTTGACGATGTCGCCGGGACGGAAGAAGACCATGAAATCCTTGAGATAGCTGATCTTCTGTTCCGGATCGAAGATCGGCATGGGGGTGATGCCGAACATCTGGTATCCGCCCGCGCCGCGCACCGAATAGATGCAGGAAAAGCAGCCGCCATAGCCCACGGTCAGCTTCGGCGTGTCGGTCCGGGGGCGCAGGTATTTCGGCACCTGCAACTGCCGTTCCCGCTCGACCAGCTGATAGAGGAAGGGCAGGCCCGAGACGAAGCCCACCATCGACACGAACCAGGGCTGCGAGTGATGCGCGGTGATGAAATCGGCAACGCTGTCGAAACCGTTGATCCGCGCGGCATAGTCCAGATCCGTCCCCGAGGGGTCCTGGTGACGCTCGCGAAAGCGTATCAGCGTTTCATGGGTCCAAGGGTCCTCGTAGAAGACCGGGATCTCGATGATCCGCGTGTCCAGGCGCTTTTCCTGGGCGCGGGCCTCGCCCTCAAGTTCCTTGATGCGGGCCATCATCTGGTCGGGCGCGATGACATCAGGGTCGAAGCGCACCTCGAACGAGGCATTGGCGGGGCAGATCTCGGTCACGCCGGGGATCTCGGCCTCGCGGACCAGTTTTGACAGGGACAGGCCGATGAAGAAGGCGTCCAGCGACATCTCGTCGTCGATCTCGACATAGACATGCTCGTCGCCGCCATAGGTATAGCGCGTTTTCAAGCCGCGTCTCCTTTCGTAGTCAGGTTTCCCGCCTCGAGCCATGGTTCGAGCCATTGGGTATGGAAGCTGCCGGCGCGGACATCGGGGTCGGCGGCCAGCGCCAGATGCAGCGGCGCAGTGGTCTTGGTGCCCTCGATCCGCAATTCGGTCAGCGCAACGACCAGCTTGTCTATGGCCTCGTCGCGGGTGGGCGCATGGACGATGACCTTGCCCAGAAGGGAATCGTAGAAGGGCGGGATCTGGTAGCCCTCGGACAGGAAGTGGTCGAAGCGCACGCCTTCGCCGGTGGGCTCGACCAGGGTCGTCACCTTGCCGGGCCAGGGCATGAAGTTCATGAAGGGGTCCTCGGCGCACAGCCGCACCTCGATGGCATGGCCGCTGCGGGTGATCTGGTCCTGCGTCATCGACAGTTTTTCACCGCCGCAGACGCGGATCATCTCGGCCACCAGGTCGATGCCGGTCAGCATCTCGGTCACGGGGTGTTCGACCTGGATGCGGGTGTTCATCTCGATGAAGAAGAATTCGCCGCTGGCCTCGTCATACAGATATTCCAGCGTCCCCGCGCCGCGATAATTGACCGATTTGGCCAGCGCCACCGCCGAGGCGCAAAGCCCCTCGCGCGTGGCGCCGTCCAAACAGACGGCACCTGCTTCCTCCCAGACCTTCTGGCGACGGCGCTGAAGCGAGCATTCGCGTTCGAAGCAATGGACCGCGTTTTCGCCGTCGCCCAGAATCTGGACCTCGATGTGGCGGGGCGACAGGATCGCGCGTTCGATGTACAGCCCGCCGTCGCCGAAGGCCGCCTCGGCTTCGGTCCGGGCCTGCGGGGCCAGCGATTTCAGTTCGTCCACGGTCTGGGCGATGCGGATGCCGCGTCCGCCCCCACCGGCGGCGGCCTTGATCATCACCGGAAACCCGATGCGTTCGGCCACCTCGAGGGCGCTGGCGACATCCTCGACCCGCCCGTCCGATCCGGGAACCACCGGCACGCCCGCGGCCTCGGCGGCCTGGCGGGCCGCGACCTTGTCGCCCATCCGTTCGATGGTTTCGGCCGATGGGCCGACGAAGATCATGCCCGCCTCCTCGACGGCGCGGGCAAAGGCCGGGCTTTCCGATAGAAAGCCGTAACCGGGGTGAATGGCATCGGCGCCGGTCTTCTTGGCCGCATCGACGATGGCGGCGATGTTCAGGTAGCTGTCTTTGGATTTTGCCGGTCCGATGCAGATCGCTTCGTCCGCCATCTTGACGGCCAGCATCTCGGCATCGGCTTCGGAATGGGCCTGAATGGTGTGGATGCCCAGCACACGGGCGGCGCGGATGATGCGCACGGCAATCTCGCCGCGGTTCGCGATGAAGAGTTCTTGATCGCCATGGCTTATTCCACCTCGGCCAAGGTATCGCCCGCCATGACCGGAGCGGCGCTGTCCACGGTGTATTTCACGAAGGTGCCCGCGGTTTCGGCGGTCACCTGAATGAAGGTCTTCATCACCTCGATCAACCCGATCACGTCCCCTTCAGCCACGGCGTCGCCCGGGGTCTTGTAGGGCGGCTCTTCGGGCGAGGCCTGATGATAGAAGATGCCGGGCAACGGAGATTGAATGTCGGCCATGATGGTATCCCTGTCTGTTGTTCTTGTCGCGCGGCTCAGGCCGCCTGGATCACTGCCGAAGACGGCGCGATCGTGATGTTGTTGGCGGTCAGTTCGCGGCGGATCGCCTGACCGATCTGCACCGCGCCGGGCGTGTCGGAATGGAAGCAGATCGACTCGAACTCGATCTCGATGTCCTGTCCGTCTACGGTTTCCACCTTGCCTTCACGGCAGGCGCGCAGGCATTTGCGCGCGATCGCCTCGGGGTCGGGCCGCCCGACCTTGCGGGTGAAGACGATCGAGCCGTCGGCCCCATAGTCGCGGTCGGCATAGAATTCGCGCACGACGGGTTGGCCCAAGCGCTTGGCGATGGCATAGGTCTTCGAGACATCCATGCAATAGATGATAAGATCGCCACTGATCGCGGCCATGCTTTCGATCATCAGGCGCGACAGTTCCTCGTTTCGGGCGGCCTCCATGTAGAGCGCGCCATGCGGCTTGACATGCTGCAGGCGGATGCCGTGGCGGCGTCCGAATTCCCGCACCGCGCCGACCTGATAGATGATGTCGTTGACCAGTTCCTCGGGGGTGGTGTCGATGAAGCGGCGGCCGAAACCCTGAAGGTCGCGATAGCCGGGATGCGCACCCAGACCCACGCCGTAATGATTGGCCAGCTTGATCACCCGGTCCATCGAGTTGGGATCGCCCGCATGAAAGCCCGCCGCGATATTGGCCGAGGAGATCAGCGCCATCAGCTCCTCGTCGGGGGCCTCACCCAGGGTCCAATGCCCGAAGCCTTCGCCCATGTCACAATTGAGATCGACAATCATTCGCATCACGCATCCCTGGATTTCGTGTTTCGCCAAGGATGCGAAGGGGTGCACGTTTTTGTAAAGTTCAATTATCTGGTATCGCATTATCGGAAAATCAGAACGGATTTCAGCCGCGATCCGCCCGGAATTCAGGCGTCATGCCCAAGAAATATCGCGGGTGTTCGTTTTGGGTGCGATGCGCGATCATGGTATCGAAAAATCCGATAACCGGGCGGCAGGTTTTCCCGAAAGCTGGCAGACCGATGAATGTCGCCCCCGCCACAAGGTCCAGACGATGAACCTCAGACAGTTGAAATACTTCCTCGCGACCGCCGAACTGGGGCAGGTCAGCCGCGCCGCATCCGAGCTTTCGATCTCGCAATCCTCGGTCACCTCGGCCATTCGGGAACTGGAACAGACCCTGGGCGCGACCCTGTTCACCCGCACCGCGCATGGCATGGACCTGACCCCGACCGGGCGCGACCTGCTGAGCGCGGCGCGAGACGTGATGGAAAAGGTCCAGATCGCCCGCGATATCGGCCAGAACCATTCCGAGGTTTCAGGCACCATCAACATCGCCGCCACCTATACCGTCTGCGGCTATTTCCTGCCCTATCATCTGGACCGGCTGGCCCATCGCTTTCCCAACGTGACAATCAACATTAGCGAGCTGAACCGCGAGAGCATCGAGGAGGGGCTGATCTCGAACCGTTTCGACGTCGCGGTGATCCTGACCTCGAACACCTCGAACCCAGAATTGGCGACGCAGACGCTGCTGCGGTCGCACCGACGCTTGTGGGTGCCGCAGAACCACCCGCTGGCAGGCCGCGAATTCGCCTCGTTTGAGGAGGTGGCCACCCATGACTACATCATGCTGACGGTGGATGAGGCCGCCAATACCTCGATGAAATACTGGGGGCCGACGGGGCTGGTGCCCAAGGTCCGCATGCGCACATCTTCGACTGAGGCGGTCCGCTCGATGGTGGCCAACGGGCTGGGGGTGACGATCCTGTCGGATATGGTCTATCGGCCGTGGTCGCTGGAGGGGCGGCGCATTTCGACCGTCGTGATGGAGCGCGATATCCCCTCGATGGATGTCGGACTGGCGTGGCGGCGCAATCAGGAAATGCCGGAGGCGGTGAAACACTTCGTCGATTACTTCCGCCAAGCCTATCTGTCGCCCCAGATCGCAAACACAGTCTGGAGGGGCTGATTTTCCCAAAACCGCTAATGGACCGTCCCTGACCAAGCCTGAGGGTATGGTAGTTTGCTGCCATGCCAGATGCGTCGATCCAGGCGGTCCAGCGTACCCGGTCTGCGCGTATCCTGCCAAGTCAGTCCTGAACTAACGATTGAATGCTGGACGCTATAGTGGCGGTCTTGAAATGCTTCCACAGTTAAGTGCCTCCGTTGAAGTGATCCACCTTTTAAGAGGATGGCGAGGTGCATTGGCAAGCGACAGAAGCCCAAGAATATCGTGCTGAATCTTAGGCAAGTGTCTTGCCGCCAAGGCAAGGTGGTCTGCGGCCTGCACCGCAATCAACTTAGACGGTTGAACAAGCCCGAGACTGAAAATACCCGGCCAAAGCGCATGGTGTCGGATTGGCCTTGCACCATATGATCCGGGCCGAGGCTACAATGGGAAACCTTCAAACCCTTGATGCCGCAGGCAGTGCATTGATCACGTACGGCAGATTGTTAGCGAATTTAAGCGTCGCGTCCTTAGCGCATTGGGTCGCATCGCTTGACGCCGCGCAAACTGTCCCGCTGTCCGGAGAGTTCGGACGCCGTTGATACCGCATGATCATCGGTATGCTGAATAACAGGGTCCGGCATGTAAATCACGTGCGCATCGGACTGATCCGGCGGCGGGAGGGGCCGAAGTTCCGGCAATGCAACCGCAATCTTCGGACTTGGGTTTAAAACCGGTTTGCTGAACAAGTCATTTTGGCAAAGTAGCGGGGTCAACTTTTTCCGCAGTTTCCCGTGAAGGTCGTAGCAGGTTGAAAGTTCGGCAGATCGCTAGCCTGCTGGGTGCTCTGAGTAGGTGGGACGTAAGATCGCCACAGTTCGTTGTTCAGCGATGAGAAAGAACGGACGACTGACCTACTGGTCGGTCTGACCGACGTGGGCATGACGCGGGGATTGGGGTGTGCTTTCTGCATCGGCAATACGTCAACGGTCACCCTCAGAACCAAAGATCGGTCTTTAAGATCCACTGCGCCTTGATGCTCAAGCTGTCGGTCAAGACGCGCAAGGGCCCGTGGTGAGCGGTGCCGAATGTTATAGCCGTGGCCGAGAAGCCGAATGCAACCTTGTCGATGGACTTAATGGCCGATCGTCTGGCTGACGGCCGCGCCTTTGGGTCGCCGAACTTGCTGGGCGACTTGCACAGGGAAGGTTTGGGGGCAGAAAGATGGATTTCTCGTTGCCCGCCGAACGTACGATCCCGAGTCTCGGCCGTGTCATCGGATGGCAAGCCCCAGACTGTCGCCGTTTGGATGCCAGTAGATGCGCGATTGGTTCGGGCACCACTGGCAATGGTCCCGTACACATCAGTCATTGGCTGCCAAGATGAGCAGGGAAACAGGTATTGCTGTGGCACTGATTCAGCCGGGGCTTGTTTCAACAGTACACCCAAACCGGACGCGGTGATCGTACGGCCCGGCATAATTGGCCGAATCTATGCATTATGCAGCAGCATCCAGAACGCCCACCAAGCAGTGCCTCTGGTCTTGCGGCAAAGGCCGCCCGAACATGGGCATCGCTGCCCCTACACCTGCATCAATACCGAATGTTCAGGTTCCACAACAACATCCCGTTGAAACGGGCGTAAGATATCAGCTTTCGTGGTGCTTACGAAATGTCACGCTCTTGGATGTGACCGCAGCGCCAGAGATCCCGCTTTGCAGGATGCCAGGCCCGAGATCGCCATCGATCATGCAGGTCCGTATTCGCGGCAGAGAGTTTTAGCTGCCTTGGGCCAGCTTGTTCTGGGTCTTGTTCCCCGGACGCTCGACGTGACGCGCGGCGGGGCCGTTCAGCGCCTGATACCATGCGGGTTTCTGAGCCGGCTCTTTCCGGGCCGTCTTTGCAGGATTGCGTTTGGCTTTGGGTTTTTTCGACGTGGGCATTGGGTATCCTTTCTGGATCTTGGGCTTCGTTTAGTAGGTTTCCCGGCGGTTGCCTATGTCTGAATGTCGAAAGATGTTACGACCGGTCCGTCGAGGCTGGAACGCCTGATATTTACCATGACGGACCGTATGGTGCTGCGGGGCGGGGCGGGGTGGGGCGATCAGGCGGTGGCCAAACCCTTGCGTGATTTAGACAAGCGCAGGTTGTCCAGCGACAGCAGCGTGTCATGCTGGCGGGCAATGAACAGGCCAAGAACCGCGCCCATGATGGGCAGCCCTGCCATGAACAGCAGGTTCGATCCTTCGGCCAGCGGCATCAGGATCGAACCGGCCGTTGCCACCGTCGAACCAAGGTGCAGCAGCGCGCCTGCGCCGTAGGTGATCGTTTTGAAAAGGCCCAAAATGATGGCCAGTGCCAGCAGGACCTGCAGCCCGCCAAAGATCACCGCGCTGGAGGATGCCAGTTGCTCGATCCCGTAGTATTTGGCGAACAGGCCAGAGGTTGCCTCGGTGTTTACGATCTTGTTTGCGCCCCATGCCATCAGAAACAGGCCGAATGTGACCCTTGTCAGCAGCAATGCCAATCGAACGGTAGAATGCATGATCAACCCTCATCTTCCTTGTGGTCCGCGTTAGGCCACAGCGAACATCCGGGTCGCCCCGAATGTCCAATGTGCCGACATCCACTTCGACAGCGGGATGGCGCGTGTTACAGTCCGTCGGTAAAAATTTGACGCTTGTCTGGTAAGGGAGATGTATTTCGACAGCAGCCCGTCTCCGGCACGGAACAAGGCGAAACCCTGCTGAAGCTGTGAAAACCTCCCTTGGTCGTTGGACCATCAAGGCTTCCTATGGCGCGCCATATCTGTCGATGCACCACGACCAGATGGCATCGACCGCACCGCCCGGATGTGGCGATCGCTTGCGCAGCAGGTAAAATCCGGTGTCGGCATCAAAACCGGCACTGCCAAGGTTGATCAACCGTCCCGCCGCAAGGTCGGCTTCGACGAAGGCCTGGCATGCGATTGCGATGCCTTGCCCCGCCAGCGCCGCGTCCAGCGCCAGGGACGTCTGGTTGAACGTGGCACCCGGCAGCTTTTCTTTGGTCGCGAAGAACCTCGACCAATAGCCATAGGCGTCATGCAAAAGCGGCAGCCGCGCGATCTGGTCAGGGGGCGGCGCGCCTGCCGCCTTGGCGACCAGATGCGGGCTGGCGACCAGAACCAGTTTCTGCGGAAACAGGAAGCGTGCCTCCAGCGCGGGCGGGAAGGGGGGACGGGTTTCGCGCACCGCAAGGTTGACCCGGTCGCGGTCGAAATCCGACACGGCAGTCGTCGCCACGGTGCGAAGTTCGACGGATGGCAGCGCCATCTGCAGGGCGGACAGCTGCGGGATCAGCATCTTGGTGGCAAAGGTGGGCGTGACGCTGATGGTGACCACGCCCGCGCGGTTTTGCAGCCGGTCCGTGGCGGTCGACAGCAGATCGAAGGCGCGCGACAGATCGGCCAGATAGCCGCGCCCTTGATCGGTCAGCGCAAGGCCACGCGGCAGGCGGTCGAAAAGGGTTATGCCCAGATGATCCTCCAGCAGGCGGACCTGTTGGGCCACCGCGCCCTGCGTCACGCCCAGCTCCTCCGAGGCGGCACGAAAATTCAGATGCCGCCCCGACACCTCGAAGGCGCGGAGGGCGTTCAGCGATGGCAGGGACCTGCGGGAAAACGGCATCTTGATCCAGTAGTTTTTCTATAGCTTAGGTCGATTTTATCTTGCGCGTAAGGCCCGTCGTGATCAGCCATGATGTCTGCGACCCATTATGCCCGACCGCTGTTCATCCGTGGGCGGGCGTCCGATCTGAAACAGGACCGCCATGACCGCCCATCGCCAGCTTTTGATCCCGACATCCTATTCGGTCGTCCTTGCCGTCAGCGGCACGCATCTGATCAACGACCTGATCCAGTTCCTGCTGCCGGCGCTGTATCCGGTGCTGAAATCGCAATATGCGCTCAGCTATTTCCAACTGGGGCTGCTGACGCTGGCCCAGCAGATCACCGCCTGCGTGCTGCAGCCGGTCATGGGGCTTTACGGTGATCTTCGGCCCAAACCCTATATGCTGGCGATCTCGATGGCGGTGGTGGCGGTGGGCGTCCTGATGCTGGGGCTGGCCGGTTCCTTCGGAATGCTGCTGGCGGCGTCGGCAGTGCTGGGCATCGGTTCGGCGCTGTTCCACCCCGAGGCATCGCGCGTCTGCCGCATGGCGTCGGGCGGCAGGTTCGGCTTTGCGCAATCCAGTTTTCAGGTCGGCGGCAACACGGGAACCGCCTTGGGACCGCTGGCAGCGGCGCTGTTCGTGTTGCCGTTGGGGCAAATCAGCACCGTCTGGTTCGGTCTGCTGGCCGTCGTCGGGGTGATGATCCTGATCCGCATCGCGGGCTGGTTCACCGAACATCAAAAGGCGCTGAAGGCGGCAGGCACCCCGCGGGTCGAGGCATCGCGGCTGCCCAGATCACGCCTGATCCTGGCGTTTGCGGTCATCGGCGCGCTTCTGCTCAGCAAGTTCGTCTTTATCGAGACCTTCAAAAGCTATTATACCTTCTTCCTGATCGAACGCTTCGGCATGGAGATCCGGCAGGCCCAGACCATCCTGTTCATCTTCCTTGGTGCCGTGGCCTTGGGGACATTCTTTGGCGGCCCCATCGGTGACCGGATCGGCCGCCGCAGGGTGATCTGGGTGTCCATCGTCGGCGCCCTGCCGTTCGCACTGCTGTTGCCCCATGCGAACCTTGCCGGTGTCATCGCGCTAAGCATCGCGGTCGGTCTGATCCTGTCCTCGGCCTTTTCGGCCATCGTCGTCTATGCGCAGGAACTGATGCCTCAAAAGGTCGGCATGGTGGCGGGCTTCGTCTTCGGCTTTGCGTTCGGCGTCGGCGCATTGGGCGCGGCAATTCTGGGGGGGCTGGCCGATATGATCGGCATGCAGCAGGTGTTCAACTACCTCTCGGCGCTGCTGTTCTTGGGGTTCCTGACGGCCCTGCTGCCGGATGTCGAGTAAGACGCCAGATGCCGCGTCGCGAACCCTGTGTCAGCTGTGTTTTCCAATGCGCGCTTGGCTTCATGCTGGGCGAGACCAACATGTTATTGGGGCGATAGGCCAGCAGACAAGGCTCCAGTTCGCCTGTGGTGATCCGAAGCTCGAACCCGGGCCGGTTCAGGATCAGCGAACCGGGGGCGTGGATGGCCGCGTCATTTTCGGACCAGGTGCCGGCGCCCCAGATATGGCTTTCCCCGATCTTATCGTCGCTGTGCTGGGGATAGGTCGTGTTCGGCGCCAAAAGCACGAACCCCGGAACCAGTTGCTCGGCCTGCACGGCACCTTGGGCAGAAGCTTGGTCCATCTCGCGAACTCCGCGCGGCTCAGGTTGCGATCGGGACGACGATACGGCCACGTACGGCCCCCTCAAGGAAGCCCGGCGCGGTCTCGATCACCTTTTCGAACGGCAGCTCGGTGATAATATCGTCCAGTTTGGCAAGGTCGAGATCGCTTGCCAGCCGTGACCATGCCTCAAGCCGGTCGTCGCGGGGACACATGACGCTGTCGACCCCGGCCAGCGTCACGCCGCGCAGGATAAAGGGCGCGACCGAAGCGGGCAGATCTATGCCCGCCGCAAGGCCGCAGGCCGCGACCACGCCGCGATATTTCATCATCGACAGCATGTTCGCCAACACGTTGCTGCCTGCCACATCAATGCCACCGGCCCAACGTTCCTTGGCAAGCGCGCGGATCTTTCCGGTCAGTTCACTGCGGTCGATCACCGAGACCGCCCCCAGCCCGCGCAGGTATTCCGCCTCGGATGCGCGACCGGTCACGGCGACGACCTGATAGCCCTTCGCAGCCAGCAGCGCTGTGGCGACGCTGCCTACGCCCCCCGCCGCACCGCTGACGACGATCTCGCCTTTGTCCGGCGTCACGCCCTGCCGTTCCAGCGCCATCACGCAAAGCATCGCCGTATAGCCGGCGGTCCCGATCGCCGCAGCCTGCCGCAGGTCGATCCCCGCCGGCAGTGGCACCAGCCAGTCGCCCTTGACCCGGCCGCGTTCGGCCAGGCCACCCCAATGGGTCTCACCGACGCCCCAGCCATTCAGCACGACGCGGTCGCCCGGCTTGTAATCGGGGTGGCTGCTTTCGGCGACGATGCCGGAAAAATCGATGCCGGGTACCATCGGGAATTTGCGCACGACCGGCGCGGCACCGGTGATGGCCAGCGCGTCCTTGTAGTTCAAGGTCGAATAGGAGACGTTGACCAGAACATCCCCGTCGGGCAGCTGCGTTTCAGGAACGTCGGTTATTGAAACGCTCTGCGTGTCATCGGGTTTTTCGATCAGGATCGCCTTCATTCAGATATCCTTTCCATTGCCGAAGTCTTGTTTTCAATCAGCTGGATGAACGTGGTTGCAAAGCGGCGCAGGGGGTCGGGGCGCAGTTCCAGCTTGGCGCGCAGCACCGCGCCCTCCCATCCGATCCAGAAGGTTTCGGCCAGATCGGCCGGGCAGTGGTGCGTCGCGATCTGGCCTTGCGCCTGCGCCATGCCAAACAGCCGCGCCGTGCGAAGTTCCCAGCCTTGCAGCACGGCCGTCAGCGCATCACGGAATTCGTCCGGCAGCGCCCCCATTTCCTGACCAAGATTACCGATCAGGCAGCCCCGCCGAAAACCATGCCGTGCCATTCCATCTTCGGCGTTCTGGGTAAAGACGCGGAGGCGATCGAGCGGCTTTCGGCCTTCATCCAGAAAGGCCCGATCCAGCAGCGTGGTTAAATAGGTGTCATATGCACCGACAAGGACAAGGCCGAAGTCCGCCTTGTTGCGGAAATGGTGATAGAAGCTGCCCTTGGGGACGCGCGCTGCCATCAGGATCTGATCGACGCCGACCGATGAATAGCCGCGCTCGGTCAGATGCTCGAGCCCGGCGCGGATCAACTTCCGACGCGCCTCGGAGGCATCCGGCGCAGCGCGCGGGCGGCCACGGAGGGGCTTTTTATCGGGCAACTGAGAGGGATCTGGCTGGGTCATGAATTATTTATTAGACGAAGCGGTCTAACAAATCAATCTTCGCCGTGCGTGGTTGTCGCGGTTGCCCGCGCCCATCATGGCTTGCCTGCCCGACAGTCAGTGGGGAAGGTGCCCAGAAATACTTGTCTGCGTCATACCGGGTGAAGTCATTTGCAAGATCCAAGGGGGCGAAGCGGATCGGTTCGTCCCAAGCGCGTCCCGGCATATGCGGGACTGCAGACCTAATACATGACCGTGAACAGCGTCACGTCAGTCGGCAGTCCAGCTTGGAACCGATTACTGCCGCGGGCGATCAGCCAGCCGTCCTTGCGGGTCATCTGGGCCACCACCTGCAACGTCGGGGAGGCCGCGATATCTGCGGGCATGGGGATCGAGAAGGCGATCTTGCGATTGCCGCCGGTGCTGGTCACCTGGGCTTTCGCGGCGCGACTGCCGGTCAGCTTGGGAAAGGCGGGATCCTCAAGAAAGACCTCGATCCGGCCTTTGGGGATGTCGGCGTCGCCTTCGAACGTCAGGACGATGTCGATGTCGCGGGGTTGCGACGCGAAACTGCCGGCGGCCATCAGGACGGATGTGGCGCCGAGGCCCAGCATCATCGTGCGACGGGTGATCCGGTGGGTCATGGCGCGCGTCCTTCGGTTGCGGCGTAATCAAAAAGAGGGGAGCACGAATGCCCCCCTCTTGTCACTTGTCAGACGATCACGAAATCCGATGCCGACATGTTCAGCGATGCGCTGAGCTGTGCAAACTGGATTGCGGCCATGTCGCCGGTGCCATCGGCATCATAGGACAGCGACCCGGTGTTGCTGTCATAGATGATGCGGTCGTCGGCATCGAAGGACAGCCCCGTGGTATTGCTGACGAAGACATCGGCCGACAGGGCGCCTTCGGCCCCCAGATCGGTGAAGATGAAATCATCCAGCAGGATCAGGTCGTTGCCGTTGCCGAAGTCGGTGATGCGGTCGACATTGTCCTCGCCAAGCGTGGTCGAGAAGCGGAAGCTGTCCGCGCCCGCATCGCCCGACAGCGTGTCCATGCCAAACCCGCCGTCCAGCAGGTCTTTGCCATTGCCACCGCGCAGCTTGTCATCGCCCGCTTCGCCCGGCTGCACCTGCGCAGGCGGGAAATCGACCGAGACGTTCAGCTTGTAATCCGACCCCTCGGGGATGGATTCCGACCAGCCGTCGCCGGGGGCGTCGGGCGACCAGCTGCCTTCCACGATATAATAGGTGCCGGTTTCCTGCGCCACGAAGACGGTGCTGGAATCGCGGTTGCTGTTGGAACCGGGATCGCCGCCGCCGTCGTCGTTCTGGGCGACGATGTTGCCTTCGGCATCCAGCAGCCGGACCCAGCTGTCATGGACATTGGGATCGGCGATGCCGTCGATGTCGATGGTCATGACGGTGCCCGCAGCCAGGTTGATGCTGTAGTAGCCGCCCTGACCGTTGCCGGTGGCATTGACCGTGGTGTGCAGCACCGTGGTCGCGTCGAAGATGTCGGGATCGGCCGCCAGCGAGAAGTTGTCCGAGATGTCGAACGCCGTCTCGATCGAGTTGTTGGCCGCATCCGCGTCAAGCGTGGCATAGCCGCTGCCCATGCCGGGACGTGGCACGGCATCTTCGCGCGCACCGAAATCACCCAGCAGCGTGTCGTTGCCGGCACCGCCCTTGATGATGTCGTCGCCGCCCTGTCCGGTCAGGACGTTCGCGCCGTCATCGCCGGTGATGCGGTCCTTGAAGCCGGTGCCCGACAGATTCTCGATCGAGATATAGCGGTCGCCGCCATTGCCGCTGCGGTCCAGCATCAGGCGGATGCCGCGGTTCGCGTCGGAATAATCTGCCGTGTCGTTGCCCGCGCCGCCGTTCAGGATGTCCGCGCCACCGCCACCGGTCAGCGTGTCATTGCCCGCGCCGCCGATCAGTTCGTTCACCCCTTTGGTACCGATCAGGCGATCGTCATAGGCCGAGCCGACGACGTTTTCGACATCGACGATGATGTCATGGCGGATCAGCGTGCCACGGCCCACGATCTGGACCGGACCATCGGCCTCGCCGCCATTGGCCGTACCTGCGGCCAGATCGACGGTGACGCCGGTTTCGCTGTCGGCATAGACGACGGTGTCATTGCCCGCGCCGCCGTTCAGGTAATCCTGACCCGCGCCGCCGATCAGAACGTCGTCGCCGCCCTCGCCGTACAGCACGTCGCCATCGTTGCCGCCATCAAGGGTGTCGTTGCCGTCGCCGCCGTTGAAGTAATCGCCGCCGCCGCGTCCCCAGAAGTGGTTGTCGGCATCGGTGCCGATGAAGCGGTCGATGCGGTCATCGGACCCGATCAGGTTCTCGATGCCATAGAATGTATCGCCCGAGGCCGTGCCGCCGCTGGCGACGTTGGTTTCCAGGTTCACTATCAGCTGGAAGGGGCTTTCGTGGCTGTAATCGACCGTGTCGATGCCCGCGCCGCCGATGAAGACGTCGATGCCGTCCTGACCGGACAGCATGTCGTCGCCGTCGCCGCCATTCAGGATGTCGTTGCCCGCACCGCCGAAGATGGTGTCATTGCCATCGCCGCCGAACAGCGCATCACCGCCATCGTCGCTTTCGGTCTGATCCTCCAACTGGGACACCGGAATGGTGTTGTTGATGTCGCGGCTGGCCAGGGAATCGCGCCCGCCAATGATCAGGTCGTCGCCGCCCATGCCATAGATGGTGTTGCTGCCCGCGCCGCCGTCCAGCGTGTCGGCGGTATCCTCGCCGAAGATGATGCTGTCCAGCGTCGTGTCGCCGATGATCGGCGCAGGGCCGTCTTCGGACATGCCCGCCGCCTGCAACGAGGATTTATCGGCATAGATGATGTGTTCGACATTGGCGATCTTGCGGATGTTCAGGTCGCGCGACAGCAGGACCACCGTGTCATCGCCGCCGTCCTTCTCCTCGCGCACGATGTCATCCATGGAATCGACGTAATAGACGTCGTCGCCGCCATAGCCGGCCATGCTGTCCGCGCCTTCGCGGCCATCCAGAATGTTGTCGCCGTCATTGCCGATCAGCACGTCGTCGAACTGGCTGCCGATGCCGTTCTCGATGTAATATTCGGTCGCGTCGTCGTTATGGCCCGCATAGATCGAGATGTTGTTGCGGTGGCCGTTGACGCTGGAAAATTCACCGGCGCGCAGGTCAAGGATGGTGCCCGCGGTCGAGCCGGAAAAGTCGATCGTATCCGTGCCGCCCGTGTCGTGGATGACGAAGCCGATGTCATGCTGCATCCCCGACGACGTCAGCAGATAGCCGTATTCGCTGCTGCCGAAGCCATAGGTGTTGTCGCCGGTGTTCAGGTCGATCTTCTGGAACGTCCGCACCCCGTCCTCGTCCACGGTCGAGAAGAAGCGACGGTTGATCGCCTCGATATCGGCCATCAGCGGCGTCACGGCCGACCAGCTGGAGCGTTCGCCCACATCGATGCCGTCGAAATAGGACATGACGCTGTATTGCTGGCGGTCATAGCTCCAGGTGGCGTTGTTCAGATAGTTGATCTGCACGCCGCCCGGGCCGCTGTAATTGTAAAGACCGGGGTGGTTCAGGCCGAATTCATGGCCGAATTCATGCACGAAGCTGTCGAAGACATAGCCGCCGATGTCGGTCTTGTTCGGCTCGGTATCGTGGAAACGCTGCCCGATGCTGACATAGCGGTTGCTGGAAAAGGCGCTGCCGTCGCTCTGCTCGCCCAGTTCGGGGCTGACGACTTCCATCCAGTCGGTCGTGCGGTCGAAGGGCGTGTCATAGACGATCTCGAACGTCATGGGCGTCACCGAGGCCCACATGGTCAGCGCACCCACCGCGGCCGCCTGATAATCGGGGTGATCGTTCAGCTCGGACACGTTGATGCGCAGCGGTTCCGCCGCGATCGCAGGCGTCAGATCGCGCCGCAACGCCCCGACGTAATCAAGGAAAGCTTCGTAATCGTCGCTTTTGCCAAAGGGATCATCCGGAGACTGGTCGTTGATCCACCACTGGTTCTGGGTCTGGCCTGAGTTCGGCATCGTTTCTCTTCCCTGTCTTGCAACCAAAAGTAATTTCGATTGATTTTTTTATGTCTGACAGGGATCGTCCGCACGGCCTGCCAAACTGATGTTTTGCAGATCATGCAACCAAGTTTTTTATCTGTCCATTGATCATTTGATGCCTGCACGGGCTTATTTGCCCCGCAAAATCAGCTTGGTAGGCGTACTTAAAAATTTATCCAATATATTCATGGCCATAGTTTCTGATGATGACCACGCGTCAAGGCAGTCGATCACGCCGCCCCGGTATGGCGCTGCCCAGTCCACTTGAGGTTGAAGCAGGACGACCTGCGGGCCAATCGGTCAGACGTCCATGCCACCCTTGTTCACGCCCGTATCAGTCGCTTTGCTGCACCCTTGCATGTGCCGCGCCGGAAGTCGCGGACCCGTCCGATCTTGGGCTCAGATCCGTTGAAGGGTGGGACCAGACCGCCCCGCGGGCGGTCTGAAATCTTTGGCCTGTCGATGATTACCTTCGCATCGCCAGACGCTCACGCAGGCTGCAGGGCATCCTTTGATATCGGATCTGGCACAGCCACCACATCCGGCCCGGATGCCGCCAGTGAAACAACGCGATCCGCAGTGCGGTTGACCAATGCCGTGTCGTGGCTGACCAGCATCATGGCGCAGCCTTCCGCCCCCAAGGTCTGCGTCAGGATTCCAATGACATCGGCCTGCGTGATCGGATCAAGGCGCGAGGTCGGCTCGTCGGCAAAGACGAAGGCCGGGCGGGTCAGCAGGATGCGCAGGATGGACAGGCGCTGCAGTTCGCCACCCGAGACCGCGCCGGGTCGCCGGTTCAGCAACAGGTCCGGCAGGCCAAACCGCTCCATTAGGTCGCCGATGCGGGCAGGGGGCTGGGCGTGCAGGCCTGCGACATCGGCCAACGTGCGGCGCAAGGTCTGTCGCGCGGGAAAGGCGCTGACGGGGTCCTGATAGAGCTTCTGGAAGGCTGTCGCGCGACCCGTCCCACGCGACACCCGCCCGGATTTCTGCGCATGCAGCCCCAGGATCACGTCGCCCAAAGTGCTCTTGCCGCAGCCCGAGGGGCCGGTGACGCCCAGCACCTCGCCCTCGCGGATCGCGAAGCCGAGGTTTTCGAACAGCATGCGGTCGCCCCGCGCCGCGCTCAGCCCTTCGGCCCGGACGATTTCCGCGCCGGGAACCGCCGGTTCGCGCCGCGGCCAGCTTTCGGGATCGGCGGCGATCAGGCGGGCGGTGTAATCGGCGCGGGGGGCGGTCAGCACGTCGCGGGTGGCTCCGGTTTCCACAAGGCTGCCCTTGCGGATCACCATGATCTGCCCGCCCAACCGGCGGGCAAGCGCGAGGTCGTGCGTGATGACGATCAGCCCGCCGCCACGCGCCATCTCGGTCATCAGCAGGTCGGCCACGTCGTCGCGCATGGCAGAATCCAGCCCCTTCGTCGGTTCGTCCGCGATGACGATCCCGGCGCCACCCGCGCGGGCGGCGGCGACGGCGACGCGCTGTGCCATGCCGCCCGACAGCTGATGGGGCAGCTTGTCGGCGGCGTCCTGCAGCCCCAAGGCCGCCAGATCGGCTTCGGCGCGCTGCCGGGCCTGCGCCCGCGGCAGGCCGCGCACCAGCCGATGTGTCTGGGCCACTTGCGTGCGTGCCCGCATCAGGGGGTCCAGCGACAGCCACGGCTCCTGCGGAAGGACGGCGATCTGGCGGCCCCAGAGGCTGCGGAAGCGGTCAGGCCGGGCCGCATCGAAGGTCTGTCCGGCCACCCTGATCCGGCCCGTGGCGGTCAGATCATCGGGCAGGGTGCCCATCAAGGCCTGCGCGAACAGGCTTTTTCCCGACCCGGTTTCGCCCAGGATGACCAGCGGCTGTCCGGCGTGCAGGTCGATGGAAAGCGGGTCCACCATGGTCGTTCCGCCGTGGCGGACGCTGATTTCAGTTGCACTCAGCAGGGTCATGCGCGGCGGCCTCCGGCCAGAAGGGTCAGGCCCAGAAGCAGGGCAAAGGTGGCGATGACGGGGGCCAGCAGGGCGTGCGGGGCCTCTTGCCAGTAAGGCATGGTCTCGACCATCATCAGCCCCAGCTCGGGGGTTGGCGCCCGCATGCCGACGCTGACGAAGCCGAGGGCCGCGATGGCCATGATGGCGGTGGCGACGCCGAAGGCGCCCGCCGTCAGCATCATCGGGGCGATCTCGGGCCACAGATGGCGGCGGAAGATATAGCCCGGCCCGAAGCCCAGCAGCCGCGTGGCCTGCACCGCGGGCGATGCCAGCGTGTCGCGGACCGCCGCGCGGGTCAGGCGAAAGAACTCGACCCACAGGACCAGCGTCAGCCCGATCCAGAAGCCGATGGCGGTCGAGGGCATGACCGCAAGCACGATCAGCACCAAGAGCAGCCCCGGCAGTGCCAGCAGCGCATCGGCCAGCGTCGTCAGGATGCGGTCCACCCAACCCTTGCGGGCGGCGGCCAGTGTGCCCAGCAGCAGGCCCAGGGTCCCCGCCGTCACGACGGCTGCAAGGGCGATGGCGGGCGACAGACGCAGCGCAAAGGCCAGCCGGTGAAAGATCGAGCGGCCAAGGTGGTCGTATCCCAATGGCGCCCCCGCCTCGGGGCCGGACAGCGCCTTCAGCAGCGATTGCGCATAGGGGTCGCCGGGCACGATCATCGGGCCAAGGATGGCGAAGGCCAGCGTGCCACCGACCAGCGCGGCGGCGATCAGGCGGGCGGGTGCGGGTGTGTTGATGGTTGCAAGCCTCATGCCGTTCCCCTTGGATCCAGTTTGGCGACCAGTCCGTCGATGCCAGCATTCACCAGCACGAACCCCAGTCCAAGCGCCAGCGCGGTTCCCTGAACCATCGGCACGTCGCGGGCAAAGATCGCATGGACCAGCGCATGACCGATCCCCGGCCAGCCAAAGACGGATTCGACGATCACGACGCCCTCGACCAGCGTAACGAACTGCAGGCCAAGATAGGTGACCAGCGGCACCGCGACATTGCGCAGCCCGTGCCGCAGCAGCACCTGCCTGCGCGACAGACCCTTCCATTGCGCGAAATCGTAAAAGGGCATCGCGGCGACCCGGGCCATCGCGTCGCGGGCGATCCGGGCGTTCACCGCCGCCAGACCAAGCGCCAACGTGACGGCAGGCAGCACGAAATGGCGCGCCTCGCCATGACCGGCGGCGGGCAGAACGCCCATCCCGACGGCCAGCACAAGGATCAGCACGAGCGCCAGCAGGAACTGCGGCACCGCGCGCAGCCCGGTCGAGAGGACAAGCAGCACCCGATCAAGGACGCCACCCGGACGCAGGCCCGCCATGATCCCAAGCGGAGGCCCGATCAGCAGCGACAGCGCCAGCGCGATCACCGCCAGTTGCAGCGATGCGCCCAGTTGGTGCGCGACCTCAGCCACGACGGGGTTGCCGGACACCAGAGAATTGCCGAAATCCAGCCGCGCCAGATCACCCAGCCAGCGCAGCAGGGCGGGCAGAGCGGGGCCGTCCAGGGCCAGCTCTTGCCGCACGGCCTCGGCGGCTTCGGCGTTGACCTTGTCGTATCCATAGCGATGGGAGGCGATCCGCCAGGCCATGTCGCCGGGCAGGGATCGCATCATGGCGAAGGTCGCGGTCCCGATCAGAACGGCCACCATCAGCGCCTGCACAAGGCGCAGGGCAAGCGGTCTCATTCCGACCTCTGCAGGTCTTGCAGGCCGAAGCTGCGCTCGAAGGGATCGACGGTCACGCCCCGCAGGTCCGAAGCGGCGGCAAGCGTCTGCTGATACCACGCGATGGGGATGACCGGCAGATCGGACTGCAGGATGCGCACGGCTTCGGCGCGGTCGGCATCCGTGCCACCATCCCGCGCAATGCCCTTGACCAGATCGACGAAGGCAGGGTTTTCCCAATTCATCGCCCCCCAGTCACCCGTCGGTGCGTAATCGGAAATGACCGTCCCGATCGGGTCCGGGATCAGCGAGAAGTTCCGCGCGATCAGCCCCAGATCAAGCGAGCCGTCCTGATGCCCCGCCGGAATTTCCGAGGAATTGGTCGCGTTGATCGTCAGCTCGACCCCGATCTGGCGGAACTGCTGTTCCAGCACCGCGGCGATCAAGGGAAGCTCGGGGCGGTCGGGATAGGTGGTCAGGGTCAGGGCGAAGCGTTCACCGTCGCGCGTCAGGATGCCATCGTCGCCCTTGACCCAGCCAAGCCCCGCCAGAAGCTGCGCTGCCGCCGCAGGATCATAGGCAAGCGGTTCGATGTCGTCGTTGTGCCAGCCCGCGACCGAGGGCGGGAACAACTGGTCCGCCCCTTCGGGATAGCGCAGCACCGCTTGGGCGATCCCCTGGCGGTCGATGGCCAGACTGAGCGCCCGACGCGCCTCGGGCTGCGACAGCGCCGGATGGCCCGCGTTCACCTTCAACAGCAGCGTGCGGGGGATGGCGACCGAATGGACCTTCACCGCATCCGACATGCCCAATCGCGCGACCGAGGCCGGGTCCAGACCAAAGACGACATCCGCATCGCCCGATTGCGCCATCAGCGCCCGCGTCTCGACCCGGCTGACGGCGTCATAGGCGACATCGGCGATGAACGGCTGCGCGCCCCAATAACCGTCGAAGGCCGTCGCATCCAACGACAGCGGCGGGGCGAAATCCGTCACGCGATAGGGCCCGGTGCCGATCACGTCGCGCGCCTGCCCGTCATCGCCATAGGCCGCAGGGGCCATGATCTGCGTCCCGAACTCGGCCAGATAGGCGGGCAGGGCGGCGCGGGGTTCGCGCAGCCGGATGACAACCGCCCCGTCCCCGGCGGCGATACCTTCGATGGGCAATGAGGCAAGCGAGCCGGGCTTGCCCATGGCGATGGTCAGCGCCTTCACGACCGCGTCTGCGTCCATTGGCGTGCCGTCGTGGAACACCACACCCTGGCGCAGGGTGAACCGCCACGTCAGATTGTCGTCCGACACCGCCCATTCGGTCGCAAGACCTGGGGTCAGCCGTCCTTGGGCATCGGCATTGACCAGCGTTTCGGTAATGCCCATCCGGGTGAAGACATAGCCGCTGGTCGAGGGTTCGGCGCCCTGTATCTCGAACTGGGCGGCAACGGTCAGGGGGGCCTCCGCCTGCGCGAATGCCTGCGTCGCCGTTAGAAAAATCGCGACCAGCGCGGAGGTTGTCGATCGTATCATGGTCCTGTCCCATCTTGCCAATGTCGCCCGGAGGCTTTGGCGATCAGGTATGATATATCATAACGTTCAGCAACCGTTTTTCGGGTTTTGGCGCGCTTGATGTCGTGCCCGCCGGTTGGTTCATGGGCTAAGGACGTTCTGACGGAACAGCGACGCGACCGGTCAATTAAAGACCCGAACCTAGCCCGATATCGATGACCGGCATGCCTTTCCCGGCCTGTTTCGGATCAACCGCCCGTCCGGCGCTTACGCAGCTTGGATGCCTTTGCAGGTTTCGGCGTCGTCGGGGCACGGTGACCAGAGGGTCAGGAATTCGAAGCCGCTTAGCGGAAGCGCAGCATCTGCGGCGTCAGTTCGGAAACGGTTTTCACACCCATCAGACGCATGTCGCGGGTGATCTCGGCGGTCAGCTGCGACAGCATCCGTTCGACCCCCGGCTGACCGGCCGCCGCCAGCGCATACAGATAGGCGCGTCCCAGACCAACGGCCTTGGCGCCAAGCGCAAGGGCCTTGAGGACATGGGTGCCCCGCTGGACGCCGCCGTCGATCATGATGTCCATCCGGTCGCCGACGGCCTGCACGATCTCGTCCAGCTGGTCGAAGGCCGTGCGCGATCCGTCCAGCTGGCGCCCCCCGTGGTTCGACAGCACGATCCCCGCGCAACCGATATCGGCTGCATGGCGGGCGTCCTCGGCGCTCATGATACCTTTCAGGCAGAAGGGACCGCCCCATTCGGTGACCATGCGGGCGACATCGTCCCAATTCATCGCGGGGTCCAGCATTTCGGTGAAATAGCGCCCTATGGTCAGCGCGTCGCCCTTCATGTCGATATGCGCATCCAGTTGCGGCAGGGAAAAGCGCTCGCGCAGCAGATAGTTCAGGCCCCATGCTGGCTTCAGCCCGAATTGCGCGATGCCTGCCGGTGTCAGACGGAAGGGGATCGAAAAGCCGCTGCGCAGGTCGCGTTCGCGATTGCCGCCGGTGATGCTGTCCACCGTCAGCATCATCACATTGATCCCGCTGTCCTTGGCCGCCTGCATCATCGCGGAATTCAGACCCCGGTCGCGGTGGAAATAGAACTGATAGACCTGCGGGGTGGAATGCCGGGCCGAGAGCTCGGCCATGGACACGGTCCCAAGCGAGGAGACCCCGAACATGGTCCCGAAACGCTCGGCGGCGGCAGCGGTGGCGCGTTCGCCCTGATGGTGGAACAGCCGCTGCAATGCGGTCGGCGACAGATAGACGGGCAGGTCGATTTTCTGGCCCATCACCGTGGTCGAACAGATCGACCTCGGACACGCCGCGCAGGACGTTGGGCACCAGATCGCAGCGCGCAAAGCTGTCGCTGTTGCGACGCAGGGTCAGTTCGTCATCGGCGCCTCCGTCGATGTAATCGAAGATGGGCCGGGGCAAGCGTCGCTGCGCAAGGCGCCGGAAATCATGGAAATTATGGCAGTTGTTCAATCGCATTCGAGGTCTTTCACATGCTGTGCCCATCGCGCCGCATAGGCGCGTATCGGTGCAGGGTCGGCACAGGTGACGGGCATGGTTCGGGGCAGGGGCGCATCAAGTCCCGACAGCATCGCCGCCCCGACGCTGGTCCCCGTGGCCGAGGCCGCGATGCGGACCCCGGGTCGCAGGGCGGCCAGCATGGCGGTGAAATCGGTGTTGCGGGCAAAGGGGCCCTCGACGATGACCGGCCCTTGGGCGCCGACCAGCGACAGGCAGGTATCGGTCATCAACGCCAGATACCACGACAGCGCCAGCATCCGCGCGCCATCAGTCGTGGGCTGGCGGGTCCAGGCGTGGTGGCGGGCCTGGAAGGGTCCGCTGTCATTCACGACCGCGGGCAGCAGGGCGAGGCCCGACAGAACCTCGGCGCGGTCGGCGGGGGTGGGGATGGCATCGCAGCCGTCGCGGATGATCTCGTATTCGCGGCCCCCCATGAAGCGGGCCGAGGGCACGGGCTGCCCAAGCGCGTTGACGTTCACCAAGGTGTCGCGGGCGGGGTCCAGGACCGGCGCATCGCCCCCAACCGCCATCGCGATCACCCAGGTCCCGGTCGAGACGACGGAAAACGGCGCCCGCTGCGACAGGATATGCGGATAGAGCGAGGCATTGCTGTCGTGGATCCCGCAGGTGACCGGAACCTGCGGCGACATGCCCGTCCGCGCGGCGATCTCGGCGCTGATGGTCCCCAGCACCGCATCCGCGCGACGGGCGGGTGCGATCTTGCGGGTCAGATCCAGCCGTTCGACCAGCGTGGAAAACGCGCCCCGCTGCGGGTCCCACAGATCGGTGTGACAGCCAAGCGAGGTCACATCTGTCGCCAGCTGCCCCGTCAGGCGAAAGCCCCAGAACTGCGGATAGGTCACGACATGCGCCACGCGATCCCGCAGCGTCGGGTCGCTTTCGAACTGCCAGAACAGCTGCGCCCCAAGGTTCAACCCAAGCGGCAGACGCGGGGAGCCGGTCTGTGCAAAGGGCGGGCGGATGGCGTCATAGGCCGCGGCCATGCCGTCCGGTCCGTCGTGTTCGTAATCCAGCATGGGCACGGCCAGCCGGCCATCGCGATCCAGCAGGACCGCACTGGCGCCATGGGTCGTGACCGCGATGGCGTCGATCCCGTATTCGGCCTGAAACGCGGTCAGGTGGTCAAGGAAGAATGCCCAATGCCCCTCCAGGTCAAAGCTGGGCCAGGGCGGGCCGGGTAGCACCCGGTTGGGGCGCGTGACGACCGCGATTTCGCGCAGCGTCAGGCCGTTGACCAGCGCCAGCTTGGCATTGGTCTTGCCGACATCGATCACCGCGACATGGCGGGAATGGGGATCGGTCATGGCATCATGAAGACGGTTTCGAGGTCGATCTGACGCGGGCGGTTGTCGGGGTGCGTCTGCATCAGGTCGGCCATGTGATCCCACCAGCGCCGCATCACCGGCGCGTCGGCCAAGGCAGCCATGCCGTGATCGGCCCTGCGCCACAGGACGCCGAACAGCGCATTGCTTTCGGGGTCGTGGTGGATCGAGTAATCCTGCACCCCGGCATCCCGCAGCAGCGCGACCAGTTCCGGCCAGATGGCGTCATGGCGACGGCGGTATTCGTCAAGGCAGTCCGGGTTCAGGACCATGCGAAAGGCGTATTTCTCCATCACCTGCTCCTCAGTCTGGACCACAGCCGCGGCAGGGCGATCACCCCGATCAGCAGCAGGCCGATGAAGATCGACATGACGATGCCCGGCACGTTCAGCAACCCCAGCCCGAAGGTCACCAGCCCCATTACGAAGGCCGCGATCACCACGCCGCCGATGGTGCCCGACCCGCCCAGGATATTCACGCCGCCAAGGACGACCATGGTGACGACCTCCAGCTCCATCCCGCTGGCGATGGACGACCGGGTTGACCCGAGCCGCGATGTCAGGCAGACCGCCGCCAGCCCCGACATCAGGCCGGTCAGCAAGAACAGGATCATCTTGACCCGCGCCACCCGGATGCCGGAAAACAGCGCCGCCGTGGGATTGTTGCCGACCGCAAAGACCGCGCGGCCAAAGTTCGTCCGGTGCAGGATGACGGCATAGACCACCGCAAGCAGCGCGAAGATCACGAACTCGACCGTGATCACCCAGAAGGCATAGCCCTGTCCGAAGACCGCGAAGCTGTCGGGATAGCCGCGGAAGGCACCGTCGCCCAGGATGATGAAGCTGATCCCGCGAAACAGGCTCATGGTGCCGATGGTCACGACGATGGATGGCAGGCCAAGGCGCGTCACCATCAGCCCGTTGAACCCGCCGCAGATCAGGCCGGTCGCAAGCCCCGTCACCACGATGACCGGCGTCCCGAAGCCCGCCTGCATCGCAAGCCCCATCGCCGTGGATGCCAGCGCGATGATGGCGGCGACCGACAGGTCGATCTCGCCCGCGATGATCAGCAGGGCCATGGCAAAGGCGATCATCGCCTTTTCTGTGAAGTTGAAGGTCGCGTCCGACAGGTTCCAGGGATCAAGGAAATAGGGCGAGGCGAAGCTGTTCAGGATGAAGATGCCAAGGGCCACCAGCAGCAGCAGGCTCTCCCAGCTTTTCAGCACGCGGCTGATGGGCGTGGACAGCTGGTCGGGGATCTTGCGGCCCGCGTTCGTGGTGATGCTCATGTCGCCTGCCCCGCCGATTTCAGGATGATCCGCCCGCGCGAACGGCCCGACCTTGAATTGAATGTCACGGCGATCAGGATCGCGGCGCCCGAAATCGCCAGTTGCCAGAAGGGCGAGATGTTGACCACCGGCAGCGCGTTCTTGATCACGCCAAGAAACAGCGCCCCCAGAATGGTGCCAAGGACCGTGCCGACGCCGCCCGCGATGGATACGCCGCCGATGACGCAAGCGGCCACGACGTCCAGCTCGAACCCGCCGGCAATATCGACATAGGCGACCGCATAGCGCGAGATCCATAGATAGCCCGCCAACCCCGCCAGCGTCCCCGAGATGACGAAGGCACGGAACTGCGCCCGCCCTACGTCGATGCCGGTATAGACGGCGGCATGGGGGTTGTTGCCGGTGGCATAAAAGCTGCGGCCCATGGGCGTGCGCGCCATGATCAGCGCCATGCCTGCCGTGACAAGGATCGCCAGCCATCCCAGCACCGGCAGCCCCAGCATCTGGGCGCGCGGAAAGCCGGTGAAGGCTGGCGACATCTCGTGGCTGTTCACCCATGCGCCATCCGACAACAGGAAGATGATGCCGCGATAGATGGTCATCGTCCCAAGGGTTACGACGATGGGCGGGATGGCCAGCTTCCAGACCAAAAGACCGTTCACCGCCCCCATCACCGCCCCGCAGGCCAGCGCGACGATCAGGATGACCGCGACGGGCAGACCGGGAAGGGCGACGTTCAGCATGGCGCAGATCATGCCGGTCAGCGCCAGATTGGCCGCCACCGACAGATCGATGCAGCGGGTCAGGATGACGACCATCTGGCCAAGCGCCAGGATCATCAGCGGCGAGGTGTCGTTGAAGACGGCCATCAGGTTCGCCGGGGCGACAAAGCCCGGGAAGCGCGTGGCGATCAGCGCCAGCAGCAGCAGGATGGCGCCCGTCAGGATCGCCTCGCGCGATTTCAGCATGCTCATGCGGCTTGCCCCCTTGCGCTGTCGGTGATGCCCGCCGCGTGGCGGACAAGGGTTTCGGGGGTCAGGTCGTCGCCCTGCAGCTGGGCGGCGATGCGGCCTTCGCGCATGACGATGACGCGGTCGGACATTCCCATGATCTCGGGGATCTCGGACGACACCATGATCACCGACAGCCCCTCGGCCGCCAGCTCGGACATGAAGTCGTGGACGGCGGCCTTGGACCCGATGTCGATGCCCTTGGTCGGCTCATCCAGGATGATGACCTTGGGACGCGTCGCCAGCCACTTGGCGATGACGACCTTCTGCTGGTTGCCGCCCGACAGCGCGCCGACGCGCGTATCAAGCGAGGCCGCGCGCAAATCCAGCCGTTCGACATACCGCCGCGCCAGCGCGAATTCCTGCGCCATCCGGGTAAAGCCCGACCGCGATGTCTGTCCCAGGGACGGCAACGTCACGTTCTGGAAGATCGGCATGTCCAGGATGGCCCCCTGCTTGCCGCGATCCTCGGGGACATAGACGATGCCTGCCGCGATCGCATCGGCGGGGGATCGGATCACCCTGATGGTCCCCTCGACCCGCGTGACGCCCTTGGTGGGCCTGGTGATGCCGATCAGGCTCTGCATGAATTCCGACCGGCCCGCGCCGACTAGGCCATAGAAGCCCAGGATCTCGCCCTTGCGGAGGGTGAAACCGATGTCGTCGAATTCGGTCGGATGGCAGTACCCCACGACCTTCAGCACCTCGTCGCCGATGACCGAAGCGCGCTTGGGATAGATCTGGTTGACCGAACGGCCCACCATCATCTGGACCAGCCTGCCTTCGTCCATCTCGGACATCAGGCCCTGCCCGACGAACTGCCCGTCGCGAAAGACGCACCAGCGGTCGGCGATGCGGAAGATTTCGTCGAACTTGTGGCTGATGAACAGGATCGCCTTGCCCTGCGCCTTGAGGGTCTCGACCAGAACGTAAAGCTCCTCGATCTCCTTCTGGCTCAGCGCAGCGGTGGGTTCATCCATGATCACCACGCGTGCATCGACCGACAGGGCACGCGCGATGGCCACCAGATGCCGCGATGCGATGCCGAGGTCCTTCAGCCGCGCACCGGCATCGATTTCGGCGCCGATGCCGTCCAGCAGGGCTTGGGCCTTTCGGCGCATCGCCTTGGTGTCGATCAGGCCGAAACGCCCGCGCGGGGCATGGCCCAGAAAGATGTTCTCGGCCACGGTCAGCTCGTCGAACAGCACGGTTTCCTGATGGATGGCGGTGACGCCCTGATCCGCCGCCGCCTGCGCGGAAGGGAAGCTGACCTCGGCCCCGTCCATCAGGATGCGCCCGCCGTCGGGCTGATAGATGCCGGTCAGGGTCTTGACCACGGTCGATTTGCCGGCCCCGTTTTCACCGACAAGGGCGGTGACCTGCCCCGCATGCAGGTCCAGATGCACGCCGTCCAGCGCCTTGACGCCGGGAAAAGTCTTGGTGATGGCATCAAGCGCCAGCAGGGGCTGCCCGGTCGCTGCCACAGAGCGTTCGTTCATCTGAACCT
Organism: Paracoccus sp. R86501; assembly: GCF_042466435.1. Taxonomy (NCBI): domain Bacteria; kingdom Pseudomonadati; phylum Pseudomonadota; class Alphaproteobacteria; order Rhodobacterales; family Paracoccaceae; genus Paracoccus; species Paracoccus sp. R86501. The sequence goes on from NZ_JAXHPZ010000005.1 coordinate 88,642, forward strand.
CGCTTACCGTCAGGGTGAATGGCTGGAAAAGGGCGGCGCCATGACGCGCCGCCTCGACGCAAGGATCAGAAGATGTCCTTGAATTCGTCGATGTTGCTTTCGTCATAGACGAAGGGGTCCGCCATCGCGGCCGAGTTCGTCTCGTCCAGCGTCACCGATCCCATGCGCCCGATCGGGATCTCGGCGCCGGGTTCGGCCTGGGCATCGCCCTTGGCCAGGTGATAGGCCATCATCGTGGCGGAATACCCCAGATCGATCGGGTTCCAGATCGCAAAGCTTTTCGAGGCCCCGCTTTCGATGGCCCCGGCCATTTCCGAAGGCAGGCCCAGACCGGTGACGTTCACCTGACCGACCTTGCCCGCATCCACCACCGCCTGCGCGGCAGCCACGATCCCGACCGAGGTCGGCGCGATGATCGCGTCCAGATCGGGGTGCGATTGCATCAGGCCCTGCGCCTCGCGATAGGACTTATCGGCCAGATCGTCGCCATAGACGGTGCCGACGACGTCGATCCCCGGATAGTCGCCCATCACCTTCATCATCTCCTCGATCCAGATGTTCTGGTTGGTCGAGGTGGTGGTGGCCGACAGCAGGCCGACCTGACCGCCGTCGGGCAGTTCATCGGCGGCCAGCTTGATGATCATATTGCCGATCAGCGGGTTCGACGAGGGGTTCAGATGCGCCATCCGCCCGTCTTCGGCCACGCCGCTGTCCCAGCTGATCACGGTGATGCCGCGCTGCATGGCCTTCTTCAGCGTGGGGACCAGCGCATCGGTGTCATTGGCGGAAATCGCGATGGCATCGACGCGTTGGGCGATCAGCGAATTGATCACCTCGATCTGGCCTTCCGCAGTTGTGTTGGTCGGGCCGGTATAGATGATCTCGACACCGCCCAGTTCCCCGGCGGCCTCCTCGGCACCCTTTGCGGCGGCCTCGAAGAAGCCGATGCCAAGCGCCTTGGCCACTACGGCGATCCGCATGTCTTCGGCGGCGGCGCCTTGCGCCATCAGTCCGGTTGCCATGGCAGCCGTCATCGTCAGTTGCAAGATACGGTTCATGGTGTCCTCCCTTTGAACCTCCCAGTTCGAAAGCCGGTCAGCCGGCTGTCGTGCTCTCCCTTGTCGGGGCGGATGTCGCCACGATCAGCTTCACGTCCGCGCTTTCCACCATCGCGGCGGCGCGGTCGCTGATCCCGTCGTCGGTGATCAGCACATTGATCCGGTCCAGCCCGCACAGCACCAGCGAGGACCGATTGTCGAATTTGGTCGAATTTACCAGCAGCACCAGCTCATCCGCCTGACCGATCAGCTTCTGCTCGGCCTGGATCAGCAGCGGATCGGCCTCCATCAGCCCAAGCGGGCCGACGCCCTGCGCGCCCATGAACATGCGCCGCGCATAGAAGTTGCGGGTCACATCGTTGTCGAAGGGCGACAGGATGATGTTCTGTTCGCGATAGATCGTGCCCCCCGAGAGGGTGATCGTATTGCGCGAATGCTTCAGCAGATGTTCCGCGATGGGAAAGGAATTGGTGAAGACCTGCAGGCGGCGCGATGCCAGCGGATGCACCATCTGAAAGGTCGTCGTCCCGCCGTTGATGATGATCGGGTCGCCGTCCTTGCACAGTTCGACGGCCGCACGGGCGATTGCGCGCTTCTGCTCGATCATGATCGTTTCGTTGATCGAGAAGGGCTTGCCTGCCAGCGCCGGAACATCGTTGGGGTTCAGCGCCTCGGCGCCCCCCCGGACGCGGCGCAGCTGTTTCATTGTGTCGAGCGCAGCGATATCGCGTCGGATCGTCGCCTCGGATGCGCCTGTCAGGGCACAGAGTTCCGCCACCATGACGACCGGCCGGTCCTCGATGGCTGACAGAATGATCCTCTGGCGTTCTTTCTCGTGCATTGCGCTCCTCATTTGGGAACATTGCGAAGATTTCCGCTCAGTGTCAATCATTTTAAATCAATAAATGACTATTACGCCTGTGTATGATCGCTAATGATTGAAAATGATTGACATGGGGCGGCATCGGCTTCAGTTTCGCGAAGAACTGTTCTTACAGAGCGCCCACCCGGAGGAGAATACCGATGACGACCATGGATCAGAAGCTGCACGGCCAGTTGCATTCGCTGTGGGACGACAAACGTGCCGCCGGCATGAGCGAACCTGAGAAGCTGCTGTATCGGTCGAACCTTCTGGGGTCGGACAAGCGCATCACGAATTACGGGGGCGGCAATACCTCGGCCAAGGTCATGCAGGCCGATCCGCTGACGGGCGACCAGACCGAGGTGCTCTGGGTCAAGGGGTCGGGCGGGGATGTCGGCTCGATCCGGATGGAGGGCTTCGCGACGCTGTATATGGACCGGCTGCGCGCGCTGAAGGGCAAATACCGCGGCGTCGAACATGAGGATGAGATGGTCGCCCTGCTGCCCCATTGCACCTTCAACCTGAACCCCCGCGCGGCCTCCATCGACACGCCTCTGCACGCCTATGTGCCCAAGGCGCATGTCAACCACATGCACCCCGATGCGATCATTGCCATCGCCGCTTCTAAGAATTCGCAGGACCTGACCCGCAAGGTCTTCGGCGATCAGATCGGTTGGCTGCCGTGGAAGAAGCCGGGCTATGAACTGGGGCTGTGGCTGGAAAAGTTCTGCATCGACAATCCCGATGCCAAGGGCGTCATCCTTGAGTTGCACGGGCTGTTCACTTGGGCCGATGACGCCAAGGATTGCTATGAGCTAACGCTGGCCATCATCAACCGCGCCATCGATTTCTTCGACAGCGAAACCAAGGGCAAACCGGCCTTTGGCGGGGCGGTTCACAGCGCGCTGACCGCCGATGCGCGCCGCGCCGTGGCGGCCCGGCTTATGCCCGCCATTCGCGGCTTCGTGTCGGGCAATCAGCATATGGTTGGCCATTTCGACGACAGCGATGCGGTTCTGGAATTCGTCAATGCCCGCGACATGCCCGATCTGGCCGCCTTGGGAACATCCTGCCCGGACCACTTCCTGCGCACCAAGATCCGTCCTCTGGTCGTGCACTTCGATCCGGCCCGCGAAAATCTGGATCAGGTTCTGGCGGGGCTGGCCGAACAGATCGCCGCCTATCGTGATGATTACGCGGCCTATTACGACCGCTGCAAGCATGACGACAGCCCGGCCATGCGCGACCCGAATGCGGTGGTCTATCTGGTGCCGGGCGTGGGGATGATCACCTTCGCCAAGGACAAGGCTACGGCCCGCATCTCGGGCGAGTTCTATGTCAATGCGATCAACGTCATGCGGGGCGCCTCCAGCGTGTCGGAATATTGTGGGCTGCCCGAACAGGAAGCCTTCGACATCGAATACTGGCTGCTCGAGGAAGCCAAGCTGCAGCGGATGCCCAAGCCGAAATCGCTGGCGGGGCGGGTGGCGCTGGTCACGGGCGGGGCGGGCGGCATCGGCATGGCCACCGCCGAACGCTATCTGTCCGAAGGTGCCTGCGTGATGCTGGCCGACATCAACGATGATGCCTTGGAAAGCGCGGCGACGGCGTTGTCGGGTCGCCACGGCGCGGACGTCGTGCGGACCGTCCAGATGAACGTCACCAGCGAAGCGGCGGTCGCCGCGGCCTATGACGATCTGGCGGTGGAATATGGCGGCATCGACATTCTGGTGTCGAACGCCGGCATCGCCTCATCTGCGCCCATTGAGGAGACCACGCTGGATCTGTGGAACCGCAATATGGCGATCCTGTTGACCGGGTATTTTCTTGTCTCGCGGGCGGCCTTCGGCGTCTTCCGGACGCAGGGCATCGGCGGCGCGGTCGTCTTTGTCGCCTCGAAGAACGGTCTGGCCGCCAGCCCGAATGCCGCCGCCTATTGCACTGCCAAGGCGTCCGAGATCCATCTGGCCCGCTGCCTGGCGCTGGAAGGCGCCGAGGCCGGTATCCGTGTCAACGTCGTCAACCCCGACGCCGTCCTGCGCGGCAGCCGCATCTGGGAGGGTGAATGGCTGGATCAGCGCGCCTCGACCTATGGCACCGACAAGGACGGCCTCGAGGAGATGTACCGCCAGCGCAGCCTGCTGAAACGCCCGGTCCTGCCCGAAGATATCGCCGAGGCCGCCTATTTCCTGGCGTCGGACCGCTCGGCCAAATCGACCGGCAACATCATCAACGTGGACGCGGGCAACAAGGAAGCCTTCACGCGCTAGGCCGATAACCCGCAGCGGATGGGGGCAGGGAGGCAGCGCCCATCCGCGCCGTCGCATGATACGAAATAGGGCCGGCGCACTCATAATCGCGCCGATGGGAGGATCACATGATTTCCAAGGACATCATCGCCGCCGAAAACGCGGCCCGCAGTGCCGATTTGCGCGCAGATTACGACGCATTGGGCGCAAGGCTGGCGCGCCGCGGCATCGACATCGAGGCACTGACCGAAAAGGCCGCGCGCTTTGCCGTGGCAGTGCCCAGCTGGGGCACCGGCACCGGCGGCACCCGCTTTGCCCGCTTTCCGGGGCGGGGCGAACCCGCTAACATCTTCGACAAGCTGGACGATTGTGGCGTCATCCACCAGCTGACGCAGGCCACCCCCAACGTTTCGCTGCACATCCCCTGGGACAGGGCCGAGCCTTCGGATCTGCTGGCCAAGGCGCAACAGGTCGGCTTGGGGTTCGACGCGATGAATTCCAATACCTTCAGCGACACGGGCGATGCGCACAGCTACAAGTTCGGCTCGCTGTCGCATGTCTCGGCGGAAACGCGGGCGCAGGCGGTGGAGCACAACCTTGAATGTATCGAGATCGGGCGCAGGCTGGGGTCTAAGGCGCTGACGGTCTGGATCGGCGACGGTTCCAATTTCCCCGGGCAGACCCATATGGGACGGCAGTTCGACCGCTATCTGGCATCGATGAAGCAGATCTATGCCGAACTGCCCGAAGATTGGCGGCTGTTTTCGGAACATAAGATCTATGAACCGGCGTTCTATTCGACGGTGGTTCAGGACTGGGGCACATCGCTGCTGACCGCGCAGGAATTGGGCGAAAAGGCGATGTGTCTGGTCGATCTGGGCCACCACGCCCCCAATGTGAACATCGAGATGATCGTCTCGCGCCTGATCCACGCGGGCAAGCTGGGCGGCTTCCACTTCAACGACTCGAAATATGGCGACGATGATTTGGATGCCGGCACGATCGAACCCTATCGCCTGTTTCTGGTCTGGAACGAGCTGGTCGATGCCGAAGCCAAGGGACTGGACCTGTCGCATATGATCGACCAGAGCCATAACGTCACCGACCCCATCGAAAGCCTGATGATTTCCGCCATCGAGATCCAGCGCGCCTTCGTGCAGGCTTCGCTTGTCGACCGAGCCGCGCTGTCGGGGTTCCAGGACGACAACGACGCACTGATGGCCTCGGCGACGCTGCGGGCGGCTTTCCGCACCGATGTCGAGCCGATCCTTGCTATGGCACGCGAACGGGCAGGCGGGGCGATCGACCCGGTCGCGACCTATCGCGCTGCGGGCTATCGGGCCAAGGTGGCTGCCAAGCGTCCAAAGGTTCAGGGCGGCGGCGGCGGGATCGTTTAAGGGCGATCCGGCAAAGGACGCTTTGGGGGCAGGCGGGTTGCGTCAGTGGTCAATGTTTGACAGATGGCGCGGGGCAAACGCACCATCCCTCTCCGGTTGGACCATCGCGGGGACAGCTATAAAGATCGATGCGGGAAACGGTCTTTGAAACCGCCAAGGTCGGGTTGATCCGGCCCGTCACTTGGCAGGCCCGCCTGCGTGCCAAAGCTGCCGTCGCCAAAGTGCCATCGCCCTTGGACGAAAGACGTGCGATGTGGTTTGAACGCTCTTTGCCAAGGCCAATGGTGCGGGTGGCCGGGCTGCGGCGCCACCAGCCCGTCGTCATCCCACGGCTGCAAACTGCGGCCATGGATGGTCGGAACGCAGCAGGCAGAGCCGCATCCCAATATCTCTATCCTTTGGGGGAAGAAATACGCGGCACCGCACCCGCCTTTCGCATCGTTCACTCCCTATGCGGAGGGATAACTGACTTTCATGGATAAAATCTGATACTTGATATGCAATCGCACAGTTGTGCTCCGCTTTTTGTACGTAACAGGTTCAGGTGACGATATGCCCATGTCCTATAGTGATCAGTTCTACCTGATCGATCCGTTTGCGCCACCAGCAGCTGGCACTGCGTTGAATGTCCTATCCCTCGAACTGACCGATCAGAATGACGATGGGACCATTGGCAGAGGCCAAGGCGATATCGTTGACGGCTCGCTTGTGACGGCATCGTTTCCCGGGGATACCGTGACAGTCAGCATTGCCGGATCAGGCAATGTGACGGTTATCGGCAGTACGTTCTATCTGGAAGATGGGCGGAGGGTGTTCACCCCTACCGATGGCACGGTGCTGCAGCCGGGCACCTTTGTCTCGTCGACGGCCGTCAGCGGTAATACCCCGACTCCGGTATTGTCACTGGGGCCCCCCTGTTTCGTCGCAGGTACGATGATCCAGACGGAAGACGGTGAAAAACCCGTCGAAAGCCTGACACCTTCGGACGTCGTTCTAAGCCATGAAGGCGAAGGAATTTCGCTGCGACTTCTGCTGAACAGGACGATCAACGCAGGTGAACTGGCCAGAAATCCCAAGTTGCGGCCGGTCAGGATCATGGCAGGTACGATGGGCAATGGATTGCCCAAGCGTGATTTGCTGGTGTCCCGTCAGCATCGTGTGTTCATGAAGTCGAAAATCGCCAAGCGGATGTTCGGTCGCGCCGAGGTGCTGATCCCGGCGATAAAACTGACCTCGCTTCCCGGCATCTTCGTCGATGAAACGGTTCAAAGCGTGGAGTACTATCACATCCTGTTCGATAAGCATGAAGTCATCATCTCCGAGGGCGCCCCGACCGAAAGCCTCTTTACCGGTCCGGAAGCGTTGAAGGCGATTAGTCCGGAAGCGCGCGACGAAATCATCGAATTGTTTCCCGAAGTTCAGGACATTGATTACAAAGCGGAACCGGCCTTCTACATTCCCACCGGCCGCGAGCAGAAACAACTTGTCGCCTCGCATCTTGCATCGGAAATTCCAATTTCCTGATGGCTCCAAATCGCCGGAGTTGGGCGGTCAGGTTTTGGGAATTCTGACGGATAGGGAAATGCCTTGCGGTATGCCGCGCGGTTTATAACCTTACCTTAGGTAGGGTCTAAAATGGGTGCTGGGGCTGCCAACAAGCGCAACGAACGTCACCGGCGCGGCTCAGTTCGGCAGGGGTCAATAGGCTGTCGGCGCGGACCTGCACCGTCTCGACAGCGACAGCCGGGGTGAAGGCGTCGGGACGTTCGTTGCGGATGTTGGTGGCTGCGCTGACAGCGACAGGGCGAGGTTGTTCATGGGCCTGGTCTCCGGTTTTGCATCTGATGGGGACGTTCCTCCCGCCCCCATGTAGCGTTGCTTGTGCAGACCGATACGCAGCACCAGACCCCTTCATTCCAGTACCATGATCAAGTTTCTGAAAATGGCAGGTAAGTCAGCCAAGCAGGCGGATCCGAAACACGGGGCTATTCACGAATACCGAGGTGGTCCCCAAAAACCGAACACGAGCATAAGCTTGGATTTGCTGTCTGCTGATCTTCATCACGGGGAGGCACCTCAGATACCTTTGGGTTTCGCGATCTTGGGAAGTTCGATGTTGATCTCAAGGCTGGACATCTGATCGCCGCGCTCCATGCGGACGTTGACGTCGGTATCCCCGATCGGCACATACTTTCTGATCGCCGCGACGATGTCGCGCTGCAGCATCGGCAGGTAATCGGCCTCGGCCGCGCCACTGCTGCTGCGTTCATGCGCCAGAAGGATCTGCAGACGGTCTTTGGCCGTCTGTGCGCTCTTGGGCTGCTGTTTTTTGCGGGCGAAACTGAACAGGCTCATGATGCACGTCCAAACAGTCGCTTGAACAGACCGGCGCGACGCTCTCCCTGGATGCGCATCTCGACCTGTTTCCCGGTCAGGCGCAATACCGCATCCTCATAGGCTTGGGCCGCAGCCGACGGTCCGTCCAGCACGACCGGCGTACCGACATTCGAGGCCTTCAGGATCGCCTTGCTTTCCGGAACAACGCCCAGCAGCGGCACTGCCAGAATTTCCAGAACGTCCTCGATCGTCATCATCTCGCCGTTGTTGACGCGCGTCTCGTCATAGCGCGTGATCAGAACCTGCGCCTTGATGGGATCGGATCCTTCGGTTTCGGCCCGTTTGGTCTGGCTGCTCAGCAGGCCCAGCACGCGATCGCTGTCGCGCACCGAGGACACTTCGGGGTTGGTGACGACCACGGCCTCATCGGCGAAATGCATGGCCATCTGCGCGCCATGTTCGATGCCGGCAGGGCTGTCGCAGATGATATAGTCGAAATCGGACCGCAGTTCGGTCAGCACTTTTTCGACGCCGTCCTTGGTCAGCGCATCCTTGTCGCGGGTCTGCGAGGTCGGAAGGATGAACAGGGTATCCAGGCGCTTGTCCTTGATCAGCGCCTGCTTGAGCTTTGCATCACCCTGAATGACGTTGATGAAGTCGAAAACCACGCGGCGCTCGCAGCCCATGGTCATATCCAGGTTGCGAAGCCCCACGTCGAAATCGATCACGACCGTCTTGAAGCCCTGCTTGGCAAGCCCTGCCGAAATCGCCGCGGAGGAGGTCGTCTTTCCAACGCCACCCTTCCCCGAGGTAATCACGATCACCCGACCAAGTGGCGGGTTGCTCTTCGGTTCTGTCGTCATGCGATCACCTCCATGCGAAGTTTTTCATCCTCGAGATAAATATGCGTGCAGCCTTGGCCTACGGCAGCGTCAAGCGTCTCGCTTGTCTGATAGAGCCCGGCAATCGCGACCAGTTCGGCATTCAGGCTCTGGCAGAAGATATGTGCGTTCTCATTGCCATGACAGCCCGCCATGGCGCGACCGCGCAGGCGGCCATAGACATGGATATTTCCCGCAGCAATCAGCTCGGCCCCGGAAGCGACCGATCCGATCACCGTCAGGTCGCCATGTTCCGCCACGATCATCTGACCCGAACGAACCGTGGAGCGGATCACCTTGTTTTCCACCGCGCGCGGCGCCTCGGTCGCTACTGCGACCGCAGCCGCAGGGCCCGCGTCGCGCGGCAATGGCGCATCGCGCCCCGTCGTCACATTGATCAGACCCAGTGTCTGCAGCATCTCCGCATCAAGGTCGTTCGCGTTCTGGACGCCGAAGACCCGCAATTCGCGCCTGCGCAGATTTTCCACCAGATCACGGATGGCGTCGATGTCGCGAAAGCCTTTGGAATTGCCAAGATCCAGCACCATGGGCGCGCCAAGGAAGAACTGAGGCGTTTTCAACAGCTGTTCATCGACCTGCCCGAAGAACTGGTCGCCCGCGCTTTCACTGTCGATGCGAAGAACCAATGCCGTCAGGAAGCGGCCCCGCACCTGAAACGCGGCGACGCTGGCCGGCATCGGGTTATGCCTGGACCGTGGGTTTCGAACTGACACGGCGAACTCTGCTCCTGCTCTTTGGGCGGATCGCGACTCGGGGGCGCACCGCTCTTGTTTCATGTCCTTTTTCACGAACTGATGCCGGGTGGAAGGAGCGGTTCGCATTTAGAGCAGGAACTTGCCATTTTCAAAGCGCGAAGGGCCTGTTGGCCACCTTGGCACCGGACAGGCTGCCAAGGCCTTTCCCGCAGGCAACAGGGCGGGTCGTGACATTCAAGGTCACGACCCATCGACGTCAGGCTCCGCGAGGCAACCTTGGCAATAGGCAACCTGTGCCGGTCGCCAGATGTGCAGATGCCGCGTCAACTTCCCTCAAAAGCCATCGCCGTCCACATGTGGATGATCTGCGCATTTTGATTGGTGTATCTTCATCCACTGCAAAGGTTTGGATATGAATGCTGATCTGCCCCCCATCGGTCCCTCGGTCATAACGAGAGTCTGCGGGTTCGTGCATTGCAGCCCTGATTGCCACCGCAAAGGTCAACAGGGTTGAGCCCTTTGCCTACGTAAAGGCTACCTTGGAAGCCGTGGCCGCCGGTCACCCGCAAGCGAGGATCGACGATCTGCTGCCTCGGAACTTTAAACTATCAAGCTAAAAACAAGTGAGGCGGCGCTGCCGCTTACGGTTCAGTGGGAAGATGCCCAGAATCTGCACGGTAGCCATTGTGGAAGGGACACAAGAGCCTTGCACGCTGACAGCATTCCTCAAAATCTGCTATCTTGGCTTGCAGTTAATAATCTGAGTTATGACATATAAATATCAAGGTTCGTCACGTGGCATAGACCAGCGGATATTTTGCACAAGCATGGTATCCACTGGTGCTTCGAACTTCATACGCGTGTGGCGTTCAAAGAGTGAGATGTGGAAACTATAAGTTGTAACCCATGATCATCCCAAATGCGAAAAATGCGTTCCGACGCAAACTGGCCGAATTTGCAAAATGGTCGGCTATTTGATCCACCACCTTGATACAGATCAATATGCGGAAATGGGAATGCGTTATACCTGACGGGCAACCTGATCAAGGATGACCCCGATGAAGAACGCAACTGTTCTGGTAGTGCTGGGACGCACCGCCAAGCCTGCCGATCTTGAGCCGCTGACCGAGACAGCGCGCGACCGCAATCTGCACCTGATCGTGTTGATGCTTGGGGTGATGCCGCAGATCCCGATCTACACCTTCGGCATCGGCGAAAGCGGATCCTTTTCGTTGCCCCTGGGCTGGCAGACCGAAGTGGATGAGGCGAACGCCCGGCTGGAGGTGCTGCGCAACCAGATCTCAGACTATCTGGCCGATCAGGGGGCCAGCGCCGAGGTGCGCGTCGCCAGCGGTCAGGCCGCGATCCTGCCGGGCGCCGTGTCGCATGCCGCGCTGACCTGCGATCTGATCGTCATCGGCGACGATCTGCGTCAGGATGCCCCCCTGTTCAACGATGTCATCCGCGCCGCCCTGTTCCGGTCGGCAGGCGGGGTGATGCTGAACGCGATGGGGTCGGCTAAAGCCCTGCAACCCGCCTCGGTCTTCGTGGCGTGGAAGGCGGGCATTCCCTCGGCCCGGGCGGTGCATGCGGCCATGCCGATCTTGCGCACCGCGAAGAATGTCGAACGTCGCGCTGTTCGATCCGGTGATGAACAAATCCGGCGATGGGGAAAACCCCGGCTCCGACGTGGCTGCCTGGCTGACCCGTCAGGGCTGTCATGTCGCGGTCCAGCAATATCCAAGCGGCGGCGAGGAGATCGGCAAGGTCATCATGCAGCGCACCAAGGAAACCGGTGGCGATCTGATCGTCATGGGTGCCTATGAACATTCCCGCCTGCGAGAAGTGGTCTTTGGCGGAACCACCCGCACGCTGATCGAACAGCGCGACTGTCCGGTGCTGTTGTGCCACTGATCCCGAACGGGAAACCGTCGGCAGAACAGCGGGCACGCTGTCCGTTCTGAGGCCGCCGGTGTCGGATGCCGCCGCGCGGAAGGCTGGCAAATGTGGCCGATCGTCGGGCAGGCCAGCCATCCGTCTGCACGGTCATGGAAACAGCGCGGGACCGATCTGTTCTGACACATGCTGCCGCACGGTGGTTCAAACCGGATGGGGATACGGCCCGGGGGTTGATCCAGATCAAGGCGTGTGGCGCACTCGGGTGCCATCTTCCGGGCAGGACAGACCGAGCCGGAACGACCTTTATGGATGCTGCCCCCGCCACCCTTCGCCGCAGGTCATCCATGATCCAGCCTTCGATGCATCTGACCGTCTACCAAAAGGGCGATCTTGTCATCCTGTCAGGCGATCTGGTTGTCTGGACCTTGGGCCAGTTACCGGTGCTGCAGGAAGCCCGGATCGACCTGTCCGCCCTTGCCCGTCTGGACACCGCCGGCGCGTGGGAGCTGGCGCGCCGGCGCGCGGCGGGGGCGGCACTGATCGGCTTGTCGGCACAGCATGCCGACCTGCTGGCCACGGTGACAGCCGCGCTGCCTGTTGCCGACCCGCCGCCGCCCGCCTTTCCTGCATGGCGGCGCGTGTTGCAGGCGACGGGACAGCGGGTGACCGGCGCAGGCCTCTATCTGGTTCATCTGGCCGAATATCTGGGCCGGACGTTGGCCGCGCTTGCACGCGCGCTGCGCCATCCGACGCGGTTTCCGCTGACTGCTCTGGTCCATCACGCGCAGGAAACCGGCCTGCGCGCGGTGCCCATCGTCACCGTCATGTCGTTTCTAATCGGCGTTGTGCTGGCCTTTCAGGGGTCCGACCAGTTGCGCCAGTTCGGGGCCGAGGTCTTTGTGGTGGACCTGATCGCGATCTCGATCCTGCGGGAACTGGGCATCCTGCTGACCGCCATCGTGGTGGCAGGGCGCACGGCCTCGGCGCTGACGGCGTCCATCGGGTCGATGAAAATGCGGCAGGAGATCGACGCGATGCGCACCCTGGGGCTGGACCCCGACATGGTGCTGATCTTGCCTCGCGTTCTGGCGCTGGTGATGGTGCTGCCGATACTTGGGCTGATCTCGGCTGTGGCGGGGCTGCTGGGCGGTGCGGTGATGGCCTGGGTTGAACTGGGCATATCGCCCGCCGTGTTCCTGGCGCGGCTGACGGATATCAGCGTGACCCATGTGATCGTCGGGCTGGCCAAGGCACCGGTCTTTGCGCTGATCATCGGGGTCATCGGTTGTCACGCAGGCATGCAGGTGGGCAAGGACGCGGAATCCTTGGGACGGATGACATCCTCGGCGGTGGTCAGTGCGATCTTTGCGGTGATCATCGCGGATGCGGCGTTCTCGATCTTCTTTGCGCGGGTGGGGCTGTGAGCAACGCCGTCGTCCGGGTGCGGGGTCTGCGCACGCAATTCGCCACCCATGTCGTCCATGACGGCCTGGACCTGGACCTGAACCGAGGAGAGATCCTGGGCGTCGTTGGCGGGTCCGGCACGGGCAAATCCGTCCTGCTGCGCGCGATCGTCGGGCTGGACGCGGTTCAGGGGGGAACCATCGACGTGCTGGGTAATCGCATCGGCGCGCTGTCCGGTCCCGACCGCAGCGCGCTGGAACAGCGGTGGGGGGTCATGTTTCAGGACGGCGCGTTGTTTTCGTCCCTGACCGTGCGCGAGAATGTCGAGGTTCCCCTGCGCGCCGTTCCCGGGCTGACCGATGCGCAGCGCTGCGGTCTGGCGGAACTGAAGATCGGCATGGCGGGCCTGCCGTGGAAGGCCAATGACGACATGCCCGCCGATCTGTCGGGCGGCATGCGCAAGCGCGCCGGACTGGCCCGCGCCTTGGCCCTCGACCCCGAGATCCTGTTTCTGGACGAACCTACCGCCGGTCTGGACCCCATCGGGGCATCGGCCTTCGACCGGCTGATCGTCACGCTGCGCGATGCGCTGAACCTGTCGGTGTTTCTGGTCACCCATGATCTGGACACGCTGCATGCCTGCTGCGACCGGGTTGCGGTTCTGGCCGAACGCCGCGTGCTGACCACCGGCACGATGGCGCAGATGCTGGATGTCGATGACCCCTGGGTCCACGAATATTTTCACGGACCGCGTGCGCGCGCCGTCACGGCCAAGGATTAGACGCATGGAAACCAAGGCCAATTATGCGCTGATCGGCGCCTTCACCATCGCGGGCTTTCTGGGGATACTGGGGTTCGTGCTGTGGTTCGCGCAGCTGCAGCTGGACCGGCAATTCGCCTATTACGACGTTTATTTCCCCGAAGTCTCTGGCCTTGGTCCCGCATCCGAGGTCCGCTTTGCGGGCCTGCCGGTCGGGCGGGTCGTGGACATGCGGCTGGCGCCCGGCAACCCCCTGCCCGTGCGCGTCCGCATCGAGGTCATTCTGGACACTCCGATCCGCAGCGACAGCACCGCCGCGCTGGAGGTGCAGGGCGTCACCGGCGTGGCGCTGGTCGCGATCACCGCGGGCTCGGCCCGAACGCCCCTGCTGCGCGACGCCGAAGGTACCGAGGTTCCGGTCATCGCCTCCAGCCGGTCGGCGCTGCAAACGCTGACGGATGAAGGCCCGCAGATCATCGCGCGCCTCAGCCTGGTGGCCGAACAGCTGACGCAGATCCTGGGACCGCAGAACCAAGGGCGGGTGGCGGCGATCTTGGACAATGTCGAACGCTCCAGCGGCAATCTGGACCTGGCGCTGGCGGATATTGCGGCGGCGACCGACGCGATCGGGGTGGCGGCGACGGGCATCGCGGCTTTCGGGAACCAGATGGAGGGGTTGGGCGACAGTGCCACCATCACGCTGGACCGTTTTACCGATGCCGCCACGCAGGCGCAGACGACGCTGGACCGGGTGGACGGCTATGTTCAGGGCGATCTGGCCACCCTGACGCAGGAATTGCAGCGTGGCGCGCAAGGCCTCGGCGATCTGGTCGATCGTGGCCGATCCAGCCTTGACGGGTTGGACAAGGCGCTGGCCGCAGGGACCGGGGCCTTTGACACCGCACAGCGCGTGATGGGTGATCTGACGCCCGTGGCCGCCGACCTGCGCACCACCCTTGGCGCGATCACCACCGCCATGGCGACCCTGCCCGATGATCTGCCCCGCATCAGCGCCAGCCTGCGCGCGGCATCCGACAATGCGGCGGCGGCTTTCGCGTCCCTGCGCGGCGTGCTGGACGGCGCACGTGGACCGGTCCAATCCTTTGCCGGCGACACGCTGCCGCAGATCACCCGCCTGTCGCAGGACATGCGCGCGCTGGTTCAAAACATGGATCAGCTTGTCTCGACCCTGCGGCGCAACCCGGCGCAGCTGCTGTCCGGCCCCCGCACCCCCGAATTCCGCAGATGAGGTTCCCCATGCGCCTGCCCACCGCCCTTCTGATCGCCGCCACGGCCACTCTGCCCGGATGCGGCGCGCTGTCCGCGCTGCAGGGTGAACCGGACCGCGACCTGTTCGAATTGCGCGCCCCCGCGGCGCTGTCCTGCCCCCGGTCCCGCGTGGGCGAATTGGTGATCGAGCCGCCCAAGGCGCGCGGCACGCTGGACAGCAATCGCATCATGATCCGCCCCTCTGTGCTGCAGACGCAATATCTGCCCGATGCGGAATGGGGCGACACGGTCCCCGCGATGCTGCAACGCCTGCTGGTGGAAAGCCTTGGCGCGACCGGCAGTTTCGACCATGTCGGTCGCGCGCCCCTGGGCCTGTCGGGCGACGTGGCGATGATCAGCGAGATCCGGGATTTCAACGTCAACCTTTCCCCCGACGGCACGCTGATCCGCCTGAGCGTCGAGGCGCAGCTGGTCGAGGAGATGGAGGCAAGGGTCATCGCGCGCCGCAGCTTTGCCGCAACCGTGGCTGCCGCCAGCACCCGCACCTCCGATCTGATCCCGGCTTTCGACGCCGCCACGCGACAGCTGATCGGCCAGATGACCGCATGGACGCTGACCACCGCCGGCGTGGACCCCGACACATGCCGCCGGTCGTGAACACGTACCATCCTCCGCGTTTGCCTGCTTGCACCGGCAGGGCGTCGGAAGGATGCTGATCTTGGTCCGGGATCGTCTGAAAACCGCCCTGCTGGCCATTGCCGCATTTGGTCTGGTCGCCGGTCTGCTGCTCTGGACGGCGGGCTTGGGCGATATGGCCACACTGGTCTGGTCGGCGGGCGTCATTCCCGTATTGGCGGCGCTGGTGGTCGAAATCATCCGCAGCCTTGCGCGACGGGAGGTCGGCCTTGATATCGTGGCCGCGCTGTCGATGTCGGCGGCGCTGGTCTTTGGCGAAACGCTGGCGGCGGCGGTGGTCGCGCTGATGTATTCGGGCGGGACGTTTCTGGAAAGCTTCGCCCAGGGCCGCGCACAGCGCGAGATGTCGGCCCTGCTGTCGCGCGTGTCCCGCACCGCCACCCTGCACCGCGACGGCCAGCTGACCCAGGTGCCGCTGGACGACATCGTCCCCGGCGACCTGCTGCTGATCCGACAGGGCGAGGTCGCACCCGTGGACGGCACCGTAGCCTCGGGGAACGCGATGATGGATCAATCCGCCCTGACAGGTGAATCCCTGCCCGTCCGCCTGTCCCAAGGCGCCACCGTCATGAGCGGCGCGACCAACGCGGGCGAGGCTTTCGATCTGCGCGCCACCCACCGCGCCGCCGACAGCACCTATGCCGGGATCGTGCGGCTGGTTCGGGCGGCGCAAAATTCGCGGGCACCGATGGCCCGGCTGGCGGACCGGTATTCGCTGCTGTTTCTGGGGGTGACGGTTGCTCTGGCAACCGCTGCGTGGTGGTTCACGGGCGATCCGATCCGCGCGGTGGCCGTTCTGGTCGTCGCCACCCCATGCCCGCTGATTTTGGCCGTGCCGGTGGCGCTGGTGGCGGGCCTGTCGCGCGCGGCACGGTTCGGCGTGCTGATCAAGGGCGCCAAACCCCTGGAGGCGATGGCCCGCATCAGCACGCTGATCGTGGACAAGACCGGCACGCTGACCGATGGGCGGCCCCGGATCGTATCAATCCATGCGACGGGCGGGATGCCCGAAGATCAGGTCCTTTATTTCGCGGCCGCGCTGGATCAGCTGTCCCAGCATCCGGTGGCACAAGCCGTGGTGGCCGCCGCCCGCGCCCAAGGGGCGGCGCTGCCCGTCCCCGCCGATGTGGTCGAAACCCCGGGCGAGGGCGTGACCGGCACTGTCGATGGCCGCGCGGTCGTGGTCGGCGGCACGGGCTTTGTGGCCGCGCGGTCGGGGGGCGCGCCATGGGATATGGCGGCGCAGGAACCCGGGGCGGTTCTGGTTGCAGTGGCGGTCGATGGGCGACCGGCGGGTTGGCTGGTCATGGCCGACAGCCTGCGCGCGGGCATCGGTGATCTGCTGACGGGGCTGCGCCATCAGGGCATCGCGCGCATCGTGCTGGCGACAGGCGACCGGCACGCAGTCGCAATGTCGGTCACCCAAGGCCTGCCGCTGGACGCTGTCCATGCCGATCTGACGCCGGATCAAAAGGTGCTGCTGGTACTGTCGGAACGCAAGAACGGGCCGGTGATGATGGTGGGCGACGGCGTGAATGACGCCCCCGCGCTGGCGGCCGCCGATGTCGGCGTGGCGATGGGTGCACGCGGTGCCGCAGCCAGCGCCGAGGCCGCCGATGTCGTCCTGCTGGTCGATCGACTGGACCGGCTGCCGCCCGGCCTTGCGGTGGCACGCGGCGCGCGCCACATCGCGCTGGAAAGCGTCATCGCCGGGATCGGCTTGTCGGTCATGGGGATGATCGCGGCCGCCTTCGGATATCTGACGCCCGTGCAAGGCGCCTTGTTGCAAGAGGTGATCGACGTGGCCGTCATCCTGAATGCCTTGCGGGCGCTGGCCATCGACACCGGACAGCCCGCCGAAACCGTCTGATCCCCCTGGAAAACGCGGCAAGGCTGCTTTGCATCAGTCCGCGCCCCGCGGAACCCTGTCAGCATGGGCGCATGCCTCTGGATCGGAGCCGCACCCTTTCCAAAGGCCCCAGCCCTGACAATTACCACAGACCGGTCGCACCCGTCGTTTTCAAGACGGTGCCCGCAGGGGTGGATTGCCGGGCCAAGATCAAGGGACCGCTGCGCATTGCCGTGATCGCGCTTCACGGCGGCCACAGCGCAATCCCGAAACCGACAGGATGCCGTCATGTTCCAAAACGCCTTTGCCCCCCGCTCTGTCAGGGGCATGTTCTTTACCCCGAAACTGCGCGCAAACCGCCCGCCATGGTCGGACACGGCACCGGTTCGCGCGGAACTGTTCGGGTTCGAACGGCTGGAACAACATGCGCTGACCCTGGCCGCCGATCAGACCGTGACCGATCACCCGCCCCGGGTCATGTCGCTGCACAAGCGCCTGTCCGACAATGCGCGCGCCCTGAGGGCCGCCTATCGCGACAACGCCCAGGACGCCGCCGCCGGTCGGCCGACCGTGCCTGCCGCCGACTGGCTGCTGGACAACTACCACCTGGTCGAGGCGCAGATCCGCGAAATCCGCATCGATCTGCCCCCGCAATATTACCAGCTGCTGCCCAAATTGGAGACCGGCCCCTTCGCGGGCTATCCGCGCGTCTTCGGGCTGGCCTGGGCCTTTGTCGCCCATACCGACAGCCATTTCGACGCGTTGGCCCTGCGCCGCTTTCTGGTCGCCTATCAAACCGTCCAACCCCTGA
The DNA here is from genome assembly GCF_042466435.1 of Paracoccus sp. R86501. Taxonomy (NCBI): domain Bacteria; kingdom Pseudomonadati; phylum Pseudomonadota; class Alphaproteobacteria; order Rhodobacterales; family Paracoccaceae; genus Paracoccus; species Paracoccus sp. R86501. The sequence continues at coordinate 106,791 of NZ_JAXHPZ010000005.1, forward strand.
CCATCGGCGAGCTGTGGGCTGTGGCCATCACCCTGCGCATCGTGCTGGTCGAGAATCTGCGCCGTCTGACCGACCAGATGGCCTGTGGCCGAGACCAACGGCAAAGGGCCGATCTGCTGGCCAACCAGATCCTTCGGCCCGGCCAGACCTATCGCAACCTGTTCCCCGATCCCCCCGGCGCCACGCCGATGAACGAATTGTTCGCCGCCCAACTGGCCGAGCGTCTGCGCAATCTGGACCCCAGAACCACCCCGGCCATCACATGGCTGCAGGACCGGCTGACCGCGCAGGGGGCCTCGATCGACAGCGTGGTGCGCCATGCGCAGGAACGCTTGGGGGCCTCGAATGTCACGCTGCGCAATGTCATCACCGGATTTCGCAGCCTGTCCTCGACCGATTGGAACGACCTGTTCGAGGATGTCAGTCTGGTCGAGGCCCGCCTGCGTCAGCATCAGGGCTATGCGGCGATGGATTTCGCCAGCCGCAATCTTTACCGCAGCGCGATCGAGGAATTGTCGCGCGGCAGCGACCGCCCGGAAACGCAGCTGGCCGACATGGTCGTGGCGCTTTCCGCAGACGCCACGCCCGCGACGCCGGCCAGTGATCCCGGCTGGCATCTGATCGACCGTGGCAGGCCGACGCTGGAACGCGCCATCGGCTTTCGGCCTCCGCCACGGTTGTGGTTGCGCAGGCTGGGAAAGACCGCGGGGCTGCCGGGCTATCTGGCGCTGATCGCGGGCGGGACGACGGCGCTGTTGGCCGTGCTTGCGTGGCTGATGCAGGGCGGTGTCATCTGGCCATGGTTGCTTGCGATGGCGATGCCGCTTTGCGGGCTGGCCATCGCGCTGGTCGATCTGATGGTCGCACGTTCGGTCGGCGCGGCGCTTTTGCCGGGGCTGGACCTGCGCAAGGGCGTGCCCAGGCACCTGCGCACGCTGGTGATCGTCCCCGTCATCATGACCGACCCCGAAGATCTGCGCCGCCATCTGGACAGTCTTGAAATCCACCACCTGTCCGGCACGGGCGGTGATCTGACATTCGCGCTGTTGACGGACGGGGCCGATGCGCCAAGCTGCCGGATGCCCGCCGACGACGAACTGCTGGCGCTGGCCACGCGCCGGATCGCGGCACTGAACGTACGCCACGCGGCAGGCCCTGCCGGTCCGCGTTTTCTGCATCTGCACCGCGACCGCCAGTGGAACCCGCATGAGGGCATCTGGATGGGCTGGGAACGCAAGCGCGGCAAACTGGTCGAGCTGAACCGCCTGCTGCGGGGGGCGACCGATACCAGTTTCACCCCCCATCCGGCCCTACCCGATGACGTGCGCTATGTCATCACGCTGGATGCCGACACCCGCCTGCCCCGTGATGCCGCAGCCCGTCTGATCGGCAAGATGGCGCATCCCCTGAACCGGCCCCAGATGGATGCGGCCCAAGGGGTCGTGACCGCAGGCTATGGCATCTTGCAACCGCGCGTGACGCCAGCCCTTGGGGCGGGCACGACCGCCTATCTGCGGGCGACATCGGGGCCGGGGGGGATGGACCCCTATGCCTCGGCGGCGTCGGATGTGTTTCAGGACCTGTTCGGCCAGGGGTCGTTCACCGGCAAGGGCATCTATGACATCGATGCGTTTCAGGCGGCGATGCAGGGCCGGATCGAACCCGACAGCGTCCTCAGCCACGACCTGCTGGAGGGGGTCTTTGCCCGCGCGGGCCTTGCCTCGGATATCGAGGTGGTCGAGGCCTTCCCCCCCCGCCATGATCTGGCCGCCGCCCGCCAGCATCGCTGGACGCGGGGCGACTGGCAACTGGCGGGGCGCATTATCGACCCCGCCACCCCGGTGCTGGGACGCATCAAGATCGCCGACAGTCTGCGCCGGTCGCTGATGGCACCTTTCGTGCTGGCGGCGCTGCTGGCGGGATGGATGACGCCGCATCCGGGGGCGGCGACGCTGCTGCTGTTGGCGGTGATGGCCTTGCCGGTGATCCTGCCCGCCCTGCTGGGCATGGTCCCCCGCGGCCCGGCGCCCGATCTGCCCAGCCATGCGCGGCAGTGTCTGGATGACGGGCGCGCAGCATTGGGGCAGTTGGCCCTGACGGTCAGCTTTCTGCCCGACACGGCGTGGCGCATGGGTGATGCGATCCTGCGCACCCTTTGGCGGCTGCGCATATCGCGGCGGCATCTGCTGGAATGGACCACCGCCGCGCAGGATCAGGTCGGCCCCAAGCCGGACCTCGGCATGCTGGCGCGTCGCATGTCAGGGGGGCTTGTGCTGACCCTGGGCATGGCGATCGCCGTGGTTCTTCTGGCCCCCGCTGCAGTCCCGCTGGCGCTGCCATTCGTGCTGCTGTGGCTGTCCGCCCCGCTGATCGCCCGCGCCACGGGGCGCGCTTTGCCGACCGCCACCAAACCCCTGACGCCTGACGCCGCACGTCACCTGCGCCTGACCGCGCGCCGCACATGGCACTATTTCGAGACCTTCGTCACCGCACGTCATTCCCACCTGCCGCCCGACAACCATCAGGAAACGCCCACGCCCCTGACAGCCGCGCGGACCTCGCCCACCAATATCGGTCTTTATCTGCTGGCCTGCGTGGCGGCGCGGGATTTCGGCTGGATCAGCCTTCGCGATGCCGTCACCCGTCTGCAGCAGACGCTGGAAACCGTCACGCAGCTAGAGAAACTGAACGGCCATCTGTTCAACTGGTATGACACGACCGATGGCAGCGTTCTGGCGCCACGCTATGTCTCGACCGTCGACAGCGGCAATCTGGCCGGACATCTGATCGCCCTGTCCCATGCCTGCGAGGAATGGGCCGCAGACCCCGCACAAGACGACCGACAGGGTCTGCTGGACACGCTGGAACTGGCGCATGGCTGGACCGATACCGCCCTGCTGGACCAGATCGAGGCTGCGATCCGCGCGCCCCGTCCGGAATGGGCCGCCATCCAGCGGCTGACCGGCAAGGCGGGGCGCGATTGCGTCTGGCTGGCCGCCCTGCATGACCGCGCGGTGGCGCATTTGGCCGATCCCGATCCGGACCTGAGCGCCCCCTTGCACGACCTGGCCGTGCAGGCCCGCGCGCTGGCTTGGGGCATGGATTTCACCTTCCTGCTGGACCCTGAACGCAAACTGTTGTCGATCGGCTTCAATCAATCGGACAACACGCGCGACGAAAGTTGTTACGACCTTCTGGCCTCCGAGGCGCGGCTGGCCAGCATGTTCGCCATCGCCAAGGGCGATATTCCCGCAACCCATTGGTTCCGGCTTGGCAGGCCTGCGGTGCCGTTGCGCGGCGGGGCGGTGTTGGGATCATGGTCGGGGTCGATGTTCGAGTACCTGATGCCGATCCTTGTGATGGATGAACCCCCGGGCAGCCTGCTGGACCAGTCGAACCGCCAGTCGGTCGTGGCCCAGCAACGCTATGGCCTGCGTCGGGGCGTGCCTTGGGGGCTGTCGGAATCCGGCTTCAACGCGCGCGATCTGCAGATGAATTACCAGTATTCCAGCTTTGGCGTGCCCGAACTGGGCCTGAAGCGCGGGCTGGAGGCCAGCCTGGTCGTCGCCCCCTATGCGACCGCGCTGGCGGCCATGGTGGACCCGCAGGCCGCAGCCCGGAACCTTGACCGGCTGGCGGCCCTTGGTGCGATGGGGACCTATGGCTTCTACGAGGCGCTGGATTTCACCCCCCTGCACCGGCCTGCGGATGAACCCGTGGCCGTGGTGCACAGCCATATGGCGCATCATCAGGGCATGACCATCGTGGCCATCGCCAATGTCCTGCAAGACGGTCGGATGCGCCGCCGCTTCCACGCCGAACCCGCGATACGCGCCGCTGAACTGCTGCTGCAGGAACGCATTCCGCGCAATATCCCCACCGTTTCGGACCGGGTCGAGGCCAGCGCCGCCCGCGCCGACACCCTGTCGCAGGATATGCAGCGCATGGCCGTGATCGAGGGGAAGACGACGGGGCCCGCGATGACCCATATCCTGTCGAACGGCCGGTATTCCGTCACCCTGACCGCCACGGGCGGCGGCGTCAGCCAATGGGGGCCGATGGCGGTCACCCGCTGGCAGGGCGACCCGAACCGCGATGATGGCGGCACCCGCATCTGGATGCGCGATGTGAACACAGGGCGACTGACCCGCATCGGCGGCGCGGACCCCGCCGATCACCACCGCGTGGAACTCTATGAGGATCGCGCCCTGTTCCTGCGTCAGGATGGCCAGCTGTCAACCAAGCTGGAGGTTCTCGTCTCGGGCGAGGATGACGCCGAGGTGCGGATGCTGACCCTGACCTCGGCCTCGCAGGTGCCGGTGACGCTGGACCTGACCTCTTATGCCGAACTGGTTCTGACCACGCCGCAGGCCGATGCCGCCCATCCCGCCTTTGCCAAGCTGTTCGTGCAGACCGAATACATGCCCGAATATGGCGCGCTGATCGCCACCCGCCGCCCCAGGACCCCCGATGAGCCGGGCATCTGGGCCGCCCATTTCGCCGTGGTCGAGGCGACCCAGCAAACCCCGATGCAATATGAAACCGACCGCGCGGCCTTTCTGGGCCGCGACAACGACCTGCGCCACGCCGCGGCCCTGCAACCTGGCGCGGCGCTGAAGGGCGGCATCGGCACCGTGCTGGACCCTGCCTTTGCGCTGCGCCACCGGATCGTCATCGCCCCGGGCGGGGTGGCGCGGCTGGCCTTCTGGACCGTCGTGGCCGACACGCGGGCAGGTCTGATCGACCTGATCGACCGTCATCATGATCGCAACGCGGTGGATCGCGCGCGGACGCTGGCCTGGACGCAGGCGCAGGTCCAGCTGCGCCATCTGGGCATCACAACCACGCAGGCGGCGGCATTCCAGGCGATGACCGCGCCGATCCTGCATCCCGATACAAGGTTCCGCGCGCCTGCCAGCGATGCCGCCACGGGCAAGCAATCGGTTCTGTGGTCGCAAGGTATTTCGGGCGATTTGCCGATCGTGCTGCTGCGTATCGGGGATCAGGCCGATATGGCGCAGGTCCATCAGCTGCTGCTGGCGCAGGAATACTGGCGCATGAAGCGGCTGCCCGTCGATGTGGTGATCCTGAACGAACACCCTGCATCCTATGTTCAGGACCTGCAATCGGCGGTCGAATCCGCCCTGCGCGGAGCCCGCCCGCGCGCCTTGGCCGATGCACCCGGCGGGCAGGTCCATGCCCTGCGCCGCGACCTGCTGCCCCCCGAGGTGACCGACCTGCTGCTGGCCACCGCCCGTGTGGTTCTGGTCGCCCGCCACGGGCCGTTGGCCGATCAGGTGGCGGCCTTTGCGACGCGGCCTACCCCCGCCATGCCCATGACACGCCCGCCGCAGCATCCGCCCCCTGTGGGTGATGCGGCTGCAGGGCTGGCGGAAACGCTCGAGTTTTTCAACGGCACCGGCGGCTTTGCCGATGACGGGCGCGAATATGTGACCATTCTGGAACAGGGCCACGCGACCCCTGCGCCATGGATCAACGTCATCGCCAATGACGGTTTCGGGTTTCATGTCTCGGCCACCGGCGCGGGCTGCACATGGGCCGAAAACAGCCGCGAGAACCGCCTGACGCCCTGGTCCAACGACCCCGTCACCGATCCCGCGACCGAAGCCTTCCTGATCCGCGACGACGAAAGCGGCGCGCTTTATTCCCCCACCGCGCGCCCCTTGCGGGCCAAGGGTCGCCATGTCGCGCGCCACGGCATGGGCTATAGCCGGTTCGAACATCAGGCCGGCGGTCTGGCGATGGATCTGCTGCAATTCGTGCCGCTTGATGCCCCCGTCCGGCTGTCGCAGCTGACATTGCGCAACCTTGGCACGCAGCCGCGCCGCCTGACGGTCATCACCTATGCCCGGCCCGTCATGGGCGTCACCGAAGGCACCTCGACGCCCTTCGTGGTGACGGCCCGCGACGACGAAACGGGTGCCTTGATGGCCCGCAACCCGTGGAACGTGGCCTTTCCCGACCGCGTGGTCTTTGCCGATCTGATGGGCGCACAGACCGCCATCAGCGGCGATGGCGCGGGTTTTCTGGGCAGGGAGGGCGATCTTTCTGCCCCCGCCGCCCGCCTGTCGGGCCGCTTGGGCGCGGGGCTGGAACCCTGCATGGCGCTGGAATGCCCGGTCGTTCTGGCGCCCGGCACATCGGTGCAGGTCTGCCACATGCTGGGGCAAGCCGCCTCGACCACTGCGGCCCGCGCCCTGATCAACCGGATGCGTGTTATCGATCCCGCAGACCTGCTGGAACAGGTTCGGGCGCATTGGCAGACCGTCACCAATACGATCAAGATCAAGACCCCGGACCGCGCGATGGACATCATGGTCAACGGCTGGCTGCCCTATCAGACGCTGGCCTGCCGCATCCAGGCCCGCGCGGCCTTCTATCAGACCAGCGGAGCCTATGGCTTTCGCGACCAACTGCAGGACGGCATGGCAATGACGCTGGCCCAGCCTGCGCGGGTGCGCGACCACCTGCTGCGCGCCGCCGCCCGCCAGTTCCCGCAAGGCGACTTCCAGCATTGGTGGCTGCCCCATTCGGGCGCGGGCGTGCGGACCCGCATCTCGGACGATTGTGTGTGGCTGGCCTATGCGGTGGCCGAATATGTCGGGGTGACGGGCGATCTGGCGGTGCTGGATCAGGACCTTCCCTTCCTTGAGGGACGTCCCCTGAAAACCGGCCAGCATGATGCGTTTTTCCAGCCCGATATCTCGGCGACGCGTACGACCCTTTGGGGGCATGTCGCCTTGGGTCTGGACCGCGCAATCGCGTTCAGCGGCACCCTGGGCCTGCCGTTGATCGGCACGGGCGACTGGAATGACGGCATGAACCGCGTGGGTCAGGACGGGCGCGGCGAGAGTGTCTGGCTTGGCTGGCTGCTGCTGGATACGCTGCACCGGATGGCGCATCTGGCCGATACCCGCGACCCCACCGCCGCCACCCGCTGGCGCGCCCATGCGCACGCCCTGAAACAAGCGCAGGAGCGCCACAGCTGGGACGGCGCGTGGTATCGCCGCGCCACCTTCGACGATGGCAGTTGGCTGGGGTCGGACAGTTCGCCCGCCTGCCGGATCGATTCCATCGCGCAAAGCTGGGCGGTGCTGTCGGATGCCGCCGATCCCGAACGCGCCGCCCGCGCCATGCAGTCCCTGCAGGAACAGCTGGTCATTCCCGATCCGGGTCTGATCCTGTTGTTCACTCCGCCATTCGACGGGACGGATGCGGGCGGCGATCCGGGCTATATCGCGGGCTATCCCCCCGGCCTGCGCGAAAACGGCGGGCAATACAGCCATGCCGCGATGTGGGCGATCATGGCCCATGCGCGGGCGGGAAACGGCACCGAGGCCGCACGCCTGCTGGCCATGGTCAACCCGATCAACCATGCGCTGACACCCGATGACACCGCCCGTTATCGGGTCGAGCCTTACGTCGTCGCCGCCGATATCTATTCGGTCGCCCCGCATCTGGGGCGGGGTGGCTGGACATGGTACACCGGATCATCGGCATGGATGTATCGCGCCGCGACCGAAGGAGTTCTGGGCATCCGGCGTCGCGGAGGCCATATCGTGATCGCACCCTGCCTGCCCGACGACTGGCCGGGGTTTTCGGCCCGCCTGCGTATCGGCGGCACCGAAATTGCGGTGACCCTGCGCCGCGACGCGATGCAGGACGGCCCGGATGTCCGGGTCTGCGCCTTTGTTCCATTGGACGGGGGGCATCATGACGTCACCCTTGTCTTGCCGGTCAGCCCGCGGGTGACCATGTGACGGCAATGCGAGGCCAAAAGATCAAGGGGCCGCAGGGTGCCCCTTGTCCCCGACCGGCCGCGCGGATGCGGCCCTTGATACGCATCCCAGGTCGCATGCCGTCATTCAGCCCGTGGGCATCGACGACCTTGCCGCCGTGACCCGCGGCATCGTCTCAGGGTCAACGCACCGAATTGCCGCCGGCAATGATGTTGTTGATCAATTTTGCAACGGCCCGGTGGTCTTCGGTCGCGGCCGGCGGGCCGGTGACCTTTTCGTGGGCGGCGGCGGCATCGCGCAGGATGCCCATGATCTCGTGTTCGGGCAGCAACTTGTGATCGTTCATCGCAAGCAGCAGTGCCTCGCAGATCGACAGGGCGGCCTGACCTGCGTGCTCGTTTGCCGTGGACATCCGGGTATTCCTTTCATGGCATCGTGAAACGGTCAGATGCTTGGGTACATCTTGCAGGAACTGTCCTATACTGGGCTGATTGAGAGTAGTCTTCGGTCCGATTTCGTATCGATCAACCCGTTGGGGCCAAGAGCGATGACATCGATCCACGACAGCCCCCTGGTCCGCAAGCTTTCGGCTTTTGTCGCCTTGTCCGAGAATGAGCTGGGCGTCCTCGAACGCTTGCACCAACGGCGCCGATCCTTCGTGGCGGGGCGGGATATGGTGCATCAGGGGCAATCCGAACAGACGGCCTATATCCTGTCGCAGGGTTGGGTCTGTTCCTACAAGATCCAGCCGGATGGCACGCGCCAGGTTGTCGATTTCCAGATACCCGGAGATTTTCTGGGACTGCGAAGCGTCCTTCTTCGCACCTCGGATCACAGCTTCGAACCCATTGTGGATATCGAAGCCGCCGAAGTGTCGGCAGAGCATCTTCTTGATGCTTTCGCACAAACGCCCCGTCTGGCGACGGCCATTCTCTGGGCCGCTTCCCGCGATGAGGCGATGGTGGTCGAACATCTTGTGGGAATAGGCAGGCGGAACGCCGACGCCCGGATGGCGCATTTCCTGCTGGAACTCTGCGCACGGCTGTCGCTGGTCAACATGGGAAGCAGATCGGGATACGATTGCCCGCTGACGCAGTATCACCTTGCCGATGTGCTGGGACTGAGTGCGGTCCATGTCAACCGGGTGCTGCGGCATTTGCGGGAACAGGGGCTGGTCACATTCCGCAATGGCGAGGTCGCCATCCACGATTATCGCGGGCTGGTGGCGCTGGCCGAATTCGATCCTGCGTATCTGGATCAGGCGGGACCGTTGCTGAAATGAAAATGCGCCACTGCGTCAGAGGCAGGCAGCCCCGGTGATGGTATAGCGGCACATGCTGTCGAACGCACATTTGCTGCGACTTGAGGACATTTTTCAGGGGGATATCGTTTGTTGCGACCCACGCCTGCTGAATTGCCGGGAAATCCTCGAAAGGGTGCCTTCCTCAGTGGGCGGAAGATGCCTTGATCCGATCACATTCAACCAAGATGCGTCATACGTATCTTAGCCTTTATGCGCAGGTCGCACCGAAGACCGTTCCTTGGTGTACGTTCGGGGAAAAAAGAAGCGCGCAGAGATGGTTTCTCGGTGTGAAACAGCACGTCCACACGCTTCTCGCGTCACTCGGAACAATCACCGCCAGATACGCGACGGATGGGCCAATCTAATGGCCAAGACGCCCATGGCGCACTGATGCAGGTAAGCCTGGTGACGATACGTGAAATACTGCGCTGCATCACCGCGGGACGGGTCGAAAAGCCCGACGATTGACGCCTTGACCGACATGCTTTCAGACGGAGGGTGCCTGTTGGTGTGATATCCGAAGCCATCTGCCCTCATCCTGAAGATAGGTGGACGCGCATAGAGCCTCATAGATGGGTATGGCGGGCTTTTCCGCGGAAACCTGATAGGTCAGGATGACAATATCACCATGGCGCACCGCGCTGCGTTCAACCATGCTGACAGAACGCCAACCGGTGTTGCGTTCAAGATGATCCCAAATCAGGTCACCTTGCAGAATACCCGGTGGATAAGGGACGATCATGACGGCATTTGCTGCCGTCGTGGCGCGCGCATTCTTCAGCCCGTTGGTCCAGAAGCCTTCCTCAAGGTTCCAGAGATCCGTTTCCTCGGCCTCCGACAGGATTTCGGTCTGCTGTCTTTTCCGGTCCGCGGCTTTGACGCGCAAGGTGGACATTGTCATTCGCCCGATCCCGAACTGATGACGAACGCCAGCCGGATCATTACGAAAATAAGCAGGGGAACCAGCCAGATCAGCCCGCTGTTTCCCCACCGGCCATCGGTGATCAGCGACGTGGCCCGCTTGATGGACTGGGTTTGCGGGTTTCGGGGCAGCAGTCGGCTAAGATTGCGGGCCATCTGGGCGCGATCGTTTTCCAACGCCGGAACATCCCACGAGCGCGCCAACAGCAACCCGATCCTCAAGCGTGCGGCGTCATGCCCAAGCGCCACAAGCTCGGCAGTTTCGGTCCATGGATCAAGATTGAGACGCGCCAATGTTGAAAGCACGGTGACCGACTGACCATTTCGATCCTCGCCGACTGGCGCATAAAGAAATTGATCGAACTCTGGCGGATGAGGATTAAGACGATTTTGGCGATCCATCGGCGTTCCTTTCAGCATGTGCCGGAACGTCCCGTTTGCCTTCGTCGCCTTCGGGCAGACACGGCATAAGGCCATGAGAGAAACATTCAGGGCATTCCCCTGTCTTAACCGCCGTCGCAATGTGCCGCGCTGATACAGGTCAGTACCGTAGGTTGTCTTGCCAACACCGCGGATTCACATCAGGCTTTTGGCATGAGACCTCATGTCGGACGAAGAACAGGCCTTCTTAAATGGGTTCATCCTCGCCATCCGCACCCCGAACGGAGGCAAAACCGTCTCGTACCTGATGGCATATTCTGCATCGCACAAACCGGGGCTACATGGCACGATCTGCCCAGAAAGTTCGGCAAATGGCCGAGCGTCTACCGCCAGTTCCGGCGCCGGACATTGGCCGCGCTCTGTGAGGTATCATGGAAGCCCAGAAACAAAGCGCGGCCATCCACACCGTTAATGGCGTTCCAATGCTTCGGCGGTTCCCCCCCCCCGAAGGCTTTAGCTTTTGCAAAAAATGAGCTAGCGGCCGCCAGTTCGTCCAGCTTTGCGTAGAGCTTCTTCACTCGAACCGCGTCAATCTCGGGCTTCTTGCGGTCCCCGTGCCGGAACACCCTAGACGCAGTTGCAAGCAGGGTTCGCTTCCACTGATGGACTATCGTCGGATGCACACCGAACCGGCTGGCCAGCTCAACCTTGCCCTTGAACTCATGCGCATGCTGCCTGCGTTTCGACATCTTTGACCTCCTTCTCGTAGAAGACCAGCAGACTGCAAATCGTAGCTTTTATCAGTGTCCGAATTTCCAGGGGTAGCTCAATCCAAAGTAATCGTTATCGACGTTTGACCAGCCTTTCGGCGGCTGTGCAGACGACCGAAATGCCTTTGGATCATGCTCAAGCCGATGAATGAAAGTATCTGCGGTCCAGGAAGCAACACCAACAGCGCAGGCTTAAATTTCGACGCATGCCGTGCATTAACGGGATGCAGGGATCCAAGAGCCCTCTTGTGATAATCCGACGTGCCTGGCGTTTGGAAGGAGCGGCAGCGAATCCGTCAGTCCTTTCAGCAATCACGTATAATTCTGACACCGCTTTGACTTGAACTTAGCAGGATCGATGTTTCGCTTTAGGTGATGCCGGGAATGCCGCGTTCCCTGCTTCAGGTCGCTGCCTCGGTCGTTATGCTTTGTCCGCACCGCTCTGCGCCCGATACCGAAAGGGGGCAGGACAACCTTTCCAGACGACCGCCACCGCGAATACCGCGACCGTCTCAAACGTGGGTTTTGCCGAAGGTGAAGCGCGCCCCGGATTTGCTGCAACCAGCAGGTATGCTGCCGCGCCACCGCCCGTAAATCTTATTTGCGAGGATCGCCTGGCCCTTCGTCGGCTTTCACCCTCCGCACCATTCATAACCCCGACATTTCGTGACAACTCACGATGCGTCAAGTCGCCTGATCGCTGCTTCGAAAAGACCTGTCACGCCTTTGCATCGGCATCCTTCAGATTTGCAGCATTGCCGCGCAAGGGTCCAGGACGTGGTTACTGCACCCTTGCCCGTTCCGTCTGTCGCAGCATTTCCGTGAAGACCGAGACCTTTGCGGCGCGGAACTTCGATGCAGGCAGAACCACGAAGATGCCCCCTTCGGGCAGCCGCCATTCGGGCAAGACCTTTGTCAGGGTGCCTGACATCAGATGGTCGCGCACCAGATAATCCGGCAGGATCGCCAGACCCGCACCCTCTTTCACGGCGGCCATGATGGCGGGGGCACTGTCGATCGAAAGATCGCTTTGCAGTCTTGCGGAAACCGTGTCGCCGGAAGCGCTTTGGAACACCCATTGCAGCGGGTCCGAGAGCGCCTTGTTCGCGATGAAGGGCCGGTCGGCAAGATCGTCCGGATGTCGGATATGATCGAACTGACCGAAGCTGGCGCCGACAAGCAGCTGCCTGAAACCGCCCATCTTGCGCGCCAGCAGGGTGGAATCGCGCAGCCAGCCGATCCGAATGGCCAGATCAAGATCCCCTGCCATCAGATCGCTATGATCATCGCCAAGATACAGCTCGACCTGACAATCAGGGTATTGGCGCCGGAACCTCGCGACAAGCGGAGCTATGACGGCCGTGCCGTAATCATGCGGGGCGGTCATGCGCAATACGCCCACGGGATGTTCCGAAAGCTGGGACATCTCGCTGAAGGCCTCCTCGGCCTGATTCAGGATCGACGTGCAGCGCGTGTAGAACAGCCGACCCGCCCCCGTGGCGCTGACCTTGCGCGTGTTGCGCACCAGTAGCGTGGCCTTCAGCTCCTGCTCCAACTGGGTCACCTGGCTGCTGACCACGGCCTTGGTCACCCCAAGGCGGTCTGCGGCTTTGGTGAACGATCCGGTTTCCACGACCGCCGCGAAATAGGCCAGCCGGTTGAGGTTATGGGTTTTCGACATGCGCCCACTGTTACGCTTTGGCATACGATCTGTCAAAATAGTTTGTCTTATCGCAGGTAATCGATGCGCCTATATCTGGGTCCAAGGAGACAGACCATGACACAGACTGCGATACTGCATTACCTTTTCGACCCGCTTTGCGGATGGTGCTATGGGGCGTCCGCAACCATCGGCGCGCTGGCAAAGCACCCCGACATCGACCTTCGACCGCATGCGACCGGGCTGTTTGCCGGCAACGGCGCACGCCCGATGAAAAGCTTTGCAACGCAGGCTTGGGCGAATGACCAGCGCATCGCAAAGCTGAGCGGTCAGCGGTTCACCGAGACCTATCGCCAGCAGGTGTTGGGCGACGACGACGCGTCATTGGACTCGACCGTGACGACGCTGGCTGTCGCTGCCGTCGCCGACAGCGCACCCGATCGCATGATCGAGGCACTGTCGGTCCTTCAGGCGGCGCGCTATGTTGATGGCAGGGATGTGACCTCGGCCACGGTCGTGGCGGAGGTGCTGGCGGATCTTGGGCTGGCGGATGCCGCGGCGCGCGTGCTGGCCCCTGATGCGGGTCTTGCCGATCTGGTTCGCGCGCAGACCGCCGAGGCCCGCAGTTTGATGACGACCCACGGACTGCAAGGCGTTCCTGCCCTTGTCGCCGAGGTCGATGGAGCTCGCCGTGGATTGGACGCCAGCGTGCTTTATTCCGGACCCGACGCAGTATTGGCCGCCCTCGGGCGTGGCTGATCCCATCATATCGAAAGGACAACCAAGATGAACCGCAGAGATCTTCTGAAACTGACCACCGCGGCTGGCGCAGCCGCCCTGATGGTACCCGGCATCTCGTTTGCAGGGGCGAACGGCCTGACCTGGACCCATTTCCCCGCAGGCGAAAACGGCTTCTTCCGGGCGCCTGTTCTGGTGCAGGGCGCGACCGAGGCCGTGCTGATCGACGGCGGCTTCACCCTGCCCGATGGCCGCGCACTGGCTGACGAAATCAAGTCCACCGGCAAGACCCTGACCACGATCTATATCACCCAAAGCGATCCCGATTTCTATTTCAGCCTGCGCCCGATCACCGAAGCCTTCCCCGAGGCCCGCGTCGTCGCAGCCAGCGAAACCGTTGACGCCATCAATGCCAATGTGGCGAAAAAGGTCGAAACCTGGGGCCCGCAACTGGGTGAAAGCGGTCCGGCGACAGTCGCGGATGTGGTCATTCCCGAAGCGGACGACACCAAGACACTGACAGTTGACGGCCATGCGATCGACATCGTCCCCGTCAACGGGCTGGCCAACCGCCGCTACCTCTGGGTCGAGGATCTGCAGGCCGTGTTTGGTGGTGTGATGGTGTTCTCGGGCACGCATGTCTGGACCGCGGACACGCCGACCAAGGAACAGCGCGCTGCATGGATCGCCAATCTGGACGCCATCATCGCCCGCAACCCGAAGGTTGTCGTGCCCGGCCATATGACGCCCGAGGCGCCGATGGGGCTGGACGCGGTAGAGTTCACCAAGGGCTATCTTCTGGCGATCGAGGAAGAGCTGGACAAGGCAGATGGTTCGGAAGATCTGATCGCCGCGATGACCGCCCGCTATCCTGATCTGAAAATGGATGTCGCGCTGAACGTTGGTGCCAAGGTCCTGACCGGCGAGATGGACTGGGGCTGACCCGTTTCGCGGCCTGCGCCGTCCGTAGAGCCTGACGCAAGAGTGCGGCCAAGTCATTCTGGCCGCACTCGCTTGGTTTCGGATACGCGCGTTTTGCCGAACCGAGCCATTTATCGATCCAGTTGAAAATGTGCGCTGCATCGATTTCCGAACATCCGCGTGTGCCTGTGGCCTGAATTCCCCAGCATGCAGACAGAGGCACTCGCACTTTCAGGTCAGCGACAGACGCTTGATGAAGACGTCATCCATATGGTGGCCCCTGCCGTTCATCGAAATGCGGATGCCGGACCGGCACGGGCGGTCCGTTCAAGCAATAAGCTGATCTTGAATCGCTATCGACAAACGGCCCTGTGGCCGGTGACGATCCGGAACGGATGCCGCCCCGTTGCCGACGCGGACAGGCGACATTGTGGCGTTTCGCCGCCGTGATCACATCATGGCAGGCAGCCAGAGCGAGATTTGCGGCAGGGCGACCAGAATGGCCAGGCTGACCAGCATCGCGATCCAGAACGGCATGACGCCCCGGAAGATATCGATCAGCGGGACGTCCTTGGCCACGGATTTCACGATGAAGACGTTGATCCCGACCGGCGGAGAGATCAGCCCCATCTCGAGCGTCAGAACCACCAGCACCCCGAACCAGATCGGATCGATGCCCAGTTGCAGCACGACGGGCATGAAGATCGGCAGGGTCAGGACCAGCATCGCCAACCCCTCGAGGAAGCACCCCAGGACCAGATAGATCGCAAGGATGATGATCAGTGTGCCGTAAAGGCCCAGATCCAGCGCCACTAGCAGGCGGCTGACCTCGGATGGCAGATGGCTGAGGGCGACGAAGGGATTGATCAGATGCGCCGCGATCAGGATCAGCATCACCGATGCCGTCGTGACGATGCTGCTGCGCGCGGCCTGCCAGAAGTCGCGCAGGCTCAGCGTGCCGCTGACGGCCCCGATGACGATGACCAGTGCCGCCCCCACGCCCGCCGCCTCGGTCGGGGAAAAGATGCCGCCATAGATGCCGCCGATGGTGATCAGGACCACGATCAGGATCGGGATGGCCCCGACGAAGGCGCGGCCCTTTTCGGCCATGGTGGTGGCCGGTCCCTTCGGCCCCAGTTCGGGCCGGATGGTGCACAGGATGGTCACGGTCAGCAGGAAGGCGGTCAGAAGCAGGATGCCCGGCAGGATACCGGCCATGAACAGGCGACCGATGCTTTGCTGTGTCAGGATCGCATAGATCACAAAGCCGGTTAACGGCGGGATCAGGATGCCCAAAGTGCCGCCCGCGGCGACGACGCCGGTGGACAGGCGCGGGCTGTAGCCGAAGCGGTCCATCTCGGCCAGGGCGGTGCGGCCCATGGTCAGCGCTGATGCGACGGATGATCCCGAAAGCGCCGCGAACCCGCCGCATCCGATCACGGTGGCCGAGGCAAGCCCGCCCCTGACCTGACCGATGCAGGCATAGGCCGCATCGTAAAGCCGACGGCTCATCCCGGTGATACTGGCGACATTGCCCATCAGGATGAACAGCGGCACCACGATCAACTCGGCGTTGGAGGCAAGCGAGAAGGTCTCGGATGCCAAAAGCCCGGTGGCGGCCTGCAGCCCGTTCAGGATCCATATGCCGCCAAAGCCGACCGCGAACATGGCGAAGGCGACCGGAATGCGGACCAGCAGCAGCACCAGAAGCAGGGCAAGCCCTGTGGTCCCAACGAAGACGGGGCTCATGGCATATCCTTTGCGGGATGCGTGTCGCAGGTTTGCCCCCTCGCCAGCATGACCGCACGCAGCAGCATGGCGACCGAGGTGATGACGGCGAATGCGCAAAGCGCATATTGGAACCACGCCGTCGGCAGGCGCAGCAGGTTCGTCGACAGGTTCAGCATCTGGCTCAGCCGTGCGCTTTGAAAGACGGTATAGGCGATCAGCATGAAAATACCCGATCCCAGCAGGGCCGACAGGATGTCCAATGCGCGGTTCAGCGCCGCCGGAAAGGAACCTTCGAAAATGTCCACGATGATATGACCGCCGACCCGGTCACACAGCGCCATGCCGCCAAAGACGATCAGCACCATGGTCATGGTGATCAGATCCTGCGATCCGTAAAGCGGATGCCCGAAGTTGCGGCCAACCACGTCGAGGATGATCACGCCCACCACGAACAACAGCCCCGCAGTGCCGATGAAAGCGGACAGGCCGATCAGCCTGTCCGTCAGTTTCCGAAGCGCGGCCAGCATCAATCGCCCCGCATGGCCGTCAGTGCGGCATCGCCACCGACATTCTGCACATAGGTATCGGTCACTTCGGTCAGGGCGTCGTCAAATGCCTTGGCATCGTCGCCTTCAAGGTCGATGACAGTGGTGTCCGCCGACTGACGCGCCGCTGCCAGTGCGGCATCCGCAGTCGCGACCCAGGCCTCTTCGGTCAACTTCGAGATCTCCTCGCCCTTGATGGCGTCGATCGCGGCCTTGGCGTCGTCGGACAGACCGTCATAGGCGGATTTGTTCATGACCGTATAGAAGGTCAGGCGGCCAAGGTTGGGCCCGGTCGTGACGCTGCCCACGACCTCTTGCAGCTTGAAATCGGACAGGACCGAGGCACCGCTGATCACGCCGTCGATCAACCCGGTCTGCAGACCGTTATAGACCTGCGTCATCGGGATCTGCACCGGCGTTGCACCCAGGGCTTCCATGGCTTCGGCGGAAATCGTGCCCGCCACCCGCATCTTCAGGCCGCGCAGATCCTCGGGGGTGCGCACCTGCTTGTCGCGCATCATCAGGATGTTCGGCTCGGCCCCCCAAAGGGCGATGACCTCGGTCCGGGGATATTCGGCGGCAAGTTCCGTGTCATAGGCGCGCCACAGGGCGGAATACCCCGGCTGGCCCAGTGGCAGCGCGCCGGGCAGTTCGGGGATCATGCTTTTGGGAAACTGCGACGAGGTATAGCCCTGCAGCCCCCACCCCATGTCGGCCGTCCCCTGAATGACGCGGACGAACTGATCCGCAGGCCCCGCGCCCAATTCGCCGCCATGGAAGGCGCGCAAGGTGACGGCACCATCCGTGCCCTCTTCGATGGCTTTGGCCAAGGGCTCGATCTGGGCGGCGTTGATGGTGTGCATGGGCGGTGCCCAATTGGCGTATTTCAGTTCCTGAGCCTGAGCGGCGCCACCGATGGCAATGGCGACGACCGGTCCGAGGACAAGCGACTTCGAGTTCATGGTTTCTCCCTCCCTGATGCGCCCCCGCCTGTCGCGCAGAGGTCGCGTAGCATGTTCATTGCAAGGCGCGCGGTCACGCTGCGGCAAGTTCCTTCACCTGTTCCAGACTGACCGACGCATGACCTGACAAAAGCCGACGCGTTTTCATGTGAACGCCAGCCTTGTCGATTGTCTCGACGGCCGCAACGCCCTTGGCGTCCAGCCGCGCCACGATGCCGTCGGATACGACCTCCTCCGTCGCCTCCGGACCGGCAAAACCCGCGATCTGCAGTTTCTTGTCGCCCTGATCCGACCAGAACCACGGCACTGCGGCATAGGTGGCATCCTGCCCCTTGGCGATCCGCGCCGCGATCAACCGCGCATGATCGGTGGCGGCCTGCACGCTTTCCAACCGGATGTGGCGTCCACTGCGCGGATCGGGGAAGCTGGCGCAATCGCCAAGCGCCGAAATGGCCGGGTCCGAGGTCCGCAGGCTGGCATCGACCCGGACGCCATTGTCGACCGTAAGACCCGCTTCGCTGGCCAGTCCGGTGTTCGGGCGTACCCCTGCGGCCACCAGAACCAGATCGGCGGCGATGGTGGTCCCATCGGCCAGCGCCACTCCGCCACCATCGACCCCCACGGCGGGTTGCCCCATGTACAGCGCGGTCCCCCATTCGCCGTGCAGCCGGGCGAAATGATGCGACATCAGTGGCGACAGAACGCGCGACATCAGACGCGGCGCGGCCTCGATCACGGCGACCTTGTGGCCCTGCTTGCCGGCAGCCGCGGCGAATTCGAGGCCTATGAAGCCGCCACCGATCACGGCGATCCGCCGTTCGGTCCGCAACATGTCGCGCAAACGGCCCGCGTCCTGCAGGGTCCGCAGGTCGCAGGCCAGATCCAGCCCGTCGATCGGCGGGCGCAGGTTGCGCGTCCCCATCGCAAGGATCAGGTGGTCATAGGGCAGGCGCCTCGGCCCGTCCGCGCCATGAACGACGACCTGACGGGCGGGACGGTCGATCTGTTCCACGACGGCTTCCGGCAGATAGGTGATGTCCTTGGCGGCAAAGAAACTTTGCGGGCGCAGCGTCAGCGCCTCGGCGTTGCCATCGACCAGATAGGCCTTGGACAAGGGCGGGCGTTGATAGGGCAAACCCGGCTCGGCGCCGATCAGCGTGACGGGATCGGCAAAGCCTTGCTGGCGCAGACTGATCGCGGCCTGCAGGCCCCCCTGCCCCGCGCCGACGATGATGACGCCGGCGCGGGTCAAATCTGATCCTCGGGCAGATGGACGACCAACCCGTTCAGATCGGGCGTCAGCTTGATCTGGCACGACAGGCGCGACCGGTCGGTCAGCTCGGATGCGGCGCCTTCCAGCATGTCGTCCTCGCCCTCGGCCCGCGGGCCGGTGCGGTCCTGCCAATCTGCATCGACATAGCAGTGACAGGTTGCGCACATCATCGCCCCGCCGCATTCGCCGACGATCCCATCGACGTCATGGGTCACGGCGGCATGCATGACCGATGTGCCTTCGCGCGCATCGACATCCGTGCGGGTGCCGTCGGCGGCGACATAGGTGACCTTGACCATATCTTTCTTCCTTCCTGTCTGCCTTGGCCTGCGCGCTCAGTTCAGCACGACGGGCAGGTTGATCGGCCCGCGAAAACCAAAGCCCTTCCATTCGACCGCCTCGGGGTCGGTCAGGCGCATGTCGGGGAAGCGGTCGAACAGCATCGGCAGGATGATCTTGCCGACGGTGCGACGCGCGACATGGGCGCCCGCGCAGTGATGGGGGCCGTTGCCAAAGGCCTGATGCGGGTTCTTGTCGCGGAAGACGTGAAATTCCTCGCCGTTTTCATACAGATCCTCATCCCGACAGGCCGAGGCCTGGACGGTCATCACGGTATCGCCCTTGGGAATGTCGAAACCGCCCAGTTGCGTATCTGCCGTCACCAACCGGGAACTGACCTGAATGGGCGCGACCCATCGGATCGCCTCTTCGAAGGACTTGCCCCAGGCTTCTTCCGCGCGGACCTGTTGCAGCTGGTCGGGGTTGGTCAGCAAGCCGAACAGCACGGTCGCCAATGCGTCGCGCGGTTCGTTGATGCCGCCGCCGATGGCGATTTTCAGGTTCGCATGGATCTGGCTGATCGGCAGGGGATCGGCTGCGTTCAGCATCACGGAAAATGCCGATCCGTCAGGGTCTGCCATCCGCTGCGGGCGCAGGGTCGCAAACAGCGCGTCCATTTCGTCATTGGCCTGGTCCGAGGCCGCAAAGGGTTCGGGGCTCCAGCCGAAATTTCCCGCGCCGTCGATCAGCCGTTGCGACCAGCGCTGCATCTGTTCGTCGGTGGCCTCGGGGATGCCCAGAATATGCGCCAGGATGCGCGCGGCCAAGGGACCGCAAAGCTGGGTGAACAGATCCACTGTTTCCCCCCGTGGCAGGCGCGCGATGTATTCCGCCGCCAGCCGTTCATAGAGCGGACCCCAATCGGTCTGGATGCGCTTGGGCGTCAGCGCGGGCATGATGGCCTTGCGCTCGGCCATGTGGGCGTCGCCGTCCTTGCGCATCAGGGTATGGGCACGGAACGCCGGCTTCATCGGCGTTGCGGGATCATCGCTGCTGAACAGGACCGGATCGTCCTTGACCTGCTTGGTCAGCGTCGCCTTGGTCAGCAAGGTGCGCTTGACGGAGGCCACCCGCAGCACAGGGCTTTGCGCGCGCAGCCTGCGATAGACCGGATAGGGATCGGACGTCAGCCGATCCAGCGAAATTTCCGTATCCAGCGGTGCCAGCGGCATTCTGTTCCTCCTCATGCTCCCGCCGGTGACGATATGGGGAAGATGATTGCCGAACCAGCAGATGAAACTATTATATGCCATCAATGAATTTGATGGAGCTGCTGTGTCCACCGACCCCCGGAACCTTGATTTCATCGCTTTGGAAACGCTGCGGCTGGTGCATGACCTCGGGTCCTTCACCGCCGCGGCCGAACGTCTGGACGTCAACCAGTCGGCTGTCAGCTATACCATCGCCAAGTTGCGCAGCAGCTTCGGCGACCCGCTGTTCGTACGCGAAGGCGGCAGGCAGGTGCCAACGCAGCGCTGCGAACGCTTACTGGCGCAGACATCGCAGATGCTGGACCTGCTGGACCAGATGGCACAGCCTCAGGTCTTCGATCCGCAGGTCTCGACGCAGTCGGTGACGATTGCCTGCAACTATTACGAACGTATCCTGCTGATCCCGCGGATCATCGCAGAACTGCGGCGTCAGGCACCGAACATCTCGGTGAATGTCATCAACGCATTGGGCGACGGCCATCACCGTTTGTTGCAGCAAGAGGCCGACGTGCTGGTCGGTCCCTTCACCCGTTCCGGAAGCGGCTTTCATTCGCGGCGGCTCTACTCTGAAGAATACGCCTGCCTGATGGACCCCGGACATCCGATAGCGGGTCAACGGCTGACGGTCAACGAATACCTGTCACTGAGGCATGTGCTGATCAACTATGGCGGCGGCTGGAAATCAGCCTATCTGCAACAGCTCGAGGCCGCAGGTCACCAGCTGGTCCCGACGCTTACCGTTCCCAGCCCGGCTGGCCTGGCCGAACTGATCGCAGGCTCGAATTTGGTCGCAACCCTTCCCCGCCGCCTTGGCCAGAGAATAGCCGAACAGCTGGCCATCAGCCCCTGCCCGTTCGGTGGGGCCTTCGATCTGTCGGTCGTCTGGACGGCGCGCACCCATGCATCGGCCATGCACATATGGCTGCGCAGTGCCATTCTGGCCGCGATCTGACGCTGCTGTCCCATCTAGGACATCCCGCTTTATCCATTAATTCTAGCAATTTATGATAAAAACCTCTTCGTTAATGAAAGGGTGGTTTACGGGTTAGTTTCGTCATGGAAGCGCCATGACCAACCATGCCGTCAAAGCCGCAATGATGAGGGCCAGCCCGACATCGATGGTGTGGATGGCCCCGCCATTTGCATCGACTTTGCGAAGGGGGGACCGTCAAGCGCGCACCCAAGGGGAGCCATTTTTGGACACGGCCATCGTCATCAACACCGATCGGGCAAAAAGTGCGGAACTCTCTGGTTCGGACTGCCAACCTTGGCCCGTTCCCGCAGCGTGAAGGAAATGTTCGGGCGGCGCTGGAAGGTTGGCAACCGGTATCGCGCAGGCTCTTTGACCTATGCGCCATGGCCGGGATCAGCGCGCGACCGGGGGGCGTAGAAAGGTTGCGTCAGATCCGGCACCGGATTGGCTTGCCCTTATGCTTGCCCGCTAGGGCTTGTTGACGTTCAGGATTTCTATCTGACGTGAGTTCTGATTTAAGGTTGCAACCAGAGGAGAGCAACCTTGTCTCGACGTGCCCCGACCGACGCCCATTGAATCCTTGTACCTTGGCAAGCAAACCGACCCCGGCCTGACAGGACACGATCCGCGGTTGTTCGTGAAAGCGGTCGTGCGGATCGTGCGAACAGGTGCGCAGTGGCGTGAATTTCCAGCTGGAGTTCGGGCATTGGAACTCGGTCTTCAAACGCTTCCGACGGCAAGTCAAGGCCGATATATTTTATAACGATTTTAGGGATTTATCTTCTGCCCCAACCTCGAATACGCGCTGATCGACGACTCCATCGTCAAGGTTCACCGCTCGGGCCATGGCGCTGAAGGGGGACCCAGAGGCAGGCCATAGGGCACTCGCGCGGCGGCGGTATAACCAACAAGATACTGGCGTTGACCGACAGCTTGGGTAACCTCGTCGACTTCAGCCTCATGGCCGGGCAGCCGCATGACATACGCGCCGTGCCGGAATTGATCGAAGGTCATGCAAAACAGATCAGAGCTTCGCCGCCTTCATCTGACTCGCGGCGACAATCAACCAACTCCGATGGACGTCAATAGGCCCTAGCTTTTGAAATGCTCACCATTGCTTTGGTCCTCTGCGTAGCGCAAATGATCCGGAGTTGATTGCCCGAGGCGACAGTTGCAGGAAAACCTTTGCCTGAGACGGAAGTGACCAGCCGTGCCGGTATCAGGCCGACACAACTCCGAGATGCTCGGGCTCAATCCGAAGT
The DNA here is from genome assembly GCF_042466435.1 of Paracoccus sp. R86501. Classification (NCBI taxonomy): domain Bacteria; kingdom Pseudomonadati; phylum Pseudomonadota; class Alphaproteobacteria; order Rhodobacterales; family Paracoccaceae; genus Paracoccus; species Paracoccus sp. R86501. The sequence goes on from NZ_JAXHPZ010000005.1 coordinate 129,541, forward strand.
GATGGCACAGAGACGGCATCACTGTGGAACGGGACAGCCAAGACAAACCCAACTGCCCGGTGACTTCATCAAGGCGCAGCCGCAAACTGGTCGCATTTCCATACCGTATGCAAAGTCGGGCGTTCTTAAGCACTGCCTGACAGAGCCAGTTCATCCCCGGACGATGGCGATGTAGAGCGGATGAACCGTCGGATCCAATATGTCACGGTCAAATGTTCACAGGACGGCGATCCACTCTTGGCGATCCCTGATCGAAAGCATGGAATTTTCAGCCGTATCGCTAGTATGCGCACAGGTCAGCCACCTTCGCGCAGAGGATAGATCACCTGTCCGTCTTCCTGCCCACGTGGCCATTGGCCGTCGCGGCGCAGCCTGACCTGATCCTGCCAGCCGCGCGGGCTGATGCCGATATGGCGCTTGAACAGCCGCGAGAAATAATAGCTGTCGGAAAACCCCAGCCTGTGCGCCGTCTCGGTAACCGAGAACCCGCCTTCCAGGAATTGCATCGCCACCTCCATCCGCTTGAATTCCTGGTATTTCGCCGGGGTGCTGCCCAGCTTGCGGCGGAACTCTCGGCGGAAGTATTCGGCGTTATAGGGGGCGGCGGCCACGACCCGTTCGGCCAGCCCCGGTTGCAGCGGATCGGCGGCGATCTGGGTGGCGGCCATGGTGATGGCCATGGAAAGCCCCTCGGCATCGTCCAGCGCGGCATCGCCCGGTGTGCTCCAGGCGATGAAGGCATCCTCGATGAACTCGGTCAGGATGACCATGAAGGCGTGATGCATCATCAGCGTGGTCGAGCCCGAGGGCGCGGTGGCACGGTAATGCCGCACAAGCGGGCCGATCATCGGCCAGCGTGAAAAGCGAATGACCCGCCGGTGCCGCATCCGCCCCAGCAGGTCGTGGCGCCCGAACAGATCCAGCCGGAAGTGCTGGGCAAGGCCCGCATAGACCTTGTCGGGGTCGGGGTTGCGCCCCTGGAACCGCGTGCCAGCGGGGATCAGCATGGCCATGCCCGGCGCCAGGCGGATGCGTTCGTCCTGCACGATGTATTCGCCCGCCCCTTCCAGACAGACGACCAGATCGTGGACCGTGTTGACCTTGTCGATGGACCAGCTGTGGGAATGCAGCATGCGGATGGCCGAGCGCGTCAGCGTCAGGTCCAGCGCGCGGGGCGGAATGCCCGCCAGCACGCCCGCCCTGATCCCGGCCACCATCTGATCATGTTCGGTTTCGTCCATCATTTTCTGCATTATCGTCAATTCAACCCGGGACCATTTGCAGCATACTAGCAGATCAGATCGCCCCTGTCGCGGTCACCGCCGTTCGAATCGAGGGAGGAGCGATTTGATGACGCAACCAGAACCTGGCCCCCGCGCCCATTCCGGAGGGCTGTGATGGAGAGCCCGCGCATGGGTCTGCTGTACCTGGCCCCCTATCTGATCGGCCTGCTGGTCTTTACCGCGATCCCCTTCGTCGGCTCGCTCTACCTGGCCTTCACCGATTACAACCTGATCCAATCGCCCGTCTGGTCCGGGCTGGACAATTTCCGAGAACTGCTGAACGACCGCACCTTCATGCGGTCGCTGCGGGTGACGCTGCTTTACGTCTTTATCACGGTGCCGCTGAAGCTGGCCTTCGCGCTGTTCATCGCGGTCATCCTGAACTATCGGCTGCGCGCCATCGGCTTCTTCCGGACGGCCTATTACGTGCCTTCGATCCTGGGCGGTTCGGTCGCCATCGCGGTCCTGTGGCGCTATATCTTCGCGGATGCGGGGATGGTGAACATGGTGCTGTCGGGCATCGGGCTGGAGCCGCTGAACTGGTTCGGCGATCCTGTCAACGCGCTCTTCACCATCAGCCTGCTGCGCACCTGGCAGTTCGGCTCGGCGATGGTGATCTTCCTGGCCGCCCTGCAGGCCGTGGACAAATCGCTCTATGAGGCCGCAGCCATCGACGGTGCGAACAAGTGGCACAGCTTCGTCCACATCACCCTGCCGCTGATCACGCCGGTCATCTTCTTCAACCTGATCATGCAGATGGTCCAGGCGTTCCAGGAGTTCAACGGCCCCTACATCATCACCGGGGGCGGGCCGCTGAAATCGACCTATCTGCTGCCGCTCTACATCTATGATGAGGCCTTCAAGAACTTCAACATGGGCTATGCCTCGGCGATAGCCTGGGCGCTCTTCGTGATCATCATGGCGCTGACCGTCATCGCCTTCTGGTCGTCGAAGAAGTGGGTCTATTACGCCGGCGACAAGAGGAGCTGACATGGCCGATATCACCACATCGCTTCCCGAAACCGCCACGCCCGCCGCGGAAATCCGGACCATGCGCCTGCAGGCCGTCATCCGCTATACGCTGCTGACGGTGGTGGGACTGGTCATGCTCTATCCGCTGATCTGGCTGATCGGGGCGTCCTTCAAGACCAACTCCGAGATCTTCGGCTCGATCGGCTTCATCCCGCGCGAACCCACGCTGGAGGGTTACGTGAAGGGCTGGCAGACCTCGACGCCTTATACCTTCGGGCGGTTCTTCTGGAACACCTTCCTGATCATCCTGCCCAAGACCGTCTTCACCGCCATTTCCTGCGCGCTGGTGGCTTACGGCTTCGCCCGGTTCGAATTTCCCTTCAAGCGCGTGCTGTTCGCCACGCTGATCGCGACGCTGCTGCTGCCGAATGTGGTCACGCGCATCCCGCAATACATCCTGTTCCGGGACATGGGCTGGCTGGACAGCTATCTTCCGCTCTGGGTGCCCTCGGCCTTTGCGGGCGATGCCTTTTTCGTCTTCATGCTGGTCCAGTTCCTGCGCGCCATCCCCCGCGACATGGAGGAAGCCGCCCGCGTGGATGGCGCCAACAGCCTGCAGACGCTGATCCACATCGTCGTGCCGATGCTGTTCCCGGCGCTGATCTCGGTGATGCTGTTCCAGTTCATGTGGACCATGAACGACTTCCTTGGACCGCTGATCTATCTGTCCTCGGTCGAGAAGTTCCCCGTCAGCCTGGCGCTGAAACTGTCGATCGACACGACCGAGGCCTTCGACTGGAACCGCATCCTGTCGATGTCGGTCCTGGCGCTGCTGCCCGCGCTGGTCGTCTTCTTCATGGCCCAGAAATACTTCATCGAAGGCATCTCTGCCGGTGGGGTGAAAGGATAATCCGATGGCTCGTCTGCAGATCCGCAATCTTGAAAAGACCTATGGCAACAGCTTCAAGGCCGTCCACGGGATCAACCTGGACGTCCGGGACGGGGAATTCATGGTCCTCGTCGGCCCCTCGGGCTGTGCGAAATCGACGACGCTGCGCATGATTGCGGGGCTGGAAAGCATCACCGGCGGGCAGGTGATGATCGGCGACACGGTCGTGAACCGCCTGCAACCGGGCAAGCGCGGCATCGCGATGGTGTTCCAGAACTATGCGCTCTATCCGCATATGAAGGTGCGCAGGAACCTGTCCTTCGGGCTGCGCCTGCAACGCGCATCCCGATCCGAGATCGAGCGCCGCACCGCCGAGGTCGCCCGCATCCTTGAGATCGAGCCGCTTCTGGACCGCCTGCCCAAGGAACTCTCGGGCGGACAGGCGCAGCGCGTGGCGCTTGGCCGGGCACTGATCAAGGAACCCAAGGTCTTTCTGTTCGACGAACCGCTGTCGAATCTGGACGCCAAGCTGCGGGCCTCGATGCGGGTCCGGATCACCGAATTGCACCGCCGCCTTAAGGACGAGGGCATGCCCTCGACCGTGGTCTATGTCACCCACGACCAGACCGAGGCGATGACCATGGGCGACCGCATCTGCGTGATGAAGGACGGTCGCATCATGCAGGTGGCCGACCCCAAGACGCTGTACGACCGCCCCGCCAACGCCTTCGTCGCGGGCTTCATCGGCAGCCCCGAGATGAACCTGATCGAGGGCCGGCTGGAGGGGTCCACCTTCCGCGTGGGCGACCAGAGCCTGACCCTGCCTGCCGAGCTGATGGACCGCCTGCGCGGCTGGTCCGGCGCGGCAAGGCTGGGCATCCGCCCCCAGCATCTGCGCCTGAACGCCGGGCCGGGTCTGCTTAGCCGCGTCGCGGGGGCCGAATTCATGGGCCATGAGGTCGTGCTGCACCTGGACGTGGCGGGCACGCGCATGGTCGCCGTCCTGCCCGCCGCCGATTACGCCGCGCTGGACCGCGGCGCCGAGGTGACGCTGAGCCCGGAACCGGGCTGCGCACATGTCTTCGACAGCGCGGACGAGAATGTCTCGCTGCCCGTGCTGAACTGAGGGAGGGGAACCCGATGAAGCTTTTGACCACGACGATCCTTGCGGCCGGTCTGCTGACAGGCGCAGCCCATGCCGAAGACCTGCGCATGTCATGGTGGGGCGGCGACGCCCGCCATGCCCAGACCCGCGAGGCGCTTGCCGTCTGCGGCGAAAAGCACGACCACGATGTCGCCGCCGAATTCACCGGATGGGCGGGCCACCAGGAACGCATCACCACCCAGATCGCAGGCCGGACCGAGGCCGACATCATGCAGATCAACTGGCCGTGGCTGCCGCTGTTCTCGCCCGATGGTACGGGCTTTGCCGATCTGCGCGACCATGCTGACACGATCGACCTGTCGCAATGGACCGACGCACAGCTGGCCGGAGGCGAGATGAACGGCGTCTTGAACGGCCTGCCCGTGGCTGAAACGGGCCGGGTCTATTTCTTCAACAAGACCGTCTTCGATGCGGCGGGTCTGCCCCTGCCCTCGACCTGGGACGAGGTCCGCGCCGCCGCGGGCAAGCTGGGCGAGGGCGTCACCCCCTTCGAGGCGCAGGGGCTGAACGCGATCTTCCTCGTCTCGACCACGGTGACGCAGATGACCGGCAAGGATCTGATCGACCCCGAAACCACCACCGTCGCCTGGACCCCCCAGGAACTGGCCGCGGGCATCCGCTTCTATCTGTCGCTGGTCGAGGATGGCGTGATCCGCAGCTGGCAGCAGGTCGCCTCCGAAGGCAACATCGAGCTGTTCGAGATGCGACCCTGGGCCGAAGGCCGGATCGCGGGCACCTATGAATGGGACTCGGCCTATGCTAAATACGCCGATCCGCTTGGCGATCAGGAACTGGTCCCGGTCCCCATGCTGCAGGTCGAGGGCGCGGTGAACGACGGCACCTATCGCAAGCCCTCGATGCTGTTCGCGATCTCGGCACGGTCGCAGCACCCCAGGGCCGCCGCCCAGATTATCGACTGCCTGCTGAACGACGCGGATGCCATCGACATCCTGTCGGATTCGCGCGGCATTCCCGCCAGCCGCACCGCCGCCGAGCGTCTGGCCGCAGAAGGGCTGATCGACGCCAATGTCGTCGCCGCCCACGATCTGGTGCAGCAGGGACAGGGGCCGGTACCCTCGCCCCTGAGCGAACACCCCAAGGTGCGCAGCATCTTCGGCGACTACCTCGAGGCGGTCGCCTATGACCAGATCGGCCCCGAAGACGCCGCAGCCGAGATGATCGACGAGATCGACCGCGCCTTGCGCAGCTTCCGCTGATCCCCGTCACCCGAACGATCCGGCGGCCGCGCGCCGCCGGACCCCGCAAGGAGCCTCCGATGACATTGCACCTCGTGGCGGCGACGCCGCGCTCGGTCGCCCTGCGCCTGTCGGTGCCGGGGGGGCTGTATCACCTGCCCCGACCGCTGGAGTGGCATCTGACCGGACCGGATCTGGACCGGCGCGGCACGACCGACCGCGTGGTGACGCCCTTCCACGACCTGCCCCCCGGCACCCCCCTGCGCATCGCGGTTCAGGGTTTAGTGTCCCTGATGCTGACCACCCCACCCTGCGCGGGTGCGGTCACGCTGCGCGACCCAGCCCACGCCCAAGCGATGCTGGACGCGCTGCCCGATGGCGGCACGCTGATCGTGCCTGCGGGGCGCTGGCAGGTGGCGCCGCTGCTGATCCCGTCGCGCCGCCATCTGTATCTGGCCGAGGGGGCCGAGCTGGCCGCCCCCGACCATCGCGACGGCTGGCCGCTGCTTGACCCCGCCCAAGGCGGCAGCTGGGAGGGTCTGCCCGACATCTGCCATCGCGCGATCCTGACCGCGCTGGACGCCCGCGACATCACCATCACCGGACCGGGCCGCATCGACGGCGGCGGGTCGCGCGGCGACTGGTGGAGCTGGCCCAAGGACACCCGCAACGGGGCACGCCGCGCAAGGCTGCTGCATCTGGTCGGCTGTCGGAACGTCACCGTCCTTGGGCCCACCGTCGCCAATTCGCCCAGCTGGACCATCCACCCCTTCCGGTCGCGCGACCTGACCTTCGCGGCCATGACGGTCGAAAACCCGCCCGACAGCCCCAATACCGACGGGCTGAACCCCGAAAGCTGTCAGGACGTCACCATCGAGGGGCTGCGCTTTTCCACCGGCGACGACTGCATCGCCATCAAGGCGGGCAAGCGGGGCGACGACGGCAATGGCGACCACCTTGCCCCCACCCGCAACATCGCCATCCGCCACTGCCTGATGGAGCGGGGCCACGGCGGCGTCGTCATCGGATCCGAGATGTCGGGTGGCGTCACCGATGTCCACGTCAGCCATTGCCGGATGGCGCAAACCGACCGCGGCCTGCGCATCAAGACTCGCCGCGGGCGGGGCGGAGAGGTGGCGCGCATCACCCTTGCCGATTGCCATATGACCGATGTCGATACGGTGCTGGCGATCAATGCGCATTACTTCTGCGACCACGACGGCCATGATCCGCAGGTCCAGTCCCGTGCCCCCCTGCCCGTGACGCCGCTGACCCCGCAGATCCGCGACATCACCCTGACGCGCCTGCATGCCGAAGGGGTGCGCCTGGCAGTCGCCGCCTGCCTCGGCCTGCCCGAGGCGCCGGTGCAGGGCGTCACCCTGCGCGACATCACGGCCAGCTTCGCCCCCGCGCTGCCCGCCCCTCCGCTGATGGCCGATGGCGTCATGCCCGTCAGCGGCGCCTTCATCATGGCCGAGCATTGCGCCATCGACGCCCCGTCCGACATGCCCCACGGCCCCCTGACCGCCAAGGATTTCGCCCCATGCTGAGATATTTCGACGCCTATGCCACCCGTTACCGCCCCTACAAGGGCGGCGCTTGGTGCTATGAGGACGGCTGCATCTATCGCGGGCTGGAACTGCTGTTCGAGGCAACCGACGAGGACCGCTGGCGCGACCACCTGCTGCGGCTGGCGCTGGCGCAGGTCGATGCCGAGGGCCAGATGGCGGGCTATGACCCGACCGATTACAACATCGACAACATCCTTGCGGGGCGGGTGCTGTTCGCGCTGGACCGCTGGACGGGGGATCCGCGCTGGATGCGGGCGGCGCGGCGCTTGGGCGATCAGCTTGCCGATCATCCCCGCACGGCGGGCGGCAGCTATTGGCACAAGCGGATCTATCCGCATCAGGTCTGGCTGGACGGGCTGTACATGGGGCTGCCCTTCCAGATCCAGCTGGGGCTGCATCAGGGCGACCAGCGTCTGGTGCAGGATGCGCTGTCGCAGCTGCGTGATGCCCTGGCGATGACGGCGCGGCCCGACGGGCTCTACGCGCATGGCTGTGACACCTCGGGGGCGCAGGATTGGGCGGACCCCGTCACCGGGCAGTCCCCCGCCGCATGGGCGCGGGCCATCGGCTGGCAGGCGATGGCGCTGGTCGATACGGCCCGTCTGATCGGCCCTGCAAGCTTTGCGGCATCCGGGCTTCTGGCCCCCACCCGCGCGCTGCTGACCCGCATCATTGGCCTTCAGCGCCCCGACGGCGGCTGGCTGCAGGTGATCGACCAGCCGGAGCTGCCGGGGAACTACACCGAAAGCTCGGCCTCGGCGATGTTCGCCTATGCGCTGAACGCGATGGGCGATCTGCCCGGCGCAGGGGATGCGGCGGATCGCGCGATGGGGTTCCTGGCATCGCGCCTGCACCATGACGGCGCTGGCGCGGGCTTTGGCGGCATCTGCCTTGTGGCGGGCTTGGGCGGGTTTTCGGGTGTCTATCGTGACGGCACCCCCGCCTATTACCTGACCGAGCCGGTGGTCGCCGATGACGCCAAGGGCACCGGCCCGCTGATGATGGCGGCCGCCAGCAACACCGCCGCCATGATCGCGCTAAACCACTCCGGTATCGGAAAAGCCGAAATATCAGAACAACGCGAATGACCACCAGAACGCGATCGCCATCCATTAAACGACTATCAACAGATCAAAAAACAGCGCTGCCAGGGGTCTGTTCAACCGATGCAGCACATCGGCGTCGTTCGACCTCTTTGCCTGATCTTCGCGCCACCCTGCCATTAGGTCATCTGAGCACATGCTTGTTCCCGTGATCAGCGCCTGACCGCCGACATGATGCTGGTTCGGTGCAATTCCGATCTGGTTATCTCACAGGCATGCCTGACGGATTCCGGATCAGATCGAGGGCGTGAGCTCCATCCGAGATGCCATGCCGTCGGCCCACATACGATGCGTCACAACCGCGATCCGGCGTACTGATGCGACCATGGCTCTCTTCCGGCCCCGGGGTTCAGCAGCGCGAGCACCCTACCTTCTGGGTCATGGCCCTGGGCCCCGGTTGATCATGGCCGTCGCGGCCTGACGAAACCTGCGCGTCAGGTTCGCTCACCTGTCCTGGTGAAGCTGACGAATACATCCCGGTTGCTAGACCGATTGCGCGACGGCGTTAAGTCCACTCAACGGCTACCGCACTATCAAAGATGTAAAGCGGGGGCGTAGGCTGGCGGGCAAGCCAAACAGCGCGCGCAGGCTTCCTTGTCAACGTCCTAGAGCAGACGTCCCATGATCGCCGCAAAGCTAAGAGGGCGAGGCTGGTTCATCATTCCGACCGCGGGTCGCAATACATGTCGAACAATTACAAGGAAAGGCGGGCATGCGGGCATCAAGCCCTCCGTCGGCAATCGTCAGCGACAGCTGTGACAATGTTCTGGCGAGGACCATCAACGGTCTTATCAAGGCCGAGGTCATTCATCGTCGAGGACCGCGGCGCAACTTTCGAGGCTGTCGAATACGCCAGGCTGAACCGGGCGGATTGTTCGAACGACCGCCGCCTGCCCGAGCGGCTTTGGAACGTCCCTCCGGCGGACGCAAAGGCAAAATTCTACGCATCTTTGCAACCCGCATAGGTGGTTGCGCAACTGATCGTCATCACCCACCGGCAACCGCGGTGTGGTTCAGACCACCGTTCGAAGTTTACGGAGCGCTGAATGTGCTTGGTGCCCGTCGATACCTTCAACCGATAGGCAACCGGGCATGAACCCGCGGCAGGCTACAGTGACAGATCCTCGATGATTTCACCGCGGACACCTTCCAGCGGCCCATCTTCGGTGTGTCGAACGAGATAGTCGTAGGCGGCATCATGGGTGTCGAAAGTCATGGGGGCATCTGTCGCGCTGAACTCTCGGCCGTGGTGCGACAGCTTCATATGGGGCGCTGCGCCCATGGCTATGACAAATCTCGGCATCTGTACTCTCCTCGGTTCGGGATGGCCGGCAGCGGACATGGCCGCACGGTCACCCTGCCCTCGGCAACGCGGAACGGTGCCGAAACGACCCATCTGCTTGAACGACATTTTTACCGGACCTTCCATGTTCGATGCGCTTGTGCCCCGAAGCAGATAGCCTGCTGCAAACTGGCCAATCAGTGCATGATCGGGACAACGGTGCAGTTTTCCCCAGGCGGAGGACGCAGCATCGTTGACCAGGCGTCGCCTGATCTGCGAATAATGGCGCAGCTGCGATGTCAGCCTCTCTGGCTATTTCCAATTCCGGGACATGATACGATGACGATCACGCATCAGGACGAACTGGATGGCCTGAGGAGGATCGGCCGGATCGTTGCGAACACCATGCACAGGATGGCTGCGGCCATGGAGCCCGGCATGACCACCCGTGAGCTTGACGGCATCGGTCAGGACCTGCTTGAGCGGGAGGGCGCGCTGTCAGCCCCCAAGGCCACTTACGACTTCCCCGGCGCGACCTGCATCAGCGTGAACGAAGAGATCGCCCATGGCATCCCCGGCGATCGCAGGCTTGTTGCGGGTGATCTGGTCAACATCGATGTCTCGGCCTCTCTGAACGGCTATTTTGCCGATACCGGAGCCAGCTTTTGCCTTGGGTCGGTGCCGCCGACCCTTGACCGGCTCTGCCGCGACGGAAAGCGCGCGATGCGGATCGGCATCGCTCAGGTGGGCCACGACAAGCCGCTGGCCGGGATCGGTAATGCCATCGGCGCTTTCGCGTCCAAGCGCGGCTATACGCTGATCCGGAACCTGGCCAGTCATGGCGTGGGCAGGGCCCTGCACGAGGCCCCCGAAGAGGTTCCGACATGGCCCACCAAAGGCGACAGGCGCCGGATTCACGACGGCCTGGTGCTGACGGTCGAGCCGTTCTTGTCGCGGGGTGGACAATGGGCGATCCAAGGGGCAGATGACGATTGGACCCTCCATAGCCGGCCAGCCGCATCCGTCGTGCAATACGAACATACCGTTGTCGCAACCCGCCGCGGCGCCATCATTGTCACCTTGCCGGGCTGACCGCGCAGCCATTCGATCACCGACAGGAGGTGCCCCCTGCCCTTGCCCCAGCCATCTTCCGATCAATGCATCGGCGTCATCTCGGACACGCATGGCTTGCTTCGACCCGAGGCTTTGGCGGCGCTCGATGGCGTGAACCGCATCCTGCATGCGGGTGATATCGCGGATCCTACGCATCTTGAAACGCTGGCGCGCATCGCCCCGGTGACGGCCATCCGCGGCAACATCGACCGCGGTGACTGGGCCGAAGCGCTGCCCGAAGCCGTGACCCTGACCATCGGCGGCCTGCGGGTCCACATGATCCATGACCGCAAGACCTTGCGCGCCGATCCGGATGCCGAAGGCTGGGACGTCGTGATCTCGGGCCATTCCCACAAGCCGGGCATCGAGGACAGCGGCAGCACCCTTTGGCTGAACCCCGGCGCGGCCGGCCCTCGCCGCTTTCGCCTGCCGATCACGCTGGCCTACCTTTGGGAAGAGGCCGGCCGCCCCCGCGCCTTGATCCACACCCTGTCGGTTTAAGGCGCTTCCGGCCGAGCCAGTGCGGGTCAATTCAGCCGTCAGGTTTCCAGGGTACCAGCCACCAATTCAGAACCCGATCCCACCGCCTTGGGTCAGGATTGCGCCTTCCCATCGTTGCCCATGCCGTTCGTTTTGCAGACGAAAACAGCTTCACCTGCGTGGCCAATGGCCGCATCTGTGAACGCAATGCCCCGCACGGCGTTGTTGGTCTTCGCGCGTGTCACGAAAGGCCTGCCATTGTCCCCGATCATTCTTGTCGTCTCAAGCGAGACGGTTTCGCAGCAGAACGAGCGCCGCAGCTATGCCGGTCAGGCCTCGCATGAGAGTTATGCCGCCGCCCTGCGCCGCCTGCGTCCCGGGATCGCGCTGGAGACGGCCTCCTGCTTCGAGGCGGGTGACATCCCTGATCCAGAACACCTCGGCGGCATCATCTTTGCCGGCTCTCCCATCCAGATGCACAAGGACAGCGCCGAGGCCCGCGCTGCAGCACGGTTCATGTCGCAGGTGTTCGACGCCGGAGTGCCCGCCTTCGGATCCTGTGCCGGTCTGCAGATCGCCGCGGTGGCCGCAGGAGGCGAAACCGGGCCGCGCCGCCCCGGTGCAGAGGTCAGCTTTGCCCGCGACATCACCCGCACCGAAGCGGGCGTCCGGCATCCGATGCTGGACGGCAGGCCCGCCACATGGACGGCGCCCGCCATGCATTCCAGCGTCGTGACCCGTCTGCCCGCCGGAGGGACCAATCTGGCCGCAAACCCCGACACGCCGATCGAAGCCGCCGAGATCCGTCACGGAAGGGGCATCTTCTGGGGCGTCCAGTATCACCCCGAACTGTCGTTGAGCGAGATTGCCGCCTCGACGCTTCATCAGGCGGAAGATATCATCGATCAGGGTCTGGCCCGCGATCGGCGTGACCTCGACGACATGGCGGCCCGACTGCGTGACCTTGACGATGCGCCCGCGCGGGTGGACGTCGCTTGGCAGCTGGGCCTGAACGCCGAAATCTCGCTTTTCGAACGTCGCACCCGCGAGATCGACAATTTCCTGAACGCGGTCGAGAAAGACATCCTCCGACCCACCTGAGGGCAAGCCAACACATCGGTTGCCGGGGCGCGTACCCGCCGCTGATGCCAGCCCGAACGCATGAAGCAACCCCATCCCGGGGGACATCAACACCGAGGGACAAATGACAAAACGCATCATCTTTACAGGCGGAACAGGCAAGGCCGGCCGTCATGCCGTGCCCCATCTGCTGGACAAAGGCTACCAGATCCTGAACATCGATCTGAAGCCACTGGACCTTCCCGGGGTGAACACGCTGATCGCCGACATCACCGACAGTGGTCAGGTCTTCAACGCCTTCACCACCCATTTCGGCTTTGACGGCTTCGACAAGGGCACACCGCCCAAGGCGCCGGACGCCATCGTGCATTTCGCCGCCGTGCCTCGGGTGATGATCCACCCCGACAACACGACGTTCATGCAGAACACCATCGGCACCTACAATGTGCTGGAAGCGGCGATGAAGCTGGGCGTGCGCAAGGTGATTTTTGCAAGTTCGGAAACCACCTATGGCGTCTGCTTTGCCGAAGGCGACAAGGATTACCACGCCTTCCCGCTGGAAGAGGATTACGACAGCGATCCGATGGACAGCTATGGCCTGTCCAAGGTGGTCAACGAAAAGACCGGCCGTGCCTTCGCGATGCGCTATGGCGCCGATGTCTATGCCTTGCGGATCGGCAACGTCATCGAGCCGCATGAATACGCGAACTTCCCCCAGTATCTGGCCAACCCGATGAGCCGCAAGCGCAACGCCTGGAGCTATATCGACGCCCGCGATCTGGGCCAGATCGTGCATCTGTGTCTGCAGAAGGACGGGCTTGGCTATCAGGTGTTCAACGCGGTGAACGACACCATCACCGCCACGATGCCGACAGCAGAGTTTTTGGCGAAATATGCCCCAGATACGCCGATCAACCGGCCCATGGGTCAGGATGAGGCCCCCATCTCCAATCGCAAGATCCGTGAGATGCTGGGGTTTCAGGAAGCGCACCCTTGGCGGAACTATGTGAAGATCTGATCCGATCTTCTGTCCATCCCAATCGGTCGCAGCGGCGACGCTGCGGCTGACCAGCCCGCATTAAATCGCCGCAATGTCGTGGCATCGCTGGTGGCAGGAGGTGGGCGCATTCAGCCCGGTCGTCGGAAGCTATCGATCTTCCGTGGTGCCGAATGTCGCTGTGTCTTTGACGAAATCTGCGGGGGATGCAGAGCCGTGCCGGTCCTGCCGAAGGTGGTGGATGGAACTTCGGTTCCTTTATCCGGATCTCGTCTGCTTTCGATGTGCTAAAAAACGCGTGCCGCGCGTGTCTTGTTTCTCGCGGTAGCAGGCGATCAACCACGCTTTCGGCCCAAGGCAAATGCTCGCATCGCCAATCCGTGGATGGTCCGGAATGGCGCCGTGCAGCCTTGGCATCCGCGCTGCATGGAACTTTCATAAGTCGCAAGAGGCGTATGTGATGAGCGGCCAGCCTGGACAAGCCAGCCGCCGACCAGGTCACAGCCTCAGCTTGCGCCTGCTCTCGATACTGCGCACGGCAAAGCTTGTCGCCTGACCGATCGTCATCCCAAGCGCTATGCAAGTCACGACGATCGACCTCGCATCGCGGGCATCCTCGGTCAGGGAGGCATCGCCGGAACCATGCGCCTCGGTGGGGTGACTCATTTTCCGGCCCGTGCGACCGCGTTGGACACAACATCTTTCGTGCTGGGTGCAGCGGCGGTTGTCTTGGGCTTTTCCTTCTTGGGCTTTTTCTCGTCGCGTTTACGCTTGTTCATGCCCTTGGCCATGGTCGGCTCCTGTAAAGCCGTCGAATGTTCGACGGACTCGCCACATTAGACCTTTCCCGGAAGATAGATATGAAAATCATTCAGGGCGGACATTGTGACGATGGTATTGCCGACATCACGTCTTTTCTGCGTGGTGACCAACCCTTCACGGACAGCTTCATGTTCCGGTTCACGACGTGCCGGCCATGGCCAAGGTCAGGGCCGGCGCCTCGGGAAGCTGGCCCAGTTGAGCCAGAACGGCGGCCTCGGTGACATCATCGGCAAGTTCATCCGTCCACACCCTGAGCGTTTCCAGCGTGTAGTTCCCGAAGGAGGTGACCATGGCGCCATCCGCCGCGTCGCGACCACGCACCATCAGGATACGGCCGATCCGCGGGGTGTTGTACCGGGCATCGAATGTGTACCAGCGATCCTCAAGATAGACCTCGAACCAGGCGCAGAAATCGCCGGGTCCCGATGGCGGAACGCCGATATCCCCCAGATAGCCGCTGGCATAGCGCGCCGGGATGTTCATGGCGCGGCACAGCGCGATCGCCAGATGTGCGAAATCCCTGCAAACGCCCGTCGCTTCGGTCATCGCCTGAACCGCAGTTTTCGTAGGACGGCCGAATTTGTATCCGAAGGTCAGATGATTGTGGACGAAATTGCAGATCTCCTGCACCCGCGCCCAGCCAGGCCGTGTCGTTCCGAAAAGATCCCAGGCCTGCTGCATCAGAACATCGGATTCGCAGTATCGGCTGGCCGTCAGGAACGGGAGCGTTTCGGGCGGAAGATGCGCGATCTCATGCTGGCGTGCGTCCCAATTGAAGACATCGGGCTGCCCGTCGATCTGGATCACATCGTCGGACCATAGCCGCGACTGGCCTGCCGACGGTACCAGCCGTGCCCGGCGATTGCCGAACGGGTTGACAAATTCTTCGACTGGCATCTGTGGTTCCGTCAGGACCTTGTTCGCACCAAGAATACGCCCGGCCACCGAGGGGTGCGGCGAGAGTGCAAGGATAAGCGGAACTGGCGTCGGAGAGTTGATGACGATTTCGAAACCGAAGCGGATGAACATGTCGTGCCTCCTTACGAGGGGCAATTACGGGATGCGGAGAGTGCTCCGGTGCAGCCTCGGCAAGCACCGGATCAGGCCATCCACGACGATAAGGCCAAGTGTCGATGTTGAACGTCCTGCACCGCGTCCAGTCTGTTTTTTGGGCCGACAGTTTTCGGGTTTGGCTGCAAGACGATACGTCCCCGGGACGGGCACGATGGGCGGTTTTGCTGTTCCAGAAGATGCTTGCCCTTGCTGCCAAACGGCAGTTTGACACGATCGGTAACGCCGTGGCTCGGGGGTCGTTCCCCAAACCTCTGGATGAACTCGGAATCACCAGCGAATTGAAGGTGCATCGCTGTGGTTATGAAGTACCGGACAGCTTCATGGCATCATGCGCAGGTCATCAACGATTCCCATATGGGCTGGATGAGCAGATGAACTCATTCCACCGCTATTGTCAGCCTCCCGGCTGCCAAAGGGTACGTGGCTATCCAGTCAATACGATCGTAGGGCGGCTGTAGGCAGTCACGCATCGCCGCTCCGGCATTCGCTGTCGCAACCACCTATGTCGGCGGTAAATTCCCGGCTTTGGTCCACAACCGTCGGGCGTGAGAGCGGCGCCATCTGCGCCGGGATCGACGCGACCGGCCCATTTGCGGCTGGCCGTGCTCGTATAGCAGCGCCCGCAACGCATTCACATCTGCGGTCCGGTGATGCACCAGGCGCTCCTAGGCACGGATGACCGCTATTCGACTGTTTTGGGTTCCATGAAACGCATCTCGGGCTGGCGTACCACGATGACGATCGCCGCTGCATTGAACGCGTCAATTTTTCTCCCGCGACACAACGGGGTGCGCGTAGTGCGGTGCGATCAGCCTCACTTCTAGCCCAAGAGTTCCAATCTCACGGGCTCAAAAATATGCGCCGCCGCACGCCTAAAAGATTACCATGCCGGTCTCTTGCTGCGTCATGAACACGGGGAATTGCTTCCGCCACAGCGTCTTGCGGAACTGGATCTTTACCTGTCGAAGGGCGCATGAACTTGAAAAACTGCCTTTGCCAGATCGACCCCGATCATCATGTTCTTCATCTTGCCGTCCTCCTCGGCGCGTGGCGTTGAACACCACGACCTTGGGATATTGCGATGCCGGCAAAAGAGGAAGCCATCCGACCCGTCCTGCCGATATGAAGAACCGGACAGCTTTGCATTCGGCAGACAAATACCATCGGCGGCGATCAAGCCAGCGGAGCCGCTCAGTCCCAGTAAGCAGCCGCCAGAAAGTCCCGCTTGGCGATACCGCGTGCAAGAAGATGCTTGCGTGCCTGGCGGGCCAAAGGCGAACGACCCGCGAACCAGACAAAGCCCTTGGGCGGCAGGTCGATCAGAACCAACCTTTCCAGCAAATCCTGACAACGGGTGATGCGGGGATCACCTGCAAAGCGTTCCAGATCCGCGATGTCTGCATCGACATAGGCGCGCACGGGACCATCGATGACGACATCCGCCAGATCAAGTATACGGGCGATCGCCGGCAGTGCGGTCTGATCCCCGAACAAGGTCAAAGCCTGCGCCTCTGGGCACCATCCGCCGCCCGGTCCGATGATGGCAACCTGCGTGCCGGGCTTGACGGTCTCGGCCCATTGGCATGTCGGACTGCCATCGTGGCGGAAGATGTCGAAATCGATCCAATCACCCCCCTGCCCCGCCACGGTATAGACGGGCCGATGCAACTGATCATCCCCCGTCGGCCAGATCGTCCGTCCGGTCGGACCGACAAACGGCCAGACGGGTGCACGACCTTCAGGTGGCAGCAGCAGGCGGAAGTGCAGGCTGTCCTGACCAAAGCGCGGCGCATCGGGACCGTTCAGACGCACCCGCAGGAAGTTGGGGCTAATGGCGCTGATGCTGGACACCTGCATCAGCGACAGACCAGGGGCCAGAGCGCCTTCGTCGACATGGTCCCATGTGATCTCCAACCCGGCTTCGACAAAGATCTCGGTTGCACTGTCTTGCAGATTACCGATCAGCCGCGCCTCGGGAGCCAGCAATTCGACCTGCGCACCATCGGTTTCGGCAGTCAATCGCAGCTCGCATCCCCAGACAAACAGGCTGAGAACGCCCGGCGTTTCGGTCAGGGGTGCATCCCATGCACTGGCGCGGGCCTTCAGCGCCGCAGCCGCCGCCCCCGATGCGCGCGGGATGGTGCCCACACGGCGATGACTGGACATGAATGACATGAGGCCCCTTCCTTTGTCTCCGTATCTGCGATTTCAAAGTAATTTTGTCAACTAATATTGGAGGCCTGCTTGGCGGCTTTGCAATCTGAAAATTGCATGGATGTTCCGGACATCTGCAAGGAATTTGACCGTGATATCGGATCGTGGGCCGCGATGGCCGAAATCCTGACCGCATGCTCTTCGACAGACGACACATATCTTCGGACCGGCGCTCCTCAAGAGCAGGGATCGCCACGACCCTTCGATCACCCGCCTGCCGACCAGCGACCGCGCGGCTGTCGACGGTTGTTTTTGCCTTGGCAAATGGTCGCGTTTGGTACCGAAGAATTACGAGCCTTGTTCGGAGTTACAGATGTTGGGCGGTTGGTATCTGGTCAATGCGCCCTTCCGTGTCTCGACACAGAAACCCATGTCCATGGCGTGTAAGGGCTGTCAGCTGAGCGCCTTGCGATTGTGCCGGCCCATGATGAATACCAGATGCAGGACCTTGGCGCATGTGGATGTGGCTGATGTGGGGATAGCAAGCCTATCGGTAGAGGTGATGGACCGGCCTTCAGGAAGTGAACGTAAATCTTGCTGGTCCTGGGGTTTCAGGCCGGATCGGCACAAGATGCATGCGCTTCATTAGCCGACGACCTTGGCGGCGTCCGCCTTGAAATCTCTCGCGTTGCATATGGCGGGCCATTTGCCGTTAGGCTGGCGATAAGGAACTGGGCGCGCCAGCAACAGCCACTTGCATCGCCGTCATACGGATCAGCCCTTGGACAATGGCCGAAGCTCAGCCACCGGTCCGAATTCCTGCCTCTGCCTCTGACAGCCCGTGTCGCCCCAAAGGCAGCATCAGTGGCCTGCCCGAAGCGGGGTCGCATATGACCATATTGTCCAGACCGAAGACCGCCCTGACCATATCCTGCGTCAGCACCTGAACCGGGGTGCCTGTGGCGTGGATCGCGCCCTTGCACATGGCGACCAGATGATCGGCATAGCGCGCCGCAAGGTTCAGGTCGTGCAGCACCATCACCACCGTCGTTCCGCGCGCGCGGTTCAGATCGACCAGCAGGTCCAGAACCTCGATCTGATGGCAGATATCCAGATAGGTCGTCGGCTCGTCCAGCAGCAGCAGGTCGGTCTGCTGCGCCAGCGCCATCGCGATCCAGACCCGCTGACGCTGTCCGCCCGATAATTCATCCACCGCGCGGTCGGCCAGATCCTGCGTGCCGGTCGCCTGCAAGGCCTGCGCGACGGCCTGATCGTCGCGGGTGGTCCAGCGTGACAGCATTCCGTGATGGGGGTGGCGACCGCGCCCGACCAGATCGGCGACGGTGATACCCTCGGGGGCGATGGGGGTTTGCGGCAGCAGGCCCAAGGTCTGCGCCAATTGCCGTGCAGGCATCGCATGGACCGATCGACCGTCAAGCAGCACCTGACCGGCACTGGGCTTCAGCAGCCGCGACATGGTGCGCAGCAGAGTGGATTTTCCGCAGGCATTCGCCCCGACAATCGCCGTAATCTGCCCCGACGGGATGGCCAGATCCAGCCCCTGCATAATCAGCCGGTCGCCATAGCCCGCCGAAAGATCATGCGCCGAAAGTAAATGCTGGGTCATCAGTTTGCTCCGGTCTTGTTGGCGCGGATGATCAGGAAAATCAGATAGGGTGCGCCCACCGCGCCGGTGACGACGCCGACGGGGTATCTGCCGGGCAGCAGGAATTGGCCCGCGTAATCGCCCGCCAGAACCAGAAGCGCGCCGACAAGCGCGGCAGGGATCAGCACCGATCCGCGGGTGCCGATGATCCGCACGGCGATGGGGCCGGACAGAAAGGCCACGAAGGCGATGGGGCCGGTGACGGCGGTGGCCACCGCGATCAGCCCGACCGCCGCCATTGTCACCACCAGCCGCGTGCGGGCCACATCCGTGCCGAGCGCTGTCGCGGTATCATCGCCAAGGCCCAGCATGCCCAGATTGCGCGTCTGCCCGATCAGGATCGTGCCGAAGACCGCCAGCGCCAGCGCCAGCCACAGGGCCTGATCCAGCGTGGCGCCATTCAGGCTGCCGGTCAGCCAGCGCATCGCCTGTTGCAGATCCCACGACGGCGCTTGCGTCAGCAGATAGGCGATGGCGCTTTCCAGCATCGACGATACGCCGATGCCGACAAGGATCAGCCGCGCGCCCGATATGCCATTGTTGAATGACAGGCCAAAGATCAGCGCCGCGACACCCAGCCCCGCGATGACCGCACAGGCCGCCACCCAGGGACCGTCAAGCGATAGCGCGACGATGGCAAAGACCGCCGCCGCGCTGGCACCGGAATTGATGCCGATGATATCGGGGCTGGCCAGCGGATTGCGCAGCATCACCTGAAACGCCGCTCCGCCCAGACCGAAGCTGAAGCCCGCCAGCACCGCCAGCACCGCGCGGGGCAGGCGCAGATGCCCGACCGTGAAGGATGCACCGGGCACATCCGCGCCCAGCAGGACGCGCAGGACATCCTGTGGCGGGGTGAAGGATTGTCCCAGCATCAGGCAAAGCGCAAAAAGGGCGGTCAATATGGCCAGAAGAGCGGTGACGACCCTCCGGTATCCGGCAATGCGGAGCCTGCGCGACAGGCGCAACTGATCATGGGTCGCCTGCATGGTCACAGCCCCCGGATGCGCTGACGGCGCACGATCCAGATGAAGAAGGGTGCACCGATCAGGGCGGTGACGATGCCGACCTGCAGCTCGGCCGGGCGAACAAGGATGCGGCCAAGCGTGTCGGCCGCCAGCAGCAGGCCCGCGCCCACCAGCGCCGACATCGGCAGCAGCCAGCGGTAATCCACGCCGGTCAGCATGCGGCACAGATGCGGCACGACCAGCCCGACGAAGCCGATCGGCCCGCAAATCGCCGTCGTCGCGCCGCAAAGCAGAATGGCCGACAGCGCCGCCAAAGCCCGTGATATTGCGGTGTTTTCACCCAGCCCGCGGGCCAGATCCTCGCCCAGTGCCAGCAGGTTCAGACGGCGAGCGGTCGGGATGGCCAGTGCGAAACCCACGATAAGAAAGGGCAGCACCTGCGTGATGCCTGCGAAGGTGGCACCGCCGACGCCTCCGATCTGCCATGAACGGACGCCGCCCGCGATATCGTTGCGCGGCAGGACCACGGCGATCACCATCGATGACAACGCGACCGAGGTCGCGGCCCCCGCCAAGGCCAGCTTCAAGGGGGTCGCGCCGCCACGCCCCAGTGATCCGACGGCATAGACCAGCACCGCCGCTGCACCCGCGCCAAGGATGGCCGTCCAGACATAGGCGCCAAGTGTGGACATGCCGAACCATGCGATGCCGATGACGACGGCCAGTGATGCGCCCATGTTCACGCCCAGGATGCCCGGATCGGCCAGCGGATTGCGGGTGACGCCCTGCATGATCGCACCCGCCAGCCCAAGCGCCGCCCCCGCCAGAACGGCCAGCACCGTGCGGGGGATGCGGGCGGCAATGGCAGCCTGCGCGATATTCTGGCTTTGCCCGCGAAGGGCCGCCAGCATGTCGTCCAGTCCGACATTGCGGGTGCCGATGGCGATGGACAAGGCGCATAGCAGGGCCAGCACCAGCAGGGCCGCGCCCAGCCAGAACCCGCGCCCGCGCTGCGCTGCCGTTATGTCAGCCGTAGTCGTCATTGCGATTTAAGCGCGGCTTCGGACAAGCGCGCGACATAGTCCGGCAGCAGATAGGGGATCGCCAGCGGCGTGGGGTTCGCGGCGGCGGCTTGCGGGCCGCTGCCCAGCATCACGACCGCATCATTGGCGACGGCAGGCATGCGCGATAGCAAGGGATCGGCCTTCATCAGGTCCAGCATATCCTGCCCGCCGTAGGTCACAATGATATCCACATCGTCGAAGATATCGACCCGTTCGGCGCTGACCGACCCCGAGAACTGGCCCGGCTTGGTCGCCTCGACGACGCTCTCGGGTGAGGTCAACCCAAGGTCGCCGAAGAACTGCACCCTCGCGTCATTGCCATTATAGAAATTGACGACGCTAAGGTCGGTGGGGTCTAGATGGGTGACGAACATGGCCGTCTTGCCCGCGATCTCGGGGTGGGCGGCGGTGGCGTCGTCGATCAGGGCCTCGGTCCGGGCGATCAGGGCGTCGCCTTGGGCGGCCATTCCCATGCCGGCGCTGTCAAAACGGATCATGTCACGCCAATCGGTCGTCCATGCCGATTGCGGATAGGCGACCACGGGGGCGATCATGGATAGCGTGTCATAGTCGGACTGGCTCAGCCCCGAGTAGGCCGCCAGAATGACATCGGGCCGTGATGCGGCAACGGCCTCGAAGTCGATGCCCTCGCCTTCGTCGAACAGGGGCGGAGCGTCGGCACCCAATTCCTTCAGCCGTGCGCTGACCCACGGCAGGATCCTGTCGTCGTCATCGTCACCGAACCCCGCACCTGCAAAGCCGATAGGGATAACACCGAGGGCCAGAGGAACCTCGTGATTGGCCCATGCGACGGTGGCGATGCGTTGCGGTTTGGCGGGGATGGTCGTTGTGCCAAGCGCATGGTCGATGGTCATCGGGTAACCGGTATCCTGCGCGGCAGCGGGCAGCGGGATCGCCTGCATTGTCATGGCGGCCAGGATCATCGCACCAATAGGGAATTGAACTAACACTGACGATACTCCGTTGAAACCAAATGCTTTAAGATTACGATTATGCGATAGCGCAACCGTTTGCGTCGCATTTTAGCGACAGTTGCAGAGTTTCTGACAAAAATGATAAGAATAAGCAAGACGATTGCTTGGCCCAAGTCTAGAAGGTCTGCACAGCGACCCGTTGGGGCGCGTGCAGACTCTGCGCAGTCAGCCGCCGGCCGGTAGCCAGCACAAACAACAAACCAGATTTGCGGAACTTGAACATGTCGATCATGACGAAAAGCGGCCCTTTCACGGGCATGCAGGGCAGGATGCTGATTGCGGCACTGCTGGGGTGCAGTTCGGTCATTGCCGTGTCGGCCACGGGCGCGTGGGCGCAGCAGACGGATGACGGTGTCATCATCTTGGAGCCGATCGTGCTGCGGGCCGACGGCGATCAGCCGGGGTCGATCGTGGCGATGCAATCGGCGGGGGCCGGCAAGATACAGACCCCCTTCCTTGACAGCGCCGCATCCGTGTCCGTCATCACCGAAGCCGAAATCAAGCAACGCGGCGCGGAAACCGTCGAAGAGGTCCTCTCGTATACGGCGGGGGTCGTCACCGACCAATATGGCGCGGACGACCGCTTTGATTACTTCAAGGTGCGCGGCTTCTATCCCAATGCCTATCGGGACGGATTGTCGCTTGGAAACCCATTCGGCAGCGTCCGCGAAGAGGCCTATGCCTTTGACCGGGTCGAGGTTCTGAAGGGCGCGAACTCGACCGCCTTCGGCGTGTCCGACCCCGGCGGTTCGGTGAATTACAGCACCAAGCTGCCCAAGACCGAACGCTTTGGCGAGGCCTATGTCACCGGCGGATCGAACGACCGCGCCGAGGCTGGTTTGGATGTCGGAGACAACCTGACCAAGGATGACACTCTGTCCTATCGCCTGACGGCGAAGGTCCGCGATGGCAAATCGGAATACGAGGCTTCGCGCAATGATGAGAAATTCCTGATGGGTGGCCTGACGTGGCGCCCGACCGATGCCACCAAGCTGAGCGTTGTCGTCGATGTTCTGGACCGCGACGCGGTTCCGGGCAGCGGCGGTTTCCCCATCGGCACGGATTTCGACCGGAGCGAGTTTTTCGGAGAGCCTGACTTCAACTATCGTGGCACAGATCGCACCACGGCCAGTGTGATGTTCGACCATGATTTCGGCGGCGGCCTTAGCGTCGGTACGAACCTGCGCTACAGCGATACGGCCAGCGATTTCGGCTATGCCTATGTCTCGGGGAATTCGGGTGTGGGCACCATCGCCAATCGGGCCTTCTTTACCAGCGACAACAAGGGTCATCAGCTGATCGTGGATGCGCGGCTGCAATATGACACCTATTTCGCGGATGTGGACAGCCGCAGCCTGTTGGGTATCGAATACAGCAAATCAAGCCAGTCCGAGACGCTTGGCTTCGGCGCGGCCCCCGATATCGATTGGGTGAACCCCGTCTATACCGGTGCGCCCGACAGCGTTCCGACCATCACAGATACGTTCACCAGACAGCGAGGCAGGGCGATCTATGCCCAGCAGGACCTGACCTTTTCCGGCAGATATATCGCTTCGGTCGGGTTGCGGCATGACTGGCTGGACAGCACGGAAACGAACCACCTGTCGGGGGTCATTGGCAGCAGCGACATCAGCGAAACCACGGGGCGCATCGGTCTGACCTATAAGGCCACGGATGAGGTTTCGGTCTATGGCAGCTTTGCCCAATCCGTCGCCCCCGCCGAGCTGGGCCTGGAACCCGAACGCGGCGAGCAATACGAGCTGGGCGTCAAATACGCCCCCTTGGCCAATCGTGCCATCTTCAGCGCGGCGATCTATGACCTGACCAAAGATAACATCACCCGCACCGACCCCGCCACCAACCTGCAGTCCACCATCGGAGAGGTTCGCGTCCGCGGTCTGGACCTCGAGGCGAAGGCCGAAGTGACGCCCAACATGACGCTGACCGCGGCCTATTCCTATATGGACAGCCAGATCGTCCGGAACGGTACGGCCGGAAACGAAGGCAACAGTCTGGCGCTGGTTCCGGAACATTCGGGGTCCGTCTGGATGCATTATCTGGTCGATGGCAACCAGACCCGCGGCGACATGACCTTCGGTCTGGGGGCGCGCTATGTGGGTGGTTACGAATATGACGACGCCAATACCGCATCGACGGGCGGTCATGTGATGCTGGATGCGTCGTATGCCTATCAGGTGAATGAACAGACACAGCTGTCCGTGCATGTCAGCAACCTGACGGATATGAAATATTCGGCCTATGGCGGGTTGTACGCGGATTTCTATAACGCGGGCCGCGAGGTATCCGCCACGCTTCGCCGCAACTGGTAAGTAGTTTCGACCCCACCCGTCTTCGCGGATGGGGTCGGAACGCCAGGATCCGGACATGGTCTTGATTGCAGCCAAAACAGGACGGTTACTCCCGGTGTTATACCAGAGAAATAGGTTTTACGACGCCTGTTGTAACGCGTAGCGACCCGTCTCAAAGCTTTCAGACAACGGAACAAGATCTTGATATGATAGCGCCTTTTATGGCGGCGCTGATCATATTTAGCAGTCTTTTTGCAGGGCGTCCGGCCGGGATGCATGCTTTCATCGCTCTGTCTTGCAGCGCTATTCCCAACCGGTCGGCCTATGGGGGGGGTGTCAGGAAAAGCCGCTGCGGCAGTATCATTACTGACCTGTCCTGCCGGGATTGAGAAAGGGACAGGTTCAACCTTTGCCATCTGTGATGGCGTGCAGCTTTGCATTCCATTCTCGGGACAAACTCTCCCTCTGGCAGTTTTTCCGAGAACCCTTTTGTTCGACCCATCTGACGATCACGCCCCCACCTGTGCACGCAGACTGCAGGCCGCGGGGTGCATCTTCCGATAGGTCACATCGATTAAGACAATCTTCTTAACAGCGTTCTTGACGGCCAGGACCACCGCGATCCGGGCAGAGACCCCGTTATCGCTCCAGGGCTTCCAGCGACTATGAAGCATTTTCGCTGGCCCTTATTCTCTGTCTCGGCATTCTCACAACCAATGGCATTTATGCCCGCAGATCGTGAACGCATGAACGTCCATGGTTCGTATGAAGAAAGGCAAGGAAGGCCAGCCGTCTGTTCTTCGGTCAACCAGAAAAGGTTGCACATGGATCAGGTGTCCTTCCGAAGCCTGAATCACACAAAAGGACCGGAACCGATGGGTCTGGGGTCTAATCGACGGTGGACGAAGAATCCTGTTGCAGGGTGTTCGCCTCCAATTCCAGAAAGTAGTCGAATATTTCGGGCACGTTGCCATTGCCCATCCCCGCATCGACAGCAGCCTGCAAATTGCTGGATGTGCCCTCGGCGATCATGGCGCGGGTGCCCAGGCTTTCCGTCATCTTAAGGAAATAGCCAAGATCCTTATTGGCATTGCTGATCGAGAAACCCAGATCGCTGACTCCGTCCACTGCATAGTTCTTGCAGAAGGTCATGAAGGGCGAATTCGAGGGCCCACTGGACATGATGTCGTAAAGCTGGGCACGGTCCACACCCGCGCGTTCGGCCACGGCAAAGGCTTGGCTCATGGCGCAGACGGTGGTCATGCCCATGAAGTTGTTGATCAGCTTGGTCGTGTGACCTGCGCCAAGCGCGCCAAGGTAATAGACGTTCTCGCCCTGCTGATCCAGGACCGGCTTGACCTTGTCGAAGGTCTGCTTGTCGCCTGCGGCCATGATGTTCAGCAAGCCGTCGGTGGCATGGGCCGGGGTGCGGCCAAGCGGGGCATCGATCATGCCAGCGCCCTTTTCGGCCAGTGCCGCGCCGATCTTGCGGGTCGAGTCCGGGATCGAGGTGCCGAAATCGATTAGGGTCGCGCCTTCGCGGATGCCAGCCAAAATGCCGTCGTCACCATAGACGACCTTCTCGACGACCTCGGATGTCGTCAGGCACAGCATGACGATGTCGCTGGCCGCCGCCAGTTCGCGGGGCGAGGATGCCGCACTGGCATTGCCGCGGGCAAGGACCGCCTCTACGGCATCCTTGTTCAGATCCATGACGACAAGCTGGAAGCCCCTGCGCTGCAGGTTTTCGACCATGTTGCTGCCCATGAGGCCAAGGCCGATGAAGCCGATGACAGGTTTGTTCATGTCGGAATATTCCCCATTTTGCTGGCTTTGGGTGGAATGGTTCACAGGAAATCCTCACGGTGGGGGGTGAAGATGTCCAAAAGCGTCCCAGCCTCAAGGCAGGTGGCGCCATGTTCGATATCGGGCTGCTTATAAAGCGAATCCCCCGCCGAAACGGTGTAGGTCTTGTTGCCCACGGTGAATTCGAAGCGCCCCGATATCACATAGGTGATCTGTTCATGCGGATGGTGGTGCAATGCCGCGACGGTTCCGGTTTCGAAATGCACCTCGACGCACATGACGTTGTCGTTGAAGGCGGCGACCTTGCGCGTCAGCCCGCCCCCGGCGTCGAAACGCCTGTTGTCCTGCGCGGGGAAATAGTTCTGGACGGTCATCATGGGTTTCCTTGATTTGCGGCGCGGCATGCGGGCGGGCGCCTCATGTCTTGGCCAGTTTCTTCATCACCACGCGGAAGGTGTTTTCATCGGCGTCGGTGAAATAGAGGTCGGCGTCATAGCCCTGATCATCCAGGAAGTGGAAAATCCGCTTGGGGCTTTTCAAGCCATAGGGCACCAGCAGCGTGGCAATGCGGTGACGCGTGGCCTTGGGATACTGAACGTGCAGGCAGGTGCTGACGGGCAGGCCCTCGATCTCGGCGGGGTCCACGTCGGGAAAGCCGGTTTCCTGCGTCAGGGTGGGCTTGCCAGCCTCGGACCAGATGACCTTGCCATAGAAACCCGCACGTTCGCCGGTATAGCGGAACGAACTGTTGCCCAGATCATAGCGGCCATTGGCATGCAGCAGCCAATCCACGCTGACAGGCGTATCGGCATCGACGCTGTTGACGATGACGAAATAGCTGTTCTGGACGAAATAGACCTCACGCTCGGCCAAGGTCACTTCGGGAGAAAGCGAACGATAGGCCGCCGTGGCATCGCCCTTGATATAGACGTGATCGCCGCGGTCTTCGGCAGTGATGATCCGGCCCGATGCGGCCATGGCGCGGGCCTTGTCCTTTTCGGCGTATTGGCCTTTGCCGTCGATCAGAATGGCGTTCTTGGACCGTGTCTGGCGGCGCCAGTTCTGGTGCATGGTCGAATTGAAGGCGACGTAATAGCCGGACTGGATGGCCAGATCCTCGCCAAAGCCGGCCATGCAGAAGGCGTTTTGGTCGCCATGACTGTGACTGACCGAACCGAAGCGGCTGGACTTAAAGACGAACTGGATGTGGTTGTCGGGGTCGGCCATCGCGTGCTGAATGCCCACCCAGCCAATGCCCTTGAACCAGCGCATGCCGCCTTCGGGCACGGTGGGTTCGACAAAGGGAAAATCGGTGCGGAAGGTCAATTCATCGAAATTCGTGTCCCACCAGCCCCAGTTATAGAAGGCCCCTTCGGTCCCGGGGTTCAGTGCCAAGTTGCGATCGCAATACCACTGATAGGCGCCATTGCCGGTCACGCCCGCAAACTGGCGCATGTTCAGGCCGGTCTTGATGCACGGCAGATCGCCTTGGGTGCTGTCGTCGCCGAAGGTCGCGCGACGGGTATTGGGTGCCTTGCAGAACAGTGGGAAATCACCCGTGTTCTGGAAGAAGGGCCGCTTGTACAGATCCAGACCTGCAAAGGATTTCAGGCGGTTGGCGGCCTCGATCAGATAGGCCATGCCCATCATCCAGTAGTTCGTGCCCTCGGCCCACCCGCCATCATTGTCGCCCCAAGGCGAATAGACGGTGAACAGGAACTCGATGCAGTAATCCAGCCATTCGCGGGCCTCGTCTGCATCGTCATCCCCAAGCAGCGCGATACAGGCAGGCACCAGCGTCAGCGACACGGAACGCACCGCGTGGCTGTCATAGGGGAACAGGTGGATCTTGGCGTTCAGCATCGCATGGTCGGCGATGTCGCGGGTGCGTTCCAGCAGCGCCGCGCGCACGGTGGCGCGCTGGTCGTCATCCAACTGGTCGTGCAACCAGTCATAGCCCCACGCCAGCGCATTGGTGACGCGATATGCCCACTCATCCGTATAGGCGCGCGAGGTGACGCCCATCGGGTCCCAGCTGGCGATCTCCAGCAGCCATTCCTTGGCGCGGGCCAGCATCTGCGCGTCATCGGTGACCTTGCCGCCGATCGCCAGATGGCGTGTGGCATAGATCGCCTCTTGCAGGTCGATATAGGTCTGGCGCCAGACCGGCGCGGTGCGCTTGTGATCGGGATAGCCTGCGGGTTCGGACATGACCGGACGCTCCATCCACGGCAGCACCGATTTCGCGTAGAAGTTCGACCATGTGCAGTGATCGGGATCGGCGGCGACATCCTTTTTGAACTGCGCCAACCGGTCGGCATCCAACCACAGACGCGGATGGCCCTTGGGCGCATCGGCAAAGCGGCCGGCGCGCCCAATCAACGGCGTCTGCGGCAGGTCCGCACTGATCTGGAAGCTGCGAGTGCTGCCCCAGGCACTGATCGGCGCGCCGGTCTCCGGGTCGCAAACGGCATAGGACCAGTGATAGCTGCCCGTTTCCAGCGCCTTGTCGGGGGTGAAGAAATTCACCGGGATGCGGCTATAGGTGATGGTCTTTCCGGCCGGAAAATCCTTGTCCGGCGAAATGCGCAGGACATAGGTGGCCTCATCCTCGATCACCGGGAGCCATGTGAAACGGGGGGGATTCTCGACGACATCGCTGTCGGTTTCGGGCGCATATTGAATGGTCAGGCGTCCCGCCTTGGGCTCATCGAGCATGGGTAATGACTTGCCGGGCATCGGGCAACTTTCTGATTGAACTATCTGAGAATTCGCGCGGCCATGGCGCGGGCCGCGCAGGATCTGTGTACGATCTGGCTGTTGGGCCTAGTTATACTGACGCTGATAGGCCGTATTCATGACCTCGATGACCTGGGGGTAGCCCATCTTGTCCAGCGTGCTGACATAGCTGTCCCATTCGGCTTCGACATCGCCCGACCCAAGGATCCACGCCTGTTCGCGTTCCAGCATGTAGGTGCGGATCGATGGCCAGTATTTGTCATAGACGGCCTGTTCTTCGGGGGTGAAGGCCACGCCCAGAAACTGGTCGATCAGCAGGTCGTTGGCGGCATAAAGCTCGATCCCCTTGCGGGCTTCTTCCGACGTCCACTGCAATTCATAGCGGTAATCCATCCAATAGCCGCGATAGATCTGCGCGCCTTCCAGATACATCTGGTTGTTGACCGGCATGTCGCTGTTCAGGACCTCGGGCTTGAAGGTCGGCTCTCCGTTGACCATGTCCCACGTTTTTCCTTCGACACCGAAGTTAGACAGGTTGCGGCCTTCTTCGGTGAACCAGAAATCGAAGTATTTCACCGTCTCGACCGGATGTTCGTTCATATAGCTGATTGCCCAGCCATCGGGTTTGACCGGCGTGCGGCGATGTTCCTCGACCCGCTTGCCCGATACCGATGCGGGGGGCAGGAAGGGCACGAAGTTGAAGCCCTCGATCAGTTCGCGCAGCGGCACGTTGTACCCCGAGGTCGAGGCGAACCAGTCATGGGTCATGCCGCCCAGGTTTTCCGACAGCAGATAGTCGCGCGATGACGATCCGCGGGTAAAGATTTCAGGGTCGATCAAACCTTCGGAATACCACTGCGCGATGTTCTTGATGCCGGTGCGATAGGCCTCTTGCGCATAGGGGTGAACGACCTTGCCTTCGTCATTGACGTAGAAGTCGTGATGGGTGTCAGAGCCTGACGAACGACCGTCCCACAGCGTCAGAAGGCGTCCGATTTCTTCCCATTCGCGGGCGAAGAAGGGGATCTCGTCCTTGCGGCCATTACCGTTGGGATCGTCATTGCGGAATGCGGTCAGCACGTCGTGCAGTTCATCGACGGTCTGCGGCTGCTCCAGCCCCAGTTTGTCCAACCAGTCCTGACGGATATACCACGCTCGCCCGAATTCCCCATCGGGCAGATAGGGGATGTAATAGTAATTCCCGTCTGCCGCCGTTATGGATTCCAACAGTTCGGGGTGTTCGTCCCAGAATTTCTGGATGTTCGGCGCGTGTTCGGCCACCAGCTCGTTCAGCGGCACGAAGGCGCCTTCAGGACCGTATTGGTTCACGGGCTGCTGGATCAGGTTGCCGCCCACGATGTCGGGCAGATTGCCCTGCGCGATCATCAGGTTCATCGCCTCGGCGGCGTCGGTCGTGTTGCGGCCTGCGGTGGCATCCTTCAGATGGATACCGGTCATTTCACGGGCGGCTTCCTCGACCGGATAGACATCGCTTGGCGAACCGCCAACGCCATAACCCTGCGCGCGGGGCCAGTGCATGTGGATGGTCAGTTCCAGCGGTTCGTCGACGACGCGCAGGTGATCGTCGGCAAAGGCCGGTGCGGTCATGGCCGTGGTCGCAAGCAGGGCCAATGCGGCTTTCGGAATACTCATAGTCTCCTCCCGTTTGAACGTATGGGTCATTCCTTCACGCCTCCCAGCAGGATGCCCTTGTTGAAATATTTCTGCATGAACGGATAGATCAGCAGCACCGGGATGATCGAGCAGACGATAATCGCCGCGCTGACCGTCTCGAATGAATAGCTTGAGGTCAGCAGCGTCGATGCGAATTCCTCGTCATCCGACAGTTCCGCAATGACCTGGCGCAGATAGACCTGCAGCGGGATCTTGTCCTCGCTTTGCAAAAGGACCATCGCCCAGAAAAAGCCGTTCCAGCGCGACACGATGCAGAACAGTGCAACCGTGGCGATGGCGGGCTTGGAAAGCGGCATATAGACCTTCCACAACACCTGGAATTCATTGGCACCGTCCATCCGGGCGGCCTCTTCGAAGGATTGCGGAATGCCCTCGAAGAAATTGCGCAGCAGGATGATGTTGAAGCCGTTGACCGCGAAGCCGATGATGATGCCCAGATAGCTGTCCAGCAGGCCAAGATCGCGCATGTTAAGGAAGAAGGGGATCAGGCCGGCGTTGAACCACATGGTGAAGGCCACCATCAGGTTCCAGAACCGCCGCCCGTAAAGCTGGGGCCGCGACAGCGCATAGGCGCCGGGGATGATGAAGGCCAGGCTCATCAAGGTGCCGAAGATCGTATAGATGAAGGTGTTCTTGTAGGAACTCCAAAACAGCGGTTCCGACAGGACGCGCTTGTAGGCCTCCAGCGTGAAGCCGACCGGTGTCAGGATGACGTTGCCGGCGCGCGCCTCGAATCCGGTGCTGAACGACAGCGAGGCCATGTAGATGAACGGGTACAGCGTTGACAGCGCGAAAATGCCCAGCAGCACCATGTTCATGATGACGAACATCCGGTCGCCGCGGGAATAGAGGTTCATGTTCTTCATGATCAGCTCCTGTTCACCAAAGCGAGGTGCGCGAATAGCGCTTGGCAACGGTGTTGGCAGTCATCACCAGGACAAAGGCCACGACGGCGTTGAAAAGCCCGGCGGCGGCGGCAAGGTCGTATTGGCCGCCCTGAAGGCCCTGGCGATAGATGAAGGTGTTCACCACATCCGCCGTTTCATAGGTGGCGGGCTGATACAGCAGGATGATCATCTCGAAGCTGACTTCCAGCATGTTGCCGATGCGGATGATCAGCATGATGATGATCGTCGGCAGGATCGAGGGCAGCGTGATCTTCCAGACCATCTGCCAGCGCGAGGCCCCGTCCACGACCGCGCTTTCGTAAAGCGTGGGTGAAATACCCGCCATGGCCGCAAGATAGACGATCGACTGGAAGCCTGCCTCTTGCCAGATGCCGGTGCCGACGAAGATGGGGCGGAACCATTCGGGCTTGGTCAGGAAATAGACCGGATCGACCCCGAACCATCCCATCACCGTGTTCACGATCCCCGCCGATGGCGAAAAGGCCGTGATCACGATCCCCGCGATGATCACCGACGAGATGAAATGCGGAAGATAAACAATGGTCTGCGCGGTCTTCTTGAAAGTCGCGTTGAGGACTTCGTTGAACATCAATGCCAGCAAGATCGGCACCGGAAATCCGAATAACAGGCTGTAAAAGCTGATGATGACGGTGTTTTTCAGCGCCCTCAGGAACTGGTCGTTGCCAAACAGCGTGTAGAAATGTTCCAGCCCAATCCAGGGACTGCCTGCCACACCGCGGAAGATGCTGTAATCCTTGAAGGCAATCTGCAGCCCGTACATGGGCTTGTACAGGAAGACCAACAGCCAGATGATCGTGGGCAGCAACAACAAGTACAGCTGCCATTCGCGTTTCAGGTGGTCGCCCACACGCTGGACACGTCCGGGGCGGCGATGACGTTGCGCCTCGCGCGCCTCGATGACCAATTCCTCGGTGCGGGCTCCTCCGACTTCGGGATCGTTGCTCATTCTTCCAACCTCTGTCCCGACAACGCCCGTCCGGTCTGCGCGTCGAACACGCGGATCAGATGGGGCTGGATGGTAAAGCCGGAAAAGTCGCGCAGGACCCGCATCTGGCCCACGGTTTCCGTGCGAACGACAAACGGTTGACCGGCCAGCGTGGTGTGGATCAGCGCCTCTGAGCCGAGCGTTTCAACCAGTTCGGCCTGCAGGTTGACGCGGTCGGTCTGTTCGCTGCTGGCGGCTTTGACGAATTCCGGGCGGATGCCGATGATGATCTCTCGGCCTTCGGCATTTTGCAGATCGGGCAGCGGGGACAGTGCGATGCTCTGGCCATCGAATTCGGCGCGCGGGCCATCGGGACCTGCCGCCACGCGGGCCTTCACCATGTTCATCGGGGGCGATCCAAGGAAGCCCGCGACGAAGGTGTTGACCGGGTTCAGGAACAGCTCCATTGGGGAACCCACCTGCTCGATCCGGCCGTCGTGCATGACGACGATGCGGTCTGCAAGGGTCATCGCCTCGACCTGGTCATGGGTGACATAGATGCTGGTCGCGCCGAGGCGTTTGTGCAGCCGCTTGATCTCGGCGCGCATCTGGGTCCGCAGCTTGGCATCAAGGTTCGACAGCGGCTCGTCGAACAGAAATACCTTGGGGCGGCGCACGATGGCACGACCCATCGCGACCCGCTGGCGCTGACCGCCCGACAGATCCGCGGGGCGACGCTCCAGATAGGGCGTCAGGCCCAAAATCTTGCCGACCTCATCGACCGAGGCGGCGATATGTTCCTTGCTTTCCTTGCGGATACG
The DNA here is from genome assembly GCF_042466435.1 of Paracoccus sp. R86501. Taxonomy (NCBI): domain Bacteria; kingdom Pseudomonadati; phylum Pseudomonadota; class Alphaproteobacteria; order Rhodobacterales; family Paracoccaceae; genus Paracoccus; species Paracoccus sp. R86501. The sequence goes on from NZ_JAXHPZ010000005.1 coordinate 162,639, forward strand.
CAGGCCGAAAGCGATATTGTCCGCGACGTTCAGATGCGGATAAAGCGCATAGTTCTGGAACACCATCGCCACATCGCGATCCTTGGGCGCGACGCGGTTCACATGGCGGCCATCGATAGTCAGATCGCCGTCTGTGATCTCCTCCAGCCCTGCGATCATTCGCAGCGTCGTCGATTTGCCGCAGCCGGACGGCCCGACCAGCACGACGAATTCCTTTTCGGCGACCTCAAGATCGATCCCGTGCACCACGGTCACGGCGCCATAGGCCTTGACGATACCTTTTAGGTTAACTCCGGACATTGTGTCTCCCCTGATGCGCCGCCTCCCCGCAGCACATTGACGCCTGAAGGCTGATTCGCCTGTCTACCAAACTGGTATACTAGTAATTGCACTGGTATACCAGTATTGATCGCGCTAGTCTGGGTCAAATCGCGGTCCGACCCGCTGCCGACAGGATTCGCCGCGCCGAGACGGCCCGTCCCAAGGCAGAGGTCTGTCGGGCTGATATGTTCAGGAAAAACGGAGACCATCGCATGGCTCAGCCACATCACGAAGAAGGGCGCCGTCCCCGTGTGGACGACATCTTCGACTTTCTGCACCAGGAAATTCTGGCGCTGAACCTGCGCCCCGGCGACAAGATATCCGAGGCCGATATCGCCGCCCGGTTCAATGTCTCGCGTCAGCCGGTCCGCGACGCCTTCAGTCGCCTTGCCAACCTGGACCTGATCCTGATCCGCCCCCAACGGGCAACCGAGGTCAGGCGTTTTTCCATGCGGGAGATCGCGAAATCACGCTTCGTGCGCCTGTCGGTGGAAACCGAGGTTCTGCGGCGTGCAGCCCAGCATTGCGACAAGACCGGCGCATCCCGCCTGACGCGCGCGATCTCGCGGCAAGAGAAAGCCGTCGCGGACAGGGATGTCGAAAAATTCGGAGAGCTGGATTACGATTTCCACCGGATGCTGTGCGACATCGCCCATGCCGATTTCGCCTTCGATGTGATCATGGCCGAAAAATCCAAGGTCAACAGGTTGTGCATGCTGGGCCTGTCGAAAGAGGACCGGATGCCCGAACTGGTCGATGATCATCGCGGCATCGCCGAGGCGGTGATCGATCATGACGCCGATCTTGCGATCCGGATCGGCAGGCGTCACCTGTCACGTCTGGACGACACCATCCGCAGCATCACGGCGTCGAACGCGAATTATTTCGAACCCCCCGAGGCATAGGCGCCCGACAGGCGCTGTTGCCAACGCCTGCGCTGCCGTTTCCCGGCCAGCGCCTATTTTGAATGTCCCTTGCCAATGTCCCCCATATCCCCCTGCCCGCCCGTCAGCACCGGCCCCACCGCCCGAAATGTCTTTGCCTTGGCGTGGCCCATGACGATCAAGGCGATCTTCCTGCATGGAACGGTCGTGATCGATACCTATCTGGTTGCCGCCCTTGGCGAAACGTCGCTGGCCGCGGTCGGGCTGGCCGCGGCCATCGCAGGTTTCGCCCTGGGGGCGATTCAGGCGTTTTCCAGTGCCATGCAGATCCGCACGGCGCAGGCATTCGGCACGGGCAATCAGGTCTTTCTCAAGTCGGCACTTGCCTCGGGGATGGTCGTCAACCTTGCCGTGGGGGTGCTGGGCCTTTTGGCCATCCTTGTCTTCGGCGCGCCCCTGATCAACGCCCTTGCCCCTTCGACCGAAGTCGCAACGTTGGCGCGCAGCTATCTGGGCATCTTCCTGCTGGTCATTCTGGGCGAGGCGGTGGGGCAGTGCATCTCCAGCTATCTGAATGGCTGCGGCGAAACCAAGGTGCCGCTCTACAGCCTGTGCTTGTCGGTTCCGGTCAACATTCTGACCAGCGTCGCCTTGATCCATGGATATTGGGGGCTGCCAGCCTTGGGCGTGTCCGGTGCCGCAATCGGCAGTGTGGTTGCGGTTGCGGTGCAGGTGTCGTTTCTGGGGGTCAGGCTGATCATCGCGGCAGGGCATCTGCGCCATATTGCCGGGTGGCGTGAAAACGGCTTTCCGCGCAGCCTATTGCGTCATCTGGGATTTGCGCTGCCCATCGCCGCGACCTTTCTCAGCGCCGCCATTTCGACGCAGGTTTGCGCGTTGATCTATGTCCGCATGGACCTGAGCGATTTCGCCGCCCTGACCTTGATCGCGCCATGGATCCAGGTAACGGGGACCATCGGCATGCAGTGGGCCATTGCGACAGGCATCATCGTCGCTCAGCTTTTGGGTCAGGGATGCGAAGCCGCCCGGTTGCAGCATTTTCTGTCCCGCGCATGGCGCGCGTCTTTCGTCGCCTCGGCCGGGGTTGCGCTGCTGTTGCTGATCCTGTGCCTGTCGGCTGACATGCTCTATTCGAACCTGTCGCTTCAAACACGCGACATCGTGCTGGCATTCCTTCCCATCGTCATTTTGCTTCCCTTCCCCAAAGGATCGAACGCGATCTGCGGCAACACGCTGCGGGCCAGCGGCGACACGATCTATGTCATGAACCTGTTTGTCGCGGCGCAATGGCTGTTCCGGGTTCCCGTGACGGCGATTGCGGTCATCTGGCTTGATCTTGGTGCCGTTTTGGTCCTGTCGATCCAGTTGTGGGAGGAGATCATAAAGTTTCCCGCGTTTCATCGCCGTATCCTGAGCGGGAAGTGGAAAAATCGCTCATGGTGATTTGCCCCGCTGCAAAATGATCGCTGTCCGGTGTTGCAGCCTACTTCGATTGTTCCAAGGGCCGCCCGTCTTGCGCGACGATATTGAAGTCCTCATGCCAACGGCGATGGGGGTGGATCGCCACGTGTTGTTAACCCGCCCGAAGCCTGTGAAATCGACCGCAACGGTTACCGCGCTGGCACCACACCAACGACCGCGCATCTGTGGGCGGCTATTTATGCCAACCATGCACAGTTCAGCCGCCTGCGGGCATTTTAGCTGGGAAACAGGATTGCTCAGACCATTTATTTCTAATAAACATGAAATATGGAAAAGCATCGTGCCCTGAACGCCTTGTCTGCCCTATCCCATGATCTGCGTCTGGATATCTTCCGTCTGCTGATCAAGGCCGGTCCGTTGGGCATGGCCGCGGGCCAGATTGCAGACCGTCTGGAGGTGCGGTCGAATACCCTGTCCAACAACCTGACGATCCTGACTTCGGCCGATCTGATCCGTTCCAACCGCGAAGGGCGGTCGATCCGCTATTTCGCCCGGATGGAGACGATGCGCGGCCTGCTGGCTTTCCTGATGGAGGACTGCTGCGGCGGCCATCCGCATCTTTGCCAGCCGGTTCTTGACCAGATCGCCTGCGATTGCTGATCGCCCCCCCGATTCACCACATGCCAAGGCACGATCAAATGACAGATATGACAGGTCCCAAGGACAGCCCGATGGGCATATTCGAACGCTGGCTGACGCTTTGGGTCGGGCTGGCGATGCTGGCGGGGCTTGCGGGGGGTGTGCTGGTACCGGGCTTGGTGCAGGCCGTCGCCGCAGCCGAGATCGCATCAGTCAATCTGGTCGTCGCCGTGCTGATCTGGGCGATGGTCTATCCGATGATGGTCAGCGTCGATTTCGGCGCCGTGGCCGGGGCGTTTCGGCAGCCAAAGGGTTTGGTGATCACGCTGGTGGTGAACTGGCTGATCAAACCCTTCTCCATGGCGCTGCTGGCGGTGCTGTTCTTCGATTACGTCTTTGCCCCCTGGATCGCGCCGCAGGACGCACAGCAATATATTGCCGGACTGATCCTGCTGGGTGCGGCGCCCTGCACGGCGATGGTCTTCGTCTGGTCGCAGCTGACGCGCGGAGATGCCACCTATACGCTGGTGCAGGTTTCGGTGAACGACCTGATCATGGTCGTGGTTTTCGCACCGATCGTGGCGCTGCTGCTGGGCGTGACCGAGATTGCGGTGCCGTGGCAGACGCTGGTGCTGGCCACCGTCCTTTACGTGGTGCTGCCTCTGACAGCGGGACTGGTGACGCGACGCTTGCTGTCTAACGCCGCGCGGATCGACGCATTCGCGGCACGCGTCAAGCCGTGGTCCATGATCGGGCTTGTTGCGACGGTCGCGATCCTGTTCGGGCTGCAGGCCGGGACCATTCTGAACCGGCCCGTCGTCATCGCGATGATCGCAGTGCCGATCCTGATCCAGAGCTATCTGATCTTTGCCATCGGCTATGGTGCCGCCTTTCTGCTGGGGGTGCCCCATCGGATCGCGGCCCCCTGCGCGCTGATCGGAACCTCGAACTTCTTCGAATTGGCGGTCGCAGTCGCCATCAGCCTGTTCGGCCTCGGGTCGGGGGCGGCGCTGGCAACGGTGGTGGGCGTGCTGGTTGAGGTGCCGGTGATGCTGTCCCTTGTCGCCTTTGCCAATCGCACGCGCCGCCGCTTTCCCCAGACCCACCCATGATCGTCATCCATCACAATCCCGCCTGCGGCACCTCGCGCAATGTGCTGCGATACATTCGCGCGGCAGGCATCCAGCCCGTCGTGATCGACTATCTGTCCGAAGGCTGGACCCGCCCGCAACTGCTGGCGCTGTTCGCGGCAGCGGGCCTGACCGCACGCGAGGCACTGCGAACAACGAAATCACCCGCCACCGAACTGGGACTGCTGGAAGCTGGCGTCACCGAGGAACAGATATTGGACGCAATGTTGGTCCATCCCGTTCTGGTCAACCGCCCCATTGTGGCCTCGCCCAAGGGTGTCCGCCTCTGCCGCCCGTCCGAGGCTGTGCTGCCATTGCTTGATCGCTTGCCGACCGGCCCGCTTTACAAGGAAGACGGGCATATGATCCTGAACCAGAAGGGTGAAATCCTTGACTGACCTGCCGAACCTTGAACCCACCTGCTTTGACGCCATCGACCCGCAGCAATTGTTCCCCGCCACGCGCAGCACCCATGCGCCGCGCATCCTGCTGCTCTATGGCTCGCTTCGCGAACGAAGCTTTTCACGCTTTTCGACAGAGGAGGCAGCACGCCTTCTGACCGCTTTCGGGGCCGAGCCACGCATCTTCGATCCAACCGGCCTGCCCCTGGCCGATGCGACCGAGGCCGACCACCCCAAGGTGGCCGAACTGCGCGACCTTGTCGGCTGGTCCGAGGGCATGGTCTGGTGTTCCCCCGAACGACACGGCGCGATGACCGGCGTCATGAAGACGCAGATCGACTGGATCCCGCTGTCACTTGGCGGCGTGCGCCCCACGCAGGGCAAGACGCTGGCGGTGATGCAAGTTTGCGGGGGCAGTCAAAGCTTCAACACCGTCAACCAACTGCGCATTCTTGGTCGCTGGATGCGGCTTCTGACGATCCCGAACCAGTCATCCGTCGCCAAGGCCTGGGACGAATTTGATGAGGCAGGCCGCATGAAACCCTCGCCCTACTATAACCGGGCCGTCGATGTGATCGAGGAACTGGTGCGCTTCACCCTGCTGACCCGTGATATCAAGGACCACCTTGTGGACCGCTATTCCGAGCGCGTGGAAAACCACGAAGAATTGTCAGCGCGCGTGAACCAGTCGAAGGCAGTCTGACGGCGGCAGGCCGTCAAAGACGTGGCGAAGCGACCGACAGTTTGGTCCCGCCTCTCTGCCGCATCGATAGCCTTCTTGGGCCCGCGGGGCGGCATACATTAGGGATAAAGTCGGGCGGAGCGGATCACGGCACGAGAGGCGAGATGGAAGCGGATGCTATTTAGTCTGAAATTTCATATGTATACGTCTTCTACTTCATGCCACGCAGATCCCATCAGCGAGACAGTGATCCCGTCCCGACGCAGGCTGATCGTGGCACCTTGATGGCGGCTGAAGACCCGCCCGTGTACGATCATTCGTGTCTACGGTCAGTCAAGTTGATCTCGAATTTCACGCGACTGCGCCGATCGCCTCACAGGCCACCTTTGCTATGCTGATAGGGCCAAAGACGCGCGAAACTTCGATCCTCGACGTCCAGCGGGACAACAGCAGGCGCTAATTCCAAAGTCCCTCTGGTCGCAGATCGCCTCTGTGGTACCGTCCTCAAGGGGGGGTGCATATGGTAAGGGATGCTCGGCATGTCGAGGAAATCGGACGGGTCCTAGAGGGCAGCCATACGAACCGCGACAGCTTCATTTCCGCATCGTGGCGGCGATGTGTCGAACTGTACGGCATGGACCCGATGCGCAGTGATCCGGCGTATATCGTAACCGAGACCGAGCTGCGCGACCATCGCAAGCAGGCCGAATGGCTGATCGCCGCGGCACGCTCGGGTCTGCAGTCGCTGTTCCGGCAGGTTGCCGGGCAGAATTACGTGCTGCTTCTGACCGACGCCAAAGGGGTCTGCGTCGATTTTTTCGGCGATGATCTGTTTACGGACGACCTGCGCCGTTCCGGTCTTCACCTTGGATCGAACTGGTCCGAAAATCTTGCCGGCACCTGCGGGGTCGGCGCCTGCATCGTGACGCAAGCACCGGTGACCGTGCATCAAGACGACCATTTCGGGAATGCCCACACTGCCTTATCCTGCACGGCCGCGCCGATCTTCGACAGCTTGGGACAACTGGCGGCGGTTCTGGATATCTCTCTGTTGCGTTCGCCCGCACCCAAGACAAGCCAGAACCTGGCGATGACCCTTGTCACCGCCGCCGCCCGCCGCGTCGAAATGGCCAACCTGATGGCCGAGAGCCCGCGGGATTGGGTCCTGCGCCTGTCCTCCAGCCCCGAGTTTCTGGATGTCGACCCCGAGGCCGCAATCCGGCTGGACGGGTCGGGCCGCGTTCTGGGCTATACCCGTGCGGCCCGGCACCTGTTCCCCGAGGGCAGCGTGATCCTTGGCAGTCGGATCGATCAGGTGCTGGACGTCAGTGTCGATGATCTGCCCGACCTGATGCGCGACCGTCCGACGGAAGAACGCGTGATCCAGATGCGCGACGGCGGCGGCCTGTTCGGTCACGCCATTGCGCCCAAGGCGCCCCGCACCCCCTTGCAGAACAACCGCAGAGACGGCGCATTGGCCGGATTGACCGGCGGCGATCCGGCCATGACCCAACTGCTGTCCCAGGCCGAGCGACTGGCCCCGGGTCGGGTGCCCCTGCTGATCACCGGAGAGACGGGCACCGGCAAGACCCGGCTGGCCCGCGCGATCCACATGACAAGCAAATCGCAGGGCTTCATCTCTCTCTCCTGTGCCGGATTGGAACCGCAAACGCTGGCCGAGGCCTGCGGGAACGTCGTCGATCCCACCACCTTGCTTCTGCGCCGGATCGAGGATCTGCAACCGGACACGGCTGCCGCCTTGGGTGGCCTTCTGGACCAGCAGCCGGATTTACGCACCATCGCCACGACCTGCGTCGATCCGGCGACGCTTGGCCTGACGCGGCCGGTCTTCCACCGTCTGGCGGGCTGCACCCTGACGGTGCCACCACTGCGGATGCGCCGCGATCTTGGTTGGCTGATGTCACGCCATCTGGTCCGTCATGCCGCGGGCGCGATGCGTCTGTCGCCCTCGGCGCGGGCCGAGCTGATGGGGCGGCGATGGCCGGGCAACATCCGCGAACTGGAGCAGGTTCTGGATGTCGCGGCGGCCTTCTGTGTCGGTCCGGTCATCGACCTGCCCGACCTGCCCGACACCGGCCCCATCCCGCAGCACGACGATCCGCCCGCGCTGGCGGGCACATCGGAATGTCTGGAGGATGTCCTCGAGGCCTGCGCCTGGAACATGGCTTGCGCCGCGCGTCGCCTTGGGGTGAACAGATCCACCATCCTGCGACGGATCCGCAAGGCCGGTTTGCGCGCGCCCGGCTGAGCGGTTGCGCGGATGTTGCGCACGCAACATGCCGCATCGCAGCGGTCTTATTTTCCCGACCATTCCGCTTTGCGATGTAGATCGCGCTGCCTCCGCATGGCGATACTTGTCCCAAGCTGCGCACAGAGGAGGAGTTGCAATGCTTGATTCAACGACGACCACACAGACCCAGGACATGCTGGACCGCCTGAACGCCGCATTGGAGGGTGGCGATATAGACCGGGTGGCAGCTCTCTTTGCGACCGACAGCTATTGGCGTGATCTTGTGGCGGTCAGCTGGAACCTGAAGACGGTCGAGGGCCCTGCCGGTGTGACCGACATGCTGCAGAACCAGCTGGAACATACGCGTCCGGGGAAATTCGCGATCCAATCGGGCGAAATGCCCGCCGATGAGGGCGGCGTCATCACCGCATGGACAACATTCGAAACCCGGGCGGGCCGTGGGTGGGGTCTGATGCGGATCCGCGATGGCAAGATCTGGACATTGCTAACCGCGCTGCAAGAGCTGAAGGGGTTCGAGGAAAACCGCGGCACAAGGCGCCCCATGGGCGCAGAACATGGCGCCGCCAAAAACCGCAGTTCATGGAAAGAACGCCGCGAGGCCGAAGAGGCCGATCTGGGCTATGGCACGCAGCCCTATGTTCTTGTGATCGGCGGCGGACAAGGCGGGATCGCCCTCGGTGCGCGACTTCGTCAGTTGAACGTGCCCACCATCGTTCTGGACAAGCATGACCGGCCCGGCGATCAGTGGCGCAGCCGCTACAAGTCGCTCTGCCTGCATGATCCGGTCTGGTACGACCACCTGCCCTATCTGAAATTCCCGGACAACTGGCCGGTCTTCACGCCCAAGGACAAGGTGGGCGATTGGCTGGAAATGTATACCAAGGTCATGGAGATCAACTATTGGACGCGGTCCGAGGTGACCAAGGCCACCTATGACGACGCGGCCGGCAAATGGACGGTAAAGGTCAACCGCGACGGCAAGACCGTCACCCTGCAACCGACGCAGCTGGTTCTGGCCACCGGCATGTCGGGCAAGTCCTTCATGCCGCAATTTCCCGGCATGGACAGCTTCAAGGGGACAATCCAGCATTCCTCGCAGCACGACGGGCCGGATGACTGGGCCGGCAAGAAGGTCGTGGTGATCGGCTCGAACAACTCGGCCCATGACATCTGTGCCGCGCTTTGGGAAGGCGGCGCCGATGTGACGATGGTCCAGCGATCCTCGACCCATATCGTACGCTCGGATTCGCTGATGGAGATCGGGCTTGGCGCGCTCTACTCGGAAGAGGCGCTGGCCAATGGTGTCACGACGGAAAAGGCGGACATGATCTTCGCCTCGCTGCCCTACAGGATCATGCATGAATTCCAGATCCCGCTTTACGATAAGATGCGCGAACGTGATGCCGAGTTCTATGCAGGTCTGGAAAAGGCCGGCTTCGATCTGGATTGGGGAGACGACGGGTCCGGCCTGTTCATGAAGTATCTGCGGCGGGGGTCCGGTTACTATATCGATGTCGGGGCCAGCCAGTTGATCATCGACGGCAAGGTCAAACTGGCCAAGGGACAGGTGGATCATTTCGAAGACGATGCCGTGGTCCTTGCGGACGGCACGCGCATGCCTGCCGATCTGGTGGTCTTCGCGACAGGCTATGGGTCGATGAATGGCTGGGCCGCCGATCTGATCAGCCAAGAGGTCGCCGACAAGGTCGGCAAGGTCTGGGGCCTCGGGTCCGACACGACCAAAGACCCCGGCCCGTGGGAGGGAGAGCAGCGCAACATGTGGAAACCGACCCAGCAGGACCGACTGTGGTTCCACGGCGGCAACCTGCATCAGTCGCGACACTACTCGCTCTATCTGGCGCTGCAGCTCAAGGCGCGGATGGAGGGTCTGGAGACCCCGGTCTACGGCCTGCAGGACGTCCATCACACCGCATGATCGCGACGGTCACAACATGACAAAATTCCGCGGGCCTTCGGGCGCGCGGGACCATCATCACCCAAGGAGAGAGACGATGAAAGCGGCACGTTGGCATGGCGTTAAGGACATTCGCGTCGAAGACACCCGGACACCGACCCCCGGACAGGGCGAGGTCGCGATAAAGGTCGCATGGGCAGGCATTTGCGGCAGTGATCTGCATGAATACCTTGCCGGACCGATCTTCGTTCCCGTGGATCAGGAACATCCCCTCAGTCACGACAAGGCGCCGATCACGATGGGGCATGAATACTGCGGCACCATCACGGCGCTTGGCGAAGGCGTGACCGGTCTGGATGTTGGTGACCGGGTGACGGTCGAGCCGATCTTCGCCTGCGGTCACTGCCCCGCCTGTCGGGAAGGGAAATACAACCTGTGTGACAGTCTGGGTTTTGTCGGCCTGTCGGGTGGCCACGGCGGTTTCGCCCAGCTTTCGGTCGTGCCCGCGCGGATGGTGCACAAGATGCCCGATGAACTGTCGATGGAACAGGGTGCGCTGGTCGAACCGGCCGCAGTGGCATTGCATGCAGTGCGGATGTCCCGGATCAAGGCGGGTGACACGGCTGCCGTCTTCGGCGCGGGTCCCATCGGATTGCTGGTGGTCGAGGCCCTGCGCGTGGCCGGCGCGGCCCAGATCCATGTCGTCGAACCCTCGCCCGAGCGGCGTCGGAAAGCCTTGGAGCTGGGCGCGACCACCGCCATCGATCCGACGACCGACGATCCCGTCGCCAGCATCCGCCATGCCACCGGCGGCGTGCATGTCGCCTTCGAAGTGACCGGCGTCCCCCGCGTCCTGCCACAATGCATCGACAGCACAAGGCACGAAGGTCAGACGCTGGTCGTTTCGATCTGGGAGGGCGACGCCGCCTTCCATCCCAACACCGTCGTTCTGAAGGAACGTCAGCTTCTGGGGACCATCGCCTACAGGAACGTCTATCCCGCCGTCATGGCACTGATGGCTCAGGGCTATTTCAGCGCCGACAATCTGGTGACCAAACGCATCTCGATCGATCAGATCGTCGATCAGGGGTTCGAAGCGCTGGTCGCTGAAAAGTCGCAGGTGAAGATTCTGGTCGACCCGTCTGGCTGAAGGACGATCAGCTTAAGCAACCTTGACATAAGGGATTTTCCTGAGGGTAGAGGCCCGGTTCAAGCTGGTTTCCGCGATGGAGACCGGCTTGGCACCAGATCTTGTATCATACGAGGAATGGGCGTTTTTCGCGGGGGTTCATCTTCGCTGCCCGCGCCCCGAATGGATGCCGGCGGGACATCCACCGCTTCGTTTCCGCTGATATTTCCCAGAATGCACGCAACGGGCTGCCCTGCCGAAATCTCTCGGCGAACTTCGGCATATGGACAAATGTCTGTGGAAGGACATCATGGATGGCACATCCAAATCGGGAACGTAGCAAGCACCCTGCAAATGATCGATAGCACCGTGATCCGCGCATACCATCAGGCAGCGGGCGCTATGGGGGAACTGCGCGTCAGGGTTTGGGCCGTTCTCAAGGTGGCTTCACGACCAAAACTCACCTTTTCGTCAACGCGCACAGGCAATCAATGAATACGGAGATGACGCGAGGATAAACGGTGAACTATCCTGGTTTCGACCCGATCATGGGGAAAATCCACCCCTATAAGGTATGCCGCTCGCAGAACGCGGCCATGATGCAAGACGTATGGCACCCCCCTGCGATTAGACGACTGAAGGCTTACTTGGCTTGATTAATGTCATGGCTAACAAAAATATCGATCCTTGGGACCCGAAAGACAAGCGAACATCGGAGGCTATGTTACTGACGTAATGGGGCCAAAATGCGCTGATACCTTTCACTTTCAAGGCCGGATGTCATGTTTTGCGGGATCTGGCTTAACGGTCTTGCTGTCGCCGGACATTGCGGGGGTGATGTGATCGACGGGCCGATGAAGACTGGGACGTTTTGCTGCAAGCTCGACGCCGGTCCGCGGACACGTCTTCATCACCCGCCAATACATAGCTTCACATCACCGCAGGCCGCCCGCCAGTGAAGCCGAGGTCGGGATAAGCGGTGTCACCGTTGCTTGGAAGTCGTGATAGAGATCCTCGCGCGTGGGATAGACTGTCTGGCTTGGATGGCCTTGGGCGTTGACTTCGTGACGCCAGCCACCGGCATCGTGGTCGATCAGCCTGTCTGCGATGAAATCCCAAGCCTGACGATAGGTCGCCTCGAACCGTGGCTTATTGGTGCGGCGGTGCAGCATCAGGGCTGTATTCGCCAGCTCGGCCTGCACCCAATAGGCACGCACGGAAACCGAAACCGACCCGTCAAAGCCGACGGTATAGACCATCCCCGGCTGACCGTCCGGCGCCCAGCCCAATTCGACCGACCTGTCGAACAGGGACACGGCATCCGTCAGCAGCCAATCCATCGCCGGACGCCCGGCTTTTTTACAGGCGGCCTCGACCTTCAGCAGCAGGCCCGCCCATTCGGCGTGATGGCCGGGCGTCAGGCCATAGGGGCGCGTGTCATCGGCGGGCTGGTCCGCGCCATAATCAGGCAGCAGCGTCCAGTCCGGGGCGAAATGTTCAGGCAGCAGGCCGTCATGCGCTGCCGGAATGTCGTGACCAAAGCGACGTGCCAGCGCGATCGCGCGGTCCAGCCAGCGCGGGTCGCCGGTGGCGTCCGACAGGGCCAGACAGGCCTCGGTCGTGTGCATGTTGCAATTGGCCCCGCGATAGGCCTCGGGGTCGGACCAGTCGGCGGCGAAGGTCGGCTGCATCACCTCTTCCGAGGCGATCCAGAAATGCCGGTCGATGACATCCGTGGCGGCCTGCATCAACTCCTGCCCCCGCGGCAGGCCCGCCATCGTCGCCGAGGCCCCGGCAAGGGCCATGAAGGCGTGCAGATACGCCTTCTTGCGCGACGGACCGCTGGCGTCTTCGAACCAGCCCCTTGCTTCGTGATCGCGCAGGGGCCCGTCCAACAGCGCCGCAATGCCGTGATCGGCCAAGGTGGATGCGCCGGGAATGCCCATCAGCGTGGCAAGGCTGTAGCAATGCACCTTGCGCGCGGTGACGATGCCCTGCGGCACCTTGTTGACCAGCAGGCCATCGTTGCCCAAGGTGGCAAAGCCTCCGGGCACGCGGGCGCGGGCGTAATGGCGCAGCAGGCGGCGTCCCTCGGCGCGCAGCCATTCGCGGTGATCCCGACGGTCGGCCCAAGCGGAGGAGGCGTGGGATGCGGCGTGCAGATCATCCATTGGCGATCATGCCCCCGTTCACATGCAGGGTCTGGCCGGTCACGAAGCTGCTGTCCTGACAGGCCAGGAAGACATAGGCCGGACCCAGTTCCCGCGGCTGGCCAAGACGGCCCATGGGCGAGGACATTTCCTTCAGCATCTTCTTGTCGAAATCCTTGAAGACCAACTGGATTTCGGTGGCCACCGGTCCCGGCGCGACCTGGTTCACGCGGATGCCACGGTCCAGCAGATCCAGCGCCAGCGCGCGGGTATAGCCGACGATGGCCCCCTTGGTCGCGGTATAGGGCACCAGCGCGGCATTGCCGACAAAGGCGTTGACCGAGGTCGTGTTGATGATGCTGGCACCTTCGGACATATGTTCCAGCGCGGCGCGGGTGGTGTGGAAAATGCCGTTCATGTTGACATCGAAATGCTTCTGCCAGTCCGCGTCCGAGATCTCGGACTGGTTGTGATAGGGCTTCTGCATGCCCGCGTTGTTGACCAGCACGTCGATGCCGCCCCATGCCTTGACGACGGCGGCGACGGTGGCCGCGCAATCGGCGGGCGTGCCGGTATCGCCCTGAAGGATCAGGGCTTCGGCGCCTTCGGCCTCGATGCCGCTGCGGGTCTTCTCGGCGCTCTCGGCGTCTTCGTGATACAGAATGGCGACACGCGCGCCTTCGCGGGCCATATGCAGCGCCACGGCACGTCCGATGCCGCTGTCGCCGCCGGTGATCAGGACGCGTTTCCCCGTCAGCTTGCCGGCGCCCTTATAGGCATCGGTGATGTATTCCACGGGCGGCAAAAGGTCGTCGAGTTCTTCGCTCATCATGGTCTCCTTGCGATAGGGCCGTCGGGGCCGTCGATCAATTTCCACAGCACGTCGCGGCGTGTTTGCGGGGTTTCAACGGGTGATTTTCAGCCAAGGTTCCTGAAAAATTCTATCCTTCGGATTTTAAACCGATTGATCTATCAATTTAATTCCACGATGTTGAATATTTATCCTTCCGAAGGTCCGCCATGATCCAATCCGTGTCGCGCGCACTCCATCTTCTTGAAATTCTGGCCCGATCTGGTGGATCGGCGCGGTTGAAGGAAATTTCCGAAATCGCCGCACTGACGGTACCCACGACCCACAACCTGCTGAACACTCTGGTCTCGCTCGGCTATGTCCGGCGGCGTCAGGGGGATGCGCGCTACCATCTGGGCGATCGCATCCTGAACATCGCCCGGGTCGCGGGCAACGACGCGCGACTGCGTGAACGGCTGCGCCCGGTCCTGAAGCGGATGTATGAAACCACAGGGGAAACGGTCTTCCTTGCCGTGCCTTCGGGGGATGAGATCTATTTTCTGGACGCCATCGAAAGCCGCAAGCTGCTGCATGTCGCAGCCCAACCCGGCGAACGTGTCACCATGACGGGATCGGCCATCGGCCAGCTTTTCCTGGCCCATAATTCATCGCTGCGCGCACGGACGGATGTGCCCCCGGACATCCAGCATGAACTGGACCGGATCGCATGCGACGGCTATGCCACCGATCACGAACAGGTCTTCGACGGCATCGCCGCGGTCGCTGTGCCGTGGATCGAGGATGGCGAGATGCTGGCCGGTTTCGGTGTGGCGGCACCCGGCAATCGCCTGACGCCCGACCGCTTTGCGGGTCTGGCGGCCGAAATGCATCAGATCATCGCGGCGCATCTGTGACGGGACATGGCCTGTCCGGGCCGCCGGCTGGAATCTGGGAACAGTGGTTCAGACAAAGCCCGCATCACGGGCGATCATGGCGGCTTCTGTCCGGTTGCGGGCGTCCAACTTGCGGCACAGCGTCTTGACGTGCAGCTTGATGGTCACCTCCTGCAACTCCAGCTCGCGCGCGATCTCCTTGTTGGAGCGGGCTTCGATCAGGCCGCGCAGGACCTGCTTTTCACGCGCCGACAGGTCCTTTTCGAACTCGGTATCGGCAGGATCATCCTTGCCCGACATGAAGCTGAGCGGCGCATAGACTTCGCCCGCAGCCATGAAGCGCACGGCATTGACCAGCGACTTGACCGGCAGCGTCTTGGGCAGAAAGCCGATGGCCCCCGCCTCCAGCGCCTGTTCGGCCACCAGCCGCGTGGCCGTCCCCGAGATGATGCCGACCGGCTTGCCGCCATTGGCCTTGATTGCCGCATCCAGGCCCTGCAGCCCCCTCATGCCGGGCATGGTGTAATCCAGCAGCACAAGGTCGAAGGGGCCGTCGCGGTCGATCAGCTCCAGCGCCTCGGGCAGGTTGCAGGCAGGGACGGTCTGCGTCGCACCATCGGCATCAAGGAACATGCGGACGCTTTCGCGCACCATGTCATGATCGTCGGCTATCAATATGTTCAAGGTCATGGGTGGTCGGTCCTCTGCCGCCTGAGGGTCGCTTGCCGTTCGAAAGTACATGACAACCGGGATATGACATAGCAAAATTTGAATATCTCGGGTCTGACTATCCCTATGAACCCCATCGCTATGCCATCGCAGAGCGGCCATATACCTCTGCGCGATTTCGAAATGCGCCCTGTCCTGTCACAAAGGCTCCTTGAGCTCTGGTCCGGGCGAGGGCGGAAGCCCCCCGTCGTCGCGCCACCGGGAATGCCTGCCCCCGCGCCAGAGCCCCCGCAGCCGAGGACGAACCCATGCCGTCACAGCAGGCCCGATCAAGGTGCGGCAGCAAGGCCATGCTGGCCCTGCCGATACTGGCGACGGTCATCCTTGCCGGATTTCTGATCTTCGGCATCAGCAATGGCATCCGCAACCTTGGCGGCGCGCAGCGGGACAACACCGGCTGGCTCTATGCCCAACTGGAGGTTGACTATCTCAAGCTGGAACGTGCGCTGGCCGGTGTCGGAACCGGTAATGCGGGGGCGATCGACCAGTTGCGCCGGCGTTTCGACGTTTTCTACAGCCGCATCAGGATCGCCGAAAGACGCCAGGGGTCGGATCTGGACACGCCCGACATCGGCAAGGTCCGGCAGATGCTGGACGACATGACCCCGCTGATCGATCGCGACGACGCGGCCCTTGTGGCCAGCCTGCCGACCTTTGCCCGACAGATGGACGCCATCGCCGCCCTGCCCCGGATGATCGCGCTGGATTCGATCACCCAGACTGCCGCCATCGCCGAAGCCGAGCGCGAGCGGATCGTGCGTCTGGTCAAGATCCTGGCCGCGGCCATCATGCTGGTGACGGCGGGGCTGATGCTGCTGACGGTCTGCCTGGCCCGTCAGACCAGAACCCTGCGCACCGCGAACCATGACGCGCGCGACAAGCAGTTGCGTCTGGAAACGACCCTGCGCGCGTCGCTGGATGCGGTGGTCGTCGTCGACGCACACGGGATCATCCATGATTACAACGGCTCGGCCAGCCAGATTTTCGGCTATACGCATGACGAGGCCGTGGGGCGCGACTTTGTTGACCTGACCATCCCCCCTCATCTGCGCGACGACCAGCGTGGCGTTCTGGCGCGGTTCCGGCAGACGGACCAGACGCGCATCGCCGAAACGGGGCGCAGGGAATACGAGATGATGGATCGCGACGGGCGCATCTTTCCGGTCGAGATCTCGGTTTCCATCGCCCGGTCCGAAACCGGCCCGCTTTTCGTCTCCTACGTTCGCGACATCACGGAGAAAAGGCAGAAGGAAGAGGACATCCTCAAGGCCCGCGATGCCGCCTTGGACGCCTATCGCGAAAAATCGCGCTTTTTTGCCATGATGAGCCATGAGATGCGCACCCCCCTGAACGGCGTCATGGCGGCGCTGCAGCTGCTGCGGAACAGCCCCCTTGATGGCGAACAGCGGCGTTTTCTGCAGGCGGCGCTGACGTCGGGGGACATCCTGCTGGACCATATCGACGACGTTCTGGCCATCGAACGCAGCGAGGTCGAGGATCAGGACCGCCCCCGCGCCAGCTGCGACCTGTCCGAGCTGACCTTCCACATCCATCAGATGATGGAGCCGCTGGCCTCGGCCTCGGGCATCGATTTCGGTCTGGAACGGCAGGGTTTGGATGACAGGCTGTTCGACATCGACGGGCGGGCGCTGCGGCAGGTGCTGGTGAACCTGATCAGCAACGCCATCAAGTTCGCGCCGGGGCGGCAGATCACGCTTCGGGCTAGCTATCTGCCGGCGGATGACGGCGAAGGGCTTGCCCGCTTCGAGGTGATCGACACCGGTGACGGCATCGCGGCAGGCGACATCGACAAGATCTTCGACGATTTCGTTTCGCTGGACAGCCGCTATGAACGGCGCACCGGTGGGACGGGGCTGGGACTGGGCATCGCGCGGCGTCTGGTGCGCAACATGGGCGGCGATATCGGCTGCCAATCCGCCCCCGGAACGGGCGCGCGCTTCCATTTCCAGGTTCCCGCAAGGGCCGTTGCGCCCGATGCGGCCGACCGTCCGGACAGGGCCGCCGCGCCATTGCCCGCTGCCGGTCCCTTCGACCTGCTGGTGGTCGATGACAATGCGATCAACCGCGACCTGCTGGAGGCGATGCTGGTGGGGCTGGGTCACCGGGTTTCTTGCGCGGCGGGCGGGCGGCAGGCGATCGAATGCGCGGCGGTCAAAGTGTTCGATGCGATCCTGATGGATATCTCGATGCCCGAGGTGAACGGGATGCAGGCCACGCAGGCCATCCGTTCCGCAGACGGACCCAACAGGGCGACGCCGATCATCCCGGTCACGGCCCATGCCCTGTCGGGCGAACGCCAGGAATTCGTCAAGGCCGGGATGACCGGCTTTATCCGCAAGCCGATCGACATGACGGGTCTGGCGTCCACATTGCAGCAGATCATCGAACCCGATGCGGCGAACCGGCCAGCCCCCCCGCCAAATGCCGGTCTGGGAGAGGACTGCCTGATCGACCCGGCCCAATGGGAGCAACTGACCGAGCTGCTGCCCCATGACACCCTGTCCGAGCGGATCGCCACGATCATCCGTCAGGTCGATACCGATCTGCCGCTGATGATGACGGCCCCCTGCCCGGAAGACCTGCGCAGCAAGGCGCATGAGATGGCGGGCATGTGCGGCATGTTCGGCGCGCTGCGGCTGCACGCGCTGCTGAGTTCGGTTCAGGAAGCCTGCCGGACCGGCCATGCCGCATGGGCCGAACGGCTGCTGGAGCACCTGCCCGCGACCTGGGAAGAAACCCGCGACGCCTGGCGGGCCAAACTGGACTGATCCGCGCAGGCCCAAGGTCCGGTAACCACCCCAAATTCGCATCAATGATTCCCCCCGCCCCGCGGGGCCGAACCCGTTGATCCGCAAGATGGGTGCCGTCGGGACAGTCGCCCCGCCCATCGGCATCGCTGCGGCGCGAAAGCCTATCGTCGCTATACCAAAGCTGGCCCCGTTTACCTTGGTGAACACACGCAGGTGAACGCGCCTCGTTCTAATGTGAAGGAACGAAGGGAAGCGGAAACATGCAACATTCATTTGGAAATTGGCGGAGAGGCGCGGCGGCGTCGATCATCTGCACATTGCTGCTGGGGGCCTGCAATCAGGCCATCGAGCCAGCAAGACCGGTCCAGCCTCTGGTCGGACCGCCGGTCACCGACAATGTGACCCCCTACAGCGCCTGCCTGGTGGCCCTGGCTGCCAACCCCAAACCGAACCGCCCGACCTTTGCGGTCGGACAAATCAGCGACAAGACGGGCAAGAAGGCCTACGACCTGATCAACGACAGCACCGAGCTGTCGCAGGGCGTGTCGGAAATGGTCATCAGCGCCCTCTTCCGGACCCGGCAGGTCAATCTGGCCGAACGTCTGGACCCGCGGGTCGCGCTGGCCGAACAGCAGCTGATCCAGCAGGACCTGATCAAGCAACCGACACGTCCGGTCAATGTGGCCCCCGCCCACTTCCTGGTGCTGGGCGCCCTGACCGAGCTGAACTACAACATCCAGTCCGGTGGCGAACGCCTCTACGTCGCAGGCGTCGGCGGCAGCCGCAGGGTCGCGGTCATTAACGTCGGGCTGGACATGCGTCTGGTCGACATGGCCAGCCTTGGCACCGTCTATGTCACCAGCCTTCAGAAACAGATTATCGGCGTCGAGAGCGAGGCGGGCATCTTCCGCTTCTTCGGCGACCAATTCGTGGAATTCGACGCCGGCAAGGTTCGCAACGAACCGCTTCAGCTTGGCGTGCGATCGGTGGTGGAGATGGCCGTGTACCAGATCCTCACCGAAGGTCTCGGGCTGCCAGCCGAACCCAAGCGTGGCTGCGCACCTGGGGGGGGATACCCCGAAACGTCCGAAGTCAGGACGATCAAAGCTTCAACAGGAGAGAAGACATGAAAACGCAACTGAGCATCTCGGCACTGGTTCTGGCCATCGCAAGCCCGGCGTTCGCATTCGACAGCGTCACCTGGACCTGGGACGCGACCGTTCTGTCCGATGTCACCACCGGCGCCGTCAGCGACGTCGCCGTGGCCCCCACAGGTCTGGAACAGATCGAAAGCGAACAGACGGCACTGGGTGATTTCACCGCCCTCGGTTCGACCCTCGGGGTGACGAACGATGTGGTCAACCTTGGCGGCTTGACGCTGGATGATGTGGCGGCCGTGAATACCGGGGCCACCTCGCTTGGCAACAGCGCCTCGCTTGCCTCGGATGTCTCGACCCAGTTCGACAGCACCCAGTTGTATGGCGGTGCCAGCCTGGCGGTCGGAACCGGCCTGACGGGTGGCCTGGTCGACGTGTCGGTGCCCGGTCTGCTGACCTCGACCGCCACCACCAACGCGGTGGTCAACGCCACCGTCGACAACACCGCGACGGGGGTGGCCAACAACCTGACCGCGGATCTGACCACGATCTCGGATCAGGATGCCTTCATGATCGGCAACAATGTGCAGACCGCCTATGCCGTCGGAACCTCGACCTCGACGGTCGATCTGGTCAGCTTCACCGACGTCAATGATCTGGGAACGCTGGTTGACCCCGCCGTCTCCTCGGTCGCGACCTCGATCGGCAACAACATCGGCGTGACGATCGACGGCATCAACTAAGCCCATTCCCCATGCGGGGGATCCGCTTTCCACAATCACCGCATCGGGAAAGGTGGCCCGGTCTCGCAAGCCGGGCTGCCGCCCATTTGCCCGAACGAAAGGTTCAGACGTTGAAGGGGATCCTGATTTTTTGCGCCTGCCTGTCAGCCGGAACAGGCTGCATCGCGGGCGAGACAACCTTCGTCGCGGGTGCGCGCCCGTGGAACTTCCAACCCCGAAGCCGCGAAAACCACCTGCGTTTGCAGATGTCCGGCCCCGATGCCCTGAAGAGGCAGTCCGCAGGGCAGACGGTTGGACCGGCCACCGGTGCGACAGGCTATCAGATCCTGTCCAATTCCTATGCCATCGGCAACTGGATACAGGTGGACATGCATCTTGGCGACAACTCGGAAGGGTTGATCATGATCGAGAACCACCAGACCAACGAAGGCACGCAGCATTCGGTCTCGGACGTGCTGGATCAACTAATCGAGACCTACGAAGAATAACCCCAAAACCCCCTGCCCTGCATCGATCCCCGCCATTCCGCATGGCGGGGATCGATGCATGACGTATGCAGGCACGGGCCGGATGCGACCCAAATTCCATCAGGATAGTGACCGGTGCCAAACGGACAATGGCATGAACCGACGGACCCCTGCGCCCTGCCCATGCACCCGCCAAGGGGGCCCGTTTCAGGGTAAATTAATGGCCTTGGAATTCACTTGGAAAGCGGATCCGGAACATGAGCGAACAAGCAAATCCCCATCGTCGTGCCTTTCTTGCGGGCATCCTGTCCTGCACGGCCAGCCTGGCCGTCACACCTGCCTTTGCGAACATGCTGCGAATGTCCAGCGGGCGGCTGAACATGCAATCCTCGCGCACGGGCGAAAGGATCGACATCCGCTTCCGCTCGGCAACGGGCTATGACGGCGATGCCCTGCGGGCCATCGACCGGTTCCTGCGCGATTGGCGGACGGGTGAAAGCATGCCCTATGACATCCGCACCATCGAGGTTCTGAGCGCCATCCACAACCAGCTGGGAACCCGCGATCCCTATCAGCTCACCTCGGGGTTCAGGTCGCAAAGCACGAACCTGATGCTGCGCAGCAGGGGCATCGGAGCGGCCAAGAACTCGTTCCACCTCAGGGCGCAGGCGGTCGATATCGTCCAGCCGGGCGTGGCAGTCGAACAGGATCGCCGCCGTGGCCAAGATCTGCGGCGCGGGCGGCATCGGCTGCTATCGGCGCAAAGGCTTCGTCCACGTCGATTGCGGCCCGCAGCGGGTATGGCAGGGATGAACCCGTTTAAGGCCCATAGCTGCCTTGCGGCACGCGAAGATTGGCGACCGATGCAAGGGCCGTCCTGAGGGCTGCGACTTCGGCAATAACCGGGCTTACCCTGTTGAAATAATGTTCTAACTAGAGGCAGTTTGAGAAACAGGATCAACCACCCGAAGCCTCCGCCCGATTGCCAGCGGGCGGCCCTGACGTGGTGGCGCGAACCACAAGCTCGGCCGACACCTCGGATACGGTGACGGGCATTTCGGGGTCCTGAATGCGGTCCAGAAGAACGCGGGCCAGCTTCCGGCCAAGCCGATGCGGCGACACGGCCATGGTCGTCAGCGGCGGCGTCGCCACGGCCGCGTCCTGCACGTCATCGAAACCGATCACCGACAGATCGCGCCCCGGCACCAAGCCCTGCCGTTGCAACCCAAGGCAGGCGCCCAAGGCCACCATGTCGCCATTGCTGACGATCGCCGTCACATCGGGGTGTGATGCGCGTAGGCTCTCGATCGCTTCAAGGCCTGCCAGCTTGTCGTTGGCCGAGTCCCAAACAATTGCCGGGGCAAGGTCGCGTTCGGCGACCACCCGACGATACCCGGAAATGCGGTCCTCGCGCACGCGCGTCATGCCGGTGCCGCCAAGATAGGCGATGTGATGGTGGCCAAGGTCGGCAAGATAGGCCGTGGCCGTGGCCGTCGCTTCGGCGTTTCTGATGCCGACATGATCGATCCTGTCGTTGACCCGACGCAGGAAGGTCACGGTCGGAATGGCATGCTTGGCCAGCATGTCGAAGGTTTCGTCGGGGGTATCGATCGCGGGCACCCACAGCAGCCCGCCGCGGCCATGCCGGATGAAGGAATCCAGATGGCGGCCCTGCCTGATGGCATCATCGCGCGTGTCCAGCACCGAGACCAGATAACCTTCGGCTTCCAGCAGATCGACGACCCCGCCTATGACCTCGGCATTGAATGGGTTAGCCAACTGATTGATCACGAAACCGATTTCCCGGTTCTCGCCGGATCTCATCGATGCTGCGCGTGAATCCGGGATATAATGCAGGGTGCTTGCGGCTTTCAGGACCTTCTCTCGGGTCTCGGCCGAAATCCGGCCCGTGCCGCGCATGACCTGACTGACTGTCGGGATGGAGACGCCGGCCATTTCTGCAACGCTGGCGAGCGTCGGTTTTTTGCTCACTCCACTCTCCTTGGCTGATAGATCGTTTGCGCTGCGAGATGCCTATGTCGTGGAGACTTATCGCAGTCGGCCTTGGAAGTCCAAGTTGCCATTGAACAAAATTATCTTGACCCAAGATATATCGTTATATCATACTTGGGACAGGTTGAGCGAGTTGGCATCAGATCCCGACCCTCTCACTTCAATCAGAGCCGCTGGTGCATCGGCATCTCAACAGTGCGGCCAAGTTCCGACGGGACCAGACGAGGAGGTCTGCCCCGACCGTTCATACTGGGAGGAAACCATGTCACTACGTTTCGAACTCGCGGGCGCCGTGTCCGGCATCGCCATCATCTGCTCGGCCGTTGCGGCGCAGGCGGATGTGCTTTTCTGGTTCAACACAAGCCCGCCCCGCAGAAGAAGCGCAGGCCATGCGCGAGGTGGTGCTGTCCGGCTCGGATGTCGCGGTCGATTATCAGCCCAATGAAACCGGACCTTGGTTGACCCGTCTTCAGGCCGAAAGCCAGGCTGGCACGGGCACGATCGGCCTGCTTGGGTCGCTGCATGGCGATTTCGCAGCGCTGGACCCCGCGATGCTGGCCCCATTGGACGATCTGGGCCTTTCCGCCTCCAGCGAGACCTTCAATGAACTGTCCAAGCTGGGCACCGACGGGATGAAATACATCCCATGGATGCAGGCAAGCTATGTGATGGCCGCCAACAAGAAGGCGCTGCCCTATCTGCCCGAAGGCGCCGATATCGATGCGCTGACCTATGACCAGCTGATCGAATGGTCGGCGAATGTGCAGGAAGGCGAAGGACGCCCGCTGTTCGGCTTTCCGGCAGGCCCGAAGGGGCTGAAGCACCGGTTCTTCCAGGGCTATCTCTATCCCTCCTACACCGACGGCGTGGTGCGCACCTTCGCCTCGGCCGAGGCCGAAACGGCATGGCAGAAGTTCCTGAAGCTGTGGGATCACACCAATCCAGCCTCGACGAACTTCTCGTTCATGCAGGAACAATTGCTGTCGGATGACGCATGGATCGTCTTCGACCACACCTCGCGCCTGGCGCAGGCCTTCAATGACCGGCCCGACGATTTCGTCGCCTTCCCGGCACCCGCCGGTCCGACCGGGCGGGGTTTCATGCCAGTTCTGGCCGGGTTGGCCATCCCCTCGACCGCTGCCGACATGGAAGCATCGAAGGCCGTTCTCGACTACATGATGCAGCCGGAAACCCAGATCGCCACCCTGCGCGCCACCAACTTCTTCCCGGTGGTCGATGTGGAACTGCCCGATGATCTGCCGCCCGCCGTGAAGGCCACCGGCGCCGCCATCGCAACGATGAGCGCCGCCGAGGACGCCAATCCCGGACTTCTGCCCGCCGGTCTTGGCGATCAGGGCGGCGAATTCGACCGCATCTTCGTCGACACCTTCGAGCGTATCGTTCTGGCACGCCAGCCGATCCGTGCCGTGCTGGACGACCAGAAGATACGCCTGAACGACATCATGCAGGAAACCGGCGCGCCTTGCTGGGCGCCTGATGCGGCCTCTGACGGCCCGTGCCCGGTCGAGTGATCCTCCCCGCTCGTCTCTGACGCGGACCTGCCCGGATCCTTCGCGGTCCGGGCACCCCCACCCCCCATTTTGATCGGAGCGATGCGATGAACGCGCGACTGCTTCCCTATGTCCTGATCCTGCCGGTGACGGTCTTCCTGTGCATCTTCTTCCTCTATCCCTTCGTGCTGGTCGCCCAGCAGGCCTTCGGTTCCGACACGGGGTGGTCGCTTGAGAACTTCCGCGATGTGGTCAGCCACTGGAAGTTCTCGATCTCGCTGTGGAACACGCTGCTGCTTGCCGCCGTCGTGGTGCCCGTCCAGCTGGCCCTGTCGCTGCTGATGGCGACGATGGTCACCAAGATGAAGAAAGGGCGCGATCTTGTCCTTTACGTCTGGACGATCCCCCTCGGCATCTCGGACCTGGCGGCGGGCATCATCTGGCTGGCGATCTTCGAACAGTCCGGCTTCCTCAATTCGATGATGCACGGGCTGGGCTTCATCGATGCGCCGATGAACTTCATTTCGTATCAGAACATGACGATGGTCTTCATCGCCATCGCCCTGGCCGAGATCTGGCGCGCCACGGCCATCATGCTGGTGATCCTTGTAGCGGGCATCGGTCTGATCCCCAAGGAATACTATGAAGCCGCCGAGGTCTTTGGCGCATCGCCGTGGAAGCGGTTCCTGAAGATCACGCTGCCGCTGCTGCGTCCGTCGCTGCAGACCGCGCTGGTGCTGCGGGTCATCCTGGCATTCGAGGTCTTCGCCGTCGTCGCGGCCCTTGGTGGCACGCTGTTCCCGGTGCTGATGGGCGAGACCTATTCCTATCAGTTCGACCTGTCCAACAGCGGCGCCGCAGCGGCCCTTGCCCTGATCATCCTCGCCATCTCGATCGCCTCGACGCTTGTCATTCTGCGCGCGCTGCGCGTCCCGAAAGGAGCAACGATATGACCGCCGCCACCGACGCGCCCCTGATCGATGCCCGTCGCAGCGGACGCTGGCTTTATGTCGCATCCGTCATCCTGCTCTGTGCCTGGGTGCTGGTTCCGCTGTACTTCCTGTTCATCAACACGCTGTCCTCGCCCGAGACGGTGAACAGCTTTCCGAAATCTCTGGTCCCCGAGTTCGACTTCGGCAGCCTCAGGTTCTTCGCGGGCTTTCAGGGCATGATCGATGCGCTTTACAATTCGGTTCTGGTCGCGGTGCTGACGATGATCATGTCGATCCTGATCGGCGCCCCCGCGGGCTATGCCCTGTCGCGCTTCGATTTCCGCGGGAAGGAGCTGTTCCGCATGCTGATCCTGCTGACCCGCGCCTTTCCGCTGCCGCTTCTGGCGCTGCCGCTGGCGGTGCTGTTCATCCGCGTCGGTCTGGACGACACCGCCTTCGGTCTGGCGCTTGTGCATACCACGCTGGCCATCCCCTTTGCGGTGCTGATCACCTTCTCGCTGTTTTCGGGCATCCCGATCGAGCTGGAGGAAGCCGCATGGACGCTTGGCTGCACGCGCCTTGGCGCCTTCACCAAGGTCGTCCTGCCGCTGATCCTGCCGGGCATCACCGCATCCGCGATCTTCGCCTTCGTGATCTCGTGGAACGAGGTCTTCGCCGCCGCCGTCCTGACCATCGAGAACCGCACCCTGCCGGCCTTCCTGCTGCAGAGCCTGGCGGAAAGCCCGCTGCATCTGAAGTTCGCGGGCGGCTTCATCCTGGTCGTGCCGGCGCTGATCTTCATCTTTGCCGTCCGCAAATACCTGTTCGCCATGTGGGGCATCGCCAACCGCTGAGGCGGGGCGTATTCGAAAGGAGCCAAGTCAATGGCCGAAATCCAGATCAAGAATGTCGCCAAGACCTTCGGGGCATATCAGGCCCTGCACGACATCAACCTGACCATCGCGGACCAGGAATTCATGGTCCTGCTGGGCGCATCGGGCTGCGGCAAGACCACGCTGCTGCGCATCATCGCCGGGCTGGAAACCGCCACGACCGGAGAGGTCTGGATCGGCGGGCGCCGCGTCGATCACCTGGCGCCCAAGGACCGGGGCATCGCGATGGTTTTCCAGAACTATGCCGTCTTTCCGCATCTGACGGTCTTCGAGAACATCGGCTTCGGTTTGCGGATGGCAAAGGTCGCCAAGGACGAGGTCACCCGCCGCGTCGAACGCGTCGCATCGCTGATGCATATCGAACAGCTGCTCAAGCGGTATTCAGGCGAACTGTCCGGAGGTCAGCGACAACGCGTCGCCGTGGCCCGCGCCCTGGCAATGGAGCCGGACGTGATCCTGATGGACGAACCCCTGTCCAACCTCGATGCGCTGCTGCGGCTGGAAATGCGGGCGGAACTGAAGGGCGTGCTGGCCGACAGCAAGACCACCGCCATCTATGTCACCCACGATCAGGTCGAGGCCATGAGCCTTGCCGACCGGATCAGCGTCATGCACCAGGGCAAGATCGTGCAGGCAGCCTCGCCCATCGAGGTCTATCGCAACCCCGCCGCGCATTTCGTCGCCTCGTTCATCGGCAACCCGCCGATGAACTTCCTGCGCGCCGAGCCCGCCGGAAGCGGCAAGTGGAAGGTGGCGGGCGAAACGATCGACGGTCCGGTCAGCGCCGCCACGCCGCTGCAATTCGCCATCCGTCCCGAAGACATGCGCCTTGCCGATCACGGGCTGAAGGCGCGCGTCAAGCTGGTCGAACCGCTTGGCGCGCATCTGCTGGTCACCTGCGATGTCAACGGCACGATGATCCGTGCCGTTCTGGACAGCGATCTGACCGTGAAGGTCGGCGATATCCTGACCCTTGCCCCCCAGCCCGACCGCGTGCGCTGGTTCGACCCCCAATCCACCCTTGCCGTTGCCTGAGGTCCTTCATGTCCGACACAATGATCACCGCCGCCCGCGCCATTCTGGCGCAGAACGACCGCGGCACCTATACCGTGCCGACGCAGGGTCTCTATCCGTTCCAATGGAACTGGGACAGCTGCCTGAGTGCCATCGGCTTCGGCCATTTCGACGAGGCCCGCGCCTGGACCGAAATCGAGACGCTGTTCGACCATCAATGGGACGACGGCATGGTGCCGCATATCATCTTCCATGAATTCGACGACGGCTATTTCCCCGGCCCCGGCGTCTGGCAGACCGGCCGCAAGGTGCCCACCACCGGCATCACCCAGCCCGCGGTCGCAGGCTTTGCCGTGCGGCGTCTGTTCCAACGCGCCCGCGACAGCGACATGGCCCGCAGTCGCGCCCGCGCCCTGCTGCCCAAGATCGCCGCCTGGCACGACTGGTTCTTCCGCTGCCGTGACCCGCAGGGCACCGGGCTTGTGGCCATCATCCATCCGTGGGAATCGGGTCGCGACAACTCGGTGGACTGGGACGCAGCCCTTGACCGTGTGCCGACCGAGGGCGTCGAGCCCTTTACCCGCCGCGACACCCAGCATGCCAACCCCGCCCATCGCCCTACCGACGATCAATACAACCGCTTCATCTGGCTGGTGCAGCACTTCCGCGACATGGGCTGGGACAATACCAAACTGCACGACGCCTCGCCCTTCCGCGTGGTCGATCCGGGCTTCAACGCGATCCTGATCCGGGCTTGTGCCGATCTGGCCTGGCTGGCCCACGCGCTGGACATGCCGGACATTGCCGCCCGCGCCCAAATGCAGGCGGACAAAGG
The DNA here is from genome assembly GCF_042466435.1 of Paracoccus sp. R86501. Taxonomy (NCBI): domain Bacteria; kingdom Pseudomonadati; phylum Pseudomonadota; class Alphaproteobacteria; order Rhodobacterales; family Paracoccaceae; genus Paracoccus; species Paracoccus sp. R86501. Next base: position 190,293 of record NZ_JAXHPZ010000005.1, read on the forward strand.
CATCGCGGCCATGGAAACGCTGTGGAGCGATACACATGGCCAGTATCTCTGCTTTGACCGTGCCATCGATGCTTTGGTGCCAAGCCCGTCCATCGGCGGTCTGCTGGCGGCCTTCGCGGCCATCCCGCAGCCGCGTGCCGCAGCCATTGCACAGCGCATCGCGACCCTTGCCGAAAAGCTGCCCTTCCTTGTGCCCAGCCATGATCCTTCGGCGCCGGAATATGACGGCAAACGCTATTGGCGCGGGCCGATCTGGCTGATCGTCAACTATATGATTGCCGACGGCCTTGCCGCGGCGGGCCAGACGGCGGTGGTCGAACGCATCGTGTCCGACAGTCTGCGCCTGATCGATCAAGGTGGATTTGCCGAATATTACGACCCCATCACCGGCGAAGGCTGTGGCGGCGGCAGCTTTACATGGACCGCTGCCATGGTGATCGAATTCCTGACCGGCGAAAGACAGCCCGCATGAAACGTTCGGAAATCAACGATATCCTTTTGTCGGCAGATGACATGATCCGGCGCCACGGATTTGCCCTGCCGCCTTTCGCCTATTGGACGCCCGAGGAATTCAGGGCCAAGGCGGATACGGCGCGCCATCTGATCGACACGCGTTGCGGATGGGACATCACCGATTATGGCGCGGGCGATTTTCAGGGGATGGGGCTGTTCCTGTTCACCCTGCGCAACGGCCTGTTGTCGGATCTGCAGAAAGGCGGCGGCATGTGCTATGCCGAAAAGCTGCTGATTTCACGGCGGGATCAGATCAGCCCGATGCATACCCATGCGCTGAAGGCCGAAGACATCATCAACCGTGGCAGCGCAACGCTGGTGGTCGAACTGTTCGGTTCGGACGACAATGGCGCCTTCGCCGAGGATCGCGGCGGCACGGTCTGGTGCGACGGCATCCGGCGCGATTTCGCGCCCGGTGAAAAACTGCGCCTTGCCCCCGGTGAAAGCGTGACCCTGCGCCCCGGCGACTGGCATGCCTTTTGGGGCGAGGGCGGCGATGTGCTGATCGGCGAGGTCAGCACAGTCAACGACGATGAAACCGACAATATCTTCCGCGATCCCATTGGTCGTTTCGCCACGATCGACGAGGACACCACCCCTGCCCATCTGCTGGTCAGCGATTATGCGTCCTGGTTGGGTTGATCAATGGACATGAAAGCCGACCTATCCGATCCGCGCCGTTTCCTGACACAGCTGTTCGATCACGCCGTCGCGGTGGCCGATCCCATGCGGGTGGTGGCCGCCCATCTGCCCCCGCTGCCCAAGGGTCGTCTGGTGGTGATCGGCGCGGGCAAGGCCAGCGCGCGCATGGCCGAGGCGGTCGAGGCGCATTACGGACCATGCGAGGGTCTGGTCATCACGCGCTATGGCTATGGCAGGCCGTGCAAGGGGATTGAAATCGTCGAGGCGGCCCATCCAGTCCCCGACGCCGCGGGCGAGGCGGCAACTCGGCGCATGCTGGGTCTTGTGTCCGGCCTTGGTCCCGACGATCTGGTGCTGGCCCTGATTTCGGGTGGCGGATCGGCCCTGCTGTGCGCGCCCGCCGACGGGCTGACGCTGGATGACAAGATCGCGGTCAATCAGGCGCTTTTGGCATCCGGGGCGCCGATCGGCGAGATGAACGTGGTGCGCAAGCACCTTAGCCGCGTCAAGGGCGGTCAGCTGGCCGCAGCCTGCCATCCCGCGCGCCTGCTGACGCTGCTGATTGCCGATGTGCCGGGCGACGATCTGGCAGCGATCGCCTCGGGGCCCACGGTGGGCGAGGCATCGACGGCCAAGGACGCCTTGGCGATCCTGAACAACCGGCGGATTTCGATGCCGGCGGCGGTGCGTGTCGTGCTGGAACGCAGATCATCGGTCCTGCCCCCCGACGATCCCCGATTGAGCCGCGCGAACACGCGGATCATTGCAGCCCCGTCACAGTCGCTGGATGCTGCCGCGCAGGCGGCAAGGGCCGCAGGCATCGAGACGCACATTCTGGGGGATGCGCTGGAAGGCGAGGCGCGGATGCTGGGTGCGGAACATGCGGCGATGGGACTGGATCTGCGGGCCGAGGCCGCAAGGCTGGGCCGTCCGATCGTCCTTCTATCGGGTGGCGAATGCACGGTGACCCGGCAGGGTGACGGGATCGGTGGTCCGAATGCGGAATACGCGCTTGCCGCCGCCATCGCCTTGAATGGCCAGAGGGGTGTACATGTGTTGGCCTGCGATACCGATGGCGTTGACGGAGCGGCGGAAGTGGCCGGAGCCTATGCCGGCCCTGCGACACTTGAAGAGGCAAGGCAGCGTGGCATCGATGCACAAGCTGCGCTGGCAAACAACGACGCCCACAGTTTCTTCGGGGCGATCGACGGATCCATCGTGACCGGCCCGACCCTGACGAATGTAAATGATTTCAGGGCCGTGCTGGTGCTGCCGCAGGGCTGAAAAATATGGGCTATTGGAACGTCTGGCGGGTCTTTTGGGAGGACAAATCGACGGCACGGCGGTGGCGCCGTGTTTGGGTTGACCAGAGACGATAGGTCTCCAGAAGCGCCAGCGGCAGGAAATGCACCATCGCAGCGCCGATCCCGCCCCAATCGTGCAGCGCGGCCCAATGGACAAGGGTCAGCACGGCAGCGGCATAGATGAATTTCTGCAGGGCTTTCCACCTTCGGCCAAGCCTGCGGACCCATCCATCGGTCGAGGTTATGGCCAATGGCACGAAGATCAGAAACGCCAGCCACCCCGTCCAGATAGACAGCCTGGACAGTTCGGCCCCGGTCAAGGCGACGACGCCCATATCACCAAGATAAAGCACGGTATGGGCAAGGGCGTAAAAGAACGCGGCCACCCCCAGGTAACGCCGCCGCTTCATCAGCCAACGCGGCCATCCGGCGTTTCTGAACAGCATCATCAGGGGCGTGATCATCATGGCGACGATCATGAACCGCGCGGCAAATTCGCCTGAGGGATGCAGAACATTGCTTAGGGCGTCCGGCCCCCCCGAGGTCAGCCCCACAATCATGGGGATGGCAGGAAGGCAAAGCAGCGCCCAGAAGGTATAGGGGTGATCCCAGATGGCTTTCGGCAGGGGCATGGGAGCTTCTCCGATCAATCGGTGGCGACACGGGATGGCGGCAATTTCAACCTGCCAGGTCAGCGAAATAGTCGTCCCAGCTTTGGTGGGGGCGCCCGGTGACAGCCTCGAAGTCGCCGGGGCGATCATAGGCGCCATGGCGAATTCCGTCATAGATCCCGCCGATGATCGGCCCGATGAATGCCCCAAGTTCAGCGGTGCGATCCGCGACGAAATCCGCCGATTTCATGGCGCGATAGCTTAGATCGGTCCCAAAGGCCTTGTTCAGATACAGGGCCAACTGCATTTGCGTGATGGGCGTGCCGTTCAGGTCGAACGTCTGGCCGTTCAGATCTTCGCGTATCGCCAAGGCCGCATAGGCATGGGCCAGCTCTGACCGGGTGGTATAGCCGCAACGGCCATTCCCGGCGCTGTTGGCGATCGTGCCCGTGGCGCGATAGCTGTCGATATATTCGACATCCGGTTCGATATAGATGCCATTGCGGCCGATGGCCCATTCCGGTCCGCTGGCTTGGACATCCGCCTCGGTCTGGCGATTGCTTTGAACCACGGGCGAAAAGGCCGTGCCCGTATCCGGACCCTGAATGCTGGTATAGATGATCTTGCGCACGCCGGCAGCCTTGGCGGCCTCGATCACATTGCGATGCTGCTGGATGCGGTCGTCGGGCGGGGCCATTCCCGACACAAGGACCAGCGCGCCGACGCCCTGCAAGGATGCGACAAGCTGATCGGGTTCGTCATAATCACCGGGGCGAACCTCGACGCCAAGGTCGCTTGCACGATCAGGCGTGCGGGCAAGGCCAACGACCTGCCCTGCGCCAAGCCGGTCCATCAGCTTCAACGCGATTTCCCGCCCCAGGTGGCCTGAGACAGCAGTAACGGCACAGATCATATCGCACGCCTTCTTCGGTTTGGGGTCTTGCGGCCTGTGGGCGACATTGCCCATGCCATGATGTGCGGATCAGCCGTGATAGGCTTGGCTGACGGCGAAGGTGTCTTCGAACCAATGCCACAGCACGACCTGACCGTCGCGCACCTTGGCACGCAGCGCGAAGGTGAAGTCGCCCGTTTCCTGGCCCGACTGCGTGGTGATGGCGTTCATCACACCGAATACCGCCACGGTATCACCCGAGGCAAAGGCGTCGGTGTTTTCCCACTTGGTGGTCTGAAGATTTTCGGAGAACACCCCGAGGAATTCAAAGATGTTTTGCTTGCCGCGGGTCTCGCCGATCCAAGGCAGGCTCTTGTCGCCTTCATTGTGCCAGACCATGTCATCGGCCATCAGGCTGCCCATCTTGTCCATATCGCCCGCCCCCATGGCGCCCATGAACGCCATGACGGTATCGAAGGAAGCCTGGGTTTGTTCGTCCATGTTCTGCGCCTTTGCCTGTGTTCCAAGAATGATCGCCAGCGATGCGCCAAGCGTGGTTTGGATAAGTGATCTGCGGTTCATCTTCTGGTCCTTTCGGTGGCACCCGTAGTGGGCTGGAATATCGGTTTTTTACGTGTTCACTCGGTCATGGGGCCGGGTTTGGCCTTGGGGGCAGGAACGCCCCCGAGCCGCTGCAATCGGGGTTTGGGATCATGCCGCGTTGGTGGGACCGGACGCCTGGTTCCATTCGATCCGCGGGTTCTCGCGAAAGGCAAAACGTTCAAGATGGCTGACGATGATCTGCGCCACCTTGTCGAGGTCGTTCTTCGTTTCGGCCGATACTTCGATCTGCAGCACGGTGTCATCCGCAGTCAGCCGGCACTTACCAAACGGCAGTTCGATCAAGCCAAGATCGCCGTCCAGCTGCACCGGGACCTTATGCCCGAAATGCTTGAACAGCGTCGCAAGGTACCGTCTTGCCTGATCTGTCCCGAACGTCGTCTGCGCGTTCATCGGCTTGCTCCATCATTGCTGAATCAAGATCTAGCCCATCACCGACATTCTGTTTAGCTTATGAATGGCGCCCTCATACTTCTGGAAAACAGAACAGTGATCGACTATCTCAAGCATATGGCCGTCTTTTCACGGGTCGCCGACAAAGGGTCCTTTCGCGCGGCGGCGCAGGATATCGGCGTTGCGCCGTCGCGGGTCAGCCAGATGGTCACCGATCTGGAAAACCACATCGGTGCGACCTTACTATATCGGACGACCCGCAAGCTGGCGCTGACACATGAGGGACGGGCGCTGCATTCCCGCGTGACCGAGATGCTGCGCAGCGCCGAGGCGGGCTTGAATGAGATCAACGCCGCCACGCAGGATCCGGTTGGCGCGCTTCGCATATCCCTTCCGGCTTTTCTGGCGGTATCGGATGTTTCGTCCGCCATGGCGGCATTTATCAAACGCTATCCGAATGTCGCCCTGTCGCTGTTCTACAGCGATCGAAGGATGGAGATCATCGAGAACGGCTTCGATCTGGCCATCCGCGCGGGATCGCTGTCGGACAGCGCAATGATGTCGCGCAAGCTGGATGTCGTTCCCCGCGCCCTGGTGGCAGGGGCCGCATATGCAGGGGCGCGTTCGGTCCCCGCACGCCCTGCCGATCTGGAGGATTGGGACTGGATCAGATACAGGCAGCGATCCGACACGATCGAAATGACATCGGACAAGGGCAAGATCGAAAGCGTTACAGGTCGTTCCCAGATCGAGGTCGATAACGCCGGTGCGCTTTATCATTTTGCCACTCAGGATCTGGGCGCATCCGTCCTGCCGGAAAATCTGGCTGCACGAGGTGTCGCCAATGGAACGCTTGTCCGGCTTTTGCCGGATTGGCGGCTTGAGGACATCGAACTGCATGCGGTCTGGCCCGATTCTTCGCGGCGTGAAAACCTGACCCTGATCTTCGTCCGGTTTCTGGCCGAAGCATTGCGTCGCTAGGGTCAGGCTTCACAACCGTCATCTGTGGGTTATGAATGCTGACCCTAGGTGGTGGTCACGGGTTCCTCGGCTGAACAGGCATCAGGGGCGCGCTGCCTCGTTTGGCACCGCCTCCCGGGCGATCTGGTCGCGGTCCGCGGTGCGCCATGTCAGCAATGCCGGCAACAACATCAGGTCGATCAGCAGCGCCGCCCAAAGCGTGACAATCATCATGCCACCGAACAGACGGATCGGGGTAAAGCCGCTGAACAGCGTCACGCACAAGCCGAAGGTCAGCAGCAACGTGGTCAGGACCATCACCTGCCCCGCCGATCTGGCCGCCGTGTCCACGGCCTGTGTCGCGGTCTGCCCCTTGGTCCGCGCATTCGAAACGCGGCTGAGGAAATGGACGGTGTCATCAATGGCGATGCCAAAGGAGATTGTCAGCGCAAGGACGGCGGTCGGGGTCAGCTGGCCGTCAGCCCAAAGTTGAAGCGACGCCCCGGTCATCATCAGGGGCAAGACATTGGGAATGATCAGAACCGGCACCAGCCTGAACGACCGGAAGGCCACGGCGACGATCAATGTCGCCCCCAAGGCCGCCAAGACCAACCCCGCCGAAAGCTGTTTGATCAGGTTTACCGCCTCTTGCCGCATGATGGTGGGCAGGCCGATAATGTGGTCCGCACCGGCAGCAAGGGCCATGTCGTAAAGCCGGTCGAACTGCTTTGCCGTCTGTTTGTTGCGCATCGGTTCCGGGACGGCCACGAAAACACGGGACTGGCCCGCGTCACCACGCAATTGCGTGGTCAGTTCCTGCGGCAAGCGGTCCAGTTCCGATTGAGTGGGACGCATGTCGGGATGGCCCAGCCAGCGGGCCAGATTGACCTCGGACAGGACGGTTTTTGGCGGGCTTATCCCTTCGATCTGATCGACCAGGGCGCGGGTTTTCGCCCAATCCGTGCCGGTCTCGAGGATCATGTGGAAGACGCCGCCGAAATCTTTGGCAATTGCATCATTGGCCGACAAGGTGGGGCTGTCATCGGGCAGGTTCTGGTACAGCGGATACCACGGCTTTGTCTGGGTGAAGGCGAAGGTAGTGCCAGCCAGAAGAAGCAGGCAGATCGCAATCGTGACACGCGGACGCCATGTCCCGGCCCTGACACATCTTTCGGCAATGGACAGGGTGACCGGCGGAATGGGCTTTTCCGACAGGGTGATCCGACGGCCCAGAAGCGCGATTGTCACGATGACGATCCCAAAGGACAGCATCGACCCGATCGCACCCAGGACGGCGAATTCGAACAGTTGCGCGTTATCGGTCACCATGATGCTGGCGAAGGCGACCGCAGTCGTCAGCGCCGTCAGGGCACATGCCGGTCCGACGGTCGTCAGGGTTTCGCGCAGGTCACGGCTTTCTTTCAGGTGGCCAACCAGATGCACACCATCCGCAACCCCAAGGACCAGCAGCAGGATCGGCACGACATTGCTGAGCACGGTGATGGAATAGCCAAGCCAGACCGACAGCGCCAGAACACCCGCCGCCCCGAACATGGCAGGTATCACGGCCAGCACAGCCATGCGCACATCACGCAACAGCGCCAGTGCGGCCAAGGCAATCACCAGCGCCCCCCACAGGTTGAGGGCCACCAGATCATCCTTCAAACCCGACACGATTTCCGCGCTGATGACATCTTCCCCGGTGATGTTGGCCGAAAGCCCATCCGTCAGGCTGCCCTGCACTTCGGCCTTGATGCCCGACACGGCCGCGCCAAGTGCCGATTGTCCGGTGTCGATCGAAACGCTGATCAACATCGCTGTGCGCAGGTCGTTCACCAAGGTCGGCAGACCGGTCTCCAGCGCGTCGAAACGGCCAAGCGCGTCCGGGAATGCCGCATCGATCTGCGGCCCGAAAACGGGTGTGCCAGATGGCGTTTCCGCCGTGGGAGGGAACCTGAGACGGAACGGGGACGCGACCGCAGTCACGCCGTGGATCGCCTCCAGATCCCGGGTCATGTGGCGCAGCAGGGTCATGTCGCCTGCGTCAAACGCGTCGGGCGACCGGATATCGATCAGAACCGTGCTCAGGGGCGGGGACTGCTGGGCCTGATACCTGCGCTGCGCCTGCGACAAAGGGCTGTCCGACAGAAACGCCCGATTGATATCATCATCGAACGAAACGTGCGGCAGGCTGACCCCGATCAGGATCAGCAAGGCGAACATGCATATTGTGGCACTGCGCGGAAACCTGAACGCAGCCAACCCGATCCGTTCGGCACCAAAGCCGATTCCCCATGACATCGTCTAAACGATCCGCAATTTGCGTGGGGCCGGATGCAAAGACCGCATCAGGGTTACGTCCCGCCGCAACGGATGCCAGCTTCGGGCGCCAGGGTTGGGATGCCGATCGTGGTTACGTCCCTTTGATCGTGGGGCGCGATGCCGTGACAGGGCCATCGGGATGCCGTCTGGAAACGCCATGAATACAGCCCCTTCACACATTCGGGCCTGATCGGCAAAGCGTCAGCCCGTGTTCTCGCAGATCCAAACCTGCGACCGACCCTTTCGTTCCGCCACGCCTGCGCTTTGTACCTGCGGGCGGAAGGGTGTTGGTCGGATCGGCAGGTCCGTCGCTGCGCAGGCCGGTCCACCGATGGCTTGGACCTGTGAGGCCATCGGGATGTGCCATCATCGAACCGCGCCGTCTGTCGCACGGGATGATCGCCGTTCTTACCGCAAGACGTAATCGACCTGCGACCCGTCCTCGGCGAAAAAGCGGACATGCACCAGCGACCCGTTGGCATACCACAGATCTCGCTCCAACCCGCCGCGCACCGCGTAATGGGTGGCCTGAACGGCGCCCGATCCGGTCGCGATGCTTTCATTGCCCAGATTGCTGACCCGGATTGCATCGGTGCTGCCATCGATGGTGTTCAGCAGCTGCGCCGATCCCAGCAGATCCGCGTTCCACAGGCTGGCCGGCACCAGAGAGGTCGCGCCGACCTTGATGTCATGCGGCGTCCCGTTATCATCCTTGCGCGAGGTCAGCCCGGCCAGATGGCCATTGCGCCATGACTCGGTGCTGGTCTGGCGAAAGCTATAGGCGCTGACGCCGATGATCGGCACCTTGACCATGATGTCGGTCTTCAGATCGACGGTCACGTCATTGCCCTGGCCGCGGAAGGTGACGATGTAATCGCCGATATCCTTGCCCTTGCGCAGAACGTCAAAGCTAGGTGTTCAGTCCCGGCATCTGGTGGATCGGATTTAGGATGAATTGGTCTGGCTCGGATGTCCAGATCTTGCAGATGTATTCATAGGGCGTAAGGCCTCCGAGTGCCTTGAGCCGCCGTGCGAAATTGTATGCGGCCATGAATTCCGCCAGGTGGGTGCGGAGTTGGTGGTGATCGTCGTAATGGAAGCGTTTGACGGTCGCGTCCTTGATCGTGCGGTTCATCCGCTCGACTTGGCCATTCGTCCAAGGGTGGTTTGGCTTCGTGAGGCGGTGCTCGATCCCATTGGCCTCGCAGATCATGTCGAAGCGCATGGGCCGGGAGTAGATGGTGTTGCGGTTTCTGGGCTGCTCGGCGAACTGAATTCCGTTGTCCGTAAGAATGGTGTGGAACTGATACGGAACAGCCTCGAGCATGTGCTGCAGGAACTCCCAGGCCGTCTTCCTATCCGCCTTATCGACCAGCTGGGTCACGGCAAATTTGCTCGTGCGGTCAAAGCCGACGAACAGAAACAGCTTGCCTTCGGCGGTCCGAACTTCGGCGATGTCGATGTGAAGGAAGCCGATGGGGTAGCGCTTGAACTTCTGCCGTTTCGGCTTGTCGCCTTCCACGTCAGGCAGCCGAGAAATGCCGTGGCGCTGAAGACACCGATGGAGCGCTGAGCGTGTCAGGTGCGGGATGGATGGCTGCAGGGCATAGAGGCAGTCGTCCAGCGGCAGCAGCGTGTGCCGTCGGAAAGCGACGATCATCGCCTCCTCAGCCTCGGTCAGGATCGTCGAGCGTGGCTCCTTCGGCCCGGTCTTGAGATCCTCAACCGTCTGGCGCTTTCGCCATTTCGCAACCGTCTTCGGGTTAATGCCAAGATCCCGGCTCAGCGTCGCGAGCGAAGCTTGCGATCATTCGGGCCAGGCCCTCGGACCGATGGCGGGCCAGCCCTCATGATTGCAGCTCTGACGGCGTACGTGGTCGTGGCGCTCCCGTGACGAACTTGTCCCATAATGCTTCCTTCCAAGCTTGAGAAAAGATCGCACCATTAAACCGTGGGATCAAACACCTAGGCAAAAGACGCATGGGCGCCATGCCCCGGTGGGCCCGGCTGGCTGTTCCCAGACAATTCAACGCCTGTTTGCGCCACTGCTCCGGTGGCTTCTGTACACGTGCGGTCCCCCGATCGCCCGCGACTTTGGGAGGAAACCATGAGTCCGACAAACATTACCCTTCTGCTGCTGTTATTTGCCATCGTCATGTTCATCTGGGAACGTATCCCGCTGGCATTGACGGCGATGATCGTTTGCCTGTCCCTTGCAATCACCGGAGTGCTAAGCCCCGCCGAAGCATTCGAGGGCTTCGTCAACAGCAACGTCATCCTGTTCGTCGCGATGTTCATCATCGGTGGCGCATTGTTCCAGACGGGCATGGCGAACGAGATCGGCGGCCTTGTCACAAGGTTCGCCCGGACGGAACGGCAATTGGTGGTGGCCATCATGCTGATCACCGGCCTGATGTCGGGCCTGCTGTCGAATACCGGGACGGCGGCGGTATTGATCCCGGTTATCATCGGCATCGCCGCCCGCTCAGGCTTTGCTCGCTCGCGGTTGTTGCTGCCGATCGTCTTTGCAGCGGCTATGGGTGGAAACCTCAGCCTGATCGGCGCACCAGGCAACCTGATCGCGCAGGCCGCACTTGAACCGCAGGGGCTGCGGTTCGGGTTCTTCGAATATGGCTATATCGGGCTGCCCATTCTGCTGGCAGGCATTCTGTTCACGGCCACAATCGGCCTTAGGCTTTTGCCGGACCATAAGGTCGAAGGTGAGAATCAAGCGGTCGCCATCGGCGATGGGTCAAAGCCCGATGTGCCGCGCTGGAAGAAGAACATGGCGCTGGCCGTTGTGATCGTCACCGTCGTGGGCATGGTCTTCGAAAGCCAGATCGGCATCCGCCTGCACGTCACGGGCGCCATCGGCGCTGTCGCATTGGTCTTGCTGGGTGTTGTCACCGAAAAACAGGCCTATCAATCGATCGATGCGCGAACGATCTTCCTGTTCGGCGGCATCCTGTCGCTGGCAACGGCAATGGACACGACCGGGGCCGGCACGTCGGTTGCCAACGCCGTCCTTGGCCTGATGGGACCCGACACCCCGATGTTCGTCATCATGCTGGCGATTTTCCTGATCGCGGTCGCCTTGACGAATTTCATATCGAATACCGCCACCACGGCCCTGCTGGTTCCGATCGGCCTTTCGATCTCGACCACCATCGGCACCGATCCCCGTGCCTTGTTGATGGCGATCGTCATTGGCGGATCGCTTGCCTACGCCACGCCCATCGGCATGCCGGCGGATGTCATGGTGCTGGGTCCGGGTGGCTACAGCTTCAAGGATTACGCCAAAGCCGGGCCGCCGCTGATTCTGGTATCGACCGTCGTCAGCATGATCCTGCTGCCGATCCTGTTCCCGTTCTTCCCGTGAATCCGGTATCCCGGCCTTGCAGGAATCCGTCCGCTATGAACTGGTGTTCATGGCTGACAATTCCCTGGTCGGGATACATCCGCAATGACGATCAGGGCATAAGCGTCATTGCGGCACCGGCGGACTTTATCCCGAAGCGGTATAGCAAACGCACGGTCGGGGCCAAGTTCGAACGATGGGTGGTGCTTGCCGGGGTCATTATGGTCGCGCCATCGGCCCACGACAATTCCCCGCGCGGTGCCCCTTGGGAAACGCGTCACGATCCGGTTCGGCAGGCTGCAGATGTGGCGTCCGACCGGAAACGCTGTCTGAAAGCCGCGTCTTAGGCCGTAGCCTTCGCGCAGACCGACCTTTGCCCATCAATCCTGTTTTTTGGCATCTTGTTGCATGATCCATTCGACCTCGGGCGCGGGGACAAACCGCCACTTGCGCAGCGGACCCGCCATGACGTTGAGGTGATACATCTCGAACCCGTGGGGCGCGCCGCACGGATGGTGGCCGCGCGGAACACAGACGACGTCTCCGTCGTGAACGGCCATCGTCTCGTTCAATTGCAGATCAGCGGTATAGACGCGCTGGATGCCGAACCCTTGGGCTGGGTTCAGGCGATGATAATATGTTTCCTCAAGATAGGTTATGCGCGGAAAATCATCCTCGTCATGGCGGTGCGACGGATAGGACGACCAGTTCCCGGCCGGGGTGAAGACCTCGGTCACCAGAAGCGAGTCGCAGTAATCCTCGTTCTCCATCGCGATGTTGTTGATGTGGCGCGTGTTGCTGCCGGTGCCGCGCGGCGTCAGCGTGATGCCATCGGGACCGATGCGGCGCGCTTCGTGATTGCCGTGCCCGGGTGCCTTGCAGACGGCGATGGTGCAATCGGTCGTGGCCGTCGCGGCCCATTCCGACCCGTTCGGCAGGTAAAGGCAATGCGGGGCGGTCTTCTGGAATACATTCATCCGGTCGCCCAGTTCCCCCCAGTCCTGCCCTGCACCGTTCAGCTTTGCCTTGCCTTCCACCATGACCAGGATCACCTCGTCATCGCCGGTCACATCGGTCACGGTTTCTTTGGCGCGCAACCGCCACAGGTCGAAGCCGACATAGCGCCACCCGGCAGAGGCCCGAGTGATCTGGTGAACCTTGCCATGCGTACCATACGGGCGTTTCAGCAGATCGGGCATTGGTTGTTCCTTCAGATCGATGTGGTTCCTTTGGCCGGATGCCTTCGCGCAGCAAGACCAGCCGCCCGGCAAACAGGCCGGCGGGATATTTTCGGGCTGCGGCGACAAGCCGACCATCATATCCATGTTCACCGCGCGATGGGGGCGGGTCCGGATTGGATTATCCCGGGCTCAGTTCACCAGGCGTTGACGTTGCTGGTTGTCCAGATAGGCGGCATAGGCATCGGCAAGCTTTTGCGTCGTGCCGGTCTGGGGCACCGCGACATCCCACCAATGGCCCGCATCACCAAAACCCGGCCCCTCGGTGGCATCGGTGTCGATGACGATCACGGTAGGGATGTCGCGTGATCGCGCCTGTGCCAGTTGCGCTTCCAGATCGGCGATATCGGTGGCCTTCACCGCATATGCGCCCATCGATGCGGAATGCGCGACATAGTCGATCTGTGGCTGCTGTTTGACGTTGCTGTCGTGATACATGTTGTTGAACGGTGCGCCGCCGCAACCCTGCTGCAACCGGCTGATGCAGCCATAGCCGCGGTTGTCGGTCAGCACGACGGTGAAGGGCACCTTGCGCATGACCGCCGTGGCCAGTTCGGAATTGGCCATCATATAGGATCCGTCGCCGACAAAGCAGATCACCTCGCGTTCGGGCACGGCCAGTTTCAGTCCCATGGCGCCGGCAATCTCGTATCCCATGCAGGAAAAGCCGTATTCCATGTGATAGCCGCCCTGCCCGGCCTTCCACAGCAGCTTCATTGCGCCGGGCATCGTGCCGGCAGCGCACATGGCGACGGCGTCATCGCTGCTGGCGCGCTGGACGGCGCCGATAACCTCGGCATCGCTTGGCAGTTGACCGGCCGGACGCTGGCGGCCGCGGCAATGGTCGGTAACGGCATCCAGCCAAGCCGTGCGCAGACCGGGGTCAAACCAGTGCGACCTGTGGCTGCCCAAGGCTGCAGCGACGGCTTCCAGCGCGACCTTCGCGTCACCCATGACCGGAACGGCACCGTGCTTCATCGCATCATAGGCCGAGACGTTGATCGAGATCAGGCGCCGTTCCGGGTTCCGGAATAAAGTCCAGGATCCCGTCGTGAAGTCCTGAAAACGCGTGCCGAGGCCGATGACCAGATCCGCCTCGGCGGAAAGGGCATTGGCGGCGGCGGACCCGTTGACCCCGCTTGCACCGAAATTCATCGCATGGCTTTGCGCCAGCGCCGATTTGCCCGCCTGCGTTTCGACCACGGGAATACCATGCGTTTGCGCGAATGCGGCAAGCGTCTCTTCGGCCCGGGAATAGATCACGCCGCCGCCCGCGACGATGACCGGCTTTTTGCTGCCCCTGATCAGTGCCACAAGGTTCTCGATCTCATGCGGATCGGGCCGGGGGCGGCGGATGCGCCAGACGCGGGGTTCGAAGAATGCGACGGGATAGTCATATGCCTCGGCCTGCGTATCCTGACAGAAGGCCAGCGTGACCGGTCCACAGCCGGCAGGATCGGTCATCACCGCCAACGCCCGTGGCAGCGCCGTCAGCAGATGCTCGGGGCGGCTGATGCGGTCGAAATAGCGTGACACGGGGCGCAGGCAGTCGTTTGCGGATATGGTGCCATCCTCGAAATCCTCGATCTGCTGCAGCACGGGATCGGGGCGGCGATTGGCGAAAACATCGCCGGGGATCAGGAGGATCGGCAGGCGGTTCACATGCGCAAGCGCCGCCGCCGTCACAAGGTTCGTGGCCCCCGGCCCGATAGAGGATGTGACCGCCATCGCCCGGGTGCGCTTCTTTGCCTTGGCATAGGCGATGGCCGCATGGGCCATGGTCTGTTCGTTCTGGCCCCGCCATGTCGGAAAATCCTGCTGCGCTTTTTCCAGCGCCTCGCCCAGGCCGGCCACATTCCCATGACCGAAGATACCCCAGATGCCTTCGATGAAGCGGTCGCCATCTTCGGTTATCTGCACCGAGAGCCATTTGACCATGGCCTGCGCGGCGGTCAGTCGGATCGTTTGTGTCATCATTGCACCTTTGCTGCCGCATTCGGTGCGGCCTTCGCGCGAGCCGCATCCCAGATATCGCATAGCCGCGAATAGCGTTCGGCCATCAGGTCCGTCGCCTCGGGGGCCGTCATCTCTTGCTTCATCCAAGCGCGTGCCGCATCTCCAAAGATCGTGCGACCGACCGCAAAGCCCTTGACCAGGGGCTGCCGCGCCGCCAGTTCGAAACTGGCCGCCAGATCGGCCTCGGGGGCATCAAGGCCCAGCACCACGATACCGCGGGTCCGGGGATCGTTGCGCTCGATCGCGGCCACGGCATTCGCCCATGCGGCATCTGTCCGGAAGGGTTCCAGCTTCCACCAGTTGGGGAAGATGCCCGCATCGTAGAACCGCTGGATCAACCGCGCATTCGTGTCGTCATCGACCGGGCCTACCTTCGAGGGGATGATCTCCAGCAGGAACTCCAGTCCGTTGCGGCGTGCCGCAGTGAACATCCGCGCGACCCGGCGGATATGCTTGTCCATGGTTGCCGTGTCGTCGTCGGGATGTGCGAAGACCAGCAGCTTCACCACGTTCTCGCGCGCCCATTCCCGAAGCTGGCCCAGATCCTCGCCCAGCTCGGGTTCGAATTCGATGGGGCGCGAACCGGGCAGTTCGACCGGGCGTCCGATCCACAACCCGCTTGCCGATGCCCGGTGCAGGGCCGTGCGACCGATGCGGTTATCGCACAGGATGCCATATCCCCGCCGACCGGCCTGCACCCTAAGGGCGGCATCCAGACAGAGTTCCTTGAAGGCGGACCCCTTCTGCGGGGTATAGCCGTCCATTTCCTCCAACTGCAGACGATGATCGAAGGCGAAGGTCCTGACCTGCGACCAGTCGCCATGCCGGTTCGTCGCCCAATGCACCTGTTCCAGTTCGGCGTCGTTGCGCAGATCGCGCCGGACGATGCCGCGCTTGAAGAAGAACTGCAGTTCATCCCACGACGGATAGGCGGGGGTGCAACCGTGCCGCGATACGGCGAAAGCGCCGCAGGCATTGGCGTATTTCAAGGCCGTGGACCAATCAGTTCCGTCCAGCCAGCCTTTCAGCAGGCCGGACATGAAGCCGTCCCCTGCCCCCAGCACATTGAAGACCTCGATCGGGAAGCCGGGGCCAGTCTCGCCCTGATCCAGATCAGGGGGGATGTCGCCGGTGAAGGCCACCGCCCCCGCCGCGCCGCGCTTGCAGACAAGCGTCGCCCCCGAGATCGCCCGCACCGCGCGCAATGCCGCAATGGTATCGGTGCTGCCCCCGGCGATGTGGAACTCTTCCTCGGTGCCGACGATCAGGTCGAACAGGGGCAGGCTTTGTTGCAGCTGGTCGGTGACCGCGCGACTTTCGACGAAACGGCTTTCGCCCTCTCCATGTCCTGCGACGCCCCACAGGTTCGGGCGATAGTCGATATCAAGCGCCGTGCGGATCCCCGTCTCGCGTGCGATGGTCAGCGCCTTCAGCGTCGCCGCCTCGACCTTGGGGTTCGACAGATGCGTGCCCGTGGCCACCACCGCCCGGGCGCGACGGATGAAATCGGGGCTGATATCGGCCTCGGTCAGGCCCATATCGGCGCAGTTCTCGCGATAGAAGATCAGCGGGAACTGTTCGCGGTCGCGGATGCCCAGCAGTACCAGCGCGGTCAGACGGTCGGGATCGACTTTGACGCCCTGCGTATCGACGCCTTCGCGGGCCAGCTGCCGGATGATGAACCGGCCCATATGTTCGTCGCCGACGCCGGTGATGACCGCAGATTTCAGCCCCAACCGCGTGGTGCCACAGGCGATGTTGGTGGGCGAGCCGCCGATATATTTGTCGAAGCTGCCCATATCCTCCAACTGCCCGCCGATCTGCGCACCATAGAGGTCAACCGATGACCGGCCGATAGTGATCAGATCCAGATCAGACATCGGCCAAGCTCACCGGCAGGCCCAGTTTCGCGGAACGGGTTGCGGCCTCGGCCATCGCCAGGGCTGCCACGCCGTCGGCCAGCGTCACGGGCATCTCTCCTCCGGCCTGAATGGCGCTGACGAAGGCGTTCCATTCGGCAGCATAGGCCGGCATATAGCGTTCCAGAAAGAACAGGACGGGCTTGGCGCTGCTGACGCCCTGCGTCGTCGATTTGACCAGCAGGTTTTCGGTGAGGTTGCCGACCTGCAGCATCCCCTCGGAACCCTGCAGCTCGACCCGCTGATCGCCATAGCCTGCGCGGCGGGTGTTGCGGATGGTTGCGATCCGCCCGTCCGCATAGGTCAGCGTGACGGCGGCGGTGTCGTAATCGCCCGCATCGCCGATGGCCGGGTTGACAAGGCAGGACCCCACCGCCGAGACATGGACCGGCGCATCGCCCATGATGAAATTCGCCATGTCGAAATCATGGATCATCATGTCGCGGAAAATCCCGCCCGAAACCTTGATATAGGCGATCGGCGGCGGTGCCGGATCATAGGATGTGATGGCCAGCATCTCGGCCTTGCCGACCTCGCCCGCATCAAGCGCACGCTTCAGTGCTGCGAAATTCGGATCGAAGCGGCGGTTGAAGCCGATCATCACCGGCTTGCCGGATATGGCGGCATTCGCCTGACAGGCCCGTGCGCGTTCAAGACTGAGATCGACCGGCTTTTCGCACAGCACCGCCTTGCCGGCCGCGGTCGCAGCCTCGATCAGGTCGGAATGCGTATCGGTTGACGTGGCGATCAGCACCGCGTCGATGCTGTCATCGGCGATGATGTCTTCCGTCGTGCGCACGACCGAGCCGTATTGCTCTGCCAGTTTCGCGGCCTGTTCGGGAATGAAATCCGACACCGCTGCTAGGCAGCTTGCGGGGTTCGAGGTGATGGCGGTGGCGTGAACGCCGGCGATGCGGCCCGCGCCGAGGAGTCCGACTTTGATCATGGTCTGCAACTTTCTATCAGTGTCAAAGGGTGAAGGCGGTCCGGAAGGCATCAAGGGCCGCTTCCGCATCGTCCTTCGCAAAGGCTTCCATCCCGACCGGGCCGTCATAGCCCATGTCATGCAGGGCATGCGCGATGCCCCGGTAATTGATCTCTCCGGTGCCGGGTTCGCAGCGACCGGGGTTGTCGGCGACCTGAACCTCTCCGATCCACGGCAGGCATGCCCGGGTCCAGCGGATCAGGTCACCTTCTCCGATCTGGGTGTGATAGAGGTCCAGATTGATCCGCAGCTGCGGACGGTTCACCGCCGAGACGAGGGCCAGAACCTGGGATGTCGCGCCGAAGGGGCAGCCGGGGTGATCCAGCGGGTTCAGGTTTTCCAGCGTGAAGACGACGTCCATCTCCTCGGCCATGTCGCACAGCCGGTTCAACGTATCGCGCGCCCGCTGTTCCATACCGGGCGAGAACGCGCCGTGGAGGGGGATCGGGATGCCGCCGTCGCCAAGACCGCTTCCGTGCAGGTTCAGCCGCTGGACGCCCAGACGTTTGCCCACCTGCGCGGTTTCGCGTGCCGAACGCAGCAGCATTTCCGCGCCATCGTGATCGGTCAGACGGCCTTCCAGATAGCCGTTCATGATCGTGAAGGTCGCGCCGGTCCGTTCAAGTTCGTTCAGGTCCCACGCGGGCCAGTTCCAAAGGCCGACCCCGAACCCCATTTCGTGCAGGCGGGCGGCGCGCCAGTGGATCGGCTTTTCGGGCCATAGCATCTCGGCGCATGCAGCAAGTTGGAATGCCATATCAGATATCCTGCGGTTTAAAATCTGCGGGGTCGCGCGGCATTACGTTCTTCAAAAGAGCCACGGATTTTTCCAGCCCTTCCAATGAATTAAGCAGCACATCTTCATGTTCTATCGAAAGCCAGCCGTCATAGCCCGCCATCTTCAGGCGATAGCAGAACTGACGCCACCATTCCTCGCCATGGCCGAAACCAAGCGTGATGTAGGACCAGGCACGTGCGGAAATATCCATCAGCGGACCGTTTTCCAGCAATGAGTTTACGGCCTGAACGGGGGCGTTCAGCATCGTGTCCTTGGCATGCACATGGTAGATCAGATCACCCAATGCATCGGCGGCGACCAGCGGATCTGCCCCCATCCAGAACAGATGCGACGGATCAAGGTTCGCGCCGATGACGGGGCCTACGGCTTCGTTCAGCCGCTTGAGGGATGCGACATTGTAGACGCATTGGTTTCCGTGCAGTTCCAGTGCGATGCGCGTCACGCCGTTTTCGCGGGCAAGCCCGGCGATCTCGGACCAGAAGGGGATCAGCTTCTCCTCCCACTGGTATCGAAGGATCTCTTGTGTTTCCGGGGGCCAGGATGACACCACCCAATTGGGCATGGTGTCCCGGGGGCTTCCGGCCGGCAGGCCCGACATCGTGCAGACGGTGGTGACGCCCATGGCGCCCGCTACGCGGATGGTGTCGCGCAGGTCCTGGCCCTGCGTCGCATCGGTCGGATGCAGGGGATTGCCATTGGCATTCAGGCTAATGATTTCAAGCCCGCGATCCTGAAACGCGCGGTGGAAGTCGTCCCGTTTCCGGCGGTCTTCCAGCATGCCGCGCAGGTCGAAATGCGGGGCGGTGGACCAGCCGCAGGTGTTCACCTCGACCCCCGACACTTCCATACGTGCCGCGTGGTCCAGCATCTCGGTCAGGCTTATGCCGCCGAGGCTGTCGGATACGAAACCCAGTTTCATGCCGCACTGCCTTTCTGGATCGAATAGAAATCCGGCCTGTCGATCATCCGGACGGGCGTCTTCTGCCCGCTGTCTAGCGCCAGGGCGCCCGCTTCCGCGACAATTGCCGCGCAGTAGCCATCCCAGCAGTCCGAAGCGATGGCCGGGAAGACCCCGGTGTTCACGAAGCGCAGGAAATCGCGGTTCTGACGGACATAGGCCTCGTGGTAGCGACCGCGCCAATCTGCGTCATATCGGGTGGATGCGGCCAGCCTCATGTCGGTCCGGCTGTAGGCCACATTGTTCATCGCGACACTGCCGCGTTCACCCACAAGTTCGGCGCGCACGTCATAGCCGTAGTCGGCATTGTTGTTCACCTCGATGGTGACGACCTGACCGCCGTCGGTTTCCAGCACCATCACGACCGGCGCCACGCGCCCGTCCGACCGTATGGGTTGGGTCGCGGTGACGCTGGTGAATTCGCAGCCAAGGACATGGCGGACGACGTCGAAATCATGCGGCGCGGAATTGGTGATCGCCATGGCGCCGGTGAAATTGGAAGCCGGAGTTTCGACGTTGCGGTGAAAGTTGTGCATCATCAACGCATGGCCCAGCTGGCCTTGATCCAGCGCCTGTTTCATCTCGACATAGGCCTGATCATAGCGGCGCATGAAGCCCAGCATGACGCGGCGCGTGCCGGCATTCTGTTCGGCCTGCATCACCTGAAGACATTCACCGGCTTTCTGCGACAGCGGTTTTTCGCACAGCACCGGCTTGCCTGCCGCGATGCAGGCAGTCGACAGCGGTGCATGGGTGAAATCGGGCGAGGCGATGATGACCGCATCCACGTCGTCGCGCGCGATCACGGCCTGCGGGTCGCCGGACACGTCCTGCGCCCCGCAACCATCGGCAAGTGCCCTGGCGCGGTTTGCGTCCATGTCGCAGATCACCTGAAGCTGCGCGCCGGTCATATCCTCTGCGACGATCTTTGCGTGATCCGCGCCCATCAGTCCCGCGCCGATGACGGCAAGCCTGATTGTCATTGCAAGTCTCCTCCCGTCGGGTCGGAACAGATCCGCCCGTCGAATTCTGGGGTCGTTGGGATCGGGCAGATCCTGTCTGCCCCTGTCTTGTCAGAGCGGCGCCACGGCCGTTCGACCTTCGGCGGCATCCGCCGGGCCCTCGATGCTGGCTTCCAGATCGGCCATGCTTTCACCGCCCGCCATCAGATCGGCGATCTCCTCTCGGGTTCTCTCTCCCTTGCGGAAATCGGCCGCGATCGCTCCGCGGATCAGAACCGCGAAATGGTCGCCCACCGCCATCGCATGCATGACCTGATGGGTGATGAAGATGACGGCAAGGCCCCGGCGCTTGGCCTCATTGACGATACGCAGGACATGAGCCGCCTGCTTTACCCCAAGGGCCGCGGTCGGTTCGTCAAGGATCAGGACGCGGGCACCGAAATAGACGGCCCGCGCGATCGCCAGCGATTGCCGTTCACCCCCCGACAAGCCGCCGACAAGGCGGTCGCCATCGGTGATGCGGGTGATGCCCATCTTCTGGACTTCCTCGACCGCGATCCGGTTCGCCTTCTCGCGGTCGAAGACCCTGAAGGGACCGAAGCCGCGCGTCGGCTCCATCCCCATGAAGAAGTTGCGCCCGATCGACATCAGCGGATAGGTCCCGCCGAACTGGTGCACGGTGGCAATGCCGCGGGCCTGTGCATCGCGCGGTCCGCTGAACCTGGTTGCCTGACCATCCATCAGGATCTCGCCGCGCGTCGGCTGATACACTCCGGCAAGCGTCTTGATCAGCGTCGATTTTCCCGCGCCGTTGTCGCCAAGCAGGCAGAGCACCTCACCCTCGCCCACCTTCAGGCTGATTTCATGCAACACGTCGATGGGCCCGAAAGACTTGTCGATATTGCGAAGTTCGATAACAGGGGTTCCACTGGACATCGGCCGTCTCCTTACTTCTTCTTCGT
Organism: Paracoccus sp. R86501; assembly: GCF_042466435.1. Classification (NCBI taxonomy): domain Bacteria; kingdom Pseudomonadati; phylum Pseudomonadota; class Alphaproteobacteria; order Rhodobacterales; family Paracoccaceae; genus Paracoccus; species Paracoccus sp. R86501. Next base: position 211,748 of record NZ_JAXHPZ010000005.1, read on the forward strand.
CGACCAGCTGGTGGCCAGTTTGCGGAAGGTGTCGTTCATCAGAACCGCGATCAGAAGCATCACGCCGATGATCAGGAAGGACAGGTTCCGGTCGATTTCCGTATAACCGATCCCTTGCTGCACCACGCCCAAGGTCAGCGTGCCGAAGACGATGCCCATCACCGTGCCGAAGCCTCCGGTCAGCAGCAGCCCGCCGACGACGCATGCGATGATCGTGTTGAAGATCATCCCGAAATTAGCCTGCGATGTCGCCGCGTTGAACTGGATCGTCTGCAGCACGCCCGCGAATGCGGTCGATGTAGAGCTGAGCATGAACAGCCCGATCTTCAGACGCTGCACGGGGATGCCGGCGTTGCGCGCGCTTTCCTGATCGCCGCCAAGCGCAAAGACCCAGTTTCCCCAAGGGCTTTTGTGAAGGAAGAAGATGAAGCCGATGATCATCGCGATCCACCAGAAGACCGATGACCGGAAGCCACCAAGCAGCCGCCCGCCGAACAGCGTCTTTGCCCAATCCGGGGCGTTCAGCGAAGTTTGGGTGGTGTTGATGAAGACGATCGACAGCGACAACGTCAGACCCGCCACAGCGAACAGCGTGGCCAGCGTGACGATGAAGGACGGAACCTGCGTGCGGGTCACGATCATGCCGTTGATGAAGCCTATGGACGCACCCATCGAAAGGGCCGCGCAGATCCCCAGCATGATCGGCATTTCGTAATAGCCCGAGATAACCGCAACCGTCATGGCCGAAGCCGGCAGCACCGCACCGGTCGAGATATCAAGCTCTCCGGCGATCATCAGGAAGCCGACCGGGATCGCGATCATGCCGACGGTCGAGGCAAAGTTCACCCAGGTCGAAACCCCGCCCACCGACAGGAAATTGCGCTGGAACCCGAAGATGGCGAAGACGGTGAATACCATGGCGAAGCCCATGAAGGCGCCGGCGGCCGGGCTGCGCATGAGTTCGCCAAAGGATAAGCTGGGCAAGGGTTTCTCGGCGCCCGGGCTTTCCGCCGGACCACTTGTGGAAGTCGTGTCGGTCATGGGGTGTCTCCAGAATGGTATCGCATGCGCTCCACGTCATGCGGGGCGATGAAAGGGACCCGCCCGGAAAAGGCAGGTCCTGTTTTGCTGGAAAGGATCAGCGCGCGCCGAGCTTCACGCCCTCAATCGCGGTGGAGACATTCGATGCATCGACGATGGCCGGGCCGGTCAGCACGGGCTTTGTCGCCAGTTCGGTGCCGAACTTGATATGCGAGAACAGCATCGAGGTGGACAGGAAGCCTTGCAGATAGGGCTGCTGGTCGATCGCCATCACCTGTGTTCCGGCCTCGATACGTTCCAGAACCGATGCCGACATGTCGAATGTGCCCAGCTGAACCTCTTCGGCCTTGCCCAACTGCTCGATGGAGGACGCCGAGGCATCGGCCGCCCAGGATGCCAGATTGATCACCGCGTCGATGTCGCCGTCCGCGATCAGTTCGGCCTTGATCGCCTCGGAGGTGCCGACCATGTCCTGATCCATGTTGGCCGGAACGCGCAGGATATAGGTCTCGACCCCGGCTTCGGTGGCGCCGTCCTGAACGCCCTTGCAACGGGTTTCAAGGTTCACCGCGCCCGGATTATGGATGTGGCACATGATCTTGGCTGCGCCGTTCTCGGCAAGGTATTTGCCGCCCGCGACACCGGCCAGATATTCGTCGGACCCGAAATAGTTCAAGGCGTCATACTCGCCGATCTCCTCTTGGCCCGCGTTGAAAGACATGATCGTGATGCCCTTGTCGGCCGCGGCCTTCAGTGCGGGGGTTTCGGATTCGGGCAACCAGTTCGGAATGGCGATCCCGTCGGCACCCTGGGCCACGGCCTGCTCGATCAGCGACACCAGATCGGGGCCAAAATTGTCATAATTCGGCGTTTGCAGGAAATTCACCGATCCGCCATTGGCCTCGACGACAAGGGCCGCATCTTCGACGCCTTTCTTGACCATGTTCCAGAAGCCGTCCTGCGCCGATCCGACGATGACGGCAATGTCCTGCGCCATAGCGCCCGTGGACATGCAGGCAACAACGGCACCGGCCGCAATGGTGGGGGTAAATTTCATGACATGTTCCTCCTCTGCCAATCCGCCGTCCCCGTGACCGGGAATTCCCTGCCCGCATCGCGGACGGCGCCATGTTTCAGGCACGCGGAAAGCCCCGGCATGCTATCTGAAAACTTTGTATCTGCTTGATTTCGGACCCGACCCACCCCGCTGTCGCGGTCCTCCGGTGATCGGTTCCTATCCTCTGGTATTGCATCTAATATGCGCTGGTCTTCCAATCTTGGAAGCCAGCTTGTCGTATTATTTTGATGTATTTAACATCATTATATGGCCGCAGCCGTTCCAAATACTGCGAAATCCGCGTGATTTCTTTCGTCCCGTAATTTCTGATGCAAAACAGATCATAATAAGGAGAATAAGATGCCCTCAAGTCCCCCGACGGGCCGGTGGAAAGGACCGACGGTTCAGGAAATCGCCAAGCTGGCAGGTGTTGGCACGGCATCGGTCAACCGCGTTTTGAACAACCGTCCCGGCGTGAAGGAAAAGACCCGGACCCGTGTTCGCGCGGCCCTTGAAAAGCTGACACGCGAACAGGATGACACCGCGGGTTCGCTTCGGGTGAAGCTGCTTTGCGAATCCGGAACCAGCTTCAACTTGATGGTCGAGACGGCGGTCGATCGGGTGAACCGCAGCATGGCGGGCATCCAGATCGAAGGCCAATACGTGTCCACGAATGAATCCGACCCGGTTCATTTTGCCCGCCATATCGAGGATGCGGCAGAGTTCGACGGGGTGATCGTCGTCGCCCGTGAACACCCGGCAATCAATCGCGCGATCCGCAAGGTCGTGGGTGCGGGCAGGCCGGTTGTCACGCTGACCAGTGACCTGCCGTCGTCACGACGTTCCGCCTATGTGGGAAACGACCAATATGCCGCGGGCAGTGTTGCCGCCCAGTTGATCGGCAAGATCCTTCCAAAGCAGCGCAGCAGCATATTGCTGATGTTCAGCGTCGCGTTCCGGACCCAGCAGGAACGGGAAATGGGCTTTCGACGGGTCCTGCGAAGCGACTTCCCCCATCTGAGGATCGAGGAGAAGATGACGTCGGACGACAGTACCGAAACAACTCGTGCCCAGCTTGCCGCGCATATCAAGACCCACGGTTGTCCGGCGGCGATATATAACCTTGCAGGTGCAAACCGTGGCGTTGCCGAAGCCCTAGAAGCGGTCGGCAGGGCCGAGGATACCGTCTTCATCGGCCACGAGCTGACCCCCTATAGCCGGGCATTGCTGGAAACCGGCACGCTGGACTATGTCATCTCGCATGATTTCATCAGCGAGGTCGGCCAGGCCGCTGAGTGGATCCGTTCCCATGCAACCGGCTCGGGGACATCGGACCCGGCACCCACGCAGATCACGATCCATACGCGGTACAACTGCGGATTATAGCGCCGGTCGGCCTGCGAGTATCGCCTGAGCAATCGGTAATTCCCCATTTTTGCAAGCAGGCTGCAAGCCGTTTTCGCGCGTTCAGATACCATGGCATCGATCATAATCGTCTCTTGGTCGGCACCTTCAGGGGCCTAACCGACCATGATCCGGGCGAAGACCCGTTTTCGCTTCAACGCTTCCAGAGATTACAAAGGGTCTTGGCTGGCCAATATGCTGTCAATGCTGCAGCGCAATCGGCCTTGCCTGATATGCCCATGGCACTGGTGACGATGGTCATTCTGGACCACGCTGCGAAGTAGCCGCGCAGTACATCGCCCATAGCCTTCCCAGCCAAGGTCCCGCACCATCACTCGGGGGCGCGTCACAGCGGATCGCTTGCATTGGCCGGGGGGTGGTTCGCAGGCCCGCTTTGCTCTTTGCCGACCTGCAAATATCCACAATGGTCAAGAGACCGAACGCACCACGCCTCAGACGATCCACTTCCAAGGCATCGAGTACGGCGGGATGATGACATGGCCGCCCTTATCCCGCGGCCCGTATCGGTGATATCGCTGCGGGCGGGTCTAATTGCCCATGGTGTCGGGTTTAGCCCGCTGTAGCATGCCGAACAGATCACGCGGGTCGTCGGGGTCCGCGATCATGTCCAGCGGCGCGAAGAACGGCGTCCCCACGATGGCCTTGGCGATGAAGCGCAGGGCGCTGAAATCCTCGATGGCAAAGCCCACGCTATCGAACAGGGTGATCTGCCGCGCGTCGCTGCGGCCGGGCGCCTGTCCGGCAATGACCTGCCACAGCTCGGTCACGGCGTGGTCGGGGTCCAGCTGCTGGATCTCGCCCTCGATCCGGGTCTGCGGCGGATATTCGACAAAGATCGAGGCGCGATGCAGGATGTCCCGATGCAGCTCGGTCTTGCCGGGGCAATCGCCGCCGATGGCGTTGATGTGCACGCCGGCGCCGACCATGTTGTCGGTCAGGATCGTCGCATACTGCTTGTCGGCGGTGCAGGTGGTGATGATCTGGGCGCCCTCGATGGCCTCCTGCCCGGACCGGCATTGCACCACCGTCAGACCGCTGTCCGCCAGGTTTCGGGCACAGCGCGCCGTCGCGGTCGGATCGATGTCGTACAGCCGCACGGTGTCGATCCCGCAGACCGCCTTGAAGGCCAGGCACTGGAATTCGGACTGCGCGCCATTGCCGATCATCGCCATGGTCCGCGCACTTTCGGGGGCCAGGTGCTTGGCCGCCATGGCGCTGGTGGCCGCCGTCCGCAGCGCGGTCAGGATCGTCATCTCGCTCAGCAGCTTGGGATAGCCCGTCACCACATCGGCCAGAACCCCGAAGGCGGTGACGGTCTGCAGGCCCTCGGCGGTGTTCTTGGGGTGGCCGTTGACGTATTTGAACCCATAGGTTTCACCGTCCGATGTCGGCATCAGCTCGATCACGCCGATCGCGGAATGCGAGGCGACGCGCGGCGTCTTGTCGAACGCTGGCCAACGCAGGAAGTCGGCCTCGATCTCGGCGGCAAGGTCGGTCAGCATCTTTTCGACGCCGATATGATGGACCAGCCCCATCATGTCGGCGACCGAGACGAAGGGGACATAGGCAAGTCTGGAGGGAAGCGGGGACATGGGATGCTCTCTTTAGCTGTTCAGGGGGCGGGCGCTCAGGTGCAGCCCCGCGATCATGCAGCGGACGGAACCGCCCGCGTGTTCGATGGTGGGAATATCCAGCGGCAACAGGGTCGCATGACGTTCTAGCGTCGTGCGCTGGCCCCCGTTCAGCGACCGCAGCGCGCGCGACGACAGTGCCAGCACCAGACCGTCGCGGCCCTGCAGTTCGATGGCATTTCCGGCGAATTTGGCAATCTGGGCGTGGCCAAGCGGGATGATGTCGCGTTCGCCCCGGCGCAGGCGTTCGGCCACTTCGTGGCGGCGTGCCGTATCGGGAATGCAGTCCAGACCGATCATCGCGAAACCGGTGCCGATGCACATCACGACATTGGTGTGATAGATCGGCTGGCCGGTTGCATCGACCGCGTCGAAGACCACCGGCTCATAACTGAAATGCGTGCAGAACCGTTCCAGCAGGATCTCGCTGGTGCGTTTGGACCGGGCGGCATAGGCGACACGTTCGAGGTGGTCGATCACCATCGCGCCGGTGCCCTCAAGGAACAGACCATCCTGTTCCAGCCCCGAGTAATCGATGATATCCTGCACCCGGTATCGTTGCTTGAGCATCTCCAGCACATCGGGACGGCGTTCCGCCCGGCGGTTGGCCGAATACATCGGATAGACCGCCACATGCCCCCCCGAATGGGTCGAGAACCAGTTGTTGGGAAAGACCGAATCCGGCGTTTCGGCACCCTCGTCCTCGAACAGATGCACCTGCACGCCCGCCGCCTGCAGGGCATCCGCGACGCGCGTCACCTCGTCATGGGCGGCTTTTGCGACGGTCGCGGCATTCATCGGGGCGGTCGTCTGGAAATGGTTGTCCCGCCGCGTTTCGGCGTTGGGGGTGAAGCCGTGCGGGCGGATCATGACGACCGACGCAGGGGCCTGAAGCGAGGAACGCGACATATGGGGCATGGGCTTTCGAAGGATGTTCATGCATCGAAGATAGCCATGCCGCCTGAAGGATTGTATAATCATGCTGTCCAATCTGGACACTCATTCTGTGCATATTGCCAAGACAGGATATAAGAACTGCCATGCACCCCTATGACGACCTTGATCGCCGACTGATCGGCCTGCTGCGCGAAGACGCGCGGGCGCCGGTCTCCAAGCTGGCCACGTTGCTGAAGGTGTCACGCGCGACGGTGCAAAGCCGGATGGACCGGCTGGTGCAATCCGGCGCGGTGCTGGGGTTCACCATCCGCGCGCGCGAGGACAGTGGCCCGCAGGGTGTCCGCGCCGTCATGATGATCGAGGTGTCGGGGCAATCGACCACGCAGGTCATTCGCAGCCTGCGGGGCATCACCGCGCTGCATCAGCTGCATTCGACCAATGGCAACTGGGATCTGGTCGCACAGCTCAGCGCCGAGAGCCTGGCCGATTTCGACCGCGTCCTACGCGAGGTCCGCGGCATTCCCGGCATCACCAACAGCGAGACGTCGATCCTGCTGAGTTCGGTCTGATCAGGCGTTGTCCGACGCAAGCAACGGCAGCATCGGCAGCCGGAAGGAGAACGTCGTGGTGCCGCCCTCGCAGATGACCTCGACCGAACCGTTATGCGCGGTGGCGATGGATGAGGCGATATAGAGACCCAGCCCCAACCCCTCGCCCACGGCATGATTGCCGCGACGGAAAGGCTGGAACAGCCGGTGCTGCAGATCGTCGGGGACGGGCGGCCCCTGATTGGCCACGCTGATGACCAGCCCGCGTTCGTCCAGCCCGGCATGCACATGGATGCGCGCGCCCGGCGTTCCGTAACGCACGGCGTTCGACAGAAGGTTCGATACCGCCTGCGCGACCCGCGGCGCATCGCAGCTGACGGGGCGGTCGATCGCCACGTCCAGCGTGATCGGATGATCGGGCGAAGCCGCGCGGATTTCCTCGACCACCTGGGTCACGGCCCCGCCGATGGGCGCATCGGCGGTCGCCGAAATACGGATGCCGCCGCCCAAGCGGGCCTTGGCGTGCAGCATGATGTTCTCGATCAGATCGTTCATGCGGCGCAGCGAGGATCGCATCAGGGGCAGCAGGATCTGCGCCTTTTCGGTCATCGGTTCCTTGTCCAGCTGGCGGAAGCCCGCGTCCAGCGCCGCCACCGGGTTGCGCAGATCATGGCCCAGCACGGCGACGAATTCCTCCTGGATGCGCGACAGTTCGCGTTCATGGGCGATCATCAGTTCCTGCGCTTCCAGACGTTCCTCGGTCTCGAGGCTCTGGCCGATGACCTCGGCGAACATTTCCAGCATCGCCTGCGCACGCGGCTGCTTGATGTCGCGCGGTTCGGTGTCGATGGCGCAAAGCGTGCCGAAGAAGGTGCCGTCGCTGCGGTGGATCGGGATCGAGGCATAGCTGGCGATGCCGAATTTGGCCGCGATGGGGTGCCCGCCATAAACCTCGTCGGTGGCGGCATCGTTGAACACCACCTTGGTCGAGGTCCGGCGCACCGACTGGCAGAAGGTCGAGTCGATCTCGATCTCGTCGCCCGCATTCAGGCCGAAGTTGACCTCGTCAACGGTGCGGCAGGCGATCCAGCGGTCGTTCGTCACCCGCGCGACGGCGGCAAAGCGCATGTTCGTGGCCAGCATCACGGTTTCAAGGATCGTGCCGATCAGGCTGCTGTCGGCAAGCTTGTTGATGTCGGCCTGAAAATCATGCGTCCCTTGCAGAAAGGCGGCATGGTTCTGGATGATCGCCTGTCGCCCTGCGCCTTGGTCCATCTGCTTGGTTCCTAACTTATTCGTTGAAGTCACGCGTTTCAGTTCTGCAGGGAATGGCCCGTGAAAACAACATGCATTCCCATATCCGGCCGCTTGGCGGTGAAGCCGAGACAATCGCGGCGCGACAAACGAATATCACACGCCGCCCCGCCGTTCAGATGCAGTGGCTGAGCATCAACCCCGGAACCAGCGTCCAGACCGTGCCGATCAGCGCCACCGCCGCCAGCGTCATCGCCACGCCGCGAAGCACCGGTCCGGCGGCGCGCCAATCCGACCGCCGCAGCCAGAGGATCAGACCCGCCTGCACCGCGACCGCCAGCAGAACGGCGGCGGCCAGCACGGCGCGGGCCGTCGCATCCCCCAGACCCGTCGTGCACAGCCAGCCGTTCAGCCCATAGACCGCGCTGAAAGCCGCCAGCCAGACCGTCAACGGCAGGGCAAGGCGGATGACGGTCCCCATCAGCCCAACCCCGGCAGCAGCGCCGCCCCGATGCCCAAGACTGAAACCGCTACGGCGTAATCCGACCACAGCCGCGCGGTGTTATGCAGCCCACCCGTGGTCCGGGGCGCATGGCCCGCGATCCGGGTCGCGCCGAAGAAGCCCGCCATGATCAACGCCAGCATCTGGTGCAGGATGGCATAGCCCGCCAGCACCCAGACCGTCGCAGCATAGGCGTGCTGACCGGGGTCGGGCACTGCGCGCAGAACCATCACCGCCGCCATCGTCATGGCCAACGCCCCGGCGCAGGTCAGCGGCCACAGCGACCTGACGCGTGCGGCGACAATGCTGATGCTCGCCCCGCCGATCAGCAGTGCCACGGGCAGCAGGCCCGGCTGCGCCCATGCCTGCGGGGGCCAGTTCGGCGCGATGGTCCAGAGGAAGGCATATCCGAACAGCAGCGATCCGAAGAATGTGCCGTTCGCCAGCAGCAGGAACAGCGACCCCCACCAGCCGGGGGGATGGGGGACCTCGGACGCAAGGGGCAGCGACAACCCGCGCCCGACAGGCAGCGGGCCTTCGGGTGTGGGCCGTTGCAGCCCCCATGCCCAGACCAGCGCGCAGGCCAGAACGCCCAGGGCCGCGACGGGCACCAGCCAATAAGCCTTGATCAGCATCCCCAGAAAGAACAGCCCCGTCACGGCCGACATCAGCATCGGCAGGGCGGTGTTGCCGGGAAAGACGACAATATATTCCGGCGTGCCGGTGGCGGGTTCGACGGTCAGCGTCTCGCGCCGGTTGCGGGATGGATCGCCCAGGAACCCCTCGCCCCGCGCCAGTTGGACGGGCAGATCGGGCGTGTCCCACAAAGGCTCGCGCGAGGTGATCTGCGGCAGGCTGGCGAAGTTATAGGGCGCGGCGGGCGTCGGCATCGCCCATTCCAGCGTGGCC